>JBIQJF010000004.1:0-145903 GCA_044507675.1 Opitutales bacterium | reverse complement strand
CCGCCCACGAGGTCGTCGTCGCCATCCTCGCCGAAGAGAATGTCGTCGCCCTGCTGGCCGAACACGATGTCGTCGCCCGCACCCGCGAAAACCACGTCATCACCGCCTTGGGCACGTCCATCTTCGCCGAGATTCTGGGTGGCGATGGCGACAAAGACAAAGGGCTTGTCCACCATTGCGAGCGGCAGGAGCGACAAATCAATGTCGCCGGAAATCATGGCGTTGTCGCCGAAGACGAGATCGTTGCCGGCGCCCGCATGGATCGTATCGCCACCCGTGCCGCCGACGATGAAGTCGTTGTCCGGGCCGGCAAAAATGAGGTCCGCGCCACCGTCGGTAAAGGCAACCGACTCGGCCAGGGTCAGGGCGCCACCGATCCGAATGATATGCGCATGATCGCCGAAGATCACGTTGTAGCCGTCGCCGGCATCGACCCAATCCGCGCCAGCGCCACCGGCCACGAGATCGTGTCCCGAACCGGTCGTGATAACGTCGTCACCACCAAACTCCGGCGCGCTCGCGACCAACGTGGCAAAAGCGCCGTCAATAAAGGTGATGGTGGCATGGTCACCCACGACCACATTGTTGCCTTCGCCAACGGCGATGGTGTCACCAGCGGCGCCGCCCATGATCACGTCGTCGCCTGCACCGGCAGTAATCATATCAGCGCCGCCTGCTTGTGGACTCAGGATTTCAACCTGCACCAGCACATGGCCAGGCATCGTGAACAGCGCGTTGTCGCCCACGATGACGTTGTTGCCTTCGCCGCCGTGGATCACGTCGTCGCCATTGCCGCCGAGGATGAGGTCGTCGCCTTCAGCGCCGTTGAGCACATCGCCGGCGCCACTGGCGTCGGGATCAGAGGCAAAGGATTGAACGACCCCGGCGCTCAAGACCACGACGCCTTCGTCGCCAATGATGATATCATTGTCCAAGCCACCCCAAACCGTGTCAGAGCCCTGGCCGCCCAGGATGATGTCCTCGCCAGCTTCACCATGAAGTTCGTCATTGCCCGCGTGCGCGGAGACGAAGCTTTCAATGGAAACCAGTTTGCCGCCGACGAACAGCACTTCACCGCTGTCACCGAAAATGACGTCCACGCCGCCGCCACCGCGAACCGTGTCGTTGTTGGCACCGCCAAACACGATGTCCATGCCGGAGCCAGTCGTGATGTTATCCGCGCCGCCCGCGCCGGCATCGTCCAAGGTCGTCGCGTGATCGACGACACCATTGGTCACATGGATGAATCCATTGTCACCAAAGACCAGGTTGTCGCCTTCTCCGGCATTGATCGTGTCGGCGCCCGCACCGCCTAGGATAAGATCATCGCCCGCACCGGTGGTGATGGTGTCGCCGCCACCGAAGGCCTCATCAATCGACAACGCCGTCAAAATTCCGGCATTCGTGAGCTCAATAAGGCCGTGATCGCCGAAAATGACGAAGAAGCCGTTCCCCACCGTGATCGTATCGCCACCGCCACCGCCGAAGATCCAGTGGGTGCCGCCCCCAGACACAATCGTGTCGGCGCCGCCGGTGTTAGCATCGAGGGTCGTCGCGGTGATCAGCGTGGCACCGTTCACGTCAATCCGGCCGTGGTCGCCGAGGAGAATGCTCACGCCACCCACGACCTGGAGGGTATCGTCACCGAGACCGCCAACCAGGTAGTTGGCGCCTGATCCGGCGCGCAGGATGTCGTTGCCGCCGAAGAGAGCGAAAGTCTCGAGGGAAGTGAGGATAAACTCGGTGGTGTCGATCACACCTTCGTCACCCAGAACCGCATTCAATCCCTCGCCGACATCCACGGTGTCGTCACCGGCGCCTGCCACGATGAAGTTGGTGCCATCGCCGACGGTGATGATGTCGTTACCACCGGAACCCAGGCTAAGGGAGGTCACTGTCACGGTAGTGAGCATCGATCCGTTGACAGCGCGGATGACCTCCGCGTGGTCGCCCACGACCGTGTTGTCGCCAGCCGCTGCATCGATCATATCCGCACCACCGCCGCCGAGAATGACATCGCTGCCGGCCTCGCCAAAGATCTGATCGTTGCCATCGCCACTCGCCGGGCTGTTGGTGATCAGCAGCGCAAGACCAGCCGTGAAGGTAATGGTGCCCTGGTCGCCGATGATAACATCGGCACCGGCGCCGGCGTGAATGATGTCGCCCGCATTGCCACCGAAAATGAGATCGTCGTCGTCACCTGCCGTGATGGTGTCGCTGCCGCCCACACCCTGATCCATGGCGGCGGCCATAGCGATCCATGCGCCATTCCAAGTGACCATGCCGTAGTCACCAAAGACAAGATTGTCGCCATTGCCGGCACTAACGGTGTCGTCGCCATCGCCGCCGAACACGGTATCGGAACCGTCATTGGTCTGGATGAGATCGCCTGCACCCGAGCCGGGCGCCGTTGTAGCTGCACTCACCGGAAGACCGCCTGCAAGAACGAGCGTGCCGGCATCGCCGAACACCACGTCGTTGCCAGCACCACTTGTGATATCATCGGCTCCCGCACCACCGAGAATCACGTCAGCATCGCCACCGGTGATGATAGTATCAGCGCCGCCAATAGACTCCGCGCTGGAGGTGACAGTGATGGAACCGGTAGCCGATTCCCAAGAAACGTCACCATGATCACCCAGCACCACATTGCGGCCCTCCTGGCCGAATAGAATATCGTTATCGGCGCCACCCACAATCAAGTCCGCTCCAGAGCCGCCACTGATGGTGTCGGAACCGCCGTTCGCAAACTCAGTTGCGGTAAAAGTGAAAGCCGTCGGCGAGGTGATAACAAAAGCGCCATGATCGCCGGCAATGGCATCGTCACCTGCACCCGCATCAATGAAATCGCCAGCTTCACCGCCGAGGATGAAGTCGCGACCGGAGAGGGTCGTGATCGTGTCAGCGCCACCCGTGGCCGCCACCGTTGTGACAGCGGAAGTGACAACACCAGCAACCACGGTAACCGTGCCATGGTCACCCAACACGATGTTGTCGCCTTCCCCGCCAGCGATGATGTCTCCTGCTGCGCCGCCGAGAATCACATCGTGACCCGCGAGCCCGTCGATGGTATCACCGGAACCGAGGACGACGTCGGTCGTGAAGAGGGTGTAATCATTGTGGAACAGGCCGTCAGTAAAATCACCCGGGCCACCGCCGCCGATCAGCGCGACCACCGTGGCGCCGTCAAGATACTGCACGCGTCCATGGTCGCCGAAGAGGATATCATCGCCGGAACCGCCTGTAATGTTGTCGGCACCGGAGCCGCCAAAAACGATTACCGGCAGCGTCGAAGCGGATGCGTCAACGGTGTCATCCCCGTCCTGCGTGTTGAGCACGAAGAAACCGTCGGACGCAACGTCGAGCACCACCGCAACATGATCGTCGCCGCCGCCGGTGTTGAGCGTCGTGACGGTGAGGACATCGGCGCGGTGGTCGGTGCTCGTGACGCTGATGACGTCGGCGCCCGCACCGGTCCAGAGGGTGATGCCTTGGGCAAAGCTGCCGGTGGCGGGATCAGCCAGGTAGGTGATGTCCGCCGGGGCAAAACCGCGGAGCAGGCTGTTCGTGAAGAGCGCCGGGGCGCCAAGGGTGCCGTTGCCGACTGACGATGCTTCGTCGGAAACCATGAGCAGGTTGCGACCGGCACCAGCATTGATGTTCAGCGCGCCGGTGATGTCATCGAGGTGGCCCGTCAACAGATCGGTGAAGGTCGAGGTCGTGAGATCCGCAAGCGAAGAGACATAGAACCGGTCCTCGCCATCGTGGCTGTTCACGTTGGTTACGGCGGTCGTGCCCCGGATATTGAGGACGTCGGCGCCGGAACCGAGGTCGAGATTCAAGGTATCGATGCCGTAGTAGTTCACGCCATCGGTCCGGTGAGTCACGGTGACGTCGCCGGTGACATTGAGATCCACGGCGTGGGTCCGCAGGCCGCCTTGGAAATTGATGATGAACTCATCGCC
Source organism: Opitutales bacterium (assembly GCA_044507675.1). Classification (GTDB taxonomy): domain Bacteria; phylum Verrucomicrobiota; class Verrucomicrobiia; order Opitutales; family Opitutaceae; genus Lacunisphaera. The sequence goes on along the minus strand of JBIQJF010000004.1, from coordinate 141,938 downwards.
CAGCTTTTGGGCGAAAGCGTTGCGATTGCCGAGCAGGCGCCAGAGAGCGGCGGTGAGATCATCGGCGGTGGCGTTCCAAGCCAGGACTTCCGGCGTCGCAGCGCCGTAAGCCAAGGTATAGGTGCCGCTGGTGGCGTTGACGCGGAAGCTGATGGCGTCGTTCACCACGGCGAGCACGGAAGTCATCTCAAGGCCGGTCAGCGTGGTCTGCGTCAGCCAGCCCGTGCTGCCCACCGTGTTGCCGCGCTGATCGAGGTTGACCGTGTCGTGCCCCGCACCGCCATCGAGGGCGAGAAGGCCCTTGATATCGTCAAGCGTTCCACCGGTCGCCGGAGCAAGCGAACCAATGTTGATCGTGTCGTCACCATTACCGCCGAAGATCGTGGTGTGACCGGAGACCGACCGCACGTTGATGGTATCGTTGCCATCATTGCCATGAACAATCGTCCGTCCCTTGTGCGTGCTCTCAATGGTGAGGGTATCGCCACCCGAGCCCAGCTGGACAATGACCTCCTCGAACTCGAGATATCTCAGACCGGCGGGGAATCCCACGCCGGCGATGACCTTGTCATCCGTCAAACCGAACCCAACAAACCGTTCCGATGTCAGGACCCCCACCCCGCCGCTCGTGGCACCGGTGTTAGTGATCACAACACGATCAACCTGAAGATTCTCATTCACGGTCAGGTTGACATTGCCCATGTCAGGCAGCGGACCGGTGATTTCACCCGGCAGGCCCACGCCCGGCTCAAGGTTAGGCACACCGTTGCCCAGACCGCCTTCGATGAACAAGGGGCCCTGGATGTTGGAGAGATTCCAAGAGGGCGGGAAAGTGTGTGTCGTCGTGCCGGTGATTTCGCCGTCTCCGTCCACCACGGCGACTTCAATGGGACCCGGATCACCGCCTAGGTGAACGGTGTCCGAACCGAGGCCGGCCACAACGCGAACCGCCGTTCCAGCCGGGGTGCCCAGAATCCAAATGTGGTCGTTGCCCTCCGCCATGTTGATGACGAGTTCCTGGATATTGATAAACTCCACGAAGAGTCCGGCACCATAGACACCGTCCCGCGTGACGACGATCGTGTCCTCGAACTCGGTGGCGATGACGACGACACTGTTGAAGCCGCCACCGCCGTCGATCGACACCGGCGCATTGAGCGCGTAGGCGATCTGGTTAACGCCGCCACCAGCCGACACGTTGGTCGAACCGCGCAGCTCATCGAACACCTCTTCCCCGTTGACCGACTCAGCGAGGGCAAATGCCCGGATGACAAAGATATCATCACCGTCACCACCGTTGAGATCCAACACCGCGCGGTTGTGATAAACCGAGAACAGATCGCCACCCGCTCCGCCGTTCAGGATCAGCTTGTGGGTGATACCCACGCTCAGCCATCCGCGTGTGGTCTCGATCATGATACCGTGATCAATGCCATCGCCGATGAAATCGTTACCGAAGATCTGACCAATCTGGAAGATGTCACCTTCGTCGGCACCGTTGACGACCGTGACCGAGCTATTGTCGTCGAATGCGAAGTAGTTCGCTCCACCCACGGAATTAACGGTCAGCGTGCCGTCGATGTTGGAGTTGTAGTTGATCCGCTCAAAGGTGGGCAGCTGGGTGCCGTCGCCGTCATACTGGAGCAGAGCGATAAACTCCCGGCGGAAGAGCACGGTGTCGTCGGCCGGGGTCTCGTAAACGACGAGATTATCCACGCCAGCGATACCCGTGTCGTGCACGTTGACCACGGAGTGCCCCTGCCCGCTCAGGCGGATGACGAAGAGGTCGCCACCTTCGTTGCCGTCCAAGGTGAGTTCGGCGCCGATCGGATTGCTGGCGGTCACATGCGCCGGGTTGACTGACACGGTATCGTCGCCGTCTTCGCCAAAGACCCAAGTCTGGCCAGCGATGCTCACGATCACCACCGAATCGGCTCCGGAGCCGACCTTGAGCGTCGTGTTGTTGGCGTGAGTGCTGGCGATGGTGAAGGTGTCGTTGCCGGAACCGAGGCCGATCTCCAAATCGGCGAAGTTTGTGTAGGCAATCCCGCCGCTCATGCCCAGACCGGTGAGTATGGATCCGGTGAGCGTTCCCGTATTGGCAAGAGTATCCCCTGTGTCGTCTACAAAGAGCTGGTTGACGCCGGCGCCACCATCGAGCGAAAGCAGGCCCAAGATGCCGTTCACCGTGCCGCCCGTGCCAGGGGCCAGACTGCCGACGCGCACAACATCGTCGCCGTTCCGGGTCTGCACATTGGTCGCACCAGCGATCGTATGAAGCAGGATCGTGTCGGCCCCTGCGCCGGTATCGAGGTTCGTCGTTCCGGCATGCGTGCTGGAAACCGTGAAAGTGTTGCCACCGTCGCCCAGGCGAATGTCGATCACCGTCAGGCCCGCGTAAGTGATCGTGGCACCGAGGCCGAGGCCGGTCAGCGTGGTGGCGGTCAGGGTGCCGGTGTTCGCCGAACCGTCGCCGGTATCGTCCACAAAGAGAGTCGCACCGCCAGTGCCGCCGTTGATGTCGAGCGCAGCGTTGATGCCGTGGACGTCGCCGCCGCTCGTCCCCAAGCCGGCGGCCACGCTGGAAACCCAGATGGAGTCGTTACCGCCGTTGAGTTCGAGCGTCGTGGCGATGTTGATGCTCTGAATATTAGCCGTGTCGGCACCGGAACCGAAGCCGATCAACAGGGATTCGAAACCGGCATAAGTGATTCCGGCCCCCATATCCAAGCCGGTGATCGCCGCGGTCGTGACGGTGCCGACGTTGTTGTTCGTATCGCCACGATCGTCGAGGCTGAGGCTGTCGGTATCATTGCCGCCGTTGATGGTGATTGCGCCTTGCAGGCCATCCAAATTGCCACCCGACATCACCGGAGCATTCGAGCCGAATTGGAAGACGTCGTTGCCGTTGTTGCCGTTGATGGTGAGCAGGCCTGCGTTGGTCCGAATGTTGAAAGTGTCGTTGCCGTTGTTGCCATTCACCGTGACCGCCGTCGTGGCCGGCGTGCTGTGAATCGTGAACGCATCATTTCCTGAACCGAGACCGATCAGCAGGGTGGCAAAGTTCGCGTAATTGATACCCGCAGACATGCCGAGACCGGTGATGGTCGTGGACGTCATCGCGCCGGTGTTGTTAGCCGTGTCGCCGGTGTCGTCGAGGATCAGCTGATTGATGCTGGCGCCACCATCAAGCGTGAGCAGCCCGCCGATGCCGTTGAGCGTGCCACCTGTCGCGGTGGGCGCGAGCGAACCCACACGAACGATGTCGCTGCCGCTTCCCGTGTTGACGTTGGTGGCACCGGAAATCGTCCGGATGGCGACCTCGTCGTCGCCGTTACCCGTGGAGAGATTGGTGATGCCGATGTGGGTGCCGACGATGGTGAAGGTATCCCCTCCCCCGCCGAGGTTCAGCGTGAGGACACTGAGGTTCGAGTAGGTGAACAGCCCGCCCAAGCCGAGGCCGGTGAGCGTCGTGGCGGTCAGGGTGCCGCTGTTGGCCGTGCCGTCGCCAGTGTCATCGAAGATCACGCTCGCGCCTCCTGTGCCACCATCAACGGTAAGCGGGGCCCCGATTGTGGCGAGAGTGCCGTTGGTGTTGCCCAAGCCTGCGCTGCTGCCAACGAAGACGGTATCGTTGCCGCCACCGGTATTGAGCGTAACCGCGATCGCGAAGCTGCGAAGGTTGACCGTATCGGCGCCACTACCGAGATCGACCGTAATGCTCTCAAACGCCGCATATCCGACTCCGGAAGCGAGGCCCAAGCCGGTGATGGTCGACGGCGTCAGCGTCAGGGTGTTATCCAGCGTGTCGAGACGGTCATCAAGATAGAGCGTATCGAAATCAGCACCGCCGTTGAGGGTGACCGGACCGGTGATTCCGTTCAGCGTGCCCGGCGTGGAGTTGGGCGCGGTGGAGTCGAGGTTAAAGGTGTCGTTGCCCGCACCGCCGTTGAGCACGAGCGTGCCGCTGTTGGCCCGCACATTGAACGTATCGGCGCCGCCGTTGCCATTCACCGTGACATTCACGCCGCCGAAGCTGCCATCGAGCGTGAAGGTATCGTTGCCCGAACCGAAGGTGAACTCGGCACTCTCGACGCCGAGGAAGGTGAGCCCGCCCATGAACGTGCGACCACCCAGCGTGACGGAGTTCGGCAGTCCGAGGCCGAGCAGCTGGCCGATGGGTCCCTTGTTCACGAAGCTCTCGGTCTTGGTCTCCAAGTCGAAATCAGTGATGATTTCGTCCACGGTCTGCATCGTAGCCACGAGATTGTCCGTGGAGGTGCCGAGATTGACAATCAAGCGATCGTTCTCGGTGAGGACGCCCGGATCGTCGCCACCGACGAATTTCACCGGCGCCTCGATGGTTCCGAGATCGGTGGTGGTGGTCGGGGTGGCGTCCGGTCCGCTGGTATTGGTGGCCCAGTGATACGCTTCGACACCGTCCAACACGCCATCGAATTGGGTGACTTCCTTGAAGCGATAGGTAATGGGCGTCGGATCGACCGTATATTCCGGCGGATCCACCCAAACCGGTGTCCATCCGGAAATGTAAGGCGCGCGCGGAATGACGATCTGGTAGGCCGGCACCCAATTCCACCACCAAGTGATACCCAGCCAACGCACCGGCTGCCAGTGAGCGGCGACATTGATGACGATGGGCTCCGGTGTCGTCCAAATGGGATCGTAATGATCAATATAGGCCGGCGGATCGACGACGTAGGCCGGCGCGTCATACACGTAATCCGGAGCCTGGCCGCCAATGTAAACCGTGTCGTTACCCGTGCCGCCTTGGATTTCCAGCGGCAGACCGTTGCCGAGAATCCAGAATGTGTCGTTGCCGCCGACGCCGAGGATCACGATACCCTCGATGTTGACGAAGTCGATCTGCCGGCCGCCGCCGAAGATCTGCGTGTCGGTGATGACGAAGATGTCGTCCGCCTCGGTGCCTTCGAGAATGATGCGGTCAAAGCCGGCGCCGCCATCGATCTTGAGCGGGCCGTTCTGAACGTAGCGAATGACATTCGAGCCGTCGCCGCCGTTGACCGTCGAAAGCGCGGAGCCTTCCTCCAGGAACGTCTTGACCCAGAACAGGTCGTCGCCGTCGTCACCGAACAACCGGAGCTCGGCCTGGTTGTGGTTGATCTCAAACGTGTCGTCGCCGCTGCCGCCATAGATTTCGAATTCGGCGAAATTACCGTAGGTCAGCCAGCCGCGAGTCGTGTCGATCACGGAGATGTCCGTCGGGGCAGGCTGGCCCTCGGCTGCGATAATGCGTCCAACGGTAAAGGTGTCGTCACCATCATCACCATAGATGGCTCCGGCGTGCCGGATCTCGTCGATGGTGAACGAATCCCGGCCCGCCCCACCATGCATGTAGAACTGGTTCATCCCGGCGTAATTGATCGTCTCAAAGTGAGCGGTCCCGGCGGCCCCGACATTGACCACCCCATCGCGCACCAGGAACAGGTCGTCACCCGATGTGCCGTTGATGGTGAGACTTTCCGTGTTGGGCACGCCCACACCGGTGTCCGAGATGTTGATCGTGTTGATCCCGCTGCCCCGGACGTTGATGTTGAAGACGTCGTTATGCTCGCCACCATCGAGCCAGAGGGTCGTGGCCAGAAGATTCGAGATGGTGAAGGTGTTGGCCGAGGCCCCGCCGGTGAGGCGGATGTTCTCGAAGGCGGCGAAGGAAAGGTTCTCGAGCTCACTCCCGGAGGTCAGCGTCCAACCGTTGAGGGTAAAGTTGCGATCCATCGCCTCGATCAGCGTGTCGAAGCCACTGGTGTCCGAGAACGTGTCGACGCCAGGACCGCCGGTCACGATGTCGTCGCCCGCGCCACTATTGATGGCGTCATCAAAGTTTGAGCCGATGAGCGTATCGGCGCCATTTCCACCATTGAGGGTGAGTTTGACCGCCTGATGCGCGACGTTGCTGGCATTGATGTAGTCGTTGCCGTCACCCGCCTCGATGATCACGCGGTCGTTGGCATAACCACCCTCGTCGATGTAATAATCAATAAGGCCCGTGGAGGAGGCTTCCCCGCCGGCAGTCTTGGCGACTCTGACCTGCGTGGTCGTGACCGTGGCGTAAGTCGTAACCGGATTCTCCGGAACGTCGTAGCTGGTGGAAATCGGGCGATCGGCCGTCGTGCTGCTGCTGGTAAGGTGGTAGTAATCGGCCGAGGAGCTGCCGATGATCGTGACTTGGTCAGCAGCACCGTCGTTGTAGCCCAGGCTCAAGTTGACGGAGGTGAGAATCGTGGTGTCGAGGAGTCCGAGGGTAACAATGTCCGCGCCGCCATTCAGGCTCGCAAACAGCGTGTTGACCGCCGTGGGGCTAAGCGTGGCCCCGTCGATGACGGCGTTGAAGTTGCTGCCGTTGGCCGTGACGTTGAGGGTGTTGGCGTTATCATTGCCGATGATGCTCAGGCTGTTCGCGCCCGCACCGCCGCTGATCACCAGATCCTGGCCGTGCCCGCTGGACCAGATGAAGGAATCATCGCCAGCTTCGCCATACAACGTATCCGCACCGGAACCGCCCTCGATCACGTCGTTGCCATTGCCACCGTAGATGACATCGTCGCCGCCGCCACCGGTCAGGTAGTCGTCGCCCTCGCCGCCATAAATTGTCTCGTTGCCGCTGCCGCCGTTGATCGTGTCGTTGCCCGTGCCGCCCCAGATGGTAATGTTGTTGTTCGAGCCGCCCGCCTCGATGTCGGCCATGTCGTCGCCGGATCCCAGGTCGATGTAAACGGGCACCGTGACAGAGGAATCGACGAACACGTAATCGTTGCCGCTACCCGTATAGACATGCACCGAGGTGACTCCGTTGTATTGCTTCTTCTTGCCGAAGAGCTCGACTTCGATGATGCCCGGCGCCAACTGGCTGATGAAGACCTGTTCATCGATTTCGTCCTCGCTGTAGTTGCGGCCGGTCGTGGAGACGTGGTTGGGATCCGTGACAGCACGGTCACCCACATTGATCCAGAGCTCGCCGCCGGGGAACTCCTCGCCGTTGCCAACGCGGGTGTCGTTCGCAGTGCCGGCCTGCCAGGTGATGGTGGACTTGATGTAACCGAGATCGAAGCTGCCGCGGATGGTGATGCTGAAGAGGAAGAAGTTGAGCTTGATCGCGACGGACGCCCGCAACCGGCCGGAGCCGTTCTCGCCGCCATCCCAACTGATGCCCACGTTGACACTGAAACCGATGCCAATGAGCCAGGCGGTCCCGCCGATCGAACCCTCGATGAGTTCGAGGCCCTCACCCTGTCCCTTGATGCGCATATCGACGGTGCCCTTGATGCCGAAGAAACCCTCGATGCCGATCGTGATCGTGCCTTTGAACTTAACGTCGAAATTGCCTGCGGTGTCAGCGGAACCGGAGAGGGAAACAGAGCCGATGCCGAAGAAGTCCGCATTGGCATCGAAGGCGATCTTCAAGACACCCGTGCCGGCGGTGTAGCTGATATCAAGTCTGCCACTAACGGTAATAATGCCGAGGAAGCTCAGTTCGAGATTGGTGACGGCGATCCGGAAGTCCCCGGCACCGATGCCGTTCTTGGCCGTCCCGGTGGTGTTCAGACGGAACTCGAAATCGCCTTCGGCGGTGAAAACACCCGCGAGGCTGAAGCTCGCATGAAGATCGAAGCTGAGAACGATGCCGTCTTGGTAAATACCCGCGAAGCCGTCGACGGTTAGATTGACCAGCCCGGCTAGATTAATGGAGGCATCGATGTCGATTTCCAGGAAACCGGGGCCCTGGGTCAGCACAAACCGTCCCTCAAATTTCAAGAAGCCATCGAGCAACTCGAGCTGCCCCTTCACGACAATCTTAAGGCCGTAGGCCTGAACCGTTGTGCCGTTGAATTCGGCCAGGGTGGCCGGCAGATTGCCCAACGTCATCACCGAATTCGTCGAATTAATGGCCAGCAGGAAACTTCCGGAAATCTTGAATCCGACGCTGGCCAGTGCCGGGGAAGTTGCCATCTCAAGGGTCAACTTCGCCTGGAATCCAGCGGCCGTGCTGGTGAACTCACCCGTGGCGTGGAGTGTGCCGATCTCGATGTCGAGCATGGCATCAACCTCAATCCGCAAATCGCTCCCTGACTTCTCAAAATAAAAGTGCCCTTCGAAAGTGAAAGCACCGAGCACCGTCACTGACCCGTCCATATCCAGGATGATTGTGTCTGCCGCGATCTTGATCGCTGGATCCGCTTCGCCCGGATCGTCGGCGGGATCGCCCGTCGTATTTACCTTCAACAGGATGATCGCGGTAAACGTGATGCCGATGTCTGCGAGTCCCTGCGACGATTGGAGCGTCACGACCAGCGAACCCACCGCTCCGGCATCGCTCAGGACGAGGTCGCCGTCCACGTTGAGCGTCCCCAGGATCGGCATCGACATGGTCGCATCCACTTCGAGGGTCGTCGTATCGGCTGTCTTCTCAAAGAAGAAACGTCCGTGCAACTCGAGCACCTCGGAGACCGTCACATTGCCAACGATGGTCAAGCGAATCAGACTGGCTGGGAGCTGGCTGCCATGTTCCATGCCGAACTGGTCCGCCACCGCGTCAGGTATGTCGTAAGCCGACGCGTAAGTATTGAACGCCAGCATGAACTTGCCGTCCACCTCGATGCCGAAGGACTGCAATGCGGTGAGTTCCAGTTCCACATCGAGCAGGCCAGCCGCACCGCCCGACGAAATGTCGAGGAAGCCGTGCACCTCGAGCGTGCCCAACGGATCGAGGGCCAACTCGGCATTCACTTGGATCTGCACGCCGTCGGCCGTGATGATAATGAAGAAATCACCACTCAGGGTGAACGAAAGCGCGGTGAGATTGCCCGAGGCCGCGACAATGAAGTAATCCTCACCCGGAGCATTGATGCCCTCTGCCGCCACGGTGAAATCGCCGGTGGCCAGCGGCGCCAGCGCGGGTGCGGCTTGGGCGATGGTGATTTGGGTCGGCCCATCATAACCCGCTTCCCCGGTGATAAACTCCGGCACGTCATAAGTGACAATCTCGCCGGTCGTGTTGATGATGAGCAGGAACTCGGCGTCGAAATCCAGCCCGGTTGAGGGCGGGAAATCAGCGGCCAGCGTTAAATCCAAGCGCGCTGCGATGCCGTCATCGTTGATTCGCATGAAGCCCGTGGCCTCCAAGGTCAGCAACCGGGTGCCGCCCGGAGCCAGCTGCAGATCCACGTCGAACACCAAGGTCAGGCCATTCTCATCGATCTCGATGATCACGAAGCCGTTCATCGTGAAAAACGCGTCGGCCGGCTCGCTGCCGGGCGCACCGATGCTGAGGTCGCCCTTCACATACAGGCTGAAGGAATCCGGGCGGATGAACACATCCACCGCGTCGCCATCGAAGTATTCGAGGGTGACTTTCTGCTCAGCCGACGTGGTGTTGATCTGTAGGAAGACGGTGGCGTTCACGTCGAGACCGTAGTCCTTCAGACTGTCGGGTTTGAAGATCACCTGGACGGCTCCATACATCTGGAATCCGTCGGTATCCTCGAAGATCGCGACATAGCCGGCCAGTTCGCCGAAATTCGGCCCGAGCGGATTGGGTGTGGGCTCCACGATGCCGACCTGCGCGTTGAAACCCAGCCGCACGCCGGTCCCGACCAGGTCCACCTCCAGATCCACCGTGCCCTGCACCTTCACGATCATCGCCCCACCCGCAACGAAGCGCACCTCTCCCTCGAGTTCCAGCTTGAGCGTAGCCTTGTCCTCTGCGACATCGGTGTCCACATTCCACGTGGTGCCGTCGGTCTTCAGGATCATGACCTTCAGACTGGCCGCGATTTCGAAGACTTTGGGTCCCATCGTCGGCCCATAGGATGCGTAGAAACTGAAGCTGAAGTTCGCACTCTCTACCTGCGTGAGGTCCGCATACATCTTGGCATCGAGTTTCAGACTGCCGCCGCCAAAGAGCAGTTCGCCGATAAGCAGGATGCGTCCTTCGGTGTCGAGCTTGACCATCACGGTGCCATTCAGCGCCTGCGGTGACACATAGGACGAATAGAGGGTAACGGCCGCGGTGATGACCATGGGCTGGTCCCAGACGCTCGAATTACCGTCGCCCGAAGCGTTGCCATTGTAGATGGCGAGCGTGGAGGTCCGGAGATTCTCCTCCCACACGTCGAGGCTCGGGTTGAGGGAGTTCGCAATGGTCACCAGCTTCAGGTTGTCGATGTTCCCGTAGTCTTCGTCCTCCAAGGTCGAGGCGAACTCGATGCCGGCGGTGAAGGCCCCAAGGGTGAGACCCGAAATCGGTTCGATGATCACCGGCGCGGCCACCGAGATATATGCCTGGAGCGGGACGATCTCCACCCCCGAGGTGGGATCGATGTCGGCCATGCCGATGCGGAAGCCCGCGCCGCCGATGCCGGCGATGTTCACGCTGGCGTTGAGCCCGAAGTAGAAAATCGTGCCGTCGCCTTTTTCCGTCGGGAACTCGTTGCGATCAATAATGGTGCCGTTGGCACGGAAATCGATCATGCCCATCACAATGCCGCCCGAAACCTGAAGGCCGAAAAGGTTGCCGCTAATCTGCACCGCGGCGGCATCGAAGCCGAGGATCGGGAAGTCACCGCTGCCGTCTGTCAGTTTACCAACGTCGAGGCGCAGGTTCTCGACCATACCGGAGAAGTTGAGCGTGGTCAGGCCCGGGAAGGGACCGATGCTGGCCGATAGGACCAAGATGAAATCGGTCGGGGCGTTCTCCACATCATCCCAATAGAGCGCGATCTTCTTGATCTCTATCGGCAGCCAGGTCGGCCACTGGAAGCTGTCGGCATTGGGCGCAGCGGGATCACCGGCGCCACCGAAGGTGACTGACACATAGAACAGGCTGTCGGGGTCGAGGTTGGTGAGCTTGCCGTCGGCCGTGACTGCGAGGTTGCCAGCCGTGACCGTGATCGTGCCGAGTGAGCCAATGGAAATGCTGCCGGATAGCACCGCAGCCTCGAACACATGAGCGGATCCGGTGGCTCCCGTATCCACCACCACATCCAATGCCGTCAAGGTTACGAACGGTGAGGACGGCGTGCCGCCTATCTTGACCACGATCGATCCCCCCAGGCGGATGAAGTCGTGCCGACTCGGGCCGATGAAGTTCAGTTCGACATCAGGTCCTCCCCCATTCACCGGCACATCCATGACGACATCGTCATTCGTGTCATTGAACTCCAGGAAGAAATCATCGACCCCGACCGAGAAACCGCTGATGCCGGTGAGTGTCATCGAGCCGATGGAAAGTTTACCGGCCGAACCGCCTTCCAAAACCACAAAGGCTCCGTTCACCGCCTGAATATCCAGTGTGATGCCTCCGATGCCGAGCGTGAACGAGCCATCACTGACCGAGACCTTGATCACGTCGGTGCTGTCGAGTGTAGCCTTCTCAAAATAGAAGTTGGCATCGAGCTCTGCCGTGAAACTGCCGATCTCGAGTGTCAGGATCAGGCGCCCGCCAAGAGCAATAAAATCGTGCCGGTCGGCCTCCGTGTAATCCAGATCCACAGTGGGCTCGCCAGGCACTGGAATATCCACCTCGACGATATCGCCCGTGTTATTGAACTCCAAATTGAAGTTCTGAACGCTGAAGGTAAAGCCGGGCAACCCATCCAGTTCGACATCGCCTATTCCCAATCGGCCAGCCGATTTGCCGTTACCCAGCACCAAAAAGGCTCCGTTAACATCGGAGATCAACAATTTCACACTACCGACTTCCAAGGAGAAGGAAGCCCCGCTGACCGATACCTTGAGATATTCCGTTCCCTCGATCTCGGTCTTCTCAAAATAGAAAGTGCCGGCCAACTCCGTGTTTAACGACCCCATCACGATGCCCAACTTTATCGTGCCACCGAGGGCAATGAAGCTGTGCCGGTCCACCGCGGTGAAATCGAGCTCGAAGGCCGGCAGACCCGGCCGGGTGAGGGTAGCATCGACCGCCTCTCCGAAGGTGTTCACCTCGAAAACGAAGTTATCAACTTCCAAGGTCAGGCCGGTGATTCCTTGGAATTCGGCGTCGGCAATCTCCAGCTTACCGGCATAGCTGCTCACACCCGAGCTATTCTCACCGAAGATGAAGAAACCGCTCGCGTCGTTGATGACGAGCTTGGCGGTTCCCACCGCGATATCAAAGCTCACTTCAGTGAAGGCGAACTTCACCACCGTTTTGCCGGTCTCGATGATCGTGTATTGTTCGAAACCAAAATTGCCGGACAGCGAGGTCTCGAACCCACCGTTCTTGAAGCCCAGCGTGGCCGAACCACTACCGCGGAAGAAGTTCGCGGTCTCGGGCGTAGTGTAATCGAGTTCCTGGGTAACACCTCCTGCCGTGATCTCCTCCTCGATCGCCTGGCCGGTGGTGTTGAACTCGAAGGCAAAATTTTCGGCCGCAAGTGTGAAATTGTTGATGCCTTCGATCGTCAGCGACTCGAACTGCACCCGGCCCGCCACGCCGGCATCCATAATGACCACGATGCCTTCAATATTGGTAATCGTCGCCGTCACCGGACCGACTGTCACGCTGGCGGTGAGATCCTCTAAGCCGATCTTCACAATGTCGGTCTCTGCACCCTCAACATCGAGGGTGGCGTGACGGAAAGCCATGCTACCATTGACGGAGAATGCCGCCCCACCCGCCTCCAAGCCAAAGTCGATGGTGCCCCCCACGCTCACGAAGCTCAGTTCGTCAGCCTCACTGTAGTCAAAGGCAACGCCTCCACCGAAATCCGCCGCCGCCGCCTCACCAGTAGTGTTAATGGCAAAATAGAGATCGGAACCACCCACGGTGACACCATCCGGCAGACCGTCTACATCGATGGTGTCAGCTGTGACATATCCGGCGATACCGCCATCGGTCAGGATGAAACCACCATTCACACCACTTACCCCAACGGAGATACTCCCCGCGGAGAAAGAAGCACTCGCGCCAATGGCGGCGAACTTTATGACATCGGAGTCGTCAGGCAGCGTAAATTGTTCGAAATAGAATGTGCCGCCCAACGAAACTGCCGCGCCACCGAAATCGAGTTCAAGGACCACAGCTCCCTGAATTCGGAAGAACTTCCTTCGATCGTTGGTATTATAGCTGACCGCGCCTACGCCGGGCAAAACGAGAGATGGAATCAGCGTATCGGTGGTGTTGATCTCAAAAGCGAGACCGTTGGCGGTGAAGGTCGTCAACCCCGGCAAGCCGGAAACGGCGACGTCCACTGAAGCCTTCCCGACAAAACCGTCCGAGCGTATCGCAAAGCCGCCGTCAAAATCGCTGAGCGTCAAAGTGACTCCGGCGGCGGCAACCGTTGCGCCGCCGTTTTCGACACCGAACAGGAGGTCGTCGCCATCGCGAGTGAAGGTAAAGCTGCCAGTCAGGTCGGCCGTGAAGCCACCGAGGTTCACTCCTATCGTGGTGTTGGCCGTCGTAACGCTCACCGTGGACGTGCCGGTATTCACGGTAAAGGTAGCGGACGAGGAAAGCGTCACACCGGTCAGACCGGTAAGTCCAAGACTGACGACTGAGACCGAAGCGGCCACACCGGAGCTGGAAATGTCAAAATCGGCGTCCACCCCGGTAGCGGTCAGCTTGATGCCGGTGCCCAAGGTGAGGGTGCCATTTTCCAAGCTGAGGCGCAGGACGTAACCACCAGCATCGCCGCCGTTGGTGTCGAACACCGTAAAGCCGATATCTCCCTCTAAGGTCAGACCAATGGATGTTATACTAATAGAGACATGGCCGGCCAAGCCCACGGAGCCCGGGCTTGTGGCAAAGTTGGCGCCAAGTCCGGTGCCGCCGATGTCGATGGCCGAAGTGTGACCGGCGGTGGCATTAGCCAGCCCGTCCGCGGTGTTCAGCCTCAGGGTGGCGCTGCCCGCGCCGCCCGTGCCGGTCAGCGCACCAAACTCAAAAGTCTGCCCCGCAATCGTCGCGTTGGTGAGCTCGGTGATCACGAGGCTACCGGCCAAGCCGCCGACATCAAAGTAGGCTGCATCAGCACCAGTCGGATCATCCGCATCCAACTCCAACTGCCCGCTGATCAGGAAAGCGCCTTTGCTGGCGCTGAAGTTTAGCGTGACGCCGCCGACCGTGAAGCTGCCACTGGTCAGGTCACCTTCAGCAAACCAGACTTCGAAAACGAAATTGTCATCATCATCAACCGCCGGGGTCCCATCCACCATATGGCGTTGGATGGTGAACGTGCCTTCAAGGCTGAGCTGACCGAGCGAGCCATCACCGGCACGCTGCACCATGGCGCCATGCAGCACGACAGCGGAACCTGTGCCCGTATTAAATAAACTCAGCAGCGCGGCTTTTTCAGCCGCCGGATTCGATCCACCGGAACCATCAGGGGTAAACTCGAAGCCGCCGAATGGAGGATCATAATTGATTTCGACGTTCGAGGAATCACCAACAGAATAGGCTGTCTCAGACTCCGGAGGTCCGTTACCGGACGTGAGGGTCATCACTGAAAAATCTGCGGCCGTGCTCACCAACGGATCGGCCGGCGGCGTCACGGAAGTCGGCGTCGCGGGCGTGACGGAGGTCGTCAGGCTCACCGTGTTTTCAACCACGGTCTGCGTAACAACCGCTTCGTTTTCGACCACGGCAGTCGTCTCGGTCACTACCGGTGAAGTGTCCACCAAGGCATCCGTATTAGCCGGCTGCTGGTTCTGTTCTTCGACAACCGAGTCGGTGAAAATCACCACATCCACCGGCGTCCAACTTGGCAATGTTTCGACCGGCGGAACCAGCGGCGCGAATCCATCAGCCGACAACAGCATGCGCTGTTCGAGGACTTCGAGCGTGTATTCTCTGTGGCGAATGGACATCGACCGATTACGTGGGGTGCGTGTGTGCGCTTTCGCGCTCGATGGGCGCTAAAGCAACCAGTCTGCGTATAAGCGTCAAGACCCGTTTACGGTTATTTGAAGCGTAAAACAATGAGCTCGCAGACGTTGACACATCTACGTGCACATAGGTAACCATGGGGCCACATGTCCCACGGGCTAGACAAGTGCCGAAAGTATGAAGGCGCAGAGGAGGGCTTTTGGCCTCTTTTTACCGAAGCTTTGGCTGCGGCGGCAGGTGCTACCCACCTCCTTATTTTACGACGCACCATCGAACCGCAGGGTGCGTGGCAACCATTCGTAAGCTGGCCGACGCGGGAGAAATTTCCGCTCAGGGTGCCGCTGGATGATGCCGGTTTGAACGCCGCACTCGAGACCGCGGTGCGCGAAGAAATCGGTGAATTCCGTCCCCCCGGCGATCCAAAGACCCGGCTGCCAGTAGTGCAAATTGATGCCGGTTTACAGAACCAGCAGTTCGTCGTGCTTTTACGTTTTGGCCCGGCCACACCGCCGCCGGAAAACCTCACCGAACGCATCGCGCGATCCCTCGACCTTCCCCTGCTCTATCGTCGCACACGCGCGCTGCGCCTGGCCAGCGAAGACAACCGGGCCTTCTCCCAAGTCTTCGACCTGCTCGGACTGCTCGACCGGCAGACCCGCTTCGTGCCGGCCGCGATGACCTTCTGCAACGAGCTCGTGCGCCAAACCCGCAGCAGCCGCGTTTCCCTCGGCTGGCGCTCCGATGCGTATGTCGAAGTCCGCGCCATCAGCGACATGTTGCGCTTTGAACGCGGCACGGAATCCGTGCAACGGCTGGAAGCCGCGATGGAGGAAGCCTTCGATCAGGATGAGGAGATCATCCTGCCTGAGCCCGATGACGCCGGCTATGTGGCGCGCGACACCAAGCATTTCGCCCAAGGCCAGGCCATCCCGTATGTCGCCTCCCTGCCCCTGCGTCTCGATCAGCGGCCGGTGGGCGTCGTCACGCTGGAGCGCTCTGATCGCCCTTTCTCGTCCGATGAAATTGCCGCATTGCGCGTGCTGTTTGACCGCGCCACCCGACGGTTGGATGAACTGGAGCGGCACGACGGCAGCTTTTGGCACCGGAGCTTCCGCGCTACCCGCGAGCGTCTCGCGCGCCTGCTCGGCCCCGAACACACATGGTGGAAGGCACTCGGCGTGACGCTCGCAATCGCGATGCTGGTGGTGGTTTTCGGCACATGGCCGCATCGCGTGGAAGGCAATTTTCTCGTTCGCAGCGACACGTTGGTAAACCTGCCAGCCCCGTTTGAAGGTTACCTGGCCGAGGTGCCCGTGCGTGTCGGTGATCGCGTCAAGGCCGGCGACGTCCTCATCCGACTCGATAAACGCGAACTGCTGCTGGAGCAAAGTTCCCTCATGGCCGAACTGGCTCGCTACGAAGCGGAGCGCGCGCAGGCCGAGGTGGAACGCCGCCTCGCGGACATGCGCTCCGCTGCCGCCGGCAAGGAACAGGCGCAAGCCAGCCTCGACATCGTGCGCTTCCGGCTCGCCCGTGCCGACATCACCGCGCCCACGGCCGGCGTGGTGATCGAGGGCGATCTTCGCGAACGCATCGGCACGCCGGTGCGCGCCGGCGACTTACTCATGCGCATGACGCAGGTCGAGGCGATGTATGTCGAGATCGAGGTGCCCGAGCGCGACGTCCACGCCATGCTCGACAGCCGTGGCGGCGAAATCGCTTTCGCCGCCCTGCCCGATCCACGCTACCCCATCGTGGTGGAGCGCGTCGAACCGGTGGCCCGCGTAAAATCCGAGGGCAACGTTTTCGTGGTCCGCGCACGCATCACGGCTCCGGCCGGCGCCGATATCTGGTGGCGCCCCGGTATGAGCGGCGTTGCCAAGGTGGACGCCGGCCGCCGTTCCATCCTGTGGCTGCTCACCCACCGCCTCGTGGATTTCATTCGTTTGAAGTTCTGGCTCTGATTGTTCGATGTCTGCGGAACCCTCGATGTTCAGTGAGTCCTGGCACCGCATTGCGGCCCAACGCGCGCAACTTCGTCCGAGCGTTACCATCCGTCGCCAGCAATACCGGGGCGAACTTTGGTATGTCGTCGGCGACTCGTTCACCAACTCCTTTTACCGCATCCGGCCGGGCGCACGGCGATTCCTGCAACACCTGACCGGTCGCCTGACCGTTGAGGAAGCCTGGCGACGGTGCCTTCGGGAAGATCCCGACAACGCCCCGGGCCAGTCGGAAATCCTGCAGCTGCTCGCCCAGCTTCACCACGCCAGCCTGCTCCAGTCTGACCTGCCGCCCGACAGCAAACGGCTGTTCGAACGCCTGCGGCAACATCGCCAGGCCCAGGTGCGGAGCACCCTCGCCAGCGTGCTCTTCCTGCGCATCCCGCTGTGGAATCCCGACCGTTTCCTCCAGAAGCTGGCGTCTTGGGCACGGCCGGTGTTTACGCGGTTCGGTCTCGTGATCTGGGCGCTGGTCTGCCTCTGGGCGCTCAAGGTTGCCGTGGACCATCGCGAGGAACTGTTCGACCGCACCCAACAAGTCATCGCACCCGGCAACCTCGCGTTGTTGTTCAGCGCTTTCTTCGTAACCAAACTCCTCCACGAGTTCGGCCACGCTTTCGCCTGCCGGGTATTCGGCGGCGGCGTGCACAACATGGGCATCATGCTGCTTGTGTTCAGCCCCGTGCCCTATGTGGATGTGACTTCGAGTTGGGCTTTTCGCGAACGCTGGCGGCGCATCTGGGTCGGCGCTGCCGGTATGTATGTGGAGCTGTTCATCGCCGCGCTTGCGGTCTTCGTCTGGGCGCGCACGGGCGCGGGCCTGATCAACAGCCTCGCTTACAACATCATCTTCGTCGCGTCGGTCAGCACCCTGCTCTTCAATCTGAATCCCCTGCTCCGGTTCGACGGTTATTATATACTGTCCGATCTTACCGACGCGCCCAATCTTCACTCGCGCAGTCGCACGCAGGTGTGCAGTTGGGCCGAGCGCGTGCTGTTTGGCCTGAAAAATACGCCCACCCCAGCGGCCACGCGCGGCGAGGCGGCTTTCCTGGGCCTGTTCGGTATCAGTTCCAACATCTACCGTATCTTTGTCTTCACGGTCATCATCCTGTTCGTGGCTGACAAATTCTTCGGCCTCGGCCTGATCGCCGCAGTCATTGGCGGAGCCACGCTCTTCATCGTGCCGGTCGTGCAATTCATCCGGTATCTCGCACGTTCGCCCCGCTTGGAAAGGCATCGCAGCCGCGCCATCGCGGTCAGCAGTGGAATTCTGGCCGTCGTGCTCGGGTTTCTCGCCTTCTTCCCATGGCCTAACCACACCTACGCTCCGGGTCTGCTTCAAACCCGCGAACAGGCGCGAATTCTGACCGGCACCGACGGCTACATTGTAGAAGTGCCCGCCGTTTCCGGCCAGCCGGTGCAAACCGGCGACCTGTTGGTCCGCATGACCAGTCCCGAACTCGACCTCCGCATCATCGCCGCCGAAGCCCGCGTGCGCCAGGTTCGCCTGCAGGAAAACGTGGCGCGCGAAACGGGCGGCGTCAGCCTGCGCGTGCTTCAACGCCGCCGTGAGACGGCTGAAGCCGAACTCGCCGATCTGCGGCAACGCCGCAGTGATCTGGAAATTCGTGCGCCGCTGGCCGGTATCTGGGTTTCTCCGCGAGCCGCCGATCTCGTGGGCGAACTCACCGCCCGCGGCCGGCTCGTTGGCCAGTTGATCCAGCCGACGGCATATGAGTTCGTCGCTGTCGTTTCGCAAGACGACTCGGCCCGACTCTTCTCCCACCCCGATCCGCATGCCGAGATTCGGCTACCCGGTCAGGCCGGCGAAGTTATCCCCGTGTCAGGCGTGCAGCTCGTGCCCGGCCGGCAGAATGTCCTTCCTTCCGCCGCGCTCGGATGGCACGCCGGCGGCCCCGTGAAGGTCCAGGCCGACGACCCCGATGGCCTGCTCACCGCCGAGCCCTACTTCAAAGCCATCGCTCGCGTCGGCGATCCCGGTCAGGTCGCGTTGTTGCACGGCCAAACCGGCTACATCCGTTTCACGACCGGCACCGAACCGCTGCTGCAACAAGGCTGGCGCCGCTTCCGCCAGATGCTCCAGCAGCGCTATCAGATCTGAACCATGACCCCGACCGTCGAAACGCTCCGGACCCGGTTGGTCGCCCCACCACCCCTGCATCGCGGGCTGGACGGTTTGGTTCACCAAGCTATCGGCTGGCGATGCAAGAAACGTTTCGAACGACCCAACTTCGCGGCCGAAGCCACCCGCCTCAGCGCCGCGCACGCCGAATTGGCCGACCTGCCCGAGGCGGAGCTGCAGGAACGCCTCGTGCAGCACCGGACGGAAGTCCGCCGGCACCGACGCGATTGTCTCGCCGCTGCCACCGAGTCGCTCCCCGTCGTCGCCGAAGTCGCCCGGCGCGAGCTCCGGCTCGATCCCTATCCGGAACAGTTTCGCGGCGCACTCGCTCTTCTTCACGGCACCATCGCCGAGATGGCAACCGGTGAGGGTAAAACACTCACCATCGCCCTGGCTGCGGTTCCCCTCGGCTGGACCCAATTACCCCTGCACATTCTCACCGCAAACGACTACCTCGCCAAACGCGATGCGACGAACTTGGCCAGCTTCTACCGGCGTTGCGGATTAGAGACCGGTCGTGTGCTCGCCAACATGGCGCCGCCCGAGCGCGCCGAAAATCACGCAGCCGAAATCGTTTACACCACCGGCAAGGAACTGCTCGCCGATTTTCTTCGCGACCGCCTCGCTCTCGGCCCCTGGCAGGATGCCTCGGTGCGCATCGCACGTCAGCATTTCCGCCAGCCGCTGCCCTCCACTGCGCGTCTGGCACTGCGCGGCCTGCACCACGCAATCATCGACGAGGCTGACAGCCTGATGATCGACGAGGCCGTGACTCCGCTCATCATCAGCCGCCAAGTGGACAACCAGTCCTTGGTGGATGCTGTGCTCGCTGCCCGCGCCATTGCCACCGGACTGACCGAAGGCACCGACTACACAGCGAACGAACGTCAACGGGAAATCCAGCTTACCCCGGCCGGACTCGCGCGCATCGCCGAGGAAGTGCGTCTCAAGGAATACACCGTGCTCGGCCATCCCTATTGGCGCCGCGAAATGCTCGAGACCGCCCTGCGCGCGGAGCATTTCTTCAAGCGCGACAAGCACTACGTCGTGAAAGACGACACGGTGATCATCGTGGATGAGTTTACGGGTCGCCTGATGCCGGGGCGCCAATGGAAACAGGGCCTGCACCAAGCCGTCGAAGCGAAGGAAGGCGTGCCCGTCAACCGCCCCACCGAATCCATCGCGCAGTTGAGCTTCCAGACCTTCTTCCGGTTCTTCCATCACATCGGCGGCATCACGGGCACCGCTCGGGAATGCTCCGCCGAAATCTGGGCCGTCCATCGCCGGCCGTTCGTCCTGATTCCGCGTCACCGGCCCGACCGGGCGCGGCGCGAACCGCCCCGGCTCTTCGCACGCAACGAGGAAAAGTGGACTGCGGTCGTCGAGTGCATCGAAGCCGCCCACACCTCCGGCCGGCCCGTTCTCGTCGGCACACGCAGTATCGAAGCCAGCGAAGACCTCGCCCGCCGGCTGCAACGAAAGCTGATCCCCTACAAATTGCTCAACGCCGTCCGCCATCAGGAAGAAGCGGATATCATCGCGCAAGCCGGCCGGCGCGGCGCCGTGACCATCGCCACCAACATGGCGGGCCGCGGCACCGACATCCGTCTCGGCGAAGGTGTCACTGAGTTGGGCGGCCTGCTCGTCCTCGCCACCGAACCGCATCGCTCCGGCCGCGTGGACCGCCAGCTCTTCGGCCGCGCGGCGCGGCAGGGCGATCCGGGCGGCGGCATTCTCTTCATGTCGTGCGAAGACGAACTGCTCCTCGACTTTCTGCCCGCACCCGTGCGCCGCCTGCTGCAATGGCTGGTCGCCCACCGCTGGCCGGGCTCGCAGTTCGCCGGTCGGGCCGCTTTCCGCTGGACCCAGCGCCGCGCCGAACGCCTGGCATTTCGCCAGCGCCTCGCCGTTTTGCAGCAGGACAAGTGGATTCAGGAGAATCTCAATGCCGGACGGCCCGATTTTGGCTTCTAATTCGCATTTTCTACCAACAACCATGCTTACCATCCCCATGAAACCCCACTACCTCCGGTTCATCGCCGGACTTCTCCTCGCCGGAACCTACCTCCCGGCCGACGAAACCTCCCCGCCTCCCGCTGAGACGCTCTCACTCACGATGAGTGAAGCCGTGGTGCGCGCCTTGGATGCGAACCTCGATATCTCCATCGAGCGACTCCGGCCCCAGATGGCCGAGCAGCGCCGGCGCTTCGCCATGGGCGCCTTCGACCCGCGCGTCGACTTCACGGCGACGAGCGAATCCCTTGAGCGTCCGCAGAACACGCGCGACTTCTTCGCCACCGGCCGCGCCGTCGAAGTGCTCAACGAGGACAACCTCCGTTTCGAGGGCACCCTCGGCGGCCTGCTCCCGACGGGCACGCGTTATAACGTCACCATTCGCTCGTATTCGCTCAAGAACACGCTCAACCGCGAAGCCCTCGCCCGCTACTATCCCGAATACACCAGCAGCGCGTCGTTCACGCTCACCCAGCCCCTGCTCCGCGGGTTCGGCATGAAGGCCACAATGACCGAGGCGAACATCGCCCGCCTCGAACTCAAGTCCGCCGAGGAACAACTCCGTGGCCGCGTGGACCAGATCGCCGCCAGCGTGCTCGATGCCTATGTCGAAGCGCAATACGCTCACGAACTCGTGCGTGTGATCACGGACCGCATCGCCGTCGCCGAACGGTTGCGCGATGAAAACGAGAAGCGACTCAAGCAAGGCCTGATGGCCCCGATCGACGTGATGCAGGCGGAATCCACCAAGGCCGCCGCTGAAATTGAACTCATTCGCGCAATGGCCTTCCAAACCGAGGCCGAGAACCGTCTGCGCAGCTTCATCTTTGCCGACTTTGTCGCAGCGGCCGACACGCAGTTCCAGCTCATCGACTCGCTGGGCGAGGTTAAACTCGAGGAATCCCTGCCCGCCCTGCGCAACCTCGCGCTCGAGCGCAGCCCCGAATACCGCGCGGCCCAGCAGAAGGTCGAAGCCGAGAAACTGCGCGTCCGTTACGCGCGCAACCAATTCCTGCCCCGCGTGGACCTCCAGGCCTCGGTCGGCCTGAACGGCCTCGGTGGAGATTTCGGCGGCAGCTTCAGTGACTTCGGCGAGCGCGAGCAACCCGACTACACCGTCGGCATCATTACCTCCATTCCCATCACGTTCGCCCAGGAACGCGCCCGCCTCCGACAGGCGCTGCTTGAGTTGCGTTCCGCCGAGACCGAGCTCAAGCGCGCGGCCAACAACATCGTGGTGCAGGTGCACACCGCCCACACGCGGGTGCTCTCCGCCGCGCAGCGTGCCGAATCAGCCGCCCGCGCCGTCTCAACCGCCGAGGCCGCCCTTGATGCCGAGGAAAAGCGCCTCGCCAACGGCCTGACCACGAGCTTCAACGTGCTCCGCCTGCAAGACGAACTGGCGCAAGCCCGCGTCAACCGCCTCGAGGCCGTCGCCGAAGGGCAGAAAGCGCTCGCCATCCTCTGGGGTGTGGTCGGCACATTGCTCGACCGCCACAATATCGAGACGATCGAGACGCCCGGCGCCATCAAACGTTCCTCATGAAAAAACTCCTTCTGCTCCTGACCGCCTCGGTCGCCCCGTTCCTGCAGGCCGCCTCGCCTGCCGAGGCCGAGGGCGTGCTGCTTCCCTTCATCGAAGTCACGGTCAGTTCAGCCGTGCAGGGCATCCTCGCCGAAGTGCGCGTCAAGGAAGGCGACGCTGTTGCTGCTGACGCGCTGCTGGCCAGCCTGATTGACCGCGTCGAGGCCGCCGAAGTGAAGCGCTTTGCCAAGGTGCTCGAGCAAAAGGAATTTGCCGCCCAAGGCACCCAGAACCTGTTTCGCGACAAGGTCGTGAGCGAAGGCGAAGCGATCGAGAAACGCATCGAACGCGACATCGCCCAGCTCCAATACAACGTCGCCCAGGAACAACTCGACCGTCGCAAGATCCGCTCGCCCATCAACGGAGTGGTCGTCGAGAAAAAAAAGGAAGCCGGTGAAGCCGTCGACATGAACGAAGCGGTCTTCCACCTCGTGGACATCAGCCGCGTTTATCTGCAGGTGTTCATCGATGCCGCCGACGCGTTGAAGCTGAAGCACGGTCAGACGGTCACGGTGCAATTCCCCGAATACACCGTCGGACCGCAATCCGGCGTGATTGATTTCATCGATCCCCGCATCGACGGCGCGAGCGGTTTGGTGCGGGTGAAGGTGCTCATCGACAACCCCGAACGGAAACTCATCGCCGGCATGCGCGGCCGGGTGGACTTCAGCCGCTGAACAGCCTCGCGGCATGCACGCATGAAAGTGGAGATCTTCTCACTCTGCGATTTCGCCCAAGCCGAACCCACCGGCAAGATGAACATCCTGGGCGCGTTCGACCACGTGTATGCGCGTGAGGCGCCGTTCAAGCGCGGGGTATTCGCCGTCGCCGCACGCCTCCGTTTCGAGCTTCACGAAGAAGGCCCGAAGACGGTCGCGCTCGCCATCATCGATACCGACGGCAAACCGGTGATCCCGGCGATCCGCGCGCAATTCCCGCTGAAGGTCCAGCCCAACGAAGCCAATGCCACGCTGAACTATGTGATGATCATCCCACAGATCCAGTTTGCGCGCTTCGGCGACTATCAGGCGGACCTTTCGCTCGACGGCAAAATCGAAGCCTCCCTCCCCCTCTACGTCCGCCAGCGTCCGGCGCCGCGTGGTTGAGTGCGCGTTCGACGGTGCGAAAAAACCGTCGCCCGACTTAAAGTCGCTTCTTGCTGAAATGCAATTCGGCCCGTCGTTACCTTCCAGTGCTGAGGAAGCCTCTTGCCGAAGCCCGCCTGCGCCCGTTGGGCTTCGGCGCGGCCGCCTTCGCCAAAGGGTGACGCATATCTCACCTAAACTTACGCTTTCCTTGGCTGGCTTGCCGAGCCGTAGCTCGAAGAGCGAAGGCTGGTGGACCGGATCGGGATCAAACCGACGACCTCGTCGTTGCGAACGACGCGCTCTATCAACTGAGCTACCGGCCCGTAAGCGAGCGGTCTTTGTGAGGGACGCTCCGACCGGAGTAAAACACAATTTTCTGCCCGCATTTCTTCTTCAGACTGCGAGATTTAACCTAATAGCAATATTGGCCTTCAATTTGCTGTTGCGAGACACCGGACGGAGGGGGGATACAGCCCTTCCTTCCCTTAACCTGTAACAGAAATCAAAACATGAAAAAGTCTGCTTCGAAGTCCGCTGCCAAGCCCGCTGGCAAAGTCACCGCCAAGTCCGCTCCCGCCACCAAGGCCCCGGCCAAAAAGGCCGCTGCGCCCACCCGCAAGAAAGCGGCCCCGGCAGAGCCGCCGGCCACGTTCATCTCCGCCCAGATCGACATCGGTTTCGGCAACCACCTCACCTTGCGCGGCGAAGGTCCCGGCCTGAGCTGGGATCGCGGCCTCGTGATGGACAACGTCGGCCACAACTTGTGGACGGCCTCTATTT
This sequence comes from Opitutales bacterium, assembly GCA_044507675.1. Classification (GTDB taxonomy): domain Bacteria; phylum Verrucomicrobiota; class Verrucomicrobiia; order Opitutales; family Opitutaceae; genus Lacunisphaera. The sequence continues at coordinate 117,460 of JBIQJF010000004.1, read as the reverse complement.
CCAAGGCCACGAAGCCCGTCGTCTTCAAGGTGTTGGTCAACGACCTCACGTGGAATACCGGCGATGACTACGTCGTCGAAGCCGGCCAGAGCATCACGGTCTATCCGTCGTTCTGATCCGCAACGGATTCAATCCGACAGATCCGGATTCACCGCCAGTAACGCAGCACGCACGGCCTCGGCATCAAGCTTGGCCCCCTTCGGTGTTTTGGCCGGCAGGATGGCGCTATGCATCTTGATCCGCGAAAACGGCACCGGAATATAGAAACGATCCCAGCTCTTCAGCCGCCAAGCGCGGGTGAAAGCTGCCCCCATGAGCACCATCGGGGCGCCGAGCCGTCGCGTGACCACCAACACACCTGGCTCGACCGTATACATGGGACCGCGCGGGCCATCGGGTGTGATGCCGATATCGTGTCCCTGCCGCATCACCTCAATAAGCATGCGCCCGGCCTCACGGCCGAAATTGCTGCTCGAACCGCGCACCGGCTCGATGCCGATGAGCCGGTAGAACGCCGCGAGCCAGGCGCCGTCCTTGCTCGCACTCACCAAGCCGTAAACTTTGCGTCGCGTGCGGTAGCGGCGGAAAAATTCCGCCGACAGGAACAGCCGGTTGTGCCAAAGAACAACCGCGACCGGTTCGTCTGATTTGGTCAGGCGCTCCACCGTGGCTGCATCGGCCTCGAAACGCAGTGTGCGTCCCCAAACGCGCAACACCGCCGCCAGCAGCCACAGGAGCAGCCAGCGCCAGCCGGTGACCTCGTTGACGGAAGCGGAAGGCGTGCTTTGCAAGCCACGGTTTATGCGACCAAGTAAGGGCGTCCGCCAAGTTAAACTTGAAACCAATCGCCGTCCCGACCGTCACCGCCTGCGCAACTTTGACGTGGCTTCCCTGCGTCGTATCCTGCAAACACCCCCGACATGCAAACCTCGGGTGCCTTACGCATGGGCATCATCCCTCTCACACGGCCCGCACCCCAAGCGTTGGCCGCACTCGCCCTGCTGCTGGTCCTGACGCCGGGCTTGGCCACCACGCCCGAGGGAACCATCGAACGGCGTGTCGTGGAATTCGAAGCGCCGGAGGTTGCGTGCGAATCCTACGTCGAGAACTATCGCGAACGCCTTTGGCTGATCAACGTGCCCTCGCCCGCCGCCTTTGGCGGCATGCTAGAGCGCTTGAAACTCAGCGAGGCGCATCGAACGAACCTGCTTAACCCTGCGTGGTGGCGCCCCAACAACACCATGGGTGGCTTCGAGGTGCGACCTTCGAGCGAATTCCTGCGCGCCCTGAGTCCCGCAGAGCGCAGCGCATTGTATGGTCTGCTTGCCTACTGGCTGCCCAACCGCCCGGAACGGTGGCCGCTCGTTTTTCCCGACCGCGCCGCCGTCGCACGACTGCGCACCGCCGGACACGCTCTCGCGCTCGTGGACATAGTGGAAACCTGCTCCTACCCTTTTGCTGGAGGACTTGCTTTCAGCGATTTTTCTCTTTTGGCCGAAGTCGTCCCCGATCAGCAGGCGCTCGTCCGCTTCCTGCAGGACGCATCCACCGTCACAGGTTTCCTGCCGCGCCTGCGTGTTCGCACCGCACTCTCCGTGAGCTCCGCCATGGCTTACTGGACGGTGGACAACAACAATCCTTTCGCGCGTCCGATCCTCGAAGCGCTCCTCCAGTCGGAAACCGATACCGGCACAGAACTGACCGCCTTGATGCCGGGTGCCACTCGTGTGCTCTCGCACACCATCAGCCCGGAAGAAGTGAAACACGATTCCTCGCTGACGAGTTTCCTGATTTCGTCCACGCTCAGCGGTGCTCCGCAGTCGTTCACCAGACCCGATGAATTTCAACGGTGGCTGGAGCGCGAATTCGTGCGGGTCGAACCACCCTACCGTTACGGCGACCTGATGATCTTAGAACGGCCCGGCGGACCACCGGTGCGCTACGCCTGCGCCTATGTGGCCGACAGTTTCGTATTCGCCAAGGATCCCGTGGGGCTCGGCCTCTGGCGCTTCATGTATCTGGGCGAGGTGCTCAATCGGAATCCCCATTTCAGCGGTGGCAGCTGGAGCGGGTTCAGGCGCCGCGCAGCCGTCAACCAGTCCGGCACCGTCACGCCTCAACAATTGGGTGCGAAGGGTCCTTGGGGCGTGCTTCGTCATGCGCCCATCAATCTCGCTCCGCCCGATCGTTGGCTGGATGTCTCCAACATGTTTCGTCCGCAGGATTGGGATTTTTTGATCAAGGACTGGAGCCAGATTGAAGCGCTGTTGCGACGCAGTCAGCTCACCCCGGCCCAGCTTGCAGGATTGCTTGATCCGGCGATTCGCAGCACCGGTCCCGACGGCAATATCGTCCTGCGAGCACCACCGGCCATCCGACATGCCCTTTCACCGGTCAGCCGTGAAACCATCTACAATTTTCTCGGCCTGCATGGCGCCAATCCCTCGCACCACATCCCGCTCGTGTTGCCGGAAGAGCCTTCCGCCTATGAAAAGGCGGCATTGAATCCCGCACTACAGGCTGCACTGAAACGCCTTTCCTATCGACGCAAGGGCCTGCTTTGTCTCTCCGACACCGACTTGCTGCAGGAACTGATCACCGACGAAGCGGAGACCCGCCGATTGAAACGGCTGCTGTTCAACACCCCGGCCCTGCAAGTCGAGCTGATGCGAGCCAGCATGGAGCAACCGGCCGAACTGGTGGAATACTGGAAAAAGCACGATGGGCGCAGCACCGCCGCCCTGCTGCGTTGGTTCGAGCGTTCACCCACCCTGGATGCCATCGACGTGAGCAACTTGCTGCCTCCGATCTCACAGCAACTTTTGAATACTTTCCCCGAAAACTCGGTCGCAGGCCGCGCCAATTGCTTTTGGACCAGCCTGAACTTCTTCGCCCGCGAGCCTGACAACCGCTTCCTCGCCGGCGAACCCGGCCAGCCGGGCAAACAGGATCTCATCGAGCAGGAACTCGCCACGAAATACCATTCAGTCGCGCCGCCCTATCAATTCGGCGATGTGCTCTGTCTCACCGACCCGCGGCCGGTCGGTTTCGGCATTCTCCATATGATGAACTACGTCGCCGATGGCATTGTGCTCACCAAAAATGGTTTTTCGTCCCTCGCGCCGGTCGTCTTCATGCACATGGCCGACGTTGATCGGCTTTACCCGACGGCGTTCGAACTCCAGCTCCGCGGCTTCCGACGGAACAGCTCCGGCACTCGCTGATCCATCATGGAGCCACTGTTGCCTGCGTGCCCGCACCTGCCTGTCCCGCCAGAACGAATGGACGCCAGCGCGTTGACCCGGCACGGCGAAGAGCGCGACGACGGATTCTACCTGACGGCACTCACCTACGCGCATCATCTATGGCAACGTGGCCTGGCCGCTCGCGCCATTCTCTCGCTGGACCGCGCACTCGGCGCCAACCTGTGCGGCGATGAACCGGTGCTGCGCCAATGGCCGTTGCCATACGCCGCGATGGCGTGGTTCTTGAGGCACGCGCCGGAGAATGTCTTCATCGGCAACCCGCGTGTGCATTTCCAACATCTGGCCGATCGGATGAATGAGCCCCGCCGTGAACAGCGGCGCTGGCGCATCTGGGCCTGCTGGGCGATTTGCCGCGTCGTGCGGCCGGAGTTCCCTCCCGACCCCAAACACCAAGTGACAGAGCCGAGCATCGAAGAAATCGATGCGCGGTTGCACGACCACGGTATACCTGGCGAAGCGAGACTCTGGCGCGGCGTGCTTGAACGGTAATGCCGCGCCGGGAAGTTGTCGCTTGTTTGCCACGGTCGGACTGCGTTAGTGTCAGGCAACCCCCTCACCTCATGCGACTGAACCCCCTCCGTGTCATCTGGGCTTTGACCCTGTCCTCCGCGCTGCTCTCTCCCGCCAAGATTGAAGACTGGACCGACCCCCAAGGCAAAGTCTTCAAGGCCGAGCCCGCCGAAGCGCTTGGACCCTTTGCGCTCTTTCGCACGCCGACCGGAGGCGGCCGACGCCTGCCGTGGCGCGCTCTTTCCCACGCCGATTGCGCGCGCTTTGATGCGCAAGCCGGCACCAAGCCCGAGCCTGCCGCCCGCTGGGACAATGCGCACGGCGAACTGACCGGACGCTTGCGCGGTCAACTACGCCAATTCGTGGGTTCGAACCAGGTGAACGCCGACCTCGCCGGCCGCGCTGAACCGGAATTTCTCATTCTGTTCTTCGTGGATGCAGCCCAAGGAAGCTCATGGGATATGCTCAGCAGGTCCATCGCGCCTTTCAACGCGCTGCAGGAAAGACATCCGCAAATCGCCGGTGTCCAATTTGGCGTGCATCATCAAGGCGGTCCCGACCTGTATAACAGTCTGGCATTACGCGCCAACCTGCCGTGGATGCTGATCAGCTACTCGGAACAGCCGCGCTTGACCACCCTGACCCGCCTCGCTCCCGGGCGCGGTGAATGCGCCTTGTATTTGCTCACGCGCGATGGCGTGCCGATAACCGCCATCACCAATCCCGACGAAGCGGCTATCAATCAGTTTTTCATCGATATCGAGGCCTTCCTCGGTCTCCTGCTGCCGACCAATCCGCATAGCTGGGCGGACCGTGCACACTATCTCGCCGGTCTTCAGCTCGCCCGACATCAACAGGACCGCGCCGATCCCGTGCTGGTTGGCAATCCGCTCGTCGCCCGGACACTAAAGAATTTGCATGAACGCGGCATCGCCCGCGTGGAAGCGACGATCGAAGTCGGTGCCGACGGCAAGGCAACCGCCGTTGCTCTCAAGGAGGACCCTGCCCTCTCCGCCAAACTCACCTCCGACCTCTCCAAAGCCCTACAACAATTTTCCGTCTTTGCTCCCGCGGTGGACAAAGGCCAGTTTGTAGCCGGCACCTACCGCTATCAGGTCGAAACGAAGCCCTGACGAGGAGTGTCTCCCTTGGCCTTCCCTCGGGGAGCAGCGGCAAGACCTCTGGTCGGACCTCTGCCTGATCCAAGGGGAGGTATCGCCACCCTCACATCCTGCGAGGCTGACTCCGCTGGAGGGGCTTGTGCATGGCCGCATAAGGATGGCCTTGGCTCCCACATCACCGTCCGCGAATTTCGTCGATTGATTCGTCACGCTGTTTGTCAGCGGGATCAAAGATAGCCTGTCTCAGGAAGTTCTCATCCGGATGAAATCCTTCCGATTCGCCCGACCATCACCTGGCCGTAAGACTTGCGCTATAGATGCATCGCCAGGACACCAATCAGGTTGCCACTAATCTTGGCCAACTTCGACGCACCGTCTGCGTGGGGCACCACCGTCTTGGAGAAATCATGAAAACCGGAAAGGTTGCTCCGGATGCTTTCATCCCGCGAGGAGTTGCACTGCGGTGACCTAAGCATCCATGAACACCGTCGGATCCATGGCACCACTTGACCCTGATCGGCCCGTTGCTTGGCCCGCCTCGTTTGCCTGGTCCGCAGACCGGCATGAGCGTGGTCTGACCGTTCGTCGCTTCCGTCTCGCCTTCGATATTTCGTCTGCTCCCCAGTCCCTTCTTATTCATGTGAGCGCCGACAGCCGTTATCGGCTTTTGCTCAACGGGCATCTTCTCGGTCGCGGTCCCGCACGAGGCACGCTTGCGCACTATAGTGTCGAAACCTACGAGCTTGCTCCGGCTTTGGTGTCGGGTCGCAACGTCCTGGCCGCCGAGGTCCGCTGGTATGGCGAAAACGCTCCGCATTGCGAAGAGCACAGCAACGTTCCAGGGTTTCTGGTTTACGCTCCGGGGCGATCGACCTTCGACACGCCGGGCTCCTGGCGGGTGAGCCCCGATCTCTCCGTCACCCCCGATACAACCTCCTACCACGACAACGCCCAGCAGTTTCTCAATCATATGGATCGGGTGGATTTTCGATCCAGTGAGCCGAGCGACTGGACCCTCCCCGATTTCAATGATTCCGACTGGGAGCCAGCGCGACCGATCGGTGCCGCTGTAAATGCCGGCAACCGGTGGGGAGTGGCCGACCTTCGCGTCCTTTATCCGCGGGACATTCCCCAGCTCAGCGAAGAGCCGCGCCACTTCACCCGTTGCCGAACAGATACGGGTGAATGGAAATCTCCACCCGCCCCATGGCATCTCGCCGCCGGCATGGGCGGAAGCCTCATCTTTGACGCCGGTGAAATGACCACAGGCTATCCGGTTCTGTTTTTCCAAGGTGGTCGCAACCGGGAAGTCCGGATCACCTACGCGGAGGCCATGGGGCAATGGACTGTCACCGACGGCCGGCGAGTCTGGGTCAAAGAACGGCGGGATGACCCCACGGGCAGCCCCCACGGTTACCGTGACACACTGATCCTCTCGGGGCGGGGAGACCGCTTCGAACCATTTCATTGGCGAACCTTCTGGTATCTGAAGATCGAGATTCTGCCCGGAGCAGATCCCTGCGAACTTCGAGAAGCTCATTATCGTCGCACGGTCTTTCCGCAGACGCTCCAAGCCGAATTCGACTCGTCGGACCAAAACGCCGGCCGCTTCATGGAAGTCAGCTGGCGCACAGCGCAGCTGTGTGCGCATGAAACCTATGAGGACTGTCCGTATTACGAACAGCAGAACTACATCGCGGACGCGCGGTTGCAGGCACTGACCGGCTACTATCTCGCAAACGAAACCCGGCTCGCGCGACGCGGCCTGCAGCTCTTCCGGGATTCGGCCCGCCCGGACGGCTTGATCGGATCCCGCGTGCCTTCACGGCAACCACAAACGATTCCCTACTTCTGTCTGCTCTGGATCCTCATGCTGGAGGATTACTGGCTTTGGGTGGGCGAACGCGACGCAGTCTTTGTGCGAAGCTGCCTTCCCGTCATGGACGGAATTCTCGGATTCTTCCGCGAACGCCTGCGGCCAGACGGGTTCGTGGGCAGGCTTCCTCACTGGAACATGGTTGATGTGAACTCCCATTGGATTCGCGGAGAGCCACCCGCCGTCGTTTCGGGCGCGTCAACCTTTCTGACCTGCGTGTTTATTCAGGCCTTGGAGTCGGCCATCCGGTTGCATGAACAAGCGGGAAATCCCGAGGACGCCTGTCGCTGGCGGAGGTGGCCTGGATGGCTGAGAGCGAGCGTCCACGCCGGAGCGTGGGATGCCGAACGCGGCCTTTATCGCGAAGGCCCCGAACCGAACCATCACACCTGCTCTCAGCACACCCAAGCTGCGGCAATTTTGGCGGACGTTCCCGGATCCGTGGATCGCGAACGCACCCTCGACCGCCTGACATCTGATGCTTCGCTGATTCAGGCGAATTTCATGCCCTCGTTCTACGTGGCCCGGGCGCTGGAGCACGCCGGCGGATACGGTCATTTCCATTCCAAAGTGCTGGCGCCTTGGCGGGCCATGCTCGCGCAAGGCACCACCACTTGGTGGGAGTATCCCGATCCCACGCGCAGCGACTGTCATGGGTGGAGTTCATGGATCGCTGCGGATTTCTTTTCCGCCGTGCTGGGCATCAAACCCGCTGCTCAGGGTTGGAAAGGCATCCTGCTCGCGCCGCAAATCGCCGGATTGGACCACGCGCGCGGCACTATCGCCACACCCGCCGGCCGCATCGCGGTCGAATGGCGCAAGACTGCGGACACCTTGCTCTTCAAGGCCACCACACCGCCCGCAGTGCCGGTCGAAGTCCGGTTGCCGGGAGCCTCCCCGATGAAATCCACCACTGGCGGTTCTTTAGCTCTCTCCGTGCCATTGAACGCCGACACTGGTTCCGCGGCACCGTGAAGTAGGCCGCACCCACAGAAGCGCGCCGACTTTCATCTGGATGCGACATCCCGACATGGCGCACTCAAACCATGCAGCTTTTCTAGTGCCTTGGATTCACCGAGTCCATCGCATGTGATTGCTCCCGACACCATCATTGACTCCCTGAAACCGGACTGGCGGCTGCTCGTCCCTCCGCTGTGGAAAGATTTGCGTGACTACAGTCGGGACAAGCTGAAGGCCGACTTACTGGCCGCGGCCACGGTGGCGATGGTGTCCATTCCGCAGGCCATGGGATTCGCCCTGCTGGCCGGGCTGCCGCCACAAATGGTCCTCGGTTGTGTGGTGGCGGGCGGCTTCGTGGCATCGCTTTTCTTCTCCAGCCGTCACGTCATTTTCGGTCCGAGCAATTCGCTGAGCCTGGTGCTTGCCGCCACTTTTCTGAGCCTGCAGGGATCGGCGCTGGGCCCGCCCGAAATGGCGGTGCTGCTCGCATTCCTGATCGGCATCTGCCAGCTCGCCGCCGGATTGATGCGCTTTGGCCAGGCAACCCAGTTCATCTCCCGATCGGTGGTCATCGGCTATAGTTCGGCCATCGGCGTGTTGCTGGCTTTCAGCCAGCTCCACCATCTGCTCGGCGTGGCCCGTCCTCCCGGAGAATCGCTCTGGACCGTCCCAATCCAGGCGCTGGAACTGGCCTTCGCTCGTGAAATAAACCTCTGGTCTGCGGGAATCGCGACCGCCGCCTTTCTCCTGTTCACTTTGATCCGACGGTTGCGACCGCGGTGGCCCGACGCGTTGATCGGGCTGATATTTTTCTCGCTGTTCGACTGGTGGCTGGATCTTACCGCGTTCGGTGTCGCCAACCTCGGCCAGTCCTATGCGTTGCAGGCCACGCTCCCGAATTTCTCCGGCCTGCCCCTGACTTTGCGGGAACTCGGCACGCTGCGCGATCTGATCACGCCGGCCGCCGCCATCGCCCTGCTCGGAATGCTGGAGGCCACCTCCCTCGCCAAGACCTATGGCGTGCGGACCGGCGAGGAAGTCGACACCAACCGCGAACTCGTCGCCATGGGCGTCGGCAACATCTTCTCCGGACTTTTTGCCTCCATGCCGGGCTCGGCCTCGTTCGCCCGGAGCGCGGCCAGTTTCCAGGCCGGCAGCCGCACACAAGTCACCGGTTTGCTCAGCAGCATCGTCGTGCTCGCATTTGTGCTCGCGCTTTCTCCCCTCGTTAACCACCTGCCGGTGCCGGTCCTTGCCGCGGCCCTGATCCGGGTCGGTTGGAATCTGATCAACCGCGAGCACATCCGGATCGCCGCCCGTTCGACGCGTTCCGATGCCTTGGCGCTCTTCGGCACTTTTTCCTGTGCCATGTTGCTGCCCCTCGATGTCGCCATTTACGCCGGGGTCGTGCTCGCCCTCTTCCTCGCGCTGCGCAAGGCCTCGACCCCCACGCTCTCCGAGTATGTCTTCAACGATACCCAACAGCTCACTGAGCGGACTGAAGCCGCCCGACGTGAGCATCCCCACGTCGCCATCATCCACGTTGAAGGCGAATTATTTTTCGGAGCGGCCGATCTGTTTCAATCCCGTGTCCGCCAGCAGGCCGAACGGGAGGATCTTCGCGTCGTCATTCTCCGGCTCAAGAATGCGCGGCATCTCGACGCCACCACGGTGTTTGCCCTGCGCGGCCTGCTGGACTGGTTCCGACAAACCGGCCGGCACCTCCTCATCTCTGGCGTGCATGGCGACGTCCTCCGCGTTCTCAAGAACAGCGGCGTGCTGCGTCAGCTGGGGCCGGAAAACGTTTTCCCGGCCGAGTTGAATCCCAACCTCGCAACCCGCAAGGCGCTGCGTCGCGCCTGCGAATTTCTCACCGGGACCGAGCCCGAGGTCAGGATCTATTATGACAGCGTCGTTCAGTCCGCACCACCTGACAGCTGAACGCGCGTCCGTGAATGATCTCCTCCTTTCTGCGCCGTGCTCTCTTACCGGCAACTCAACGGGATGTATAAAATATCGAGGTCCGTCGTTGCGCCCATCAATGAGCACGGCATCACCTGATGTGATCATGGCTGTGCTGATTAACCTACGCCCCGCCCTGCCTTGCCATCATCATCACCCCTGCAATTAGTTCCCCCCGATGTCGATTATCCCCGCGCGACAGCAAGTCCGTCAGTCCATTGAAGGCACTGCCACCTACGGAGCCCGCCAGCGATCCGGCTGGGTGCTTGGGCCGATCCTGCTCGCGGCCACCCTGCTCTTCCCGCCGCCCGATGGGCTGTCCTTGGAGGGCTGGCGCACCGCCGGACTCGCGCTGCTGATGGTGACATTCTGGATCTCGGAAGCCCTCCCGATTCCGGTCACTGCTCTGCTGCCGCTGGTCCTCATCCCCGCGCTCGGGCTCGGCAACGTCCGCGAGGCCGCCGCACCATTCGCCAACCCGATTATCTTCCTCTTTCTTGGGGGCTTTGTCATTGCCCTGGCGATGCAGCGCTGGAACCTCCACCGCCGCATCGCTGTGAATCTCATCGCCCTCATGGGCACCCGGCCGCCGCGCATTGTCGCCGGCTTCCTGCTGGCCTCTGCACTGGTAAGCATGTGGGTGAGCAACACCGCTACGAGCCTCATGATGCTGCCGATTGCGATTTCGGTCGTCGAACTGATCCCCGCCGCTGATCGTGCCATTCCGGCGAACCGTGCTTTCGCTACCGCGGTCCTCCTTTCCATCGCGTATGGCGCGACCACGGGAGGGATGGGCACTCTGATCGGCACGCCGCCCCTGGCTCTGCTGGCGGGGTTCGTCGGGAGCAATTACGGTTTCGAGCTGGGTTTCGGTCAATGGATGCTGCTCGGCATTCCCGTCGTGCTCGTGACTCTGCCGGTGGTCTATTACGTGCTCACCCGGATATCGTTCAAGCTGGACCACGCTCCCATGCCGGGCATGGCGCAGCTCATCGAGCGCGAGCGGGCGAACATGGGATCGTTTTCCCGCGCCGAGATGATCGTCAGCATTGTATTCGCCGTCACCGCCGCCGGCTGGATATTTCAACCGCTCCTCGCTCGCGCCGTGCCCTTGCTCACCGACACCACCATCGCGATGGCGAGCGCGATCCTGCTTTTCGCCCTGCCGGTGGACTGGCGCCGCGGCGAATTCGTGATGAACTGGGAATCCACCCGGCAACTCCCCTGGGATGTGCTGCTGCTCTTCGGCGGCGGGCTCAGCCTCTCCGGCGCCATCAGCGAACACGGGCTCTCAAACTATATCGGAGGACTGTCAGCCGGTCTCAGCTCCGTCCCCCTGTGGGTGACCATATCCATCATTGGCTTCGTCATCCTGATGCTGACGGAATTCACCAGCAACACCGCCACCGCCGCCACCTTCCTTCCGATCGCCGCCGCCGTGGCCGTTGGGATGGGACAGAATCCACTCCTATTTCTCATTCCCGTCGCGCTCGCGGCCAATTGTTCCTATATGTTGCCCGTCGGCACTCCGCCCAACGCCATCGTGTTTGCCAGCGGCCGGGTCACCCTGCCACAGATGGCCCGCGCCGGCTTCCTGCTCAATCTCGCGCTCGTCCCAATCATCGTGGGACTCGTGTTTCTGCTGGGCCGCTGGGTTTTCGGCATCGAATCCGGCATTGTTCCTTCCTGGATAAAATGACGAGCCACGTCGCTCCCGAAACGATCCGATCCCATCTGCAACGCAGCCTTTGAACTTGGATCCATCCAATGATCGCCCGCGCGCCATTTCATCTGATGACCAAGCCGATGGGGTCCAAGTGCAATCTCGACTGCACCTACTGCTTTTACCTGGAGAAGGAACGGCTTTACCCGGGCAGCAGTGGATTCCGCATGAAACCGGAGGTGCTCGAGGCATACATCCGCGACTACATCGCGGCCCAGCCCGGCCCCGTGGTCAGTTTCGCATGGCAAGGCGGTGAACCCACACTGGCGGGTGTGGATTTCTTCCGCACCGCGGTCGCTCTGCAGCAACGCCATGCCGGCGGCAAAACCATCGAAAACGCGTTCCAGACCAATGGCACGCTCCTCGACGACGAATGGGGTGCTTTTCTCGCGGAGAATCGCTTCCTTGTCGGCTTGAGCATCGATGGTCCGGCCCACCTGCATGACGCCTACCGCGTTGACCGCGGCGGCCAACCCACCTTCGCCGCAGTGATGCGCGGCCTTGAGGTGTTGAAAAGGCACCGCGTCGAGTTCAACACGCTCACCACGGTTCATCGCAAGAACTCGCGACAGGCCCTCGAGGTCTATCGTTTCCTGCGCAATCTCGGCTCGGGCTACATGCAGTTCATCCCCATCGTCGAACGCAACGCCGCCGAGACCGACGAATCCGGCCTCTGGCTCGCCCCGCCGCCGGAACAGGCAGATGCTACCGCACTGGACGATCAGGTCACGGAATGGAGCGTCCGGCCCGCCGAGTTCGGCCAGTTCCTCTGCACAATCTTCGACGAATGGGTGCAGCGCGATGTCGGCCGGATCTTCGTGCAACAATTCGACGCCGCTTTGGCCAATTGGGTCGGCCAACCCGCCGGCGTGTGCATCTTCTCCGAAAAATGCGGCCGAGCCCTGGCCGTGGAGCACAACGGCGACATCTACAGTTGCGACCACTATGTCTATCCGCGCTACAAGCTCGGCAACCTGATGAACCAATCGCTTGCCGCGCTGGTGGATTCTCCCGCACAGACCGCTTTCGGCGACGCCAAGTCCGCCACGCTCCCCCGCTACTGCCGCGAATGTCCTGTGCGCTTCGCCTGTCATGGCGAATGCCCCAAGCACCGTTTTATCCAAACCCCACACGGAGAGCCGGGACTCAACTACCTCTGTGCCGGCTACAAAAAATTCTTCACCCACATCGCCCCGGCGATGAGCACGATGGCCGCACTCCTCGGCAATGGCCGCGCTCCCGCCGACATCATGCGCCTGCCTCGCGCCCAGTGGCTGCCGGCCCATTATCCGCAAATGTCCGACGCACCATCCGAATCCTGAAACGGTCAGCCACACCTACTCTGCATCCAGAAGGCAAGACATCGCTGCCGCGCTGTCTTGCAGTTGGCGGATGCGCGGGGACATCTGGCCCGCCTCGTCTGGGTAAGCGGCAAGCTTCAACGCGATGAATGGCTGCGTCATTGCAGCCCCCACATCCCACACCAGTATGGGCTGCACTTCCTTCCCGTCCTCATGGCTACCCCAGTTTCCTTCCCCGCGCCCAAAACCCGCAGCGCGATGAACATTCGAAACTCCCTTGCGGTGCTCTTCATCGCCATCGCCCTGCCGTCGATGGCAACCGCGGAACCCCTTGTTCCCCGGCTGGCCGGTCCTTGGGTGAAGATCGCCGGGCGGCCACCCTTGGAACAGTGGGCCACGCCGAAGGCTGAGCCGGTGGATTTCACCGCCTTTCAGGCTGATGACGGAACGTGGCAGTTGATCGCCTGTATCCGCCACACCGCCCATCCCGGCAACACGCGCCTGCTCTATCGCTGGAGCAGCCGTGAACTGATGAAACCCGATTGGAAACCCGAGGGTATCTTCCTCACGTCGCACCTCGACTGGGACCATCGCGAGGGGCACCTGCAGGCGCCTTTTCACGTGAAGGATGCCGGCACCCACTACCTGTTCTACAACAGCAACGGCGCCCACCTGCTGACCGGCCCGGATGGCCTGGACTGGAAACCCCATGGCACAAAGGCGGTGTTCCCGATGGGACGCGACCTCTGTATCCTCGATGACCGCGCTGGCTCGGGCAAATGGATCGCCTACTACACCTCGCCCGAACCCGGCATCAACCCAGCCACGCGGGATCACACGATCCGCGCACGCGCCGGCTCCTCCCTCACCGGCCCCTGGGAGGAGACCGCGATCGAAATTCCTCCGCTGACTCCTCCGCCGCCGGGTTATCTGTTCGCCTATGCCGAGAGTCCGTTCGTGCTCCGGCGCGGCGACCACTACTACCGGTTCGAGCAGATGTATGTCTTCCGATCGAAAGATCCGCTGCGCTGGGATGATCCGCCGGTCGCTTCCCTCATGCCGGACGACCCGATCAAGCTACTGGCACCGGAAATCATCACCCACGAGGGCCGCGACTACCTGCTGGCCTACCAATGGCGCGGCAACGATGAGCGGGGCATCTTCATCGCCCCACTCGTCTGGGAATAGACGCCGGAGGAGTTTCCTTCCCCAATTCATGAAAGCCGTCCTCAGGATCCTCATCAGCTTCTGCGTTCTCCTGTCGGTGTTATTCGCCTTCCCAACCGCGGAGCCCGATCCGCTGGCTTCACTCCGGACGGAACGACCGCGCCTGCTCGCAACGGCCGACCAGTGGACTCACCAGATGCGCCTGTCCGACCACGATGCCCAGTTGAGCCGTCTGGGCGAAAGAATCTTGGCCCAGGCTGAAACCTTGCTGATCACGCCGGTGGTGACCCGGGATCTCAGGGGCCGCCGGTTGCTGAGCGTATCCCGCAATGTCCTTCGCCGCACCTTGCAGCTGGTCACCGCCCATCATCTGACGGGAAACGATGCCTTTGCCCGCCGGGCCGAGCAGGAACTGCTCGCCGTCGCCGCCTTCCCGGACTGGAACCCTTCGCATTTCCTCGATGTGGCCGAGATGACCACGGCGGTGGCCATCGGTTACGACGAATTCTTCGCGGTTCTGCCGCCCGCCAGCCGGGCGACCCTGCGTGAAGCCATCATCCGACTCGGTCTCCAGCCGGGGCTGGACCCGAAAGCACCCCACAATCGCTGGCATGACGCGCAGAACAACTGGAACCAAGTCTGCTGGGCCGGAATGATCTTGGGAGCGCTCGCCGTCGCCGACAGCGAGCCCGACCTCGCCCGCGAAATCCTACAGGCGGCCCGCGCCAGCACCCACCACGGACTTGCGCCCTACGCTCCCGACGGACTCTACCCCGAGGGCCCGGGCTACTGGGCTTACGGCACCACCTACCAGGTGCTCATGATCGAGGCGCTTCGCCACGCCACGGGCCAAGACTGGTCATTGCCGGCCCGCGAAGGCTTTCTGGCCAGCTCCACGGCCATCTCCCACCTCACCGGACCGACGGGCATGTCGTTCAATTTTTCCGACGGCTGGGAGTCGGTCGGGTTCGCGCCCGCGCTGTTCTGGTTCGCCCGTGAGTCGCGGCAGCCCGACTTGCTCAACCCACACCGGCGAAACCTGACCGCATGGCTGCAACACGATGCGGCACTCAGCGGCGATCGGTTCACCCCGCTCGCGTTTCTCTGGTGGACCCCGCTGCCCGCCTCCACCGAAGCCACCGCCCTGCCGCTCGCGTGGCGGTCCGGCGGCGAGCAGCCGGTTGCCGCTTTCCGTAGCTCCTGGAGCGATCCTGACGCCACCTTTCTGGCCACGAAGGGAGGAAGCCCATCCCTCAATCACGGGCACATGGACATGGGCTCCTTCATCCTCGAAGCCGACGGTGTCCGCTGGGGCCGCGATCTTGGCGCCCAGGATTATAGCGGTTTGGAGGCAAAGGGCATCGATCTTTGGAACCGCGCGCAGGACTCGCAACGCTGGCAGGTTTTCCGGCTGAACAACCACAGTCACAGCACGCTCGTGATCGACGATCAGCCCATGCGCGTAGACGGACACGCAACTCTTGACCGCTTTTCCGCCGGCACCGAGCCGTGGACGATTTTCGACCTCACACCGGTCTACGCGGATCAGGTGACCTCGGCTCGTCGCGGGTTCCGCCTCGATCAGCAGCGGCGCGTGCTCGTGCAGGACGAACTCTCCGGCCTGCGGGCCGGTGCCGACGTGCGGTGGGCTTTGGTCACCGGAGCAGACATCATGATCAGCGATGATGGGAGGAACGCCCGTCTCAAACAGGACGACCGCTCATTGCAGGTCGCTTTGCTCAGCCCTGGGCCCTTTCGCTTCAAATCGATCCCGGCCGATCCACCGGATGACGACTTCAATGCTCCGAATCCGAACCGGCGCTTGCTGGTCCTCCATGCAACCGCACCTGATTCTGGCCGACTTGAAATTTCGGTGCTGCTCACCCCGGGATCAATCCGGGACGCCGCGCCAGCCCCCCATATTCAACCGCTGGCCGATTGGTGATTTGAATTGAATCGAGAAAGTCCCGCAGTCGGCATCTCGGCCACGCCATCATTCTTCCGTCAGTCTCGGCTTGCGTTGGCCGGCCTCCCTTGCCGGCGCGTCCACGAATCGAGGTTCCGCCTCGCCGATCGCCGTCATCCGCGCAACCAGCCGCCGGCGCATGTCGGCGACGATCGATGCATAAGTCGGCATCCCGATGAGGTTCGTCAGCTCCCACGGATCAGCCTCCAGATCGTATAGGCAATCGTCTGCATAGACCTCGGCGCCCTCCCGCAAAAACGGGGCTCCTGTCACGGGATCCCGCTCAGGGCTCTGCACGCTGTATTTCCAGCGGGCGGTGCGCACACAACGCCCCGTCTGGCTTTCGCTGATCTGCACCAACACCTCCTGCGGCCAGTCGCTCGACCGATCCCGCAGCTTCCTCAATACCGACCGGCCTTCCATCTCGGGCGGCACCGGAATACCCGCGGCATCAAGCAGGGTCGGCGGCAAATCCACCAGGCTTACCAGCGCATCCAGCGCACCTCCCCCGTCGAAACCGGGACCGCACAAAGCCGTCGGCACGCGAATCGAGGCCTCATGACACGACCGCTTATATTCCCCGTTCCTCGTCTTGAAATGATTGCCGTGATCCGACGTGAACAAAATCACCGTTTGCTCCAGCTGCCCCAAACTGCGCAGCGCGTCGAGCAACCGGCCGAGTGCTTCGTCGAGCCGCTTCACCATGCCACAATATCCACCCCAATGCTGCGGCGCTGTCCCGCCCAGCCGCTGCAGGTCCGGTGGCATCCACCCGCCCGTGTAACGCTCCGCATACCCTTCCGGCGCCGGATAGTCGTCGCGATGATTCTGGTGATGCGGTTCGAGATGAGACAGAAACAGGAAAAATGGCCGGTCACGTGGCGTGCCCACATAACGGATCGCCGCATCCGTCAACGCGTCCACTCGATAGCCCGGCAGCCGATGCTCCTTCCCGTGCTCATCCCACAAACGACAGTCGTAGGCATCGCTCACCAACTCGAGCTGGTTGGCGCCGAGGAAAGTCTGATACCCGCCCTGTCCCGCACGGGGCACCGCGCCCAGCATTTCGTCCGACACCAGGTGCCATTTTCCCAAGTATGCCGTGTCGTAACCCGCGTCGCCGAAATAATGTGCCAGCGTCCGCAGGTGCGCGTGCGGCGTAAGGCCATTGCGCCACACTCCCGTCTGTGTCGCGTAGCGTCCCGTCTGCAGGCAGGACCGCGCAGGGGCACACACCGGCTGGCACGTGAAACTGTTCAACAGGTGCGTGCCGTTCCGCGCCATGCGATCGAAATTCGGCGTTAACTCGAGCGGATTGCCATGCACGCCCGTTGTGTCGTGACGCTGCTGGTCGGTGAAGAAGACAATGACGTTCGGACGGCGTAACGTTGGCATGGTTTCTGGCACTGATTGTTTGCGAACCGGACGTCAGGATACCGCGACTTCGGTGGCAGCTTCGAACCTCACTTCCCTTCCGGTCTCTGAAGAAACATAGATCGCATCCAGGATCCGTTGCACAGCCACGGATTCCTCCAATTTGATAAAGGGTTCGGCGCGCCCCAGCACCACGTCGACAAAATGTGCCATCCGGTTCGGATTGGCATACGGCGCAGCACAGTTCACTCGCTCCTCCCGATAGCCGTGCTTGCCCGGGGTGAACAGTTTCAAGGGCGGAAACTGCAGTCCTCCGTCGGTGCCGAACAGATGCGTTCCGTTGAAGTCGGGCTCAGTCTGGTGCGCCGCCCAGGAGGCTTCCAGCAACACCGTGCGCCCGCTGCGCAGCTTGATCAGCGCCACCGCCAGGTCGTCCACGTCGAACACTGCCGCCGGATCCACGTCCCCCTTGCCCCAAGTCCCTTCACCCTGCCCGCGCGGTCCGAGCTGCGCGTAAGTCTGTCCCGACACGGCCACCGCCTCGAACTCCCCCATCAAGTAGAGGCATCGGTCCAGCGCATGCACCCCGATGTCGTAGCAGCATCCACCTCCAGCGAACTTCCGCTGCGTGAACCACGACCCGATGCGGGGAATGCCCGCGCGCCTCGTCCATGCCGTTTTGGCATGATAGACGTCCCCGATCACTCCCTGCTCAATCAACTGCCGCGCGGTCTGCACCTCTGGTGTGAATCGGTTGTTCTGCCCTACCATCAGGCGTCGGCCACACCTCCGCGCCTCCTCCATCAGCGCCATCGCATCCGCCGCATTCGTCGCCATGGGCTTTTCCAGGAAGACATGCTTTCCCGCCCGCAGCGCCGCCAATGCCACCGGCGCGTGAAGGTGATTCGGCAGGGCAATCGAGAAAACATGAATGTCCTCGCGCGCGAGCAGCTCGCGATAGTCCGCCACCCACTCGGATACGCCGTGCGCCGCCGCCGTCGCGCGGCCGCGCTCCCCCGCCGTCTCGGCAAGAGCGACGATCCGCGCCTGGGGGTGCTCGCGGTATAGAGTCATCTGGATGATTCCAACCGCGCCGCCGCCGATCATCGCGATATTGACCTTGGGTTCAGTGCTCATGCGTAAACTTGGGTGGCAGTTGTCCGTTCAAACGCGTCCCCACGCGCGAAGCTGCGCAAACGAGCGACGAGCCGATTCCAAGGGATCGTAGGTGCAACGCCCGATCTCCACCACCTGCCAGCGCAGCGCGCCGATCGCGTCAACGGCCGCAAACACCGACGGAAAATCTACCGGCCCGGAACCGATTTCCGTCCCGTCCCGCAAATGCAGCAACTCGATCCGCCGTCCCTGTTCCCGCACAAATGCCGCCGGGTCCTTCCCCGCGTGCTGCAACCAGTAAACATCTGCCTCGCAGCCGAGATTGGCCGGTCGAGCCGTATCCAGCAACCAGTCGAAACCCAGTCGCCCGTCGTGACGCATCACCTCGAAATCATGATTGTGATAATGCATCCGGCACCCGAACGCCCGCAGCTTCGCGCCCAGACCGTCGAGCTCCTCTCCGAGTGCCACGTAGGCCGCTGCAGACGTCATCAACTCGCGCGGAAAATACGGGCAGATCACATCCGTCGTGCCAAACAATCGCGCGTGTTCGAGCACCTCGTTGAAATCGTGCCGGAGCGCCTGGATTCCTACGTGCATGCCCGAGCAGCGCAGACCCGCAGCCTTCACTGCGGCGGCCGCGGCCGCCGCGTCCAGGTTTCCGAAACCAGCCGTCTCGACGCCCGCGAAGCCCATGGCCGCCACCTCGCGCATCGTCGCTGCGAAATCGAGCTTCACCGCATCACGCAGGGACCAGAGTTGGATGGAAAGGGGGACCGCATTCATTGTCATGATGGAAACGAGTCTGCGCCGTTTCGATGCCCTTCCGGATGGGAAATATTCGGCTTGCTCATGCCGGAGTCCCGTAGCGCCAAAGATCAAACTCAGCCCGTTGGCGCTTCTCCGTCTCCGGGCTGCGAGGATCCGCCGTCAAGACCACCCATTCCATCAGGCGCAGCCGGAGTTCCTGCAATACCGGCGCCAATGCAGCCTCGCCGGCACGGTTCCTCGATTCCGCCGGATCTGCTTCCAAATCGTAGAGCTCCTCAAAGCCGTCGCCGAACCAGATGTATTTCCACCGAGCGGTGCGCACGCACTTGGTGTAGTCGCCCGGAACATTGTAGGGCGGCGCGGTGACCATCTCGCCCCTTTTCGTCTGCGCCTCTGCATAGGTGCGGCGGAACGCCTCGAACGTCGTGCTGCCGCTGCGCATCCAAGGATAGCACACTTCCCCGTGAATCTCGTCCCGATGCCCGGCGGTCTTGCCCCGCAACAGCGGGACCAGCGAACGGCCCTGGCAACCGAACGGGATCGCGATTCCCGCCAGTTCCAGCAGCGTGGGCACGATGTCCACATGCTCGCTCAAGGTTTGGCTGACCACGCGCGGCGCCAACTGCTGTGGCCAATGGATCACGGCCGGCACATGAAGCAGGTCGTCATACAGCACGAGGTCCTTCTTGCACAAACCGTGATGCCAGCAGAAGTCGCCGTGATCGGACACAAACACGATGATCGTGCGATCGGCGTCCGGCCGCCGCCGCAGCGTTTCCAAAATCAGCCCCACCTGCTCATCCACAAATGAGCACATGGCACCGTAGATCGACAGGTATCGACGCCGGTCCGCCTCCGTGGCTGCGGCCACGTTTTGCGCACCCCGCTTTACCGGCAGACGCGGTGGCTCGTTGTGCGGCTCGCTGGGATCCCACGCGGGCAGCGGCAGGGTTTCGAGCGGATACAGCCGTTCGAACCGCCGGGGCGCCAAATGAGGCACGTGAGGATCGCTGAACGACGCCACGACACACCAAGGTTGGTCCGCCGGAGCAGCCTTCACTCTCTCGCGGGTCTTCGCGGCGATGATGCCGGTCGTCGTAATCTCGTCCGGGAAGTCGTGAAAAGCGCCCGACGCAAAGGAGCCCTCGGTTTGCAACCGGTCCATCGAGGCCTTTTCCAGCTCAAGATAGGCTTTCCGCTCCGCCGACTCATCGGGCCGAGATTCCCGGATGTCGTGATGGTGTGCGTTGGCGCTCAGCTCTTCATCCGGCAGCAGGTGATTCTTGCCGACGTAGCTCAGGTCATAGCCGTTTTGCTTCAGCACTTTCAACAGGTGAACTTCGTGCTCGGCGAGTCGCGCATCGTTCTCCAGCACCCCGTGGGTGTGCGGATAGCGGCCGGTAAAGAGCGATGCGCGGGATGGCACGCACACGGGCGCTTGGGAAAAATGAGCCTGCAAGTCCGCGCCCTCCTTCGCCAGCGAATCCAGCACCGGGGTGCGCACCCAACCGCCATGGGCGGACATCGCATCGAACCGCTGCTGGTCCGTCATCAGGAACAATATATTGGGGCGCATGAAGGGAGGAATCGCACTCAAGTAGACCCTTTTTTCGTCGCAACGACCGAATGGGTCATCGTGTTGAAAATTTCCAACCCGAGCTGCTTCAGGGGGGCCAACAGGATGAGTTCAGAACGGATTGACTCCGCCTTGGTTCGCCGACCCTTTTTCCGCGCGACCCTCGCGGCCGCTGCTTCACCCCGGACTCCCCCATGCATCTTCGCTTACTCCTCCCTGCCTTCGCCCTGATCGCTGCCTCCCTCTTCGCCGCCGACACCCCGACCCGGCGCCCCGTCATTTGGAACAACGCGGCCTCGTTCAAGCACACGTTGGTCAGCCATCACACTTGGAGCAGCGAGGCCATCGGCGAGACCGTGGGATTCACCGTTTACCTGCCACCCGGCTACGGCGATTCCCCTGAGCGGCGTTATCCCGTTATCTATTTTCTCCACGGCGCCGGCGGCAACGAGAACGCAGACGGTCCCGGCTTCGCCGGCATCGTCGATCGTTTGATCAAGGCCGGACGCGTTCCCGAGGCCATTTGCGTCTTTCCCAACGGCGGCATGAGCGGATACCGCAACAATCCCCGCACCGGCATCAATGCCGAGACCATGATCATCGACGAATTGGTCCCGCTCGTGGACCGCCAATGGCGGACCCTCGCCAACCGCAACGCGCGCGTCATCGCCGGTTACTCGATGGGTGGCGGCGGTGCCGTTCACCTCGCGCTCAAGCACCCGCAGGTGTTCAGCGCCGCCGCCTCGCTGGCCGGCGCCATGACCTCGCGTGACACCGGCGAACTGCCCGCCGCCCTCACCGCCGAAGCGTTGCGCGGCCATGATCCGGTGGTCCGGTTGTTCATCGTCGCCGGCTTTGACGACACCGCCACCTACGCGAGCCACGCGCTCTTGCTCCGGCGACTCGACGAGGCACATTACACCTACACCTATCGCCCCCTTCGCGACCAGCCCCACCACCTCGGAAAATATTACCAACGCGCGGGCGAGGATCTGGTTGAATTCCTCCTCGTCCCCATGGCCGGGCTGACCGCACCCGGCGTGCCGGACCCATCCAGATAGTCGCACCGGGCACTTGCGTGCCTCGGCCTGTCCCGGAAACTTCTAAACAAGATGAAACCCGCTCGTCTTGGTGCCCCGGGGCTTGCCCCGCACGTTCCTCCCGCGTTCATCCGCTCGGGCGGAACGCTCTGATTTCCTCGAAGCCTCCACCCCCGTCGCCGTCTTCCATGTCCCGCTCGCTCTGGCCTGTTCGCACCGGCGAGAAAAACGTCCCCTGGATTTGGGTCGGCGTCCTCGCGGGCCCTTGGGCCGCCAAGCTGTTTTTCGAGCAAATCTCGAACGTCGCCCTCACCTTCAAGCTACGCGAATTCGTCAGCGCACCGCATCTCATCACGCTGGTCGGCAGCTTCAACCTGCTCTTCAATATTTTTGTCGGCGCCACCTGCAACTACACCAGTGATCGCGTCTGGACCCGCTGGGGCCGCCGCAAGCCGTTTCTGATCGTCGGGTGGAGCACCATCGTCATCGGCTGCCTCATTCTCCCGCAGCTCGACACGCTGTGGCTGCTCATCGCGGCGCTCTTCGTGTATGAAATGCTGCGCGACGTCGACAGCCCCTACGAGTCCTTGATCAACGAGGTCGTGCCTCCCCACCAACGCGGCCGCTCCAACGCCACGCTCACGTTCATGCGCCAAGCGATGTATGCCTTCTTTTTCGCGGTGCTGATCGGGCGATGGGACGATACCTTCACCGTGCCCCTCATTGGCACCGTATCCGGCGAGGACCTCGTCTTCTGGACAGCGAGCGCGCTCGCCTTGGGCGCCCTGCTCCTCGTGGCCTGCGGTATCCGTGAAACCCCACCGGCCCACCTGCCTCCCCCGATGCCGCGCCCGACCTTGGCGGGCGTCGTTCGCACCGCGGCCGGCTTTTTTCGTGATGTCTTCGGGCAACGGCAATGGCTCGCGCTTTATGCCGTCGCTCTCGCCCAGATTATTTTCTGGCTCAATTTCGGGAGCCTCACGCCGCTCCTCTTCACCGAGCAATGGGGTTTCTCCAAGCAAACCTACGGCAACATTATCGCGCTGGGCACCCCCTTCACCCTGCTCGTGTGCCTGCCTCTCGGCGGCTGGCTCGCCGACCGCGTGGACCGGCTGGTCCTGTTCAAGTTTCTCGCCGCCGCCATCACCTCCTGCCATCTCCTCTTTTTTCTCTACCTGAAACTTCGGCCCGGCGAGGGTGCGCCGCCCTACGCCTCCGTGCTCACCTACTGGCTGCTTCAGACCGGCGTGGGCAACATGGGCGTCGTTTGCACCGTTTCGATGATGTTTGATTTCGTGCCCCGCGACCGTCTCGGCACGGTCTCTTCCGGCATCGGCATCACCCGCGGCGTCGCGATCATCTTCATCAACAATGGCGTTGGCTTGTGGATCACCGCCGTTACGGCCCTGACGTCCCCCGTCGCCGCCGGACTGGCTCCCGCCTATGATTACGAAAGCGGTTTTCTCTATCTAGTGTTCTGCGGTCTGATCGCCACTGCGGTCGCGTTCTGGTTCGCGCGTCAGGTCAACACCGGCCGCATCCGGAAGCTCGGCGTGATGGAGGCCGAAGCGCGCTCGGGCTAGCCGCCTTCGGCCCGCCCGGGCAGCGGATAATTTTTTGCGGCGTCGTCAATGACCAACACCCAGTCCGGTCCGCCGTCTCCGGGTTGAATCCGCTGCTCCGCTGGACGCTCATAGCTACCCGTATTGAGCGTTTCTCCGATCAACCGTGCCCGACCGGTGCGGGGATCAAACCACCAGCTCCGCAACCGTTCGCCAGCCAGGACCGACGTGTCGATCCGGACTTCGCGCATGATCGGCAGGTAAACCAGGATTGTGGTCGCATCCCTCTTTCCCTCCGTCCCATCTCGCGTCACCTGCACGTGGTCTGTATCGGTCCCGACGTCGTTCACCCAGCCTTGGTCCGGAATCCGGGTGAGAAACGGCCGCGATTCCATCAGCGCGCGCAGGTGCTGCATCTGGCCCGCCCCTGCCGCATCCAACGCCTGCCGCCATCCCATGGTCGGCTCCAGAATCGGCGCGTCCTCCCCCGGCCGATACACCTGCCACACGCTGTGATGCCCATACGTGTGTCCAAACGCCCCGGCGAACACCGCCCAATACGCCGCCTTGCGCACATCGTAATCAGTGAAGCGTGGATTGGCGGGATCAAAGGCCGCGGGGTGATCCTCGTAGCCGGGCTCCGCATCGAACACCGGGCGTGTCGGCGGAGTGCCATACTCCCGCTCGATCATTTGCCAGTTACGCGTCGAAAACCGGGCATGTCCCGACTGGATCAGGTTGAAATCCAACCACGCCGCATCGCGCCAGTAGCGCGCCGCCGAGGCATAGCCTTGGCAATGATACGTCATCAGCGCCGCCGTGTCGTGCGCCCGGATTCCCGCCGCCATCGCATTCCAAATCACTTCGTGTCCGGTCGGATTGCGGTCGCCGCCCAGCATCCAGATCACATTCGTGCGATCCCGATAACGCCGGCCGAGATATTCCCCGTATGCTCGCGCATTCTGCTCGGTAAATGGATGGTAATTTCTGAACCGCGGATGCAGCTTGTCTTCAACGTGCGAGCCCCAAGTCGGCAGGAGCGCCACATAGAGCCCGAGTTCCGCCGCCCGCGACACCGTGTAGTCCACCAACGCAAAGAACGCCTCGTTCGGCCGCGCCGGATCGAGGTCATGCAAGGGCAAGTGTCCCTCGCGATTCGGCGTCTCGAGTCCGTCGAGTTCGCCGAGAATCACGCACTGCACGACGGTGAACCGCTTCTCCGCCCGATCGCGGAGGTAAAAATCGATCTCGCCCCGGTCCATCCGGTAAAGCATCTGCCACGCGGTGTCGCCCAGATAGAAGAAGGGTCGCTGCTCCGTGGTCACGAGAAACCGACGGTTGTCGCTCACCTGCAGCCGCGGCAGATCTCCCCGCATCGAGGATGCAAGCGTCGGAATGATGAGAAGGAGAATTCGAATGAGATGCATGCGAGTGCGGGTGGCTGGCGTTCCTATTTCTGAACCGTATTCCGTCGCTTCTCAAGCGGGACTCCCGGCTTCACCCGTGCATCTGAATCTGCCGAGCGGTGAATTCAAGCATGACGCCCGGGTAACGGAGATTCGTTCGTTCAGTTTCCCTTTCTGACCAAGAAGCGCGACGGCCTGCAGAGCCGTCGCGCTGTCCGATGCGAATCAGGTTGTCGGTCCGCTTAGAAACTGAGCGTAGCCGTCAGGCGATAGGTGCGCGGCACCGGCAGATGCACCGTATAGGCGACACCGTTATACAACTGACCGAGGTCCTCGAACGTCTGCCGCGTGGCGCCGGTTGGCTCGGCACCCGCGACCGGCTGGGGCGTCTGCAGGTTGAACAGATTGTCGATGTTCAGCTGCAGCTTCAGGTGCAGCTTGTCGTTCAACTTGCGCCCGTATGAGATCATCGCGTTACCGAGGTAGTAATCCGGCGCAAAGACCGGTTTATTGTCCGTTTCCGTCCGATAGGCGATCAGCGACCCGCCGCGATACTGCACACCCGCGCCAACCGCAAAGCCCTTCAGCGGCCCGTCGTTCGCAAAGCGATAACGTCCGAAGAAATTGGCCGTCGTCTCGCGATCCTGGAACGGCGAGCGACCCTCGGGAGCCGTCAGCACCACCATGAGATCATCAAGGCCTTGGATGAGGCTGCCGATGGTCGAGCCCGGAGGAACCCCGGGTTGGGAGATGGGCGTGGATTGATCCGCGGCGAGCCAGGTCGCGCGGTTCGCCTCCAGATACGCCCGGCCCCACGGGTAGAGCCGGCTCGTCACCGTGTCCGCCGATTTCAGGTTGAACGTGAGAGTGACCTGCGGCGTCGGATTCGCGGTGAGCTCGAATTCATAGCCCTTGCTTTCCAGACTGCGCGTGTCGACGCCGGCCAGATCCACGGTTTGCCCCATCGCCGTCCAGATGGCCTCGCCCCAGACGAAGAAGTTTCCGTCCATCGAAGTGCTCTGGTTGGCATCCGCAGTTTCATACCAACCCAGCGAGGCGCCCACCTTGCCGTCAAACAGCCAGAATTTCACGCCCGCATCCCGGCCTTCGCCGGAGCGATTGCCAATCGATGTCAGGTTGCCGAGCGGCCCGATCACCTCGGCCACGCCGTTGTCCTGAAAGTTGTTCGCCTGGTTGTAATACAAGGCCAGGCGGTTCTTGATCGCGTGCACCACCACGCCGCGCGTGAACGTGTTGCCGCTCACCGTCCGCAGCAGCGGGTTGCGGGTGAAACCCCGCACGGCCGTGCTCACCGGTTCCACAATCTGGGTGGAATCGAACAGCTTCTCCTTGTCCTTGCGCCAGCCAAAGAGACCCACGATGCGGTCGTCCCAGAAATAATTCTGCATCGCAAACATTGCTGTGGTCGTCTCGTTACGATTCCACCGCCAGATGCGGTTCTCGAGGCCGGGCGTTACGAAAACGCCGGGCTGGTTGGCAACGGGACGCCGGCCCGCGGCGGCGAGCGCCGCGAACGGGTCGCCCATCCCGCGCGCGCGTTCATCGCTCGCAAAGGGCTCATAGTAGTTGCCCCAGAAGATCCGGTTGTCGTTGTGGAAATAGCCCGGCATCCTGCGCGCCGGGTCGATGTTCACCCACCGCGCAGCACGCCGTTCGCTCTCGCTGCCCCGCTCCGAATACAGGGCGGCCAGGCGATGATGTCCCAGGATCCGGGCCCAGCCGCTCTTGTCGTCGAGTAACTCCCGGAAATTCAGGGTATAGGCCGCGGTCGCACGATATTCCTCGCGGAAGAATTTGTTGCCGATGTCGCTGTCCTGGCCGAAACCGCCGTTGGAAATCAGGACGGTCCGACCAAAATTGGGATTCGCCACCATGCCCGTCTGCACCCCGTTCGTATCGAACGTCGGCAGATAGGCGTTGGCATCCTTGCGCACGCGATACGTGCCGAAATTCATCGGCGAAACCACGTCGCGCTCCTCATATTCCTGTGAAGCCGCAAGCTCGACCACGAGGTTGCGCCCGATCTGTTGTTCAAGGAAGACGCTGCCGACCCGGGCGTCGGAATTGCTCCGGGCGCCTGCGCCAAGCGGATTGGCGTTGCGGGGCACCACGCTGAAATCCAACTCGTTCGGCGGGGTGTTGAGTCCCGGCACCGTCGGGGCCTGCCCGAGCGACCAGCGGAATTGCTGGTTGCCGACATTCCAGACGAACTGGTCGGCCCATACTCCGTCCGACATGAATACGATCGCCCCACCCGCGGCCGGCGTCGTGCCCGCGGGCGTCGTGCCCCAGGTGGTCGCGGTATGCGCACCGGGTTGTCCGGCAAGGTCCCAAGCCAGGTAACCGTCGAACGGCGTCCACGGACGCGCGCGGTTCTCTTCCACTTCGATCCGTTCCGCTTCGAAGCGCACCGTGGTCTTCTGCAGCGGTCTCCAGGTGCCCGCGATCGCGGCGCCGCGCTTATCCTGGAACTCGAAGTCGCGATAACCTTCCTTTTCCTGCCACAGCGCATTCACGCGCAGCGCGAGCTTTTCGCCCAGGCCCTGGTTGTAGTCCAGCGTTGCGCGGCGCTCGTTGAAGCTGCCGGCCACAATTTGCACCGAGCCAAAGTCGCGGCCGATGTGGGCGCTCTTGGTGGTGGAGTTGATGATGCCCGCGGGCGACCCGATGCCGAAGAGCACCGAGTTGGGACCACGCGAAAAGTCGAGGCGTTCCGTGTTGTAGAAGTCCACGTTCAATCCGGTCGCCATGTAGTTGCGCGACCGACCGGCGCCCGCGATGCCACGCATACGCGTCTGGAAATTGTTTTCCACGATGCCGTTTCCGGTCGGGTCGTAATCGGTCACGGTGTTCACCGCGAACTCGAGCGCGTCGTTCACCGTGATCGCCCCCAAGTCATCGAGCAGTTCCTTCGTGAATACCGAGATCGGCGCCGCAATATCCTTCAAGCCGGTGTTCAAGCGGCTGCCCGCGAGGGTGCTGGATGCCGCATAGCCGACGTCGCTGTCGGAGTTCACGACGAAGGTCGAAAGCTCGAGCACCTTCTCTTCGTTTGGGTTCGAGGACGTGGCGGGGGTCTGCGCGAGCAGCGGACGGGCGACGGTGAGAACAGCCGCGAGGGCAAGGAAGCGGAACGATGGTGGAAACGGACAATGATGCATGATTCGCACGGGGTTTGGTTGGGGTAATGCTCCCGACCGGTGTCGGGTTTCCTTCAGCTATGTCCCGACCGCGCCGTCGCCAACGACACGAAGCTTCATCCTGTTTAAGCAGATGTCACCGCCAGCGCGCACGCGCGCGGTGGACTTCGCCAGCGTGCGACGGAGCCGCTGCTCACCGTTTCGTGCGATCCGGCAGCGTAACGCCCTCGTTCCAACGCGGCGCCACCAGCAGCTTGCGCTGAAGCGCCGGCCAGCCCCATTCGTTTTCATTCATCGCCGCGATCAAGGCATCGACGCCCACCTCGCCGATGTTAGCCTCTTGCCGCTGCACGCCGGAAAGAAGCGGCGATTCCGTTGTCACCACGGAAAGCGCGGCGAACCCGATATCCTCCGGCACCCGTCGTCCCGTCGACAGGATCCACTCATGCACGCGCGAGATGAAACCGATCACGACATCCGGATCGTAACGATCGAGCCATCGCACGAAACTTTCCCGGTCGCGGGGATCGCTGGTGAGAAGGGGAATGCGATCCCGGGGTCGCAGCCATTCCTGTTGCGACACCGTCGATGCGCCGAGCCGGGCGGCATCGTCGAACGCCCGCGGCTTGTGTGACAGGATCGCTCCGCCAATGCGGCGATAGCCGCGATCGATCACTTTGCGCCAGACCAGGCGCGTGGCGCGGAAGGTATCGGGCGCGACAATGTGAAAGGGCACCTCGATCCAACCGAAGTCCAGGCACACCACCGTGAAGTTGTCCGCCGGCATGTCGAGGATGCTCGGCCCCTTGGTGTTTGCAAACTGGGGCACCAGCAGGCCGCGAATGCCACGGTGATGCAACACGCGGCTGGCCGTTTCAATCGAGGCATAGTCCGCCAGATCGAAATCGCGCAGCAGATAGCCTCGCTCCTCCGCGCGTCGACGCGCGGCCGCCAGAAATCGCCGATGCATCACATGATTATCCATGCGGCTGTCGATCAGGTATGCCAGTGCCGCCCCGCTGCCCGTCTCATGTCCGGCCCATCGCTGGCGGGAGAGCGTCGCCAGCGCCGGGTCTGGCCGGTATCCCAACTGCTTCGCCATCGACTGCACTTTCTCGCGGGTGGAATCCGCAATGTTGGGGTGATTGCGCAGCGCCAGCGAGACCGTGGACTTGTCGAGCCTGAGTCGGAGGGCGATGTCCTTCTGGGTGACCCGTCGGTTCATGCGTTGAGCGAGTGAGTCTTTCAACAGGACGAAGTCAATGCACCCACCGGTTTCTTCATCCGGATGAAATTCGCCGCGATGGGCTGGCCCACGCAGCCCTCTCACGTTTCCGATCGCGTAACGCATCGATCACCGCGCCCCTGAAGAAACAACCCATGACTTCATTCCGTCAAACTTTCGCCTGTTGTCTCCGCCTGCGGGAATTCGTCCTCGTCTGCATTCTGACGTCGGCCCTTGGTTCGTCCTCCCTCTTCAGCGCCAGATCGGACGACGCGTCCTCGAACGCCTCCGACCCGTTCCGCTCGCACCTGATAGTTCAGTCACTGAATCTCGAAATGCGACGAATCGAGGCCGGCACGTTCGACATGGGGAGCGCATCGAGTGGACCGGACAGCGAGCGCCCCGTCACGCGCGTCACCATTAGCCGGCCTTTCTGGCTCGGGCGCACCGAGGTCACCCAAGCACAATGGCAGGCGGTGATGGGATCGAATCCCTCTCATCTCAAAGGCGAAGACCGCCCGGTCGAACACGTGTCGTGGGCCGACGCCATGGCCTTCGCGCAGGCACTCACCGAACGCGAGCGCACTGCCGGACGCCTTCCTCCCGGATATGTCTATACCCTGCCGACCGAAGCCCAGTGGGAATACGCGTGTCGGGCCGGAACGACCGGACTTTATCCCGGTGATTTGGACGAAATGGGATGGTTCAAGGACAACGCTGTTTACGAAACGCACCCTGTCGCCCTGAAGGAACCCAATGCGTGGGGACTGCACGACATGCTGGGGAACGTGTGGGAGTTGTGCCTCGATTGGTATGCACTCTATCCCGGCGGAAGCCTGACCGACCCCACCGGCCCCGCTACCGGTTTGCGCCGCGTCAGCCGGGGCGGCAGCTACCGTAGCGAGCGGGAACACTGTCAGTCGGCCCACCGAAATCGCGAGAGGCCGTCCAATCGGAATGCGCAGCTCGGCTTCCGCATTGCTCTCAGCGCTTCCGAAAATCCAACACCCACGACCGAATGACGTTAACGCAACCGCAAGATTGCCACCCACTCTAGGTCCGTCTTGTTTCCGCCAACGAAGCACGACCCTGCTGAATCGTCGTTTCTAACCTCGTGCAGGCTAGAAGCCGTAAAGATCCCAAGAGGTATCGGGCAAAGATTCTCGGAAAGTAAAATCCCCGCAACCTTCTATAGGTGCGGGGATTAAAATGGCGGGATGGACGGGACTCGAACCCGCGGCCTTCTGCGTGACAGGCAGACGCTCTAACCAACTGAGCTACCACCCCAAAAATTGGGAAAGAGGCCGAACCGTAGGTTCAGGGCCTACCCTGTCAAGCGTCCTTTGGAAATTAACTGACTGGCGATTTGGCAAAAAAAGCGAGGGCGCTCTGGCGGTCTTTGGCGATCTGCGCCCGCAGCTCATCCAAGCTGCCGAACTTGCTCTCGGGACGCAGAAAATGCAGCCAGTTTACCGTGATCGCGTCGCCATAAGTAAGCGCGGACGGTCCCAGCACGTGCACTTCCAACAGGGGCTGCGTCGTCTGTGTCACCGTCGGCCGCAGGCCATAGTTGGCTACTCCTCGGCAAACAGTTCTAGCGCCGTCCAACACTTCGACCGCATAGACGCCATAGGCGGGTTTCAATTCGGGCGCCCAAGCGAGATTCAACGTCGGGAACCCGATCGTCCGGCCTAATTCTCGACCGTGCTCCACCACCCCTTCGCAAAAATAAGTGTAGCCGAGCATCGCGTTGACCCCGGCCATATCGCCCGCGGTCAGCAGCTCGCGAATACGGGAGCTGCTGATCGATGCTCCGTTGTGATTCAGCCGCGGCGCGCTGTAAACCGACAGGCCCGCTTTCCTGCCCTCCGCCACCAGTAAATCCACATCGCCCGCCCGGTCGCGACCAAACCGCCAGTTCTCTCCCACGTAAACCGCCGCCAGGTGCGGCAAATGCCGCCGCAGATGCGACACAAATTCAGTCGCGACGATGTTCGCATACTCGCGGGAGAAATTCTGCTCGATCAGCACATCCACACCCAGTCGTGCGAGCACGACCCGCTTCATGGCAGGCGGCATGAGAAGCCGGGTCGGATTTTCCGGCCGCAGCAACACGCTCGGATGTGGCGCAAAAGTCAGCACACCAGCCAATCCGCCACAACGCCGCGCCGAATGGATGGCCGCTTCGATGACCGACTGATGACCAAGGTGCACACCATCAAACATGCCGATCGCGAGATGCAAGGGTCGGGCCGGCAGGTGCGCTGCCGCCAGTCCGTTGCACTGGAGCATCGCGCTCACTGGGCCACGCGCGGCGCCGCTTCGTAGATAGGAATCAGCCGCTTTTCAATTTCCGGCAGCGACATCGCCTCGATGGCCTCCAGCGTAAGGCATTGAGCGATGTCGAATTTGCCGCTGCCCGTGCGCCGCAGCGCCGACAAATGGGCACCGCAACCAAGCTTCTGGCCGAGATCGTGGGCAATCGTGCGCACATAGGTGCCCTTCGTGCACAACAGACGGAAGGTCAGCTTGGGGAGATCGAACGTGAGCAACTCAAAAGACATCACACGGATAAAACGGGGCTCGCGCTCCACCTCCTCGCCCTTGCGCGCCATCTTGTAGAGTGGGACACCGTCAATCTTGATGGCCGAATGCATTGGCGGGGTCTGATATTGATCACCGAGAAACCCTTTCATCGTTTCGCGCACCTGCGCCTCGGTCAGTGCCGGCACGGGCATCGTAGTGAGCACTTCGCCTTCAGCATCCTGCGAATCGGTGACCACGCCCAGCGTGGCCTCGCCCTCATAGGCTTTGTCCACGCTCATGAGGTATTGGGAGATGCGGGTGGCCTTGCCGATGAGCATCACGAGCAAGCCGGTCGCCATGGGATCAAGCGTGCCGGCATGGCCGATCTTCTTCATCGAGAGCTTCCGTCGCAGACGGTAAACCACGTCGTGCGAGGTCAGACCCTTGGGCTTGTCCACCAGGAGCACGCCCTCCATTTCCTTGACGGGCGCGAGGCTCATTGCAGGGCAGCGTCCACCTCGTTGAGGCGTTGGGTAATGGCGGCGAGAAGCCGCGGATAAAATTCGGCCAGCGTGCCCGCCCAGTTGAGCCCGGCGGCATTGGCGTGTCCGCCCCCGCCAAACAATGCTGCGATGGTATCCATGCGGTAAACACTTTGCATGCCGCGCAGGCTGGCCTTGATCGTGCCACTGCGCTCCTCGATGAGCACGCCGATCTCCACGCCTTCGATGCTGCGCGCGTAGTCCACCAATCCTTCGGTGTCTTCGACCGTCGCACCAATGCTGTCGAAAATACCCAGCGGGAGCACACCGATGCAGACCCGACCGCCGCATTCCAACTTCAGGGAACCGAGGAAGTGCTGCAGCAGCTTCAATTTGCCGAACGACTCGCGCTCGTAGAGCTCGGCACCGGCCAGCGCTGGATCCGCGCCATGGGCCACCAGTTCGGCGCAAAGGCGGAAAACTCGCTCGGAGGTCGACGCGAAACGGAACTGCCCGGTGTCAGTCATGATGCCGGTGTAAAGCGCCTGCGCGGTGACCCGATCGATCGTCAAATCGGCATCGATGAACAAACCAGTCAGCACCTCGGCGGTGGCCGACGAAGCGGTGTCCACAAAATCGAAACGCGCAAAACCCTGATTCGAGATGTGGTGATCAAAGCAGGCGATTGGGGCGGGATACATCTCGCGAATCTTCTCGCCCGCACGTCCATGATCGGCGCAGTCGGTGAAGACCGCCATGCGACCTTGAGGCGCGATTTCATCGCGCAGGAAAAAAGGCGTGTCGCCGACTAGGAACTTGATGCGCCGGGGCACCTTGTCGGGATTCACACACACGGCGTCCACACCGTTGGCGCGCAGCACGCGGCAGATGGCCACCTGCGAGCCGATGCAGTCGGCATCGGGCCGTTGATGACCAATGACAGCCACCTGCTTGCCCCGAAGTTCCGAGACCAACACGGCAAACCGGGCGGCAAACCGCGGGTAGTTGATCATGCCTTGCCCTCCTTCCGATCGATTTCTTCCAGGAGTTGCTCGATCCGCAGGGTGCGCGGAGCGTGATCGTCGTGCACGAAGGTCAGCAGCGGCACATGCCGGATAACGACGGCTTTCGCCAACATTTCGCGAATTTCGTCGCGTTTGCGCAAAAGCCACCGGCCGGTCTTCTCGGCAGCGGCCGCGTCGCCGAGCACGGAGTAAAACACCTTGGCCTCACGAAGGTCACCGGTGATTTCCACACCCGTGATGGTGAGAGCGACCGACTCGCTCGTATAACGCTTCCGCAACCACGCGCTGATTTCGCGCTGGAGCAGCTCGTTGACGCGGAGGAGACGGTTGGACATGGCGGAAACTACGATGGCAGATTTACGACTTACGATTGCCGGAAGCCGGTGGCATCAGGCGAAAGCGACACTGGAAATCGTATTTCGTAAATCGTAACCTTAAAATCAGAGCGAAGCGCGGACTTTCTGGATCTCGAAGCACTCGATGCGATCGCCAGGCTGGTAGCCGTCGAAGCCGTCGAGACGGATGCCGCACTCGAGTCCGGCGCGGACTTCGTTGGCATCGTCCTTGAAGCGGCGTAGCGTGCCGACCTTGCCTTCGTAGACCGCTTCCTTGCCACGGCGAACGCGCGCGGTGGCGCCACGGTTGACCTTGCCCTCGGTAACGAGACAGCCGGCGACAAAACCCTTGGCCACGGGAAAGACCTGACGCACCTCGGCGCCGCCGAGTTTGTTTTCCTTGAGATCGGGCTCGAGCAAGTCGGCCATCATTTCGCGGACGCGATCGCCCAATTCGTAGATGATCTCGAAATTCTCGATGCTCACGCCGTGGTGCTTGGCGAGTGCGGTCACGCCATTCTCCTGCTTCGTGTTGAAACCGATGATCGTCGCCTTGGACGGCGCGGCCATGAGCACGTCATTCTTGGTGATGATGCCCACCTCGGCAGACACGATTTCGAGCGAGACTTTGGTGCTCTTGATGCCTTCGAGAACGCTCTTCACCGCCTCGACCGAGCCATAGACGTCGGACTTGATGACGAGCTTGAGGGTCTTGGCCTGCACGGCGGCGATGTTGGCAAAGAGGGCGTCGAGCGAAGTGTCCTTCGGCGCAGAGGCGGCGGAAACAGCCTCCTTCTTCAGGCGGTGCTCCTCTTCCTCGGCAAGGTTCTCGGCCTCGCGGGCGTTTTTCACCGCCTGGAACTTGGAACCGGAATCAGGCGAACCGGACCAGCCGATGACGCGCACCGGCATCGCCGGCGGAGCCTCCTTGATGTTCTTGCCCTGGTCGTCGAACATGGCGCGCACTTTGGCCCAATGCGGGCCGCATACGATGGCGTCGCCCACGCGGAGCGTGCCCCGCTGGACGATAACCGTGGCGAGCGGACCGCGGCCCACATCAACCTCGGACTCGACGACCACGCCACTGGCCTCGGCCTTGGGATTGGCCTTGAGTTCGAGCACGTCGGCTTGGAGGAGAATCATCTCGAGCAGCTCGGAAATACCCTGGCCCTTGATGGCAGCCACGGGCACGGTGACGGTCTCGCCGCCCCAATCCTCGGGCGTGACCTGACGTTCCTGCATTTGCTGCTTCACGCGGTCGAGGTTGGCACCTTTCACGTCCATCTTGTTGACGGCGACCATGAGGGCCACCTTGGCATCGAGGGCGTGCTTCAGCGCTTCGTCGGTCTGCGGCATGAAACCGTCGTCCGCAGCCACAACCAGCACGGCGATGTCGGTGACAGACGCACCACGAGCGCGCATCTTGGTAAACGCGGCGTGACCAGGCGTGTCGAGGAAAGTGATTTTCCGGCCGTTGTGTTCGATCTGGTAGGCGCCGATGTGCTGCGTGATGCCGCCGGCTTCACCTGCGGCCACGTTGGCCTTGCGTATGGCGTCGAGCAGCGAGGTCTTGCCGTGGTCAACGTGACCAAGGATGCAGACAACGGGCGGGCGCGGAGCGAGATTCTTGAGGTCTTCCTCGCGAGCCTTTTCCTCCTTGGTCTGTTTAACCTTCTCCGGCGTGGCGGCTGGTGCCTGCGCTTCGCCGCGATGTTTGATATCGAGGAGGAACCCATGCTTCTCGGCCAGCTTGTTGGCGACCGCCTCGTCGATGGACTGGTTCATCGACGCAAAGATGCTCATTTCCATGAGCTCGGAGATCAGCTTGAAGGGCTTCAACCCGAGCGCGACGGCGAAGTCGCGCACAATGATCGGCGGTTTGAGATGGATGATTTTGACGCCGCCTTCCTCGGTCACGGTCATCGAACTGGCCGACGGGGTGGTCGGCGCCGATGGAACATACGAACCGGGTTTTGCCGCGGGCGACGAAGGCGTGGGCGGACGCGCCGCAGGGACTGGCGGGGGTGCGACCGGGACCTTGGCGACGGGCGCAGGCGCGACCGGAGGACGCACCATCGGCGCGGGCGCAGGCTTGGGCGCAGCGGGAGCAAAGGCGCGAGGCGCCACCGCGGGCGGCGGCGGCGGAGCCTTGACGGCGGGAGCCGCGGGCTTCGGTGCCACCGGAGCCGGCGGCGTTACCGTGGCGCTGGCAGCAGCGCGAGCGGCCGCGGCGGCCTTGGCGGCTTCTTCCTTTTCACGCTGGATGTCCTGGGCGGACTTCACAAATACACCGGCCGGAATTTTGACCTTGGCCGGTTCAATCACCGTCGCGGGAGTCACCGTGGTGTCCGCAGCCGGCGCGGGCTCGGCAGGAGCCGGCTCGGGCGCGGGCTTGGCGAAATGCTTCTCGATTTCGTCGTAGTAGATTTTGCTTACGGTGCTGGACACCGACTTGGTGTCGGCCGCGACAAAGCCCTGCTGCTTGAGCCAGGCGAGCATTTCCTTCGGCTCAATATTGTATTGTTTGGCAATCTCGTGGATGCGGGCGCTCATTCAGCAGGTGGGTATCGCGTGGGGTGGTTAACAGCGTTGGTGGTTCAGTTTCCGGAAACTTTGGCGATAATGCCGGCAGCTTCTTCTTCGGAGAAGCCCATACCCGCAAGATCCTCCGCTTCGACGCCTTCGAAGGCAGCGGGCGAATTGATGCCGTTGGCAACGAGGCGCTCGGCGATGGTGTTCTCGAAGCCGAAGGTGCTGACAAGCACGCCGATGGCTTGGGCGCGCGGGTCGGCCGCGGTGGTTTTGAACTCCTCAATGTCGAGGCGCCAGCCCACGAGGCGGGAGGTAAGGCGGGCGTTCTGGCCCTTGCGACCGATGGCAACGGCGAGATCGTCGTTCACCACGCGCACGAGGATGCGCTTGTTCTTCTCATCGAGATGGATTTCGCGCGGCACGGCCGGCTTGAGTGCCTCGATGAGCATTTCCTTCGTGTCGGCGTGGTAAGGAATGATGTCGATCTTCTCGCCGCCGAGCTCGCGCACGATGCTCTTCACGCGAGCGCCGCGGGCGCCGACGCAGGCGCCGACCGGATCGACCTTGGGGTCGGTGCTCGTGACGGCGATCTTGGTGCGGTAACCGGGCTCGCGGGCGAAGGCCTCGATTTTGACGGTGCCGTCGGCGATCTCGGTGACCTCGAGTTCGAACAGGCGGCGGACAAATTTCGGGCTGGCGCGGCTGAGGATGATCTCGGGACCGCGGCTGCTGTTCTCGATCTCGAGCAGCAGGCAGCGAATGCGCTCGCCGGGAGAGTATTCCTCGCCGGGGACCTGTTCCTTGCCGGGCATGATGGCCTCAGCCTTGCCGAGGTCGATGTAGAGGTCGTTACGTTCGCGGCGACGAACCGTGCCGCTGACGATGTCGCCGACGGAGTCCTTAAAGTCGTCGTAGATGCGCTCCTTCTCGAAGGCGCGGAGGCGCTGCATGATCGCCTGGCGGGCGGTTTGCGCGGCAATGCGACCGAGGTAGGACGGATCGATTTCCTTCTCGATGGTGTCGCCAATGATGGCGCCGGCCTTGAAAACCTGGGCTTTCTCGATGTGTATCTGAAGCTTGGGATCCGCCACGGAGTCCACGACCTTGAGCAGGGACCAAGCCTTGAGCTGGCCGTTCTTGGGATTGATCTCGATCTTGAGTTCCTGGCCGGAATTCACGCCCTTCAGGGCGGCCGTCTTGATCGCGTTAACGATCGTGGAGATCATATCGGCACGGGGAATGCCCTTCTCCTTCTCCATGTATTCGAGAACGGACAGGATTTCGCTGCTCATGGTGTGTTTGGATTAATGGAAAAAAAAAGCGGACCCGAGGGCCCACTTTCTGGAAAGTGAACTAATTGTAGGGGGCGGAATTTACCGATGCCTGCAAAGACTTGTCAAGCCCCGGCAAGGGTCCTGCAAGTCAGCCACTTGCACGAGCGTCGCGATCGAGCATCCAACCCAGCAATCCTTGGGCCCAGCCGTGGCATTGCGGACCCGTATCGGCACCCGCCAAACCAAGCGTCCCCAGCCCCTGCCGAACTTCCTGAGGTAGATCGCCCACAAACCAGTGGAACCAAACCGGAAACAGATCCCGTCCGGATTCCGCCGCCGTCAACGGCAACAGCCCATCGCACACGAGATTGTCGATCCGCGTGCCACCGATGGCGTTTCCGGTGATGTCGGTGATTACCTTCTGCCGCAGCTCGCCCAGTTTGAGCTTTTTCCGGGCC
This sequence comes from Opitutales bacterium, assembly GCA_044507675.1. Lineage (GTDB taxonomy): Bacteria > Verrucomicrobiota > Verrucomicrobiia > Opitutales > Opitutaceae > Lacunisphaera. The sequence goes on along the minus strand of JBIQJF010000004.1, from coordinate 79,745 downwards.
TGCGCCGCCGGGGCTTCCACCTGCTCGGTTAACGATCCCAAGAGAACCGACGCCCGCATCGGCCAATCGGGCACCTTCGCCACCCACTCAGCGTATTGGAGCAATCGCCGCCGGGGATGATTGGCAGGTCGGACCCCTTGGGTTTGCCATGCGTCTTCTTGATGCGCCGCGTAGATCGCCTCGGGCTCAACCTCCCCACTCCACTCGCCCAAGGGATGCCGCGCCGCCACCGCTAGCATCGCTGCGCGGTTGTGACGATAACCGAGTATTTCCAGTGCCGTGTGGTGCGCAGCGGCAACCGTGCCAAGTTTCTCGATTCGCAATCGCGCGTAGCCGGTCTTCTGATCCCACCGACGACGGGCGCGAGCCAGCAACTGCTCACGCAGCTCTCTTTGTGGCAGAACAGACAGCTCGGCCAGTTTCTCGGCCGTGTCGCGCGCCGTGAGATTCTCCAGCGCGTCGTCGGAAGCGTATTCCTCCAACCCACGATGCAGGAGCGGCAACAGCACAAGCGTGGGCAACGGCTCGCCACGACGAGAGCGGGCCACGGCTTGCGCATCAGACGGCGCGAACATCACCACATGGAGAACCACGTCGTCGTAGGCCGGATCTGCATCGTGACCGTGCGCGCGCCAGTCGGTCGCGTGAAAATGAACCTCAACATCTCCCGCAGCCTCCCGACCATCGATCGACAGACGCGCTCCTCGAAAATCCGGTCCGGCGAGCAGATTCCAACTGCCGGTGCGGTGGATCGTCAGCTTGCGCCCATCGAGCAACCGGGCTGCCGCAACATCAAAGTCCTGTCGCAACCATATCTTCTGCACCACGCGCTCCGCGATGGTGAACGGGCCGTAGAGGCCCTGCATTTCTTTCACTTCAAAGTCGTCTTTCGTAGCCATGGATGCGATATGCCGCATGGCCCTGCGACGAAGTTTGCGGACTCGACACAGCGGCAAAACTTCCAAAGCTGCGAGCCGAAATTCCGACTTCGGTGGGGTGGCAGAGTGGTCTATCGCGGCGGTCTTGAAAACCGCTGAACCGCAAGGTTCCGGGGGTTCGAATCCCTCCCCCACCGCCATCTAAAGAAAAACGCCAGCCGCTCGGCTGGCGTTCGATTTTCGGGTCGTGTTGCGAGTGAATGGAATCAGTCGTCGCGGCGATTGCCCATCAGCAACAGAAGAATATGCAGCAAGCTGCCCAGCGAGGCCACGAACGCCGCGACATAAGTCAACGCGGCGGCATCAAGCGTCTCGTGCACGCCGTGCATCTCGTCACGGTCGACAATACCGAGGTTCACGAGTTGCGCCTTGGCACGGCGGCTGGCGTCGAACTCGACCGGCAGGGTCACCAGCTGGAAGAAGCAAATGACCGCCAGCGCAACGGCGCCAAGCATGAGGAGATTGTAGCCCAGCGCACTGCCCGCGAACGTCAGCAGCAGGATTCCCGCGAGAATCACGTAGTTGGAAACGCTGGCGGCAATCTGTGTGGCCGGGACCATCGTCTGACGCAGCTTCATCATGCTGTAGCCAACCTTGTGCTGAATGGCATGGCCGGCCTCGTGGGCCGCCACACCGAGAGCCGCGAGGCTCGTGCCGTGGTAATTGTGTTCGGACAGCGCGAGGCGCTTGTTAATCGGGTCGTAGTGATCGGTGAGCTGGCCGGGCACCTGGACAATCTGCACGTCGCGAATCCCGGCGCTTTCCATGACCGCAGCTGCAGCCTCGCGGCCGGAAATGCGACCACGCGACGGCAAGCGAACGTTCTTGTTGTAGGCGCTGGTCACGCGGAACTGCGCATACAGGCCGAACAGCATGGGAACAGCGATAAGGGCGATCCAGATCATCATAGGCTTAAGGAGGTTTAAGTTGCGGAAACAGATTACCAGCCAGCGAGGAATTTCCAGTGAAATCGAGCCGGGTGGAAACAAGGTCGAGTCCTTGTAATCCCCGTTCCGGCTCAGGAGGCGAGGCCGGCCCGCACGAGGAGCGCTTGCTGATCAGGTGGTCGGCCCATGAAGTCCACGAAAAGCTCCATCGGATCAGCCCCGTTTCCGCGACTCAGAATCTTGCGCACAAACTCCCGACCGACCTCGCGGTTGAAAATTCCCTCGCGCTTGAAACGCGTGAAGGCGTCGGCATCGAGCACCTCGGCCCACTTGTAGGAATAGTAACCCGCAGCGTAGCCAACCGGATCAGCGAAGAGATGCGTGAAGCGATTCTCGATGGTCGGCGAAGCCGGCTCGCTCGGGATCATATAATCCGCCAGTCGTCCGCGAATCCACGCCGCGAGGTCCGGCCCGATGGCTTCCGCCGAGTGCATGTGCATGCCCAAATCCATGCGGGCAAAAGCGAGCTGCCGCACCGTGAACGTGGCGCTGCGAAAATTCTTTGCCGCGATCATGCGTCGGAACAGTTCCTCCGGAATCGGTTCGCCCGTTTCGTGGTGCCGCGCGAACAGGTCGAGGCTCTCGCGTTCCCAACACCAGTTTTCCATGATCTGGGAAGGCAACTCGACGAAATCCCAAGCCACGTTCACGCCGTTGAGTGATTTGATTTCCACCTCGCCGAGGAGGTGGTGCAGCAGATGACCAAACTCGTGGAAAACCGTTTCCACTTCGTTATGCGTGAGCAACGCCGGTCGATCACCCGCGGGCGGCGTGAGGTTGCCGCACATCAAGCCGAGATGCGGAGCACGCTTGCCGCCGGGTTGCGGTTCCCCCGTGATGAGGTAGTTCATCCACGCCCCGCCACGTTTCGATTCGCACGGATGCCAGTCGGCGTAGAACGAACCCAAGTGCCGCCCGGCTTCATCGTGAATGTCGTAGAATTTCACTTCCGGATGCCAGGTCTCGACCTGTCCGACCGGCAGTTCAGTTACCCGCACACCAAAAATCCGGTGCACGATTTCAAACATGCCGGCCAGCACACCGGGCAGCGGGAGATACGGACGCAACTGCTCCTCGTCGAAATCATAACGGGACTTGCGCAGCTTCTCGGCCCAGAAACCCAATTCCCACGGTGCGAGCCTTGCGACCGGGCGACCCGTCTGCTGCGCCTTGAACTCTTCCAATTCGCGGCACTCGCGGTCGAAAGCCGGCTTCATCTTGCGGTGCAGGTCCTCGATGAAAGCCAGCGCTTGAGCACCGCTCTTGGCCATGCGACGCGACAGCACGAGATCCGCAAAGTGCGAACACCCGAGCAGCGCGGCCTTTTCCCGCCTCAGCGCGAGAATCTTTCCGACCAATTCCTGATTCGCATGCGGCGGTTGCGCCCCGACCGCTACCGCGGCCGTCCAGACTTCGCGGCGCAGCGATTCATCCTCTGCGTGAAGCATGACCGGTTCCTGCGAAGGCATGTGCAAAGTGAAACGCCACGCGGGTTTCTCGTCGGTGCCATGCCCTTTCTTGCGCGCACTTTCGCGAGCCGCCTCACGGGCGTGCTGCGGCAAGCCGCGCAAACGCGCCGGATCGGTCACAACAAGTTCCCACGCGTTGGTGGCGTCGAGGACATTCTCCGAGTATTTCTGCGTGAGCTGGGCGAGTTCGCTCTGGAATGCCTCGAGCCGGCTCTTTTTCTCCGGAGGCAGATCGGCACCCTGCTGACGAAAATCCTCCAACGTCTCCGTGAGAAACCGTCGGTGTTCACCGCGCAGCGCCTGCGCGGAGGGATGCTCCGCCGCGGCCTTGAGGCGCACCCACAACTCCGCGTTGAGCGGAATCTTGGCCTGAAAAGCCGAGACCTTGGGCAGCGCGGCATTGTGCACCGTCCGCAGCTCGGGCGAATCCGCCACACTCGTCAGATGCGAGACCTTGGCCCAGGTTTCGTTGAGGAGGTCGGTGGCGCGCTCCAGCGCGAGGAAGGTGTTCGCATAGTCCGCCTTGGCCGGCTCCAGCCGACAAATCGCGGCGATGGCCGCTTCTGCATCGGCCAAGGCGACATCCACCGCCGCCTCCACTTTGTCGGCCGTCAGTTGCGACCAACGGATTTGAAACGTCCGTTCGAGAAAGGGATTGTCCATCGCCTCGAACTGACCGTCGCAAGCGCGACGCTGTCAAACGAATTGCCGCTCACCAGTGCCACGCCACGCCCGCCGCCCACTGGCGTCGTGCCGCCGGGACCGCCGGGACTTCCTGAAAATCATCGTCCCATGCGTTGTCCACGCGCAGCGAAAGTTCCAAACCGCGCATCGCAACCGGCAACCAATAAACGCCGACCGACGTGAGCAGCGCAGAATCCCCACCCGTCACGCGAAGCCGGTTTTTCTCCTGCACGCGGTATTCGTTGTCCACTCGCAGCTCGAGACCGCGGACTAGACGGGCGACGAGCGCGGCCGTGAATCGGTGGCGCGGAAAATTCAGCGCGTAGAAACTCGCATCCACCGTGGCGGAGCCGTAGTCGGCGTTTTTCTCGAGCAAGGCGTAGCTGAAAATCAGATCGTAGCGCGCTGAATTGAGAATCGCCACGATCTCCACGCCGGTCGTGTCAATGTCCACGGGATTCGCGGTGCGGGCGACCACGCCGTCACGGAACGTCCAATCCACCAGATCGTCATCCTGGCGGTGAAACAGCGCGGCCTGCACGGTCCAGTCGCCATGGGCAAATTCAACGCCGGCTTCCAGATTGCGACTGGTCTCGCGCCCCAGATCGGGGTTTCCGCGGAAGAGCCCCGAAGTGACACTGGAATTCAAAGCAGTGTAGGTCGCCACCTGACTGCTTTCCGCATATTGGGCATAAAGACGCGCCCCCGACGGACGGCGTAGTGAAGCCTCAAACACAGGAGAAACCGCCGACGGATCGCGATCGGTGTCGTCGTAAGAAGCGCCGGCACGCAGCGTGAGACGACCGGCGGACGTGTCGGTGTTATACTCCGGCACAATCGAGACTTTGAAATAATCACGCGTGTTGAAATGTCCGGAAGTCAGCGCCGTGGACTGCAGGCTGTCGCTCAGGTAGTGAGCGGCATACGCCACGGCCCAATCGCCGGACTCCTGATGTCCATCGGCTGCCAGAGCACGAACGCGGGTGGTGTGAATAAATGGATTGGAGGCGCCGGGCGTGGCGCGATCGAATTCGTAATCGTCGTAGTTGCGGCGGTAGTAAGCGCCGATCTGCCAGAAATTCTGCGGCGTGCTCCACACGCGGTGGTTGAACGCGTAGAGTTCGGTCTTGAGATACTCGGTTTCGTTGAAACCGAAGGGCGTGTAGAGATTGGGCCAACCGAAGAATTTTTCCTGCCAGCCGGCGAAGAAGTCGGTCTGACTCCCCTCGCCTGCCAGCTGCATCCGCGCGGCGACGCGACGGAAATCATGATCGCCGAACGGCACGGAACCGTCGGACTCGGAGCGCGCCAGATCCACATCGGCAGCGAGTGTGTAGCCGCCGCTTTTTTCCTTCCGCACCACGCTTTGGTATAAACTCTGGCGATTGGTGCCATCGCTGCCCACGACTGCGGCGAGTTCACCACGCTGCGTGATGGGACGCCAACCGTAGGCCACGGAACCGACTTGGGCGTTGAATCCACCGAGTGCGTTATCGGCACCAGTGATCACCTTCGGGGTAGTGAGCATGGCAGGCGCAACCGGGAGTTCTGCGAAGTAGTGCCCGGTTTGCGGATCGTAGAGCGCAAGCGCGCCCAGTTTGAAGCCGGTGTTCTCAAAGATGCCTCCACGGATGGCGACATCCGCTTGAGCCTCGGAGAGATTCCGCGCCTGCACGTCCACACGCGGCTCATATTGCAGACCCGACACCGGCATGGCGAAGGTGGCCACCGGCGCCTGGTTGGCAACCTGTGCGGAATAGACGGTCAGCTTCGGCAATTCGTAGGCATCCGACTCGCCACTCAGCGCACGCAAAGGCAGGATGAGCAGGGCCAGGCGCAGCCAAAAGATACAGCGCGCAGGTGAAACCGGGGCTCCCTTGGTCATTAGGTTAAATAGATTCAAATGATAGCTTAACAAGCGACCCAAAAACAAGGCCGCCGAAGCGGCCTTATGGGACGAAGCAGGACAGATTATTCCTGATCGCCGTCGTTGCCGATGGCCTCCACCGGGCAGCCTTCGAGGGCTTCCATGCAAAGCTGGATTTCTTCCTCCGTGGAAGGCTGATTGTGCACGAAGGAGTAACCGCCCTCCTCATGACGCTTGAAAAAGGCAGGGGCGGTCTCACGGCAGAGATCGCAGTCGATACATTGCTGATCGACGTAAAACTTACCACCTGCGTTGTCTTTCCACTTGTCTGCTTTGTTGGCCATGGATTGGGTCAATCAACGGTAATTCGCTGGCCTGTCAAGAGGGAGGATGCCACTTCGCCGCTGGTGAGCGTTGGCTTTCAGCGGGCTTGTATTGCCGCCGATGTGACATAGGTTGCCGATGATGTCTGCCGACCGATATTACACAGGTGGTGCCTACCCTCGTCCGCGCACCACGGCTATGGTCTGGATAGTTGCGGCAATGGCTTCGTGTTTCGTGCTGCAACTCTCGTTGCTCTCACCTTGGCTCGAGGCCTTTGGCACCCTGCCCGATCAATTGCGCCTCACGGTCCGCAGCGTTCAACTCGGGCATGTGTGGACGCTGTTGACGCACGGTTTTTTGCACGACACGAGTTTCCCGCTGCACATCGTTGTCTCGCTCTTGCTGCTAGTCTTGGTGGGACGTGAACTTGAGCCGCACGTGGGTTCGGGGCGGTTTGCAGCCTTGTTCGGCGCTGCGCTGGTCGTCGGCGGCCTATTTTGGCTCGCGCTGCATTGGCAGCACGGTGGCTTTCAAATCGGTCCGGGCGCAGGCATTTCCGCGCTACTGGTGGTGTTGGCACGGCTTTATGCCAGCCAACCGCTGAACTTCATGCCGTTTTTTGTGTTCTCGGTCACGTTACGGCCGATGCATATCGTCTATGGCGTCGCCCTTGTTGATATACTCCTGCTTCTGCTCTTTGAACTACCCGGCGCAGCTCTTCCCTTCGGCTACGCGCCCTCCGTGCATCTTGGCGGCATGATCACCGGATTGATTTACTTCCACTTCTTTCACGCAAGCAATGGCTGGGACCGCGCGCCCGGCTTTTCGGTGCCCGCTTGGTTGCGTTTCTCGCGGAAAAATCCCGCCCCCCCGTCTCCGGTGGAGTTCTCCTCACCCGATCCGGTCGATCTCCGGGCCGATGTCGATCGCATCCTCGACAAAATCAACAGCCAGGGCTTCGGCTCCCTCACGCCCGAGGAAAAACACACGCTCGACACCGCCAAAGACCTGCTCAGCAAAGGCTGAACCCGCCGCCCATCCCAATTCCCTGCCGGCCTTCACTATTTTCGAAACAATTTCGTCCGCCCCGCCACTAATGTTTGCGCGTCCCAACCGTCTTTCCCCTGTGAATCCACGTCTTCGTCCCTTTCTTTCCACCCTCCTGCTTGTTCTCGCCCTGCCCGGCCTTGTGGCTGCAGCGCCGGATCGCGAACTCAAGACCACGCCGTTGATGCGGCTGGAAACCCGCACGCTCGTGCAGATGCTCGAGCATTTCCACTACAACAAGGGTGCCGTCACGCCGGCTGATTACCCCCAAATCGTCACCGGCTACATGCAGGAGCTCGATCCGCAGCGCCTGTTCTTCCTGCAAAGCGATGAGCAGGCCTTCCGTCGCCAATATGGGCCCCGGCTCGAAACCGACCTGGCTTACCTCGGCAACATCGACGCCGCCTTCGACATCTACAAGGTCTACGAACAACGCGTGCAGGCGCGCCTCTCCTGGGTTTTTGACCAGCTTCCGCAAGACTTCGATTTCACCGCCGAAGAGTCCTATACCCCCGACCGCAGCAAGAGTCCTTTCCCGGCCGATCAGAACGAGGCCGACGACCTGTGGCACAAGCGTCTGAAATACGAAATGCTGCATGACATGGTCGCAAAGAAGACGATCGACGAAGCCCGCACGACTTTACGCAAACGCTATGAGCGCATGCTGAAGAACATGGGCGACACCGATACCTCCGACATCCAGGAAACCTTCCTCACGAGCCTCACGCGGATGTATGATCCGCACTCCGATTACTTCTCCGCCGATACCTACCAGGATTTCAGCATCCAAATGAAACTCTCCCTCGTTGGCATCGGTGCGGTGCTCGGCATCGAGGAAGACGGCTACTGCATCGTGCGCGAGGTCGTGGCTGGTGGCCCGGCTTTCACCAGCGGCCAGATCCACGTTAATGACAAAATCGTCGCTGTGCAGCAGGAAGGAGCCGAGTCCATCGAGGTCATCGGCATGAAACTCCGCCGCATCGTGGACATGATCCGCGGCACGAAGGGCACCAAGGTAACGCTGACCATTCTGCCCCGCGACGCCGCCGACGCTTCACAGACCAAACAGGTTCATATCGTCCGCGATGTCATCAAACTCAACTCCGCGCGCGCCAGCGCCACCATCTACGATCTGCCCACCGACGAACCCGGCCAGACCATGCCCGTCGGCGTGATTGCGCTTCACTCCTTCTACGATGGCTCTCCGGAAGGCGCCCCGCCCGAGGACGTGCGCAACACCGCTTCACAAGACGTAGCGGAACTCATCACCAAATTGAAGACGGAGGGTGTCCGCGCGCTTGTCATCGATCTGCGCCGCAACGGCGGTGGCCTGCTCACCGAAGCGGTCAATCTCACCGGGCTTTTCATCAAATCCGGCCCCGTCGTGCAGGAGCGAGATTTTCAAGGTCAGATCTCGGTCGACAGCGACACGGACAACAACATCGCCTACGACGGTCCGCTGGCCGTTCTCACTTCACGCTTCAGCGCGTCAGCCTCCGAGATCTTCGCGGGCGCCCTGCAAAACTACGGCCGTGCGGTCATCATCGGCGACAGCTCCACGCATGGCAAGGGAACGGTCCAAGCCGTGCTTGAGATGAAGAACTTCCTCCCCCGTCTCAGCCAGGACGTCGGCAACACCGGTGCGGCCAAGCTCACCGTGCGAAAATTCTACCTCCCCAACGGCGCTTCCACCCAGAAAAAGGGCGTGATCCCGGACATCACGCTGCCGTCGATCGAGGATTTTCTTCCCATCGGGGAAGGCACCCTCCCCCGCGCACTCGTGTGGGATGAAATCCGCTCCACCTCTTTCACCGGCCGCGCGCTTGACCAGACCGTCGTCCAGCCGCTCATCGAGGCGAGCCGCGCTCGCCAGGAATCGCTCGAGGAATTCGCCTACCTCAAGAAGAACATCGACTGGTTCCGCGAGAAACAGGATCAGAAAACCGTTTCGCTAAACCTGGATCACCGGCTTGCCAAAAAACAGGCGGATGAAGATTTCAAAAAGTTGATGAAAGCCGAGGTCGAGCGCCTCGCCCAAAACAATTACGCCTCCCGTGAAATCAAACTCGACTCAGTCATCAAGGCCGAGGCCGCCGGGCTTGTGCCTCCCACGCCGAGTCCGAACGAAGGCGATACCGATGCCGAGGACAGCGACGCAGAGGCGAAATTCGATGTGCACCTGCGCGAAACTCTCCGCGTCGTCGCCGATGCCCTGCGGTTGAACAGCGGTGCGTTGATCTCCGCAGAGACGCAGAACCCGGTCGCGCTAAACAAAGGCTAACAAGTAGCGGTCACGCCCGGTCAGGTCGCGCAGCGATTCGGTGCGTGCGTAGCCGCATGCCCGCGCCACTTCAGCCAAGCAAGCATGCTGGGCGATGCCGGTTTCGCAAGCGAGCAGGCCGCCCGGATTCAGAAACGCGCGCCCGTGTCGCAGGATGTGTTCGAGGTCAGCCCGACCTTCCTCCGCCGCGACCAACGCGGATTGCGGCTCGTGATCCCTCACTTCCGGCGTCGCCTCCCTCACCTCGACGTCGGTCAGGTATGGCGGATTGGCCACAATCAGGTCGAAACGCTCTTCCGACGCCAAATCCGAGAACCAGTCTGAGGCCACGAACCTGACCCGGGAGGCTAGGTTCAGCGCGGTCGCGTTCTCCGCAGCGAGCGCCAGCGCCTCCGAACTCTTGTCCACGGCCGTTACGCGCGCCTCGCCATATTTTGCTGCAAATGCCAGCGCCAGGGCACCGGTGCCCGTGCCCAAATCGAGAATGGACGCTGGCGGAGCCGTGAGCTTACCGGACACCAACTCGACCAAGTATTCCGTTTCCGGACGCGGAATGAGCGCCCGACGATCCACCTTGAGCTTCAGGCCGGAAAACTCCGTTTCGCCCATGATGTATTGGAGCGGCTCGCGATTGCCGCGTCGCTTCACGAGTGGACGAATTTTCTCCAACTCCGATTCGGTCAGCGGTCGTTCGAATTGGAGATAAAGCTGCATTCGCTTCAAACCGAGCGCCTGCCCGATGAGCAGCTCGGCGTTCAAGCGCGCGCTTTCGACGCCACGTTTCTCAAAGAACTCGGTCGTGCGCCTGATGATTTCCAGAACGGTCAGCATGGGATTCCTGTGAGCTGGGTCGGTGCAGATTGGCATCAATCGTCATCTCCGCCACCTCGAAGACGGTCCGGCCTCGGCCCGCCGGTGAGATCCGCCAGCTTCTCTTCGAAGTCGGCCTTTTGCAGGGCCTCGATCACCGGGTCGAGGTTGCCCTCCATCACTGCTGGCAGGCTGTATAGCGTCAGCCCGATGCGATGGTCGGTGACGCGATTCTGTGGAAAATTATAGGTGCGAATGCGCTCGCTACGATCGCCCGTGCCGATCTGGTTGCGACGCTGCGCGGCGTAGCGACTGCGCTCCTCGTCCTCCTTTTGCTTCAACAGGCGCGAGCGCAACACAGCCATGGCCTGCGCCTTGTTCTTCTGCTGCGAACGTCCGTCGGCGCAATACACCATCAGCCCGGTGGGCTTGTGGATGATACGCACTGCCGAATCGGTTGTGTTGACACCCTGCCCGCCCGGGCCACTCGCGCGCTGCACGGTGATCTCCAGATCCTGCGGATCAATCTGCACGTCCACTTCCTCCGCCTCAGGCAACACCGCGACTGTCACCGTCGAAGTGTGGATGCGACCGTTGGCTTCAGTCACCGGGATGCGCTGCACCCGGTGCACGCCACTCTCGTATTTAAATTGCCGATAGACCTGCTCTCCCGTGACGAGAAAGATCACCTCTTTGAACCCGCCCCGATCCGACATGCTGGAACTCATGGGCTGGATTTTCCAACCGCGCCCTTCGGCGTATTTGCTGTAGAGGCGGAACAGGTCCGCGGCAAACAGACTGGCCTCGTCGCCGCCGGTGCCCGCGCGGATTTCCATCACCGTATTGCGCGAGTCCGAAGGCTCCGGCGGAATCATCGCCAACAGGATTTCCTGCCGCAGTGCCTCGCGCCGCTGCTCCAATTCGGGCGTTTCCTGCTGGGCCAGTGCGCGCAGTTCTTGATCGGCCTTCGGGTCTTTAATCAGGCGCGCATGTTCCTCCAAATCTCCGCCGAGTCGCTCATGCAGGCGGTAGTTGTCCACGAGTTGACGGAGCGTCTGTTGCTCGCGAGAGATGTCGGCAGCCTTGCGCGGATTGCCGTAGAACGATGGCTCTGCCATCTGCGCATCGAGTTCATCGAGGCGTCGTTGAAAAGGTGTGATTTCAGGAAGCTGATCCATGCGGACAGGAGGAAGGCGGAGAGGAAATTGCGAATTGCACAAGCCGCGACCGGCGGCTTTATCAACGGACAAACGGCACGGCACACCGCCGGCTAGTAGAAAACCTCTTTGATGGCCTCAACGCTCTTCACTCAGAACATCATCGCCTGCGTCTGGGACTTTGACAAGACTTTGATCCCGGCCTACATGCAGGTTCCGCTTTTCCGTCGCTACGGGATCGATGAGCCGACGTTCTGGGCCGAGACCAACGCCCTCGCCAGCCACTACAAGAAACGCGGCTACAATATCTCGCCGGAGATCAGCTATCTCAACCATCTGCTTACCTATGTGATCGCAGGCAAGATGGCCGGCCTGAACAACCAAGTCCTGCGCGAGTGTGGCCGCGAAATCGAGTTCTACCCGGGGCTTCCCAAATTCTTCGAATCCTCGCGCGCTTGGGTGAAGGCCAAGCCCGAATACGCCAAGCATGAGATCCAACTCGAACACTACGTCGTCAGCACCGGCCTCGCCGAAATGATCCGCGGCAGCGCGCTCGCCCCGCAGCTCGACGCCGTGTGGGCCTGCGAGTTCATCGAGAACCCGCTTCAACCCGGATTTCTCAAACAAAAGGAACTGGGCCTCGAAGCCGCTGCCGAGATCGCGCAGATCGGCGTGATGATCGACAACACAACGAAGACCCGGGCCATCTTCGAGATCAACAAGGGCACCAACCGCAATCCCGCCATCGACGTCAACGCCCAGGTGCCCCCCGAGGATCGCCGCATCCCGCTCCAAAACATGATCTACATCGCCGACGGCCCGAGCGATGTGCCGAGCTTCTCCGTCGTCAAGAAAGGCGGCGGCAAGACCTACGCGGTTTACAACCCTTCGGTGCGTGCCGAATTCGAACAAAACGATCGTCTGCGTGCGACGGGCCGCATCGATCACTATGGCCCGGCCGACTACACCGAAAACAGCGCGACCAGCCACTGGCTGCATCTGCAGATCGAGAAGATTTGCGATCGCATCGTCGCCGACCGCGAGGCCGCCATGGCCGCGCGTATCAGCCGACCGCCGCGCCATCTAAGCAGCGCCCCTCTCGAGGCCAGCAAAGCCCCGAAACAGACTTCCTTTTTGGAGTGACCGCTCCTTCCGATCTAACGCAAAACGCCGTCCCGAAGGGACGGCGTTTGCCTATGGCGAGCGTTTGAAACGCTCAAAGACTGAAGCGCGGCGTGAGCGTGGCGGCCGTGGTGAAGCTGAAGGTGTGTTCCGTAGCGGCCACAGGAGCGACCGTGCGATCGGTATAAACGACGGGGATTTCAGGCTCCGCGGGCAAAACGAGTTCAAACTTCGGCGCATTGTGCACGACCGCGAAACTGACTTCCGGATTATCGAGCGAAATGACAGGGGCCTTCACTTGGGGTGCGGCCTGAACCGCCACCGGGGCGACTGCCGCGCGCTCCTTGAGCGTCTGCACCAGGTTGCTGACACGCGTCGCATAGTCGTAGGCAATCGTGGGCACGCGGCCGTTCAGCACGTTGCTCACGCCGCTGTTCCACGCCATTGCGATGTTAAAGGGGCTGGCATCGACACCGGACTTCTCAAGGGTGCGCTTGATCCACTCGTAGTGCTTCACCGCGACTTCATCGGAAGCCTCCCGCTGAACGGCATGCGCAAACGGGCGCTTGGTATGCATCCTCCACGTGGTCGGGCGGAATTGGTAGGGCCCCAACTCGCCAAATCGGCCGGTTCTCGTGTGATTCGTCGGGTTTTCGACCCAATTGATGGCGCGCAGAGTCTGCCAGCGGTCGTCGGCCGCCATATCGATTGTAAAAGCCAAAATACCAGTCAGGAGCAGGAGTCGTGTGAAGAGTCGGTTCATGTCTCAGGTAAGCCCGGAAAAAGGTCATCTCTGAGACTCCGACAAGCCGGTTTTTCTCCTGTAAAAATGCATTCGCGACGAGGTGTCCCGGTTTTGACGAACCCCTTTTCTAAGTCCCGAAATGCCGTGATTTTTACGTGCCGTTCTTGCCCAAAAATCTTTCCACAGACCTGTAAAAACAAGGGTCTAAAACTCCGTGCTTTGGACCCACGGGGGCGCTCAGAGCAGTCCTTCGAGGTTCTTCCGCCCGGACTTGCTAACCACCACGATTACATGCTCGTCGTCGACCCACGTGGCCATGCTCGTGCCCCCGTGGTCGGTGATGAGCAGCGCATCACCCACCTCCTTCTGGAAATCACTCTTCTTCGCCACATAGGCGTGGAACCACACCCCATCGCGATTGAAGCAGGCCTCCAAAACGTGGCGCCCCTGACAATAGAGCGTGCGGCAGCCCGTCTCGTGCAACGAGGAGAAATCCAGCGGCACCTTCTTTCCCAAGCGCACGTCGGAATCGCTGAACACCGCCTGGAGCACGCTGCTACCGTGGCCATGCCCTTCGTGCGTGGCGGTAACGCGAACATCCTGTAGCACGAAATCCGTAAGCGCCTCGGCCCGGTTCGGCCAGAGCGCCGCACCCACCGCCAGCAAAATGGCAATGCCCGCTGCCGCGCCCATCCACGCCGGCCGGTTCCACCAACGCACCGCCACCGAAGCTGGAGCCGTGACCTTGCCTCCGGCGAGGATCGCGCTGCGCAGGTCCGCCGGCGGCGTCACCTCCGCGAGCTTGGCGCTGACGGCGGTGTCGAATGCTTGCTGCTTGGCGAACCATTCGCCAAGCGCGGGATCCTTCTTCGCCTGCTCCAGAGCGGCACAGAACGTCGCATCGCCGGAATCAGCGCCGTTGGCTCGATAGCCTTGCAGGATAAATTTTGCCTCCTCGTTGTTCATGAAAGTTTCCTCGCTTCAGGGTTGTTGAACGAGACCACCTTGCTCCGCGAACCCGCCTCCTTGCGGGCCAACGCGGCGCGCAGTTGGGCTTTGCCGCGCGACAAGCGCGACATGACCGTGCCGATCGGCACTTCCAGCATCTCTGCGATCTCCTTGTAGGAAAGGTCCTGCAGATAAAACAGCGTCAGCGGCACACGGTAGGTCTCGTCCACGTCCTGCAATGCCTCGACGACCAAACCCGCATCCATGCCCGTGACCACGTCCACCTCGGGCGCCGGCGGATCGGCCTCGTTGGGCGTGAGGTCTTCCAGCGCGCTTACCCGCGACGACCGGCGCCGTCCCCGCAAAAACTCCCGATAGAGCGTCGTGAAGAGCCACGACTTGGCCTTTTCCACCTCACGCAGCGCATGCCCCTGTTTCGCCCAGATGAAGAACGTCTGCTGGGTGAGGTCCCCCGCATCCGACGGACTCTTCGTCAGGCTCAGGGCAAAGCGGTAGAGTGGCACATAGTGTGCATCCACCAACTGCGTGAACATCTCGCTGGACATGTGGGAAGTGAGAGGCGCGGACCGCCGGAATATTCCCGTGCAGTCGATCCGACCACAACTGATTTCCTAGCCGAACGGATTCACAACGACGTGAGGGTGAACGCATGGATGAAGGTCCCGATCCGAATCTTACCTGACAGGTAATCGAAGGGGACGACGAGATTCCCTATGCTAAGGCCGCAATAGCAACCACCCATCACCCTCCACAGCTCATGAACACATCCGATCCCCGCCTCCTTCGCTTTGCCCTCACGCTCGATGCCGTCGCCACCGGCGCGATGGCCCTCGGCCTCATTATTGCGGCAAACTGGTTGAGTCCCTTCGTTGGAATTTCGGCCGAATTCCTCCGTAATGCCGGCCTCGTCCTGCTCCCCTTCACCGCGGGATTGATCTATTTCACCAGCCGGCGCGAGCCGTCGCCCTTGGCAACGCGCATCATCATTGCGCTCAATATTCTCTGGGTGATCGACAGTGTGGCTGTCCTCGCCGTGGATATCGTAAATCCCACGGGCTTGGGTGTCGCCTTTGTCCTCGTGCAGGGTTTTGCCGTGGCCGTGTTTGCTTTCCTGCAAACGCTCGGGCTCAAGGCCGTCCTTAAATAGGCTGCAATGCCCCACGCGGAGGCAGCTTCCTTGCCCTCCGCGTGAGCGCCAATCGCGTGACCTCGTCCGCAGGATGGAAGGCCTCAATGGCTAACTCGGACAGTGTCACGTCGGCAGCGGTGCCGAACACGGTTGTGGTGCTAAGAAGCGAAAGCAGGCCAAAGGGCGATTCGAGAACCAAAGGCACAACCAAGGCGTCCACCGGCCCGACCGGTTCAGGTGATACCCCGCCGGTTTGGCGCAACTCCTCCAGTAAATGAATCAAGCGAGGATCGGCAGAAGCCTCCACGTCGCGCTGCAGACGCTGCTTCATCTGGTGGGTCCACTGGCGCAGGTTTTGGATTCGAGATGCCAATCCGCGCTTGTGAAGCGCCAGGCGGACCACGTTGACCGGTGGCCGCAGGAGTTCATCAGGAATTCCTTCAAGCAGGGGCGGCACCATGCGATTGCAATCGACCATCTCCCAGTGGCGATTCACGACGAGGGCCGGACTTGGCTCCATCGCGTCGAGCAGGCTGCGAATAGTCCCACGTATTCCCGACACGATGTCGGATGTAAGCGGTGTATCCTTGAACTCAGCGGCAAACCCCGCGGCCGAGAGAATGATGTTCCGTTCGCGGTGCGGCACGTTAAGGCGCCCGGCCAGTCGCAGGATCAGTTCCCTGCTCGGCCGTGCCTTCCCTGTTTCAATGAAGCTGAGATGCCTCGCGGAAACCCCCACGTCGAGCGCCAGCGAAAGCTGGCTGAACCGACGGTGCTCCCGCCAGCGGCGAATGAGTATCCCGACCTCCTTGGGTTTGCGCGACAAAGCCATGTCGGATCGAGCGAAATTCAAAGGCCGATGGCGAGTCCGGAGGGGCGCGGACGGCCGAAACATTCCCGCGCCCCCACGTCACCTCAAAGCGCCTTTATCCGGGAGGCGTCCACCCATTCGTTGAACTCCTCATCGAATGCGTCGAACTTAATGAGATACTGCCCGTCTTTCACCGCCCGGATCCGGCCGGTATACCATTGCTCGAGCCGCGGCGTGCGCAGCACGTTCACGCGATCACCCACGCGCCAGACCGGGCCCGGCGGCTGGGCTTCCGCTACGGTGGGCCCTGGCATGGGCTCCAAGGCCTTGATCCGCGAAGCATCAACCCACTCGTTGAACTCTTCGCCGAAGGCATCGAACTTGATGAGGTAGAGCCCGTCCTTGATCGCCCGGATTCTGCCGGCGTGCCACTGGTCGAGCCTCGGCGTGCGCAGCACGTTGACATGGTCGCCCACCGCCCACAACGCGTCCGTCGCTGCACCGGCCTTTGGTGCGTCACCCGTTGCTGCAGTGCCCGGGGCCGCGCGCGTCGCGCCGGCGGCCGGGATCACCACTTGGACCACTGACTTCACCACCCCGTTGCCGTTCTTGAGTCCCACCTCTCCCGACGCCGGAGCGAATGTAACGGGTGCAGTCCGCGCGAGCGGCGACTTGGTCTGGGTGCCAACCACCTCGCGGCTCGACAACAGGAGCGGCACGGAGGCGCCGTCCATCACCAGCACCGCCTCCGCTTCGTAGTCGGCCAGTGGCACGTCGAGGATGAACCGGTTCGCCCACTGCATGTTCAAGGCACGGCTGTAACTCAGCGTTTTCGCAGAGGTTCCGTCCATCAGGTTGCTTCGCGGTGTCAGCGTGAGCTTCAAGGTCGCATTCTCCGGCAATCGCGAGGCGGAGGTTCCGTCCGAGTTAACATGCTCCAATTCAATCGTTCCACCAAACCACGCGCGTTCGTCGCTGTCGCTCCGCGTCGCGTCGACCTTGCCGGACATCTTCAATACGAGGCTAACCACAGCCCCTTCCGTCGAGTCGAAGTCCTCGTTGTCCTCTCCTTCCAGATACAACGGCAGTGCGTAATTCCGCCCGGAGTGGTTCACCGGCCAGACCGCCTCGCGCACGCTGAAATTACCAGGTGGCAGCCGCAGCGAGAATGTCCCGTCGGCCTTCGCGCGCACGTTCAGCGACGAACGCTGTCCCGCGTCCGTGGTCCCGAAAACTCGTATCTTCACGCCCCCCAGAGGCTGGCCCGCGGCCGTTGTCGCCCGTCCCTCGAGGTATCCGGCACGCGGCGCCTGCGCCGATGCCACGCTCACCACCGTCACTGCCAGCAACAATCGAAGCAAATAATTGATCATCCCGCAACTTCGACCGCGGTCGAAATCCAATCAAGCGAATCCTTGTGCACCTTCGATTTCTACCCGCCTCCCAGCATCCGCACGCGACGATGTTTCTGGGGGAACTGGAGCGTTACGACCGTGCCGACGCCTTCCTTGCTTTCGATGCCAACATGGCCGCCGTGGTCGCGCACGATGCGTTGCACAATCATCAGTCCAAGGCCGTGGCCGCTGATCTTGGTCGTGTGGTAGGGCTGGAAGAGTTTGGCGAGGTCTTCGGCCCGGATGCCGCTGCCCGTATCGGCCAGCGCCACATAAACCGAATCGTCGTCGGCGCGCAGCTTGATGCTCAGGCAGCCGCCGGGTTGCATCGCCTCCATGGCGTTTTTAATGAGATTGAAAAATACCTGCTTCAGCTGGTCGCGGTCGCCCATGATCACGGGCGTGCCGGCGGGCATCTCCCCCTCGACCGTGATGCCGCGATCGGCGAGTTCGCGTGCTTGGAAGTGCAGCACATCCTCGATCAGTGCGGGTAGATAGAGTTCGGCCAGGTCGGGCGAACGCGGGCGAATGGCCTCGAGGAAATTTTTGATGATTCCATCGAGACGCGTGACCTCGTCGCGACAGATCTTGATCGAATCCTCCAGCGAACGCGTCTCCTTCGAGGCCTTCAGCTTCTTGAGCTTCCGATCGATGAGTTGCAGGTGGATCGTGAGCGAGTTTAGCGGATTGCCCAATTCGTGCGCCACGCCGGCCGCGAGCAGGAGGATCGAGGAGATTTTCTCGTTCTCGATGAGTTCCTCGGTGGACTTCTTCTCGGCGGTGATGTCGGAAAGGATGATCGCCTGGCGCTGGCCGTTTTCCCCGTCGGCGAAGGGCACCATGTAGAGCCGCACCAGCCGCGGGGACGGATATGCCAGCTCGAACTCGCGCGTCACGAGCGGCGTTGTCCCTGAGTCCGTAGCAAGTGAATCGCGCAGACCGGGCACGAGGCGCCACAGGCTATCACCCGTCGTCGGTTCGCTCAGGCCAATGAGCCGTGCGGCGGCTTCGTTGGCGTATTCGATGACCCCGTCTATGTCGATGACCAGCACTCCCTCCTGCAACGTGTTGAAGACGGCTTCCAACATCGCGCGCTCGCGGGCAAGACGCTGCACGAGATTGTGCAGGTTGGGTTCGTCCAGCTGGTCGAGCCGGCCGAGAACCTTGTCGAGCGAGGTGTGCTTTTTGGCCATGTCGTCGAACGAATCAGTTCCTGCACATCATTCTGAGCAAGCGAATGCTCACCCGAACAGCGTCATCTGTCCCTCCAAGTCGCGCGGCTGGGCGAAGAGCTTGCGCAGGAAGCTGTCGCGGTGGACGGGACTGCGTCCGCGCTTGAGGATGAAATCACGATGCTCCTCAGTGCCGTAGCCTTTATGCTGGGCGAAGCCGTAGCCGGGATGCTGTTTATCCAGTTCGTCCATCATGCGGTCACGCGTCACCTTCGCCACGATCGAAGCCATTGCAATGCACAGGGAACGCGCATCGCCGCTCACGACGCCCTGGTGGGGATATGGAAAATTCCGGAGCGGCAGGCCGTCGATCAGGATGCGGCAGGAGACGGTGGGCTGGAACGCCGCCTTCTCCTCCTCGCTGGCGAACAGATCCGGCTCCGCCTTGAGCTCGAAGGCCGATGGTGGGTAGATGCCGCCGAGCGCGCGGCGCATCGCGAGCTTGGTGGCGCCGAGGATGTTCACCGACTCTATCTCCGCGACAACGGCGATCCCGAAATTGGCATGAATCTGTCCTTGTTTGACGAGTTCTTCGAATTCGCCCCACAGCTCTTCGCGCTCCGCAGCCGTGAGCTGCTTCGAGTCGTTAACCCGGCCGGACTTCGACACCGCCCAGCGACTCTCCAGAAAATCCGGCGTCACCAGCACCGCCGCAGCCACCACCGGGCCGGCCAGCGCGCCCCGGCCAGCCTCGTCCACCCCGATCAAGCCGGACACCCCCTGAATCTGCTTCAGGTCGTATCCACGGAGCTGACGGCGTTTGGGCATGGGGAGGTTGTAAGGCCGGAGATTCCGCAGGCAAGCGGGGAGCGTCCTTTTTTCCGATCGAGCAAAGCCAACCTCCGAAGCGAGCCAAATCGCGATCCGTCATTCGCTTCCGCGATCCGGCAAAAAATATCGCAGCCTCCGGCTGGCCTCGAACCGAAATCCGATCCTTAATGTCGCCATGACCTTCCTCGAAACGATGGAACTGCTGAGTTACGTCGTGACGGTCGTGGGCCTGCCGCTCGCGATCGCCACCTTCGTATGGGAACAACGCAAAGAGCGCGCCAACGAACAGGAGGAAATATTCCAACGCCTCTCAGATGAGTATCGTGAATTCCTCAAGCTCGTGCTCGACAACGCCGATCTCCACCTGCTCCGCCGCGAAGGTGCCCGCGTCGAACTGACCGAAGAGCAGAAGGAACGGCGACTCGCCATCTTCGGCATCCTCATCTCCCTCTTCGAGCGCGCCTACCTGTTGGTTTACGAGGAGGCGATGGATAAGCAGACCCGCCGCATGTGGCAGTCTTGGGAAGACTACATGCGCGAATGGGTGCGCCGCGCCGATTTCCGCGGCGCCCTGCCCGAGCTGCTCGAAGGCGAAGACGAGGAATTCACGCGCTACGTCCACGAACTGATAAAAGAAGAGCAGAAAGCTGCGTGAGCGCGGACCTTTCCCGTCCTGAGCTACAGGAGACATCCCTGTTGGGGCCGTGGTGCGAGTGCCGGGAGTCGAACCCGGATCAATGGCTTCGGAGGCCACTACACTATCCATTGTGCTACACTCGCAGGGAACAGGCCGGACAGCTTTCGCCGCCTGCCGGTAAGTTCAAGCTGGTTTTGCAAACACGTCGCTCTCGACCACTCCGACCTGGCTGCGCATGACGCTCAAACCACGCTTTAGGGCCCATTCTCGCGCAATCGGCCCATCGCCATGAACAGTAGGCCAAGACCCCATCGTGCAGAGCCTTTCAATAGGGTATATATAGCCGATGACGTCCACTTCCGACGCCGGATGTAATTCACCACCACCCAAGCACCTCCTCCAAGCCATCGTCGATTCCTCCGACGATGCCATCATCAGCCAGAACCTGGATGGCCTCGTCACGAGTTGGAACAAGGGCGCGGAACGGATTTTTGGTTACACCCCGGAGGAAATGATTGGCCGTCCGGTCCACGATTTACTGCCCGAGTCACGCTACACCGAAGAGGATCAATTCCTGCACGCCGTGAAGCGCGGGACCCGCATTGACCACTACGAGACCGTGCGCCGACGCAAGGACGGCCGGCTGATCGATGTATCGGTCACGATTTCCCCCATCCGCAACGATCAGGACGTCATCGTGGGAGCATCGAAGATCAGTCGGGACATTTCCGAGGCACGCCGCGTGGCCCACGCCGACTGGCTCCTCGCCGCCATCGTCAACTCGTCGGAAGATGCCATCGTTAGCAAGGACCTGCAGGGCATCATCACCAGCTGGAACACCGGAGCCCGGCGATTGTTCGGCTACGAAGCCCACGAAATCATCGGGCAACCGGTTCTCACGCTTATTCCTCGCGAACGGTGGACCGAAGAAGCCGGCATCCTCGAACGACTCCGGGCCGGCGAACGCATCGAACATTTCGAAACCGTGCGCGTGAAGAAGAATGGCGCCCATTTCCACGTGTCGCTCACGATTTCGCCCATCCGGAACGAAAAAGGCGAAATCGTGGGCGCCTCAAAGATTGCCCGTGACATCTCCGACCTGAAACGATTCACGGCCGAGCGCGAGCACCTGCTCGAAAGCGAAAGAACCGCGCGGCGCCAGGCCGAAGCCGCCAACCGGATGAAGGACGAATTTCTTTCAACCGTCTCCCACGAGCTGCGCACGCCGCTGAATGCAATCCTGGGCTGGACCGAGGTCCTGACCGACGGCGGCCACAATAAGGACGAAGTCCGCGAAGGCATCGATGTGATCAAACGCAATGTCCTCGTGCAGGCGCAAATCATCGAGGACTTGCTCGACTTGGGGCGTATCGTTTCCGGCAAGATGATCCTCAACGTCGAGCCCGCCGATGTGGGCGCCATCGTGAACGATGCCATCACCTCGGTGCGGCATGCAGCGACGATGAAAGGCATAACGGTCAAACCCGTCATTCATGACACCAAGGGAAGCCTGCTGGGCGATCCAAAGCGCCTGCAGCAGGTGATTTGGAATCTGCTCAGCAATGCGATCAAGTTCACCCCGCGCGGAGGCCGGATCATCGTGACAGTCATCCGCGTCAACTCGCATATCGAGATCGCGGTGATCGACAATGGCGTGGGCATTCCGCCCGAATTTCTCCCGCGTGTTTTTGACCGATTCAGCCAGGCGGATTCCTCTACCACGCGCAGCGCGGGCGGCCTGGGCATCGGTCTCGCGTTGGTGAAACAACTGGTGGAAATGCACGCAGGCACCGTGCGCGCGGAAAGCGGCGGCGTGGGCACGGGCGCCAAGTTTACCGTTTCGCTCCCGATTGTGGCGACCCAACCTCACCCCAAAGCCACCGCCGAGGAGCAATCGCCAGAAAGCGGTGTCGCCCTGCCCTTGGCGGACCTGAGCCAGATCAAGGTGCTCGCGATCGATGACGACCAGGACTCGCTCAACATACTCAAACGGATCCTCGAAGGCCGTCACGCCTCCGTGAAAGCGGTGAGTTCCGCCGAAGACGCACTCGCCGAGTTCGAGGGCTTCGCACCCCACGTCATCATTAGCGACATTGGCATGCCAGGTTTCGATGGGTTTGAACTGATTCGAAGAATCCGCGCGCTGCCAACCGGGCGATCAGTCCCGGCGGTTGCCCTTACGGCGTTAGCCCGTCCCGTGGATCGCACCAAGGCCCTCACCGTGGGATTCCAGACTCACGTCGCGAAACCGGTGGCGGCCGCCGAGATCCTTGCCGTGGTGCGCAGCCTGGCCGACCTGCACCGCTGATTTCCGCTCGCATGGGTTCGCGCTGGAGGAATCGCTCCGGCCGCCGCTGTGCCTTTTCCCAAACCGCGTTTGACGCTCGGTTCGGCACAGCTATATCCACCAAACCCCATGGCTCCCCCGAAAGCGTCCGCCAAGCCGAAGACCGTCGCCGAATACATCGCCGCCGCCGACCGATCCGCCCGCACCCGGTTGAAGGAGATGCGCACCATCATTCGTGACGCCGCCCCGGGAGCCGTCGAATCCCTCAAATGGGGGATGCCTGCCCACTCGTATAAGCGTATTGTGGTGATGTATGCCGCGTTCAAGAACCACGTCAGCCTCTTTCCCGGCACGCCGGCCATCCGCGCTTTTAAAAAAGAGTTGGCCAAACACGACACCTCCGGCTCGACCGTGCGCTTCCCTCTCGATCGCCCTCTGCCCCCGAGCCTCATCCGCAAGCTCACGGCCCACCGCGTGAAGGAATGCATCAAAAAAGACGGCAAGTGGCGCACGAAACCCTGATCACACGAAATGCGTCACCCACTATCGGCACTCCTTCCTTCTTAACTCATCCCTCTTCGCTCCTGATGTCTTCCCCTCTTGGCTTTGCTATCGTCGGCACCGGCATGATCGCCAACTACCATGCCCAGGCCATCGCCCAGACTCCCGGCGCCAAGCTCGTCGGTGTCGTCAGCCGCTCGCCTGACAAAGGTCCCGCCTTCGCCGCCAAGCATGGCATTCCCGTCCTCGCCACGACCGTCGAAGCCATGGTTGCCCGCGCCGATGTGCAGGTGCTGACCGTCACCACCCCCAGCGGCGCGCATCTCGATCCCGCGTTGACCGCCATCCGTGCCGGCAAACATGTGGTCGTTGAGAAACCCCTCGAAATCACGCCCGCCCGCTGCGACGAGATCATCACTGCCGCCGAGAAAGCCGGCGTGAAAGTCGCCGCGATTTTCCAGGGCCGTTTCGGCGAAGGCGCACAGAAAGTGAAGGCCGCTCTCGACGCCGGTCGCCTCGGCCGGATGGTCCTCGCCAGCGCCTACGTGAAATGGCACCGCACGACCGACTATTACAAGACCGCTTGGAAGGGCACGTGGGAACTCGACGGTGGCGGCGCCTTGATGAATCAAGCCATTCACGGCGTGGACCTGCTCCAGTGGTTCGCCGGCCTGCCCGTGGAAGTGAGTGGACGCTTCACACGCCGCGTGCACACGGGCATCCAAGCCGACGACACCACCGTGGCCACGCTCCAGTTCCCTGACGGCGCGCTCGGCACGATTGAAGCCAGCACAGCGCTCTGGCCCGGTTGGTCGCGTCGCATCGAGTTGTGTGGCGAACACGGTTCCATCGCACTCGAAGACGATACCATCGTGAAATGGGATTTCGCCCAATCCGAGCCTGGCGACGATGCGATTCGCAACGCCAAGCGCGACGATGCCCTCGGCTCGGGCGCCGGCAACCCCGCCGGCATTTCCATCGCCGGCCACCTGCGCCAGATTACCGACCTCGTCGAAGCCATTCGCGAGAATCACACTCCTGCCATCGGCGCTAGCGAGGGCCGCAAAGCCGTCGCCCTCATCCACGCCATCTACGAGTCGGCCAAGGCCGGAAAGACGATGCGGGTATGAAACAGCACATTTCAATTCGTCCGGCTGGCGACACACCCCGTCGCTTCACGCCACCCCTCTTGATAGAGGGGATCTCGATTTGCGCACTCGAAAATCTCCTCTATCAAGAGGGGCGCCCGGCAGGGCGGGGTGTGTAGGCGGTCAGGATATTTGTTCTCAGCTTTCTTCACCTCACCCCATGCCCCACGCCACTCCCGCGCAACCTTGGTGGCGCGCGCTCACCCCGCATCATTGGTTCGTTTTCACCGTCGCGTCGCTCGCGTGGTTTTTCGACTGCCTCGACTCACAATTCTTCAACCTGGCCCGCGACGCCGCGATGGACGACCTCATCGGCGACAAGGCCAAGGCGACCATCTACGCACCCTACACGACGTCGGTCTTCCTCATCGGCTGGGCCGTCGGCGGCCTGATCTTCGGTTCGCTCGGCGATCGCTACGGTCGTGCACGCATCCTCACCGTCACGGTGCTCCTCTATTCGGTGTTCACCGGCCTGAGTTCATTCTCCACGAGCTTCTTTGATTTCTGCGCCTATCGTTTTCTCACCGGCTGCGGGGTCGGTGGTGTATTCGGACTCTCGGTTGCCTTGGTGGCCGACACCGTGCCCGACCATACGCGCGCCCCTGCCCTCGGCCTGCTCCAATCGCTTTCCACCTGGGGCAATATTCTGGCCGGACTCATCGGGATGGGTATCGGACTGCTCGCCGCTCGTCACTTGATTCCTTTCGGTCTCAAGCCATGGCAAGCCATCTTCCTCATCGGCGCACTGCCGGCTTTCATGTGTGTCTTCATGCTGAAGCGCCTGCCCGAGCCGGAAAAATGGCGCAAGGCGCGCGACGCCGGTCTGCTCGCCGGCGTGAAAGCCGGTTCCTATGGCGATCTGCTCGGCCGTGGCCCGTGGGCGCGCAATGCCTGGTTTGGCCTCATCCTGTGCAGCGCCGGCATCATCGGTTATTGGGGCATCGGCAATTTTCATCCCCGCATCGTGGGCAGCATCGTGGCAAACCACCTCGCCGCGAGCGGGGTGAGCGCGGATCAGCTCGCCAGCGAACAGGCCTTCTGGCGTTCCGCCGGCCTGCTTCTGCAGAATGTCGGCGGATTTCTCGGCATGATGACCTTCGCCTGGCTTGCGCAAGCGTGGGGGCGCCGGCCGGCCTTCGCGCTGTCACTCTTGCTGTCGTTCCTCACCACGCTGCTGGTCTTTCACTCGCTGCGCGATTTCAGCCAGATCTACTGGATGCTGCCCCTGATGGGCTTCGGGCAGATGTCGGTATATTCGGTCTACGCCATTTACCTGCCCGAGATTTTCCCCACCAGCTTGCGCAGCACGGGCACGAGTTTCTGCTACAACGGCGGCCGAGTTCTCGCTGCCACGGCGCCATTCACCATCAGCCGCATCACCGCGAGTCTGGGCGGCGACATCGAGAACTTTCGCACTGCGGGCATGTGGGTCAGCCTCGTGCTGCTGACCGGCATCCTCGTGTTACCTTTCCTGCCGGAAACCAAGGGGCGTCCGCTGCCCGAGTAAGCCGCCGGCCGTTCGCTCTTCCTTGTCAGTCACCGTGTCCCCTATCAGCGTCCGTTCCATGACTCTTCGCCCCGCCCTGCTCCTGGCCGCTTTGCCAGGCCTCGCCCTCGCCGCGTCTTCGTGGCGTGTGACCGTGCCCGCCGCCGACACCGATCGCGCCGCACTGGTGGTATCGTTTCAACTCCCAGCCGGCGCTCCCCGCGAAGCGGTCGTTTCCCTCGAAAACAACCTCCTGCCCGTGCAAGTCGGAGCCGACGGCACCGCTCGTTTCGCGCTCCCACATCTCAAGGCCGGTGAGTCACCCGTCCTCGCCCTCACGGCTGCAGCGGCCCAAGCCGTCGTGAAAGCTGAAACGACCGCCACTCAGGTGAAACTCTCTGTCGACGGCCAACCCGTGCTCGATTTCTGGACGGCCGAAGAATCGCTGCCCAACGACACGGTGGACAAAAAGTTCCTGCGCAACGGTCACATCCACCCGGTGCGCTCCCCGGCCGGCACCATCATCACCGGCAGCTACCCGGCCGACCATCTGCATCATCACGGCATCTGGGCTCCGTGGACAAAGACGGAGTTTCAAGGCCGCAAACCCGACTTCTGGAACATGGGGCAACTCACTGGCACGGTGAAATTCGATGCTCTCGAACGCACATGGAGCGGACCGGCGCATGCCGGTTTCGTCGCGAAACAGCGCCAGATCGACCTCTCCGCCCCGTCACCCGTGACTGCCTTGAACGAAACCTGGGAGGTTACCGTTTATGATGTGCCCGGTGCGACCGTGCCGCTGCGTGTGTTCGATCTCGTCATCACCCAAACGTGTGCGACTGACGATCCGCTCATCCTGCCCGAATACCGCTACGGCGGTCTCGGATTCCGCGGCCATGACGACTGGAATGGCAAGGACAACGCCTTCTTCCTCACCTCCGAAGGCGAGACCGATCGCGTGAAAGGCAACACAAGCCGCGCGCGCTGGGTCCACATCGGCGGCCGCAGCGATGGCGCGCTCGCGGGCGTCGGCATCCTTGGTCATCCGGAAAATTTCCGCGCGCCCGAACCGCTGCGCCTGCATCCGAAGGAGCCTTTCGTGTGCTTCGCCCCGTCACAGCTCGGCGATTGGCGCATCGAACCCGGAAAACCGCACGTCATGCGCTACCGTTTCGTGGTGACGGACGGTCCGGCAGATCGCACCTTGCTCGAAGCCTGCTGGCAGGCTTTTGCCAAACCCTCTGTCGCCACGGTAGCGGCGGAGTGAGCCGACAAACTCGAAAGTTCCCCATTCGCATCATCCCCATACCCTTTTCGGTCACCTCTCAACGCCCTAAACATGCCCCATCCCACGCCCTCCGACACCGAACTGCTGAACTCCGTCGCCGACCGTCCTTTCATGGCGCGCCTGCCCGTTTATTTGCGCCTCTCCGGCCCCGGCTGGTTGCAAAGCGCCATCACGCTCGGCGGTGGTTCGCTTGCCGGCAGTCTCTACCTCGGTGTCATCGGCGGCTTCGGCCTGCTCTGGCTTCAGCCGCTGGCGATGATCATGGGCATCGTGATGCTCTGCGCCATCGGTTATGTTTCGATGGTCACGCGCAAGCCCGCGCTCGAAGCCATCAATGAGCACGTCAACCCTGTGCTCGGCTACGGCTGGGCCGTCGCTTCGATCGTCGCAAGCATGGTGTGGGCGATGCCGCAGTATTCGCTCTCGATCGGCGTGCTGCAGCAGAACCTGCTGCCCGGGCTCCTCGGTGCGAACGGAACATTGGGCGCATTCTGGGGCAAGTTCGTGCCGACCATCCTCATCCTCGTTTTCTCCACCTACATCACTTGGAGTTATGGACGCGGCGGGCGCGGGGTGAAAATCTACGAAAGCACCCTCAAGGTGATGGTGCTGCTCATCGTGCTGTGCTTCGCGGGCGTGGTGCTGCGCGTGACTTTCTCGCCGGCGGGCCTCGATTGGGGCGCCGTGCTCGCGGGTTTCATCCCTGATTTCAGTGTGTTGGCCCAGCCAGCTGAAGCATTCCGCCCGCTCATCGCCGCCACGTTGCCGGAGCATCAAGGCTACTGGATCGAATTCCTCGTGGCAAAACAGCGTGACATCATCGCCACCGCCGCCGCCACCGCAGTGGGCATCAACATGACTTTCCTGTTCCCCTACTCGATCCTGCGCCGCGGTTGGGGCAAGGAATTCGCCGGTCTGCTGCGTTTCGACCTCGCGACGGGCATGCTGATTCCTTTCACGCTCGCCACGAGTTTCGTCGTCATTGCCGCCGCCACGCAATTCAACGGGGTGGCTCAGCCCGGTCTCGTGCCGTCCGACGAAGCCGTCGCACTCGTAGCCAAGGCTTCGCCCGGCCAGGTGCGCGAATACAATGGCCTGCTTGCCGGCTTGGAGACGAGCGTCACCGCCTCCGGCGGAACCGCCGTCGTCACCGCCGCCGATCGCCAGCTTGCTGCGATGCTGGTCAACCGCGACGCCTTCCACCTCGCCGCCGCGCTGGCCCCGCTCACGGGTCCGTTCATCGGCAATATCATTTTCGGCTGTGGCGTGCTCGGTATGACGCTTTCGACGATCACGATCCTCATGCTGATCTCGGGTCAGGTAACCTGCGCGATTTTCAAGACCGAGCAAACCGGCTGGACCTTCCGACTCGGCAGCCTCGCCGCAGCCTCCGGCGCGCTCGGCCCCTTCATCTGGAGCCAGGCGGCGTTCTACCTCGCGGTGCCGACGTCGGTCTTCGCGCTCATTCTGCTGCCCATCGCCTATCTCTCGTTCTTCCTGCTGTTCAACCAGCGCAAACTTCTCGGTGATGCTCGTCCCCAGGGCGGCAGTTTGGTTGTGTGGAACGTCCTTATGGGCGTCACGCTCGTGATCGTGCTCGGCGCCAGCGGCTTCATGCTCCTCGACAAGGGCGGCACCGCCGGCCTCGTTGCCGCCGGTCTGTTCCTTGGCGCAGCGCTCGTCGCTCATTTCGTGCGACGCCGACCATCGGCTTGAGCCCGTAACCGGACGCTCCGGTGAACAGTGCACTGGTGGCTTCCTTGCCAAACTGTTTGATTGGATCCGCATTGGCGACCGCCCCCGTTCACCTCACCGTCCCATGACTGATCAGCCCCGCCGCCATTTCCTCAAGACCCTCGCCGTCGGTGCCGCCACCGTCGCGATTTCCTCCTCCGCCCAAACTCCTCCCGCCATGAGCACCCAGAAAGCCGACGGCATGAACTACGCCCCCAAGGGCAAACCCAACCCGGTTGTAAAGCCCGGCGAATTCGTCTTCGCCGCCGCCCACCTCGACCACGGCCACATCTACGGCCAGTGCAACGGACTCACCGAAGCCGGTGGCACGCTCAAATGGGTTCACGAACCCGACCCGAAGAAACTGGAGAACTTCCTCAAGCAGTTTCCCGGCACCAAGGTCGCGCGCTCGCTCGACGAGATTCTCGACGACCCCGAGGTGAAACTCGTCACCACGGCACCGATTCCGAAGTTCCGCGGCCCGATGGGGTGCAAGGTGATGAAGGCCGGCAAGGACTACTTCACCGATAAACCGCCCTTCACCACGCTCGCGCAACTCGACGAGGCGCGCCAAGTCGCCGCTTCGACCGGAAAGAAGTTCATGGTTTATTACAGCGAGCGCTTGCACGTGGAGTCCGCGATGTTCGCCACCGATCTCGTGCGCGACGGCGCCATCGGCCGCGTGCTGCAAGTCATCGGTCTTGGACCCCACCGCGAGGGCTCGGGCCGTCCCGACTGGTTCTACGACCGCGAAAGCTACGGTGGCATCCTCTGCGACATCGGCTCGCACCAATTCGAACAGTTCCTCACCTACACCGGCGCGACCGACGCCACCATCCAACACGCTGCCATCGCCAACTACGCGCACCCAGACAAGCCCGGGCTCGACGATTTCGGCGAGGCCAATCTCCTCGGCAACAACGGCGCCACGAATTACGTCCGCGTGGATTGGTTCACACCGAAGGGCCTCAGCACGTGGGGCGACGGACGCACCATCATCCTCGGCGAAAAAGGCTACATCGAACTCCGCAAATATGTGGACGTCGGTCGCGACAAAAAAGGCGACAACGTCTATATCGTGGACGAAAACGGTGAGCGCTACATCAACGTGGACGGCCAGGTTGGTTTCCGCTTCTTCGGCGAGTTTATCCTCGACTGCATCCATCGCACCGAAAAAGCCATGACGCAGGCCCACGCCTTCAAAGCCGCCGAGCTCTGCCTCAAGGCCCAAGCCGCGGCGAAGAAGATCGCGTAAGAAATTTCCGGTTTCGATTCCTCCAAGGCCCGCTTCACAGCGGGCCTTTCCACTTTTCTGAGGCTCCCGCACATCGCTCGTCTAACGGAAAATTGTCCAGTTGCATCCCGGCGATTCCTGACCTCCATAAGGGGCTCCCCAACCCCATGGCAGATTCGAACTCTTACGATGCGATCGTCGTCGGCTCCGGCATTTCCGGCGGCTGGGCGGCGAAGGAACTCACTGAAAAAGGCCTGAAAGTCCTGCTCCTCGAGCGCGGCCCGAATGTCGAGCACATCACCGACTACCCCAGCGCCCTGAAGGCCCCATGGGAACTCCCGCATCGCGGCAAGAAGTCGCGCGAACTCATTGCCGAGCATCCAATCCTCCATCGCGACCTGCTGCACGAAGCCAACGCCGAATGGTGGGCTGACGACCAGGATTGTCCCTACACGGAGGTGAAACCCTTCGATTGGTTCCGCGGCTATCAAGTCGGCGGGCGTTCCCTGCTCTGGGGTCGCCACAGCTACCGCTGGAGCGATTTCGATTTCGAAGCCAACTCCCAGGACGGCCATGGCGTGGACTGGCCCATCCGCTATGCCGACCTCGCGCCATGGTATGATCACGTCGAGAGCTTCGCTGGCATCAGCGGCTCGCTCGAAGGCCTGCCCCAGCTGCCCGACGGCAAGTTCCTCCCGCCTTTCGATCTCAATTGTGTCGAGAAAGACGTCGCCGCTCGCCTGCGCAGCCGGTTCGACGGACACCGTCGTCTCATCATAGGACGTCTCGCCAACCTCAGTCAGGCACATGCCGGTCGCGTGAACTGCCAGTTTCGCGACAAATGCTGGCTCGGCTGCCCCTTCGGCGCGTATTTCAGCACGCAGTCGTCCACACTTCCGGCCGCCGTTGCCACCGGCAACCTCACGCTGCGTCCGGGCTCGATCGTCAGCCGTGTGCTCTATGACAAGGACGCAAAGCGCGCCACTGGCGTCGAGGTCATCGATGCCGAAACGCATCAGACCTACGACTACAGGGCGAAGATCGTTTTCCTCTGCGCGTCGGCCTTCAATTCAACCTGGGTGTTGATGAACTCCGCCACCGACGTGTGGCCTGAAGGTCTCGGCAGCAGCAGCGGCGAACTGGGTCACAACGCCATGGACCACCACTTCCGTGTCGGCGCCTTCGGCCAGGTCGAGGGCTACCTCGACCGCATCGTCGCCGGTCGCCGGCCCGGTGGCTTCTACATTCCGCGCTATCGAAATTTGTTTGGCGACAAGCGCGACTACCTCCGCGGATTCGGCTACCAAGGCGCGGCGTCCCGCCTCGGTTGGGAGCGCGAAGTGCCCGAACTCGGCATCGGCGCACCGCTCAAGGAAGCTCTCAGCGAACCGGGCCCGTGGGTCATGGGCATGACCGGCTTCGGTGAAATCCTTCCCTATCACGAAAACCGCATCTTCCTCGATCGCGCCAAAAAGGACAAATGGGGCCTCCCCGTCCTCGCGATGGATTGCGAAATCAAGGACAACGAATGGAAGATGCGGAAGGAGATGCAGGACGACGCGGCCGAGATTCTCGAAGCCGGCGGCCTGAAAAACGTCATCAAGACCAGTGCCGGCTACAACTTCGGCCGCGGCATCCACGAGATGGGCACCGCCCGCATGGGCCGCGATCGGAAGACCTCCGTGCTCAATGCCCACAACCAAGTGTGGGACGCGCCCAACGTCTATGTGACCGACGGCGCTTGCATGACTTCCGGCAACTGCGTGAACCCCTCGCTCACCTACATGGCGCTCACCGCGCGCGCCGCCGCCCACGCGGTGGACGAACTCAAGAAACAGAACCTCTGATGAAACCCGGCATGCACACCGAAACATCGTCTGTTCCCCACATACTCCGCCCTGCGGGCACCCCTCTTCATCGAGGGGATTCTCGTCAGCGTATGCTTGGGTCTCCTCTATCAAGAGGGGTGGCGCAACGCGCCGGGGTGTGTTTCTCCGAATCCTGACCACATTTCCGATGAATCCCTCCACCTTTCTCACCCGGCGCGAAGTTCTCGCCCGCCTCGGCGTCCTGCTCGGCGGCGCGCTCATCGGCGGCGACACTTGGCTGCGCGGCGCGACGGTCGCTGGCAAGAGCATCGGCGACAACTTCACCGCAGACGACATCGCCCTTCTCGACGAGATCACCGAAACAATCATCCCGACCACCGACACGCCCGGCGCAAAAGCCGCGAACGTCGGCGCATTTATGGCGATGATGGTCAACGATTGTTACGACGATGCCCACCATGCTGCGTTCAAGACCGGTCTCGACGGTTTGCGCGCGAGCGGATTCCTCACTCTTTCGCCGTCACAGCGCACGGCTCGGCTCAATGAACTGGATGCCGAGCAGCGGGAGCACAGCGCCGGCAAGCGAGTGGACGATCCGGCACATTACTTCCGGATGATGAAGCAACTCGCGATCCTCGGCTACTTCACTTCCGAAATCGGCGCCTCGCAGGTGCTGATCTATGAAGAAGCGCCCGGTCGCTTCGACGGCGACATGCCTTACAAGAAGGGCGACCGCTATTTCTTCACTCAACCCAATCGTAATCTGTGATCGCGAGCTTTGGGTTCCAACGGTCGCAGCGCGGCTCGTTTGAATCTCTCACTCGTTCATGATTCTGCAACGGCGCTCCGTGAGCGCCGTTTTTGTCGGCGGACTCGCGCGTCGCAGAAGCAGCGCGTCACCCACTAGCGGCAAACGTGACGCACAGAACATTTTCTTCATCTCGGCGGCGATAGCATTAGGCGAACGTCGCGCGCTATTTTTCCTCCTGGTTTACAGGCGAACCGGAAAAACCACTTGAGGAAGTTCCAGTTGCGACGCAACATACCAATGCCGTCGGGCCAGACGGCAAATCTTCCAATGCCTACCCCCACGCAGGTTGGTATCTGGCCGGTTGAGAGTGCTCGTCGAAGCCTCAGCCTCTGGTTTTGTGCTGCCCTGATGCTGACACAGGTCCCGGCTATCCGGGGACAAATCGCGACCCAGGAGCAATCTCTACAGAAACTCAAGGAACTGAGCATCGAAGAACTGATGGACCTCGAGATCACAACCGCGTCCCGCAAGGAAGAGCGCTGGTGGTCTGCGCCCGCCGGAGTGGATATTGTCACCAGCGAAGACATTCGGCGGTCCGGCGCGCAAAACCTGCCCGACACGCTGCGGCTGGCCAGCGGCGTTCACGTCGCGCAGTCCAGTGCCCGCAGCTGGGCGATCAGCATCCGGGGCATGAATGTTTTGGCGGCCAACAAAATCTCGGTGGCGATGGACGGACGCAGCCTCTACACACCATTCTTCTCCGGCGTGCAATGGGACATGCAGGATACGCTGCTTGAAGACATTGATCGCATCGAGGTCGTGCGCGGACCCGTCGGCGCACTGTGGGGCAGCTATGCGGTCAACGGCTTCATTCAAATCCTGACCAAATCGGCGTGGGACACCCAGGGCTGGCTGCTTAGCGCCTTCGCCGGCACGGAGGACCCCGGCACGCTGGCGGTGCGCTATGGCGGCCGCTTCGGCGAAAACACCGCTTACCGCGCCTACGTCAAATATTCCCAGACTGACTGGACCTACCTGCCCAACGGCAAACACGCCCAGTCCGCGACGGATTTCTTCCAGACCGGGTTCCGCGCGGACACCCGGCTCGACAGCAATACGACGTTCACCCTGCAGGGAGACTTTTATACCAACGAGGATCTGCCGCTCTCGCGCCCGCAAAAGGACAACACCGGCGCCAACCTGATGGGCCGGTGGCGTCGCGAATTCGACAGCGGCTCCAATCTCCAGCTTTCCGCAAGCTACGACTATACCTACTGGATCATCCCTCTGAACTATGAGGAGCGCCGCGACACCTACTCCGCCGCCGCCAAATACCAGTTCCAAACCAACCGTCACGACATCCTGCTGGGAGCTGATGTCGTGATATCCAAGGACAAGATCGGCAACATTGGCTTCGCCCAGCTCCGACCCGCTCGCCGCACCATCGCCACCGTCAGCACTTATGTGCAGGACACCATCACGCTGGTGCCGCAGCACAGCACGTTGACCCTTGGTTTCAAGGCGGAACACAACGACTTCTCCGGCTTCGAATATCAGCCCTCCGCCCGCCTGGCTTGGACACCGGATCAGCGCACTACCGTGTGGTCGGCAATCTCCCGGGCGGTGCGCACACCGGTCCGCCTCGACCACGACCTCTTCATCGGTATCCCCGGACTCACTCTACTCGACGCCACAGATGCCTTTAAAACCGAGGAAGCCATCGCCTATGAGTTGGGCGCGCGACGCCAACTCGGCGACAAGGTCACGCTCGACGTGGCCACCTTCGCCTACCGGTATGACAACCTGCGGAGCACGGAGCCGGCCGGCAGCGATCCCCTGCCTCTCACTTTTAAGAACTCCCTGAACGCCCGGTCCTCCGGCGTGGAGGTAACCGCCATGTATCAGCCCATCAACCCTCTGCGGTTCAAGATGAGCTACCGTTACCTCGACCTCGACTTCTCGCGCGACCCCGGCAGCGGTGACACCAGCAACGGAAATGCCGAGGGCAACGATCCTCGCCACCTGTTGTCGCTGGGTGTCCGTCTCGATCTCCCCGGTCGCATCGAGTTCGACGCCCAGCTGCGACATGCCAGCGAATTGCCGGACCCATTCACTCCGGAATACACCGCGCTGGACCTGCGTCTCAGCTGGAGCCCGCGACCAGAATGGGAAATTGCCCTGACGGGGCGAAACCTCCTCGACGAGCAGCATCGCGAGCTGATCACGACCAACAGCTTGAATGAGGAGATTCATCAAAGCGTCACCCTGAAGTTCACTTGGCGCCACTAGAGGCTGGAAATGGCCAACCCAGCACGACCGCATGCTTTCGACCGCATTCAAAGCCCAACCAACCGTTCGTCATCTACTGTCGCGAACTCTTTTCGTCCTTGCGCTGCTGGTCGGTGCCCACTTGCCGGCGGCGCAACCGGCAGCCGGACGGGAATACCAGCTTAAGGCCGTCTTTCTCTTCAATTTTGCCCAGTTCGTCGAATGGCCCGCCACGGCCTTTGCGGACACGACGGTGCCTCTCGTTATCGGCGTGCTCGGCGAGGATCCTTTTGGCCATTTCCTGGATGACGTCATCAAAGGCGAATCAGTGAACGGCCGGCCGTTAGTCATCCAGCGTTACCGCAACGTCGAGGAGATTGAACGTTGCCACATCCTTTACATCGCCAAGTCGGAAACCGCTCGCCTCGCCCCAACTGTGAATCACCTGCGGGGCCGGCCGGTGCTCACGGTCAGCGACATTGAGGGATCCGCCCCCGTCGGGGTGATGATCCGCTTGCTCGAAGAGAACAAAAAAATCCGTCTGCGCATCAATCTCGAGGCCGCGCGCCGCGCGGGACTGGTCTTCAGCTCCAAGCTGCTGCGACCAGCCGAAATCATCAACGAACCGGAGGGATCGGCGCCATGAGCCTGCGCAACGTGCCAATCCGCCGGAAGCTGACGATCATCCTGCTGGTGACGAGCGTGGTCGTCATGCTGCTGATGCGCGGTTCGTTTTTCGTCTACGAATACGTCACGTT
The DNA here is from genome assembly GCA_044507675.1 of Opitutales bacterium. Lineage (GTDB taxonomy): Bacteria > Verrucomicrobiota > Verrucomicrobiia > Opitutales > Opitutaceae > Lacunisphaera. Next base: position 44,124 of record JBIQJF010000004.1, on the reverse strand, counting down.
CCGCCAGGCCCTCGCCCGGCAGGTCAGCTCGCTCAGCGAAATCCTGGCCGCCAACAGCACCGCCGCGCTGGCCTTCGACAATCCCGACGATGCGCGCGAAATCCTTTCCGGCCTGCAGTCCGAACGCCACGTCTCCGCCGCCGCGCTCTACGACAACAACGGCCGGTTGTTCGCCTACTACCCTACCACGTCGGATCCGGCGGCACTGCCGGTGACCCCCGAAGCCGACGGACGGTATTTCGGCGAGGCCGTGCTCACCAGCTTCCATCCCGTCATGCAACGGGACCGGCGCCTGGGCACGCTCTACCTGCGCTTCGATTCCGGAACGCTCTTCAGTGAATTCCTCCAAGGCTCCGCCAAGATCGCCGCCGCGGTGATGGCAGTTGTGCTGTTGATCGCCTATCTGCTGTCCCGTGTGCTGCAGAAGCGCATCTCCGAACCCATCCTGGCGTTGGCGGAAACCGCGCGCGCAATCTCCGAACGACGCGATTATTCGGTGCGCGCGACCAAGATCGGAAATGACGAGATCGGATTGTTGACGGATGCCTTCAACCAGATGCTCGTGCAGATTGACGCCCAGAAGACCGCGCTCGACGAACACGCCATCCTGGCGATTACCAACCCGCAGGGCCGCATCACCTATGTGAACGACAAGTTCTGCGCCATTTCCAAATATACGCGCGAAGAACTCATCGGGCAGGACCATCGCATCATCAATTCCGGACACCACCCCAAGGAGTTCATCCGAAATCTGTGGGCCACGATCGGTCGCGGCGAGGTCTGGAAGGGCGAAATCAAGAACCGCGCCAAAGACGGCACATTCTACTGGGTGGACACCACCATTGTCCCTTTTCTTACGCCCGAGGGAAAACCCTGGCAGTATGTGGCGTTACGCAACGACATCACGCAACGCAAACAGGCCGAAGATGACATCCGCCGCCTCAATCAGGATCTCGAACAACGCGTGGCCCAGCGCACCGGGCAATTGGAGGCGGCCAACAAGGAACTCGAAGCCTTCAGCTATTCGGTCTCACACGATCTTCGCGCGCCATTGCGGCATATCGACGGTTTCGCCGGCCTCCTGCTGAAATCCGACGGCGCAACCGTCTCCGAACGCGGCAAAGGCTACCTCGGCCATATCACCGATTCCGCCAAGCAAATGGGCACGCTGATCGACGACTTGCTCGTTTTTTCGCGCATGGGACGCACCGAGATGCGCATCGTGAACGTCGATCTCTCGCGACTGCTCGACGACACGCTGAACACCGTCCAGCCGGACATCCAGGGCCGGAACATCCTCTGGACCAGATCGCCCCTTCCCACAGTGCGCGGCGACCCGCCGATGCTGCGCCAAGTGTTCGTCAACCTCCTCACCAACGCCGTGAAATACACCCGTCCGCGCGACCCTGCCGAAATCGAGATCGGCTGCCGGCGCGACACACCGGGCGAGGTCGTGATCTTCGTGCGCGACAACGGCGTCGGCTTCGAGATGCAGTATGCCGACAAGCTCTTCGGCGTGTTCCAACGCCTGCATCGCGCCGAGGAGTTCGAGGGCACCGGCATCGGCCTCGCCAACGTCCGGCGCATCATCTTGCGCCACGGCGGTCGAACCTGGGCCGAGAGCACGCCCGGGCTCGGCGCCACCTTCTACTTCTCGCTCCCCAACCCAACGAACAACGAACCATGATGAAACGCCTCAAACGCATCCTGCTGGTCGAGGACAGTCTCAAGGACATCGATCTCACGCTCGCCGCACTGGAAGAGCACAAGCTGGCCAACGAAGTCATCATCGCCCGCGACGGTGCCGAGGCCATCGACTACTTCCAACGCCGCGGAAAGTTCGCCGACCGCGACGACGCACTCCCTGTCGTCGTGCTCCTCGACATCAAGATGCCCAAGCTGAGCGGCATCGAGGTTCTCCGCCACATGAAGACCGATCCGGAGTTGAAAAGCGTCCCGGTGGTCATGCTCACCTCCTCCAAGGAAGAGCCCGACCTCGCCGCCTGCTATGAACTTGGCGTCAATGCCTACGTCGTGAAGCCCGTCGATTTCACCCAGTTCGTCGACGCGGTCAAACAGGTCGGGGCCTTCTGGGCCGTGCTGAACGAACCGCCGCCTGGCAAAGGACCTGCATCCGCCTGAACCATCGCCATGAAGGACACCGACGCACCCCTCCGAATCATCCACCTCGAGGATTGCCTGCCCGACGCTATTCTCGTTGCGGCTTTGATCGAGCGCGAGTGGCCGGGCTCCGTCGTTGCCCGAGTGGACAACCGGGAGGACTTTCTCGGCCTTCTCGGCCGTGAGCACTTCGACCTGATCCTGTCGGATTTCACGCTGCCGGCTTTCAACGGGCTCGACGCCCTGACGCTGGCGCACGAACGCGACGATTCCATTCCGTTCATCATCATGTCCGGCACCATCGGCGAGGACAACGCCGTGCTCGCCCTGCAACGCGGCGCCGTGGACTACGTCATCAAGGACCGACCCGCCCGGCTTATTCCCGCCATCCAGCGGGCGCTGGCCTTGCGCCGCGAACAACAGCTCCGGCAGGAGGCCGAAACCCGGCTGCGTGAGCAGGCCGATCTGCTCGACAAGGCGCGCGACGCCATCTTCGTCACCGACCTGGATGGCCGGATCACCTATCGAAACAAGGCCGCCACGCAATTCCTGGGTCCGACTGGTCCCGGTGCCGGCGAAAGGCTCCTGCATGATTTGTTCAAGCATGCGGCCCCCGGCAGAATGGGCGAGGCGTTGAACCAGCTCCACAGCACCGGCTCATGGAAAGGCGAAGTTCGGCTGAACGCCGCCGACGGCACGCTGCGTCACGTCGAAAGTCGCTGGACCTTGGTGCAGGATGATACCGGACAGCCCAAATCCATTCTCCTGATCAACACCGATGTGACGGAGCAGAAGCACCTCGAAGCGCAACTGCTGCGCACGCAACGCATGGAAAGCATCGGCACCCTGGCCGGCGGCGTCGCCCATGATCTGAACAACACCCTTTCCCCCATTCTCATGGCCGTGAGTCTCCTGCGCCTCAGCGTGCAGGATGAGAACCTCCTGCGACTCGTTACCGTGATGGAGAAAAGCGCCCAGCACGGCTCTTCGCTGATCCGGCAACTGCTCGCCTTCGCCCGCGGAGCCGAAGGCGAACACACCGATCTCACTCCGCATATCGTCATCAAGGATGTCGTCGCCCTGCTGGGCGACACACTACCACGCACCATTTCGATTGAAACGAACATCGCCCGGGATTTGCGGATGGTGCGGGCAAATTCCACCCAACTGGTCCAAGTCCTCTTGAACCTCGGCGTCAACGCCCGCGACGCCATGCCCAAGGGCGGACGCCTGATTTTCGGCGCCGAGAACGTCGTGCTGGATGAAGCCATCACCCGTTCCAACCCCAACGCTCAACCCGGCCCCCACGTTAGGATTTCAGTAACCGACACCGGCACGGGTATGTCACCCGATCTGTTGAGCCGCATCTTCGATCCATTTTTCACCACCAAGGCCGCCGGCAAAGGCACCGGCTTGGGACTCTCGATGGTGGCGAGCATCATCAAGAGCCACGGCGGAATCATGCAGGTTCACAGCGAAATTGGTGAAGGCACCGCGTTCACGATCTATCTGCCCGCCCTCCCCGCCAGCACCCATGCCGATTCTACGGTGCCGGCCACGCCGCCAGCCCGCGGTCATGGGGAGATGATCCTCGTTATCGACGACGAGGAGATGGTGCGGGATATTGCGCGCGTGGTGCTCGTGAGCCACGGCTTTGCCGCCACCGTCGTGGAAGACGGCAAGCAGGGGCTGCTCTACTATCTCAAGCACCGTGACCTCGTGAAGGTCGTGGTGACCGATATGATGATGCCGGGCATTCAAGGCAGCGAAGTCATCGCCGAACTTCGGCGCATCAACCCCGATGTCAGGGTGGTGGCGATGAGCGGCATCGCCTCCGAGCTTGCCGCACTGACCGAGCAACCGGGTCGCCTCGCTTTGCTGCCGAAACCCATGACCGCACACGAACTGATCAACGCCGTCCACTCTGTGCTGCCCATCACGACCGGCCCCGGCGATCAGGCCTGATTTTTCAGTCACCAGCGATATTCGCGGCAGTCCGTCTTATCCGAAGAACTCCTTCACTTCGCGAATCACGCGATCGGCATCCTCATCGCTAAGCCCCGGATGCAACGGTAGCGAAAGCACCTCGGCGCAGGCCTGCTCCGTGTGAGGGAAACTCAATGAAGCATCATGGTAGGCCGGCTGGCGATGAACCGGCACCGGATAGAGCACCCCGCAGAGAATGCCGCGTTTTTCCAAATGCGCACGAAGTTCCTCCCGTCGCGGCGTGCGCACGACAAACTGGTGCCAGCAATGCCCGCGGCCTTCCGCCGGCTTGGGCAATGCGAGTGAAATTCCTTTCAACCCGACCAGGTAGCGCTTGGCCAATTCCTTGCGCCGGGCATTCGCGGCATCGAGGCGGGCCAGCTGCACGCGCAAAATGGCCGCCTGCACCTCGTCGAGCCGGCTGTTGCGCCCGGGCATCTCGCTCACGTAGCGCTTGCGCCAGCCGTATTGGCGCAACAGGCGCACCTGTTCCAACAGCGCGGCATCGTTGCCACAAACCGCTCCACCGTCGCCGAGCGCCCCCAGGTTTTTCGTTGGATAAAAACTAAACGTCGCCAGCCGGCCCCAACTCCCAACCTTGCGGCCGCCAACCGTTGCGCCATGCGCTTGGGCACAATCTTCCACCACGGTCAGGTTATGCGCAGCGGCGACCTCCATCAGGTGTGGCATGTCCACTGCCTGGCCGTAGAGATGCACCGGCACGACCGCCTTGATCTTGGGATCGCGAATGGTGGTCAGTGTTGTTTCCAACGCCGGCACGTCCATCAGCATCGTATCCGGCTCTATCTCGGCGAAGAGCGGTCGCGCGCCCGTGGCCGCTATTGCGGCAACCGTGGCCGTGACCGTGTTGGTCACCGTGACGACTTTGTCGCCGGGCCCGATGCCTGCGGCGCGGAGAGCGAGTTCGATGGCATCGGTGCCGTTGGCCACCGCCACGGTGCCCGCCACGCCGAGCCACGCCGAAAACTCCTTTTCAAAAGCCTCGCCCTCGGGACCGAGGATGTAGTGCCCGCTGTGCAACACGCGCTGCACCGCGGTATCGATCTCGGCCTGCGCGGCAAGGTAGGCCGTTTTGGGATCAGCCGGGAGAATTTTTTTCACAGGTAGTGTCGCAATTCCTTGCGGTAATAGCTCACAGTCTTCGCGAGGGCCTGCCGGATGGTGGTGCGCGGACACCAGCCCAAATCGCGCTCGATCAGGCTCCCGTCGGAATAGTAGTCGCCGATGTCAATTTTGCGTCGGTCGGCGGGAAACTCCCGCACGCGGTAGCTGCCCTGCCCGGCGACTTCCACGAGCAGCGCGGCAAGTTCGCGCAGGCTGATGCGTCCGACACCGCCGAGATTGAACACGCGTCCGATCGCCTGCGGATGCACCGCCGCCAGCAGGAAGGCCTCAACCGCATCGTCCACGTAGGTGAAGTCGCGCAACTGCGTGCCGCCCCACACTTCGATCGGTTTGTCCTCGAGAATCTGCCGGATCCAGACGCCCACAAAAGTCTGCCGCGCGTCCTTCACCCGCATCCGCGGGCCGATGGTATTGGTGAGTCGCAGCACGGTGCTGGGCACGCCATGAATCTCGCTGTAGAGCAGGTGGTATTCCTCGCCGGCGAGCTTATTGATACCGTTCACATCCACCGGACGCAGCGGATGCTTTTCATCCACCGGCAGGTAATCGGGCCGGCCGTAGATTTGTCGCGTGCTGGCGAAGACGACCCGCAAGCGCGGGTTGTGCTTCCGACAGGCCTCCAGAAGCGTCAGTTGCGCGCGACAGTTGATTTCGAGATCCGTCTCGGGATCGGTCATCGAGTCCATGTGGCTCGTCTGCCCCGCGAGATTGAACAGAAAATGCTGCCCACGCAGAAACTCCGGCAGGCTGTGCCGATCACGAACATCGGAGAGGTTGATGCTGACCTTTCGCTCCAGACCGCGCACATTGCGGCGGTTGCCGCCGTATTCCGGGATGAGGCTGTCGAGCAGCGTGACCTTCGCCCCGAGCTTTACGAGCGCGCGGGCGAGGTTCGAGCCGATGAAGCCGAGACCGCCGGTGATGAGCACTCGCTTTCCGCGGAAGGCCTTCGCGAATGAGGGGCGGGATTGCATCGAAGGCCGCCACGTTTGCAGTGAAACGAGCGCGAAACAAGCGCACAGTGCGCACCTAGAAATCCTGCAAGCGATCTTCGCGCGCTCCGCGGTTGGGCTCAAGCCGTTCAAGCACCTCGCCCAACAGGTAGATCGAACCGGTCACCACAATGGTATCGCCCGGCCGGCCAAGCGCGCAGCTGCCGGGCGCCGGCAGGATTCCGGAAAGTTCGCCGCGATGCACGAGATGCCGGGCGTTCGCCGGCACCAACGCCAGCATTTCCTCAAATGGCGTGGCCCGCGCCTGATGCGGGGTAACGAAGTGGATCTCGGCCGCATGTCGCAACACCACCTCCAGCAAAGCGCGGGCACGAAACTCGCCGAGCACGCCGGCTACGATGATTGGCTTCCGACCCGTCGCCGCGACCAGCCGCGAGAGATTTTTGTCCAACTCCACTGCCCCTTCAGGATTGTGCGAAGCATCGAGAATCAGATGTCGATCGCCCACCTCGATCCGTTGCCAGCGACCCGGCCAGTCCACGGTCTGCAAACCGCGACGAATGGACTCCTCTATGTTCGGATTCTCGGCGCGTTCCGACGCCGCGCTCCCCTTTTCGTTCAGCAAGCGCACCGTCAAAGTCGCGGTGCCGGCATTCCAGCGCTGGTGGTCGCCTTCGAGATTGGTCACCGGATAGCCGGCAATATCTTCGCCAAAGACCTCGCGCACAGAATGCACCGGCGAACCGAGCGCGGCGGCCACCTCGCGAATAACGTTCTCAGCACCCGCCGGCATACGTCCGATCACGACCGGTCGACCGGGTTTGATGATGCCGGCTTTTTCGCGGGCGATTTTTTCGACGGTGTCGCCCAGTTCGGCACAATGGTCCAAGCCGATGGAGGTGATGACGCTCACCTCGGGCTGCACGACATTGGTGGCATCCAGCCGCCCGCCCATGCCGGTTTCCACAATGGCGACATCCACGCGTTTCCGCTCGAACTGTAGAAAAGCCATCGCGGTCATGAACTCAAAGAACGTGGCGTGCTCGTCGACCGCGTGGGCGGCGGCCTTCTCCGCCAACGGCCGGAGTTCATTCGCGTAGGCGACGATCTCGGCCTCGCTCAGCATGCGGCGGTCAACCTGCACACGTTCGCCGAGCTTCACCAAATGCGGCGAAGTGTAGAGTCCGGTGCGGAAACCGGCGGCGCGCAGCACGGACTCGATCATCGCCGCCACCGAGCCCTTGCCATTGGTGCCGGCAACATGGATTACCTGATAGCTGCGCTCGGGATGGCCGATGGTTGCCGCCAACCGCTGCATGCGATCGATGCCAAACTTCATGCCCCCTGCCTTCAGGCTGTAGAGGTAGTCCTTGACCGCAGTGTAGTCGGAGAGCACGGGTGAACTTCCAACGCTCAACATCGAACTCGCAACATTCACGTGCGGAGCCTCTCAGTAAGGGAACTTTTTTTCGCGGTAGCGATGCCGGAATAGAAAATGCGAATCGACTCCTCAGTGTCCATCAGCAGCGGATCAACGGATGCCGGAGCTTTCACCAAGGGCACACGCTGGGTCAGGCGCAACCAACGTCGGGACTCACGAAGTTCCTTCGGACATATGCTCATCTTAGGGATGAAGTCGGAATTCGATTCCGCAGTCTGCGCCTCACCGTGATTCGGCAGAGGCGACGTGCCGGAGCGCAGCAACTGCCCGGCCACATGAACTCCGGCCTGTGAACGATTCATACCTTCGGTGAAACGCATCCCTGCCGGCGCATAGTCCAGGAGTCTTTCTTCCAGATCAAAATTACGATTCTTCGCAGCCATCCGGGGCTCCTTTGGATGTTGGACGTTCAGAGTTGAACGTTGGACGTTGGGCATTGCCCAGCGCCCTCACGCGCTCGCCGCTGCTACGGCCGACGGGAACGGCGAGGCGGTGGGCACCTTGTGCGGGATGTATTTATGGGTGTGCAACGCCTGCAACAGACTCGTGAGACGGTCCTTCATTTCGAGACGGCTGACAATCTGGTCCACGAGACCGTGTTTGAGGAGGAACTCGGAAGTCTGAAAACCGGCCGGCAGTGTCTGCTTGGTTGTTTCCTTGATCACGCGCGCTCCGGCAAAGCCGATCATCGCGCCCGGTTCGGCGAGAATGACATCGCCCAACGTCGCAAAGCTGGCGGTAACGCCACCCGTCGTCGGGTAAGTGAGAATGGAGATGAACGGCAGCTTGGCCGCGGCCAGGCGACCGAGCGCGGCGCTCGTCTTGGCCATCTGCATAAGGCTGAAAATGCCTTCCTGCATGCGCGCTCCACCGGAAGCGCTGACGACGATGCATGGGATCTTTTTCTTCACCGCGCGTTCGATGGCACGCGTGATCTTCTCGCCCACCGCGGAGCCCATGGCACCGCCGCAGAAACGAAAGTCCATCACCGCGAGCGACACGCTGATGCCATTGATCTTGCCGACCCCGCAAACGACGGCCTCAGGCAGGCCGCTTTCCTTTTCATAACGTTTGATGCGGTCGGGATACGCCGCGGAATCCACGAACTTCAGCGGATCGGCCGATTTCACCCCGATGTCGTGCTCCTCGAACGTGCCGTCGTCGATCATACTGACGATGCGAGCGCGGCAACCGATGGGAAAATGATAGCCACTCTTTGGCACCACCATGAAGTTGGCCTCAAGGTCCTTGTTGAAGACGATCTCGCCCGAAATGGGGCATTTGGTCCAGAGGCCCTCGGTATTGACCTTTTTCTTGGTGGTTTTGGCACCGGAAGCCTTGGGGGCCGACGGGATCTTGGGTTTGGAAAAATGTGCCATGACAAAATGGTTCAGCCGTGCCCGAAGGTGACGACGTCGAGACTTAGCGCACCGCCGCGGCGAAGCACGGCAGCGCAGGAATTGAGTGTAGAGCCCGTTGTAAAAACGTCATCGACGAGAATGTAACGATGCGCGGGATTAAGGGTGGCGCCGGGAGCCAAAGCAAAGGCATTTTTCAGGTTCTCCCGGCGGGTCTCCCGATCGAAATGTGTCTGCGTTTGCGTGTCCACGATGCGACGGAGCAACTCCTGCACTTCCGCCTGACCATCCGTGGCTTGCGCACAACATTGGGCCAGCAACAGACTCTGGTTGTATTGTCGCTCACGCTCTTTCCGCGGATGCAGCGGCACCGGCACAAGCACCGCCCCGCACAACCAGTCTGCGTAACCCGGCGTGACCCGCATAACCGCCACCACGTCCTCCAGCACATGTAGGCCACCGTGGTATTTCAGGGCATGGATGAGCGACCGTCCCGCTCCTTGCAACAGGACCACCGTGCGCCCTTCGCCAAAGACCGGGTCGAGCGTTTCGCAATGCTCGCACAGGCGGTTTTCCGATAATTCGCCGAAATACGGATGCCCGCAGGTCGTGCAATGCGGCGGCCCGACCAAGCGCAACAACGGCGCACAAAGCGGACAGACGTGCCGGTAGCCGCCCTCCTCCACCACCCCGCCACAATGCACGCAACAACGCGGAAACAACACGTCGAGTCCGCTGCGGCAGATGTTCAACGCAGAGTTCACGGAAGAAGAACTCAGTAGATCACCCGCACAAGGAACAGCCCCTGTGGCGGAGCGGTGACGACCTCGGGGATGCGTCGACGGGTTTTCAACAACGCCGCAATCTCCGCAGGCTTCAGCTTGCCGAGACCGGCGTTGACCAGCGCACCAGCGAGACTGCGCGCCATTTTGTAGAGAAAACCGTCGGCCTCGAACGTGAACGTCACCCGCGGACCGCGGCGCCGCACCTCCAACCGGCGCAGATGGCGCACGGTCGTCTCGTAGGTGCGGTCGTTCTCGCCGGAAAACGCCCAGAAGTCGTGTTTGCCGCGCAGCAGCTTCGCCGTCGCCTGCACCGCCTTCCAATCGAGATCACGACCGAGCGACCAACAGTAATTTACCTCGAAGGGATCCGCGTCGCCGAGATGGACGTGATAGCGGTAGACCTTCCCCTTCGCGTCGAAGCGTGCGTGGAAATCCGGCCGCGCCGCGCGCACCGACTTGATGAGGATGCTGCGCGGCAGGCCGGTCTGGATGGCTTTGCGGAGCCGCTCCGCGCCGTGCCGCCAAACCGCGTCGAAGTGAAAAACCTGCGCGTGCGCATGGACGCCCGAGTCGGTGCGGCCGCTGCCCTCGATGCGGAGCCGCTCGCCGAAGATGCCCTCCAGCCGCGCCTCGATGAGGTCCTGCACCGTGTTGCCGCTCTCCTGGCTCTGCCAGCCGTGAAACGGCCCGCCGGCATAGGCGACGACGCATTTCCAGCGCTGGGATTTTTCTTTGGCCACGGATTTCACGGGAGACCCAAACAAAACTTTCAACGCTCAACACTCAACGCCCAACATTCAGGACCTAGGCACGCAGCATTTAGTGTTGAGCGCTGAACGTTGAATGCTGGACGTTCATCCGCCTTCTGGCGGGCGCGGTGGGAGCTGCTGATCCAGCCAGTCCTGCAGGATCAGGCAGGCGGCGCGGGAGTCGATCAGGCCGCTGTCGCGGACGGCACGGCGGTTCTTCTTGGCGATGCTCGATTCCGCTTCGGCGCTGGTCAGCGTCTCGTCCACGAGATGCACGGGCAGCGCGAATTCCGCTCGCAAGCGCGCAGCGAACGCATCCACTTCCTTCGCTTTGAAGCCGACGGTGCCGTCCATGTTGTAGGGGTAGCCGAGCACGAGGTCGGTGATGCGACGCTGACGAATGACCTCACCGAGTTTGCGCCAACGCACGGCCTCATCGGAATCCACCAGTGCCGGCAACGGCGTGGCGACGCCGATCTCGTCGCCTTGGGCAAGACCGACGCGTTTCGTGCCGTAATCAATGCCTAGGCAGCGCATGAGTTCGGTGAATCCACGCCAACACCCGCCGCGTTACGCGCCACCCCTCTTGATAGAGGGAATTCAGATTATCGCAGCCGGAGTCCCCTCTATGAAGAGGGGTGCCCGTCAGGGCGGGGTGTGTAGAAAGCGTCGGCTCGTATCTCATGGCAGCCGGTTCAACAGGCACTCTCACAAAAACTGTTTCTTCTCCGGGTCCTGTTTGATGCGTTCGAGCAGGGCCTTGATCTCTTGCGCGCGATCTTTCGGGCACACGAGCGTGGCGCCCTCAGTGTGCACGACGATGAGATCGCTCACACCGATGACACCCACCAGCTGGCCATCGGTGGAAATGACGATGTTGTGCGTGCCCTTCTCAACCAAGGCGTGACCGCGCAACACATTGCCGTGCGCATCGGGTTCGAAATGCTTGGCCAATGCCGGCCAGGCGCCGACGTCGTCCCAGTCGAAGGTCGCCGGCACGACAACGACGTTGGTGGATTTCTCCATCAATGCGTAGTCCACGGAAACCTTCTTCAATGTCGGATACAAATCGGCCAACGCCTTCGTCCAGCCGGCGTCCGATTGGGCGGCAGCCTCGAGCTGGGCCAGCCCGGCATAAAGCTCGGACGCATGCGCCTTGAAGGCCGCCTCCACGACCGGCACGCGCCACACGAACATGCCGGCGTTCCAGTAGTAGTCGCCGGACGCGAGATAGCGCTCGGCGGTCTCAAGATTGGGTTTCTCGACAAAACGCTCCACTTTCATCACCTCGCGCCCACCGACCGAGCGCCACACACCTGAACGATGAATGTAGCCAAAACCCGTCTCCGGCGCGCTGGGCTTGATGCCAAGGGTAACCAGAACTTCAGCGGACTCGGCCGACTCGAAGGCGATGTTCAGCAATTTGCCGTATTCAGCCGTATCCTTGATCACATGATCGGCAGGCAACATCGCGAAAGCTGCCTGCGGGTCTCGCTGCTTCACCAAGAGCATGGCCAAACCGGTCGCGGCTGCGGTGTCGCGACCCATCGGCTCGGCGATGATGTTTGCTGCAGGCACGTCAGGACAGGCGTCCCGGCAGCCGTTGAGCTGGGCCTGCGTGGTGATGATGAAAATGTTTTCGCGTGGCACGACACCCGCGACACGGTCCACGGTTTGGGCCAGCATGGGCTTGTCGCCGACGATCGGCAGCAGGTGCTTGGGCGTGGATTCCCGGCTCTGGGGCCAGAACCGCTCTCCGCGGCCGCCAGCCATGATCACTACATAACGTTCGGGCATGGGCCAAAGATTTGGCCGGCTGGGTATCCGTCAACGGCTAATCTGACGGTTGCGTTTTGCCTCTGCCGGCCAATCTTCCGCGCCAAAGAACATGGAATCTCCCCTCGAAGTCGATGTCGCCACTGCCGCAAAACTGCATCAGGAAGGCGCCCTGCTGCTCGATGTGCGTGAACCCTTCGAAGTCGCCACCTGTGCCGTGGCCGGCAGCCAGCACATCCCCATGCGCCAGATCCCCGAAAACCTTCCCGACCTGCCCCGGGACCGGCAAATTGTCGTGCTTTGCCACCATGGCGGACGCAGCTGGCGCGTCACCGAGTTCCTCCGCGCCAACGGTTTCACCCGCGTCAGCAACATCGCCGGGGGCATCGATGCCTGGGCCGCCGAAATCGACCCCTCCCTGCCCCGCTATTGAGGCGCTTGACTCCGGCGAGTCTCTTCGGGCAAAAGCTTCCCTTCACTCCACCAAAATCCCATGGGTCAACAACTCAACAAGCACATCAAGAAGAAACGCCGCATCGCTTACCACAAGCGCCGCAATGCCCGCATCCAGGCTGAGATCGCCAAGAATAAGAAGAAGTAAGCGCGCTCTGCCCGGGGATTTTGCCTCTTACGGCGGTCTATGACCGCCGTTTTCTTTTCTCCGGCCCGGACGGTCTCCGACCGTCGGCAACACCGTCACTCATGATCAAAGTCAGCCTTATCTCCCTCGGTTGCGCCAAGAATCTCGTGGATAGCGAGATCATGGTCGGTCACCTGCACCAAGCGGGCATGACCGTCATTCCCGAAGCCGAGAAGGCCGACGTTGTCATCGTCAACACTTGCTCGTTCATCGATTCCTCCAAGGAGGAGTCCATCGGCCACATCCTCGAAGTTCACCAGAACAAGGGGATGAAGAAGCGCCGCAAGGAGCAAAAGCTCATCGTGGCCGGTTGCATGAGCCAGCGCTTCTCCAAGGACCTCAAAACCGAGCTGCACGACGAAGTGGACGCTTTCATCGGTCTCGACCAAGTCACGAAGGTCGCGCCGATCATCGAGGAAATTTACGCCAAGGACCGCGGTCAGGGCGACGCCAAGGCCGCGCCCGCCGTGCTCTTCGAGGGCAAATCCACCTACATCCCGGACTACGACACGCCCCGCTTCCGCCTCACGCCGGCGCATTTCGCCTACATCAAGATCGCCGAGGGCTGCAACCATCCCTGCACCTTCTGCATCATTCCGCAGATTCGCGGGCGCCATCGCAGCCGCACCGTGGACAGCGTCGTCCAGGAGGCCCGCCGCCTCGTGAAGGAAGGCGTCAAGGAGCTCAACCTGATCTCCCAAGACACGACCTTCTTCGGCATGGACACCTGGGAACAGCGCCCGAATCCGCGCACCCCGGTGGACTCCACGCGCGGCACCGCCCTCACCACCCTCCTGCGCGAACTCAACGCCATCGAGGGCGACTTCTGGATTCGTCTGCTCTACACGCACCCGGCGCACTGGAGCGACGAGTTGATCAAGACCATTGCCGAGTGCCCGAAGGTCGCCCGCTACATCGACATCCCGCTCCAGCACATCAGCGACAACATGCTGGAACGCATGCAGCGTGAGACCAGTGGCGACTACATCCGCGATCTCATCCGCCGCATTCGCGCCGGCATCCCCGGCATCGCCGTGCGCACCACGTTCATCGTCGGCTTCCCGGGCGAAACCGAGGCCGACATCGCCGAACTTTGCCAGTTCATCGAGGAAACGAAGTTCGAGCGTCTCGGTGTTTTCCGCTATTCTCAGGAAGAAGGCACGCGCGGCGCCAAGATGCCCGATCAGATTCCGCCCAAGGTGAAGGAAGCCCGCTGGCACAAGCTGATGGCGCTGCAACAGCGCATCGCCGCCGAGGTTTCCAAATCGCACGTCGGCCAGACGCTCAGGGTCCTCATCGAGGAACCCGGTGTCGCCCGCGGCGAAGCCGACGCCCCCGATATTGACGGCCGCGTCTATGTCCCGCGCGAGCTGCCCGTCGGCGAGTTCGTGGACGTCAAGATCACCGGCTACCAAGACTACGACCTCCTCGCCCTCCCGAAGGGCGAAAAGCCGAAGGAATTCAAAATCGCCAAACAAGCACAGTGATCTAGGGCGGCATCTCCGACGGAGGCTTGGCGGAGATGGCGAAGCAATGTCGCCACGGCGGGGTTCGGAGACCCCGCCCTACAAGGAAGCCACATACTTCCCAATGATCCCATCAAACGATCCGTTGGTGAAGAAGACCACGAGCTGGGGCGTTGGCGCCGCTCGGGTTTGAGCGACGAGCTTTTCCAACAATGCGGCGTTGTTTTCCGCGGTGCACGCGTCCACGCCCTGCAATTCCAGATGCTGCACGACGGCCTCGACGTCGAAGCGCTCGCCGTCCTTCAGCTTGTCCGCGCGGTTGACCGCGCCGATGTAAACTTCATCCGCGAGCGCGAGCGCCCGCGTGAAACCGGCCTGCAGCACCTTGGTGCGCGCCGTGTTACTGCGCGGCTCGAAGACGGCACTGATGGTCATCTCGGGATGGCGTGCGCGCAGCGAATGGAGCGTTTCGGCCAGCGCGGTCGGATGATGACCGAAATCTTCGATCACTTTGAGCCGCGGTGTATCCACGAGCAGTTCCTGCCGGCGTTTCACTCCGCGAAACCGGGCCAGCGCGTCGAGCTTCAGCTGCGTCGGGTCGTCGGGAAACAAGGCCAGCGCCGCGGCGACCGCCGCCATGGCGGCGTTGCGGGCGTTGAACAGGCCGGGCTGGTTCCATTGCACGGTTTGCGACTCCTCGCCGCGCCACGTGAGCGTGAACTCCACTCCCGCCGGTGACTCGGTAAAGTTCGTAATACGAACATCGTTCTCCTCGCCGGTGCCAACCCGCACGGTTCGCGTCCACGGGAAGGCCCCAAGCGCACGCAGGTTGTCGTCGTCGCCGTTGAGCACAATCCAGCCGTTACGCGGCACGATGCGCGCGAGATGCAGAAAGGTGCGCTGCACGTCGGCCAGGTCGCGAAAGATATCGGCGTGGTCGAACTCCAGGTTGTTCATCACCGCAATGTGCGGAGCGTAGTGGATGAACTTGCTGCGCTTGTCGAAGAACGCGCTGTCGTATTCGTCGCCCTCGATAACGAAGGGATCCGCCACTGTGCCGAGGTGGTTGCCGACGGGCGGATCCTGCGGCACGCCGCCAATGAGAAAGCCGGGATCGCGGCCGTTCTCGCGCAGGAGAAACGCGGTCAGTGCCGTCGTCGTGGTTTTGCCGTGCGTGCCGGCAATGACGATGTTCTTGCGTCCCTTGAGCACGAATTCGGCGAGCAACGCCGGCAGCGAAGTGAAAGCGAGCGCGCGCGTGTCGAGCAGCCACTCGACCTCGGGGTTGCCCCGCGACAGCGCGTTGCCGATGACGACGAGATCGGGAGTGAGCTGCGCCAGCCGCGCCGGATCATAGCCCTCGTGCAAGGTGATGCCGGCAGCCGCCAGCACCGTGCTCATCGGCGGATAAACACCGGCATCGACCCCGAGCACTTCATGCCCCGCCGCGCGCGCGAGCAGCGCCGCATTGCCCATCGCCGTCCCGCAGATGCCCAGGAAGTAGATTTTCATTGTTCGATCCGGGAACCACTAATGGACACTAATGGAGACTAATTAAACCAAGATTTTCCGGGCCGACTCGATTAGTGCGTCATCAATGCGCATGAGCGGTTTCCAAGCTGTCGTCACATCAAACTCATCGGGTCAACGTCGAGGACCTGGGTGACGTCGTCGGGCCATTTGACCTCGGCTTGGAGTTTCACCAACACGGGCACGACTTTCGTGGCTGCGGCGCAGAAATACCAGATCTGGTAGCGGTATTCGTCCTTCACCTTCTCGATCGGCGACGGCGTGGGGCCGCGCAGCTCGACGGTGTTGCCGAGCGCTTTTTCCACCTGTTTCGCCCAGTGCTCAGCGAAGAACCTGATTTTTTCCGGGTTCGGCCCGCGGAAGATGTGATGAATGAGATGTCGGTAAGGCGGATACTGAAAACGGTGCCGCACATGCAGCTCGGCGTCGGCAAAGCCGTCGAAGTCCACGCGCTTGGCAAACTGGATGGCGTCGGCCTTGGGCGTAAAGGTCTGCACGACTACCTCCCCCGCCCGGTCGCCGCGCCCGGCGCGGCCGGCCACCTGCACCAGCAACTGGAACGTGCGCTCGTTCGCGCGGAAGTCCGGCACGTGCATCGAGAGATCAGCGTCCACCAGGCCGACCAGCGTGACATTCGGAAAATCGAGACCCTTGCCTATCATCTGCGTGCCGATGAGCACGTCGATCTTGCCGGCACGAAAGTCGGACAAAATCTGCCGGAACCGATGCCGCTTCGCCATCGTGTCGGTGTCCACCCGCTCCAGCCGCGCGCGCGGCAACACCCGACGCACCGCCTCCTCGACACGCTGCGTGCCGAGGCCGCGCCAGCGAATGTCGGGCGCGGCGCAGCTGGGGCACACCGCAGGCGCGCCGCGCTCGTGGCCGCAGAGATGACACTTCAGCGTTTCGTCGGCGCGATGGTAAGTCATCGTCACACTGCAATGCGGACACTCCTCGACGTGGCCGCATTTGCGGCACTGCATGCTCGACGAGTAACCGCGCCGGTTGATGAACAGGATCGTTTGCTCCTTCCGCTCGAAGCGCGCCTGCATGTGGTTCACGAGCAGGCGCGACAGCGTCACGAGGCCGCGCTGCCGCATCACCTCGATGCGCATGTCCACGATCTGGATGTCGGGGAGCTGCTTGTCGTCCACGCGCTTGGTGAGCACGTCGAGTTTGTATTTGCCGCTCCGGGCGTTGGCGAAGGATTCGAGCGACGGCGTGGCCGAACCGAGCAGACAAGTGGCGCCCGCGAGTTTCGCCCGATAAACCGCCACATCGCGGCCGTGGTAACGCGGGGTCTCGTCCTGCTTGTAAGCCGGCTCGTGTTCCTCGTCCACGACGATGAGTCGCAGGTCGCGCACCGGGGCAAAAACCGCCGACCGTGCACCGACGACGACGCGCGCCGCGCCCGAGGCGAGCGCGGTCCAGCCATCGAGCCGCTCGCCCTCGCTCAGGTGGCTGTGCCACACCACGGTGCGATACCCGGCCGCCTCGAAACGACCGCGCAGGCGCGCGACGGTCTGTGGCGTGAGCGCCACCTCGGGCACGAGGTAAATCGCACTGCCACCCGCGGCCAGCACCTGCTCGACCGCGTGCAGATAGACCTCCGTCTTGCCGGAGCCGGTCACGCCATGCAGCAGGTGCACCGCGAACTTGCCCTTGGCCAGGCTGTCGCCCACGGATTTCACGACGGCGGCCTGCTCCTCGTTGAGCTTGGGCGGCAGCGCGGCGACCACCTCGCCGCTGCTCCACTGGTCGGCGTAGGCCACGCGCTCGACGTGGCGTGCTTCCTCGCGCACCCAGCCGCGTTTCACGAGCGCCGTCACGACGGCAGCGGTCGCTGCCAGCCGTGAAAGTGCGAGGCTCTTTTTGACGGGCTGAAACTGGTGAGACAGAAACTCCACGAGTCGCGCCTGCTGCGGCGCTTTCTTGCGCAAGGCCGTCAGCTCGTCCGCAGTCGCGTTGTGCGCGATCGAGAGATATTTTTCCTGTTTGAGCCGGGTGCCGTCGCGCACCGCTCCCGGAATCATCGCTTCCAGCACGGCCTCCATGCGCGCGGCGTAGTAGGCGTGCATCCATTTCGCGAGCGCCAGCAGATCCGGCGTGAGAGCCGGGTGTTCCTGCAACACGCCCGTCACGGGCTTGAGTTTTTCCAACGGGACATCGGCCACGCCGTTCACCTCCATCACGAGGCCGACCCTGTGCTGGTTCAGGATGGGCACGCGCACGAGTGAGCCGGCCCGGATGCCAGCGCGCAGGCTCTCCGGCACCTTGTAGTGCAGGACTTTGTCAAACCCCGCCAGCGGCTGGACACCCACGATCATGGCTGCCAGTGAGCGCGCGCGTCCGGAGCGAGGCAACGTGTTTTCGACCAAACCTTCGCCACGAATGGCACTGGTGCTCACAGATAAAACCAACCAGACCGGCATCCGTGGGTATTCGTGCAATCCGTGACAAATAACGCGCCTACTTTCCTTTTGACAGCCCGCCGGGGCCGGGCCGACATAACCGCAGTGAGTCAAGCATCCGCCCGCGACAAATTCACCGCCTACCTGACCGAGCAAGGCCACCGTGTGACCAACCAACGTCTGGCCATCTTCGACGCCGCCATGGCGCAGACGGAGCACTTCACCGCCGAGCAGTTGCTCGATCGCGCCCGGGCGATCGATGATTCCGTTTCCCGCGCCACCGTTTACCGCACCCTGCCTCTGATGACCGAGAGCCAGGTGTTGCGCGAGGTGGACATCGGCACCGGCGAAAAATTCTACCGCCCCGCCTCCGAGGGCGCCGGCAGTCAGGTCGCCCAGGTCGTGTGCGTGGACTGCGACAAAATCTTCGAGATCAGCGCCCCGTTCATGGAATGGTATGGCAGCACCGTCTCGCTGAAACTCGGCCTCAAGCCCATCTCGCAACGCCTTCAGGTCAGCGCCCAGTGCATCGCCTACCGCTCCAACGGCCGCTGCCCGAACCGCACCAAGAAGTAATGGCGCTGCGCGCAAATCCCAAACGCCAGACGCCAAACGCCAAAGAAACGCTGAAATCGAGTATTTCTGTTTCTCAATTTTTTGTCCTTGGCATCCTTCCTTTGGCGTTTGGACCTTTGGCATCTGAAATTTCCTAAGTATGGCCAAGACGTCCAAGCCTGATCCGCAGTTTGAAATCGAATTCTACGAAGCAGTCCACCGTCGCTGTCCCGGTTACACCGAAGTCGTGAGCCTGCTCGGTGGCCTCTACACCAAAGTCGGCCGCATCGCCGACGGCCTGAAAATGGACCGCAAGCTCGTGCGCCTCGAACCGACCAATGCCACGGCCCACTACAACCTCGCCTGCAGCCTCGCCCTTTGTCGCAAGCGCCCCGACGCGCTCCGCTCGCTCCGCAAGGCCATCGACCTCGGCTACGACGACCGCGACTGGATGGAACAGGACCCCGACCTCGAAATCCTGAAAACCGACCCCGAGTTCCGCCAACTCCTCGCCCAGCTCAAACCGCAGAGCTGAAGACGCCACCTAGGATCGATGTTCTCATCCGTTCTGATCGAGCTCAGGGCATCGAAAACAGAATTCTGGTTTCAACACGGCCGGACTGAGTGCCGATTCTATCCGATCATATTCTTGTCATTCGATAGACGCGTCGAAGCGATCGGATACACGGAACAGCCGACCACCGGGACAGGTATAAAACCATTCGAAGTAGAAAGCGAAAACGCCTTCGACTTGCTTGAGCCCATGCTCAGGTATGGAATGCAAAGCGTCATCGGGAATGGTTTCATTCCAAGGCATCGCCATCTGATAATCGAAATCGACCGAGATATCAGAAACCAACTCAAGGGTTTTTCCGCTCCCATATTCACTCAAGTTGCGCTCCAGGCCGGAGCAGCCAAGGTCACTATCAAGTCGCTGTGAAAGAGGCTCATCTCAGCCCGAACACGAGTTGCAGCATCGTGTTGAGGTCGGGGCCGGGGGTGTGATGGCCGTTGCGGGTGCGGACGAGGGTTTTGCCGCGGAATGAGCGCAACGCGGCGTTGTCCATGGCGACGATTTCCACCGTGCCGGGGCGCTTGCCGGCGACATCCCTCGGGCTGAGCGGGGTCCAGGTAAACGGCAGGCCCGTGACGTCGCACTGCACTTCCCAGCCACCGACGAGGCCGTCGATGGGCTTCTTCAGCAGCGCGGGATAGCGGCGGATGAAATCGGGCGTGCGCGTGGTGACAACGCGCACGCGCACAGCCGAGTCGAGTCCGGAGAAATACTGCGCGAAGTTGTCCACGCGCCGCCGGCGCCATTGATCAAGGAAATCCTGCGGGTTAATGCCCATCAGGTTCATGCCGTTCCAGATCCCGTGCTGGTTGGGGCTGCCAAATTTCTTCCACGTAAACCACGAGGCAAAGTCGTCGGTCAGGCGCAGGCCAATCTCGAAGTGCAAATGCGCGCGCTCCTTCGGGATCGCGTAACCACCGGCGCTGCGGCCCATGATGCCGAGGCGTTGGCCACGGCTCACCGACAAGCCCGCCCGGAGGCCGGGCTCCACCTTCGCCAGATGGGCGTAGAGTGTATAAACGGCGGGCGAAAAACCCGGGTGCTCCAACACCACGTAACGACCGTAACTGCTGTCGCCGGGCTTGGTGTTGATGTGTCGCACCACGCCGTCCATCGCGGCACTCACCGAATCCGTGGCCTCGCCGTTGCGATCGCGTCCCACCGGTTTGATGTCGAGCCCCTCGTGAAACTGCGTGCCGCTGCTGCGCACCGAGCCCCACAGGCCCGAACGCGGATCGCCGGAAACGGTCGGTTGCGCCCAGCTTTTGTAATCGCTCCCCCGCTCCCAAGCCTTGCTCGGCGTCGGCCAGCTGATTTCAACACGCTGGGCGTGGGCGCAGGGAACGATAACGAAACTTAGCGAAATAAGAGCCAACCAAACCACGGAACTTTTGGGCCACGAAAAGTCGCAAAGATAACCATGTGCGCAGCCGTGACCGTTCCGCGCGCCTGTAGGCGCGATGGAAGCTCTCGCCGTCGCGCGCTTTTTTTGTGCCTCTTTGTGGCCAACCCTGTCTTGGGGATTTACTGACATCATCATCGCGCGGCCGCCTTGGGAGTGGGTTCGAAGGCTTCGAGGACTTCCGCGCCGATGGCGTCGGCAATGAGACGTCCGCGCGAGGTGAGCCGGATAACCCCTTCAGGCGTGGCCGTGAGCAGACCGTCGAAAAGCAGCCGGGGCAGAAAATCCTCCAAACCGCTCCACGACGCCGTAGGGAAACGCCGGCGCAAGCGCGGGAGAGACACACCGTCGTTCATGCGCAAACCAAAGACGACGGCATCGGCTGCGAGCAATGCATCGCTCAGAGCGGTGCGATCCGCAGTGGCGCGACGACCGGCCGCGACATCAGCGAGCCAGAGCCCGAGATCGGGCGGATTCGACGCACGCCAGCCGGCGTGCTGGCTGGCGGCGGAAGGCCCGAGCCCGACCCATTCGTGCATGTGCCAGGTGTTGAGATTGTGCCGGCAGGCATGACCCGGACGGGCGAAGTTGGAGACCTCGTATTGGGCGAAACCCGCCGCGCCGAGATAGTCCCACGTGCGCTGGTAGAACACGGCCTCCTTGTCGGCATCGAGCTTTACCTTGCCCTGTGAGAGTTTCACCCAAAGCGCGGTGTCCTCCTCGAAAGTCAGGCAGTAGGTCGAGAGGTGATCGGGCGCGAGCCGCATCGCTTCGTCGAGATCGGCGCGCCACTGGGTCTCCTCCTGCCCCGGCAGAGCAAACATTAGGTCGATGTTCACGCTAGCGAATCCCTGCGCACGGATGAGGTCGTAGGCGCGGTGAATTTGCGACGGCGTGTGCTGGCGACCGAGAGCGTCGAGCAGCGCGGCATCAAAACTCTGCACACCGAGCGAGATGCGTGTGACGCCCAGTTCCTTCAACACGGCGAGGCGCTCCGCCGTGACGGTGGCCGGTGCAAGTTCGACGGACCATTCGGCGGGCCGGCCGCCGCAAAACAACAGCATCGTGCGCCCGAGACGCTCCAGTTCGGCCGCTTTCAACAAACCCGGTGTGCCGCCGCCCCAAAACGCCGTCGCGGCCGGCCGATCCTGCCACGCGACCAATCCCGCTTCCGCCTCGATGCCGTCAAGGTAGCGCGCCACGGCATCGCCCTTGGGCACAGTCTGGTAAAACGCGCAGAAATCACAGGTCGTCGCGCAAAATGGCACATGCACATATACGCCGAGCGGCGTGGCGGCCGTCGGCGGCGGTTCTTTTTCTTGCCCTGAGGGGAGCCCGGCCATTATGAGATTCTTCAATTAACGGTCAGCCAACAGCCTGCGCGGCGCGGCGATCCCGTCCACTTTCAACCCAATGCAAAAGACTCCCTCTCCTCACGCGAGCAGAATTTTCCCGGCGCTGGCCGCGTTGCTCCTGTTGTTGCTGGTTTCCGGCTGCAACCTGACGGTCACCAATCTCACGCCCGACACCGTCCCCCAAAATCCTTCGCAGATCTACACCATCACGGCCAGCTTCCGCGCCAGCCGCCAGGTGGAGACCGCCACCATCCGCCCACGTATCATCGTGGACGGCCAGGCCTACGCGATGAACCGCAGCCCCGCCGGCACGGACCTCTGGGAATTCGACTACCAGCTGCCCGCCGGTCGCACGAGCGCCACCTACTACTTCATCTGCGAATACCGCACCAAGGGCAGCTCCGACTTGCAGGATGTTTATTCCGAACTGCAAACGCTCAACATCGCCGGCCGCTACGTCATCCGCCCCGAGGCCACCCGCGCTCCGGTCGGTTCGCGCGTGAGCATCCTCGGCGCCGGCTTCACGCCCACCGACGTCGTTTATTTCGACCACACGCCCACACGCACAGTCTTCGAATCACCCAGCTCGCTGAGCTTCTTCGTGCCCGCCGTGGAACCCGGCCGCAGCTACCAGCTCACGGTGCGCGGTTCCGGTGTCGGCCTCGACGTCGGTAGCTTCCGCGTGGACGCCATCACCTTCCAAGTTACTCCCGCAGCCGTCGTTCTGAGCCAAGGCGAGCAACAGGCCATCACCTTCACCATCCCGCAGCCCGCACCCGCCGGCGGCCTCCTCATCGACGTGACGACTGATGTGCCCGACAGCGTCGTGATGCCCGTCGTGATGGTGCCCGCCAACCAGACCAGTGTCACCGTGCCCGTCCAAGGCGGCAAACCCGGCAGCGGGTCGCTCTTCTTCCGCAGCAGCGCGGGCGAAAGCAGCATCGCGGTGACCGTCACCGCCAACTGAACCAACAACCTTCCTCTTTCACCAGCGCACGAATCCCACGTGCGCTTTTTGCTGAACCGGTCCCATGAAGAGCCAATCCAGTTTCCTGTTCCTCGTCGTCCTTCTCGGGCTGCTGCTCAGCGCCTGCACCACGACCGACACTACGCCGCCCCCATCGTCCTCGTCGTCTCCGACTGCGTCCCCGATCGCGTCCATCACCGAGCCATCGACACCGGAAGCGCCCACCACCGCACCTTCGGCGACGACGTCCATCCCGACTCCCACGACAGCGGCGACGCCTGCTCCCACTCCCGCTCCCGTCGTCACTGAGTTGCCGCCGGCCAGCATCACGGGCTCCGAGGAATCGAGCACGATGCTGGACAATTTCACGGTGTTCGTCTCTGCCGTGGATGGCGTGCCGGTCCCAGCCGGCCGTGATGGTTGGAACGCCGCCCTGCCCCTGAAAGCCGGCGTGCGCCGGTTGACCCTCACCTTCAACCGCGGGGTGTTTTCCGCCAAAACGGAGATCGCTTTGAACGCGATGAGTGGAACCGCCTACCAGGTGAAATTCGCCACCGACGCGCAGCTCTTTGGCCGGAACAGTTATTGCGAGTTCTGGATTGTGAACGCAACCACGGGGGAACCGGTGGTCGCCCGGGTTCGCACAACCCTGACCCGCACCGAAGTCAAGTAAGCGGGCATTTTGCAGGGATTGATTCCCCTCCATGAAGAGAGGTGGAGCGCAGCGACGAGGTGCGTGGATTGATTGTCGGTGAGCATGTGAGGCTTCTCGCACAAACCTGCAACTTCCCGCACGCGCTCCGTGTCCTGAAAAGGTCCGGGGCTTGCACCTTCCGCGCGCACCGGCTCTTCTCCGCACCATGACCGACCCCGCCCTCGACCGGCAGATCCAGGCGATTGAGCGTCCCGACAAGTCGCTTTGGACCTACTACCTGCTGTCCGCCCTGGCCTTCCCCCCGGCCTTTCCGATTCTCGTGCTGCCGCTCTATTTCCGGTATCACACGATGCGTTACAAGTTCACCGACGACGGCATTTCGATGCGTTGGGGCATCCTGTTTCGCAAGGAAGTCATCGTGAACTACGCGCGCATCCAGGACATCCATCTCAAGTCCAATATCGTCGAACGTTGGCTCGGCCTCGCGCGCATCCTCGTGCAAACGGCGTCCGGCAGCAGCGCAGCCGAGATGACGATCGAAGGCATCAAGGATTTCGAAGCCCTGCGTGATTTTCTCTACGCGCGCATGCGCGGCGTGAAGGACACTCCGCATGTGCCCGCCACCAATATCCCCGGCTCAACCGGCGCTGCAGCCGGTTCGGCCTCCCCGGAAGTGGTCGCCGCGCTTCGTGAGGCCGTTGCGGAGTTGCGTGCCGTGCGCGAGGAACTGGCAGCCCGGAACAGCCGGAACGGCTGAACGAGAAATCCCAAACCAACGGAAGCTCAACACCGCCAAAAACCGATGTATCAGCGCTTCATCGCGTTTGTGCTCCATTGGCTGCGAGTGCCGCCCGAGCCGCATGCTCCGCATGGCGATCCGGCCTCGTTGCGGATATTTCGTGCCGGGAAAAACTTTCTGAACCTGAAATTGTTCGGCTGGGGTGTCGCCCAGTCGCTCGCCTTCGCGGGTATCGTGTTTTGGGTGGTGGTTTTAATCGATGTCGAGGCCCAGACCGCGGTCCTCCGTGGCAACCAGGCGCCGCCTCCTCGCCTGACGGCGGAGAGATTCGCCAAAACGATGGAGAAGGCCGGCCGGGAAACCGGCGGCGGCTTTGCTGGTTTCAAACGCGGCCTCGCCGAAATCGCTTCGCAACTGCCACCGTGGGCTTTCCGAGTCCTGTGGGTGATCAAGGTGGTCGGCATCTTCGCCTATCTCGTCCAGCTGCCGCTCACCTACGTCATTGCGCGCATGGACTACGAACTCCGTTGGTATATGGTCACCGACCGCAGCCTGCGCATTCGCCACGGCGTGTGGAAGGTCACCGAGTCCACCATGAGCTTCGCCAACATCCAACAGGTCGTCGTCTCGCAAGGACCACTCCAGCGTCTGCTCGGTCTCTCCGACGTCAAGGTGCAGTCGGCCGGCGGCGGAGGCGGCGGCACGGACAGTCATGGCAACCCCAAGGGAGGCGATGACATGCACCTGGGTCTCTTCCACAGCGTCACCAACGGCTCCGAAATTCGTGATCTCATCCTCGCGCGCTTGCGCCGTTTTCGGGAGAGCGGTCTGGGCGATCCCGAAGAAAAGAACGCATCCGCGACAACACTGATCGAGTTGCCGCCCGTCTCGAACGATCTGCTGGCAGCGGCTCGCGAGTTCGCCGCTGAAGCCCGCGCCTTGCGGGTAACGCTGGGTTGCTGACGACACGCCATGTATCAGCGTCTCACCGAACTCCTGCTTCGCTGCCTGCGCGTGCCGCCCGCTCCGCATCCTCCGCATGGAGATCCAGCCTCGTTGCGCGTCTTTCGCGCCGGCAAAAACTTTCTCAGCCTTCGCCTGCTCAAGTGGGGCGTGGCTCAGGTGGGTGCTTTTATCGGCATTCTTTTCTGGTTCGGCGTATTCTCGGACTTGGAGATAAAGGTGGAGGAGCAGCGCGCCCGCTACAACCGGCCCCAGCCCACCGCCACGGCCCCGACCCCGGGTAACAACGCCATTGAACGCGCCGCCAATGAGATCGCGGCCGAGGCCAACGCCATCGCCGAACGACACGGCAAGGCGAAGTCGCGACAGGAAGGAAAACGGTGGCGTTGGCGTCCACTCGACAGCTTCTATGCGTGGCAATACGGCACCGCCTCCTTTCTGGCCCGCCTGCCCAAACCAGTTCTGACACTCATTTGGATCGTGGAGATCGCCGGCTTCCTGCTCTACATCGTGCAGTTGCCCGTCACCTTCCTGCTCGCGCGCATGGACTACGACCAGCGCTGGTATATGGTCACCGACCGCAGCCTGCGCATCCGGCATGGCATCTGGAAAATCAATGAATCCACGATGAGCTTCGCCAACATCCAACAGGTCGTCGTCTCGCAGGGTCCGCTGCAACGCCTGCTCGGCCTTTCCGATGTGAAGGTGCAATCCGCCGGCGGCGGTGGCGGTGCGAACGAAGATGAAGATGCCAAGGACGACGACATGCATCTCGGCCTCTTCCACAGCGTCACCAACCCCGACGAAATCCGGGATCTCATCCTGGAACGCCTGCGTCGTTTCCGCGAAAGCGGACTGGGCGATCCCGAGGAGAAGGTTTCCTTCATCGCAACACCGCTTGCACACACTGAAGCGGAATCCGCCGAAATGCTCGCTGCCGCACGCGAACTCGCCGCCGAAGCCCGCGCGCTGCGAGCGACAGTGGGCTGAAACACAGGACGGATCTCCGAATTCCGCCAAGAATCGTGAAGGACCCCTCTCCTGATGGGCCGAGCCTCCTCGACGCGCTCGCATCCTTCGGCTTGTCGAAACGGCTCAGCTGGAGCTGAGCCGTCCAAAAACCGTGCCCGGAAGCTGCGCTCCACCCTACTCCACCTTCCGGATCTCGGCGCGTTCGGCGTCGGTCGAACCCACGCCGAGCTGACGCGCGAATTCCAGCACGCGCGCATCATCCTCGGAAATGGGATCGAAACCGGTGCGCTTGCGAGCCGCGTTCATTTTTGCGAGCATCACGGAATCGAGCAGCACCGGGTCGGCGCTGGCGAGGAGCCGCGGTTCAGAGACGGTGTAGAGCGAGTTGAAAAACGGCCCGCCGATGAACTGATAGAGCTGCAGGCTCGCGATGCTGAGTGCCCAGGTTTCGCGCAATTCGGGGATGGCCGCCATTTCCGCCACGGCCGCGGGCGCAGTCGCCGGACTCTTGAAGAAGCGGAAAGTGTTGCTGGCGTTCCAAAGCGTGGCGTTCACCAGCGAGCCGTTGATGCCCAGCACCGGGTGGTCGGTGTAAACCGGCAGGTTGATCCAGAAGTCGGCATCGAGGAATAGCGGCGTGGCGAGGAAGCTCTTGCGATCCTCCTCCACCGAGGTTTCGGCCCGGCCACCAGCGGCGCGCTTGGCCGCCTGTTCGGTCAGGATGGCGTCGAAACGCGCCGGCAGCGGACTGTCGTAGAACCACGCAGGATCGTAGAATTTGCCTGATTCCAACACGAACACGGGATGCCCGGGAAAGGGCGCAATGCCGCTGGAATAAGACGGCAAGAATCCCGTCAGGCGCAGCCGAAGCGGATTTAAACCGACGAGAAAGATGTTCTGTTTTTCGAAGCCGCGCTTTTCCAAGGCCGCAATCACCGCCCGCACCAAGCCGAAAGGCGTCGCGAGCCCCGGACCCGAGTCGGCGTAGATCTTGATGCCGGCTTTCTTTCGTTCACCGGGAACGAGGGCCCGGCCGCTGGACTTTTCAAAGGCCTGCAACGTCTGCTCCACGGCATAGCGGTAATCGGCGTCGCTGAAGTCGTTCAACCGGTGCTCAAACAGCGGAGCCATCGGCGGGGTCTCGTCGGCGCGCAACAACACGGCGGACAGGGCAAGAAGCAGGACTGATTTG
Source organism: Opitutales bacterium (assembly GCA_044507675.1). GTDB lineage: Bacteria > Verrucomicrobiota > Verrucomicrobiia > Opitutales > Opitutaceae > Lacunisphaera. Next base: position 16,388 of record JBIQJF010000004.1, on the reverse strand, counting down.
AACAGAGGGAGACGCATGAAAAAAGCGGGCTGGCCGGGGAGCGGCGCGGGCGCGCAACCTGACAGACACCACCTGCAGTTAAAAGTTTAAACTTCCCTCGTTTGGGCTTGGTTTTCCTCAAATTGTCATTGCGAGGAGCGGAGCGACGAAGCAATCCAGCTGGATGGATCGCCACGGCCACGAAGCGGCCTCGCGATGATCACTTCCCTCCCGTGCCCGTCATCAAAGCCAACAGCATCCGCGACCTCAAAAACCGCGTGAACATCCACGATGTGGTCATCCGCGTCGTGTCGCTGAAAAAGGCCGGCGGCGGCCGGTTCAAGGGATTGTGCCCGTTCCACTCGGAAAAGACGCCGTCGTTTAACGTTTCGACCGACAAGGGGTTTTTCAAATGCTTCGGCTGCGGCAAGGCCGGCGACGCCATCAATTTCGTGATGGAAACCGAGGGCTTGCAGTTCACCGAGGCGGTCGAGGCCATCGCGCAGCGCTTCGGGGTCGCGCTCGAATACGAGGAGGGCTCCGGCGGTCCGTCGCAGGAGACGCGCTCGCTGCGGCAGGAGATTTTCGACATTCACGACCTGGCCGCGGATTACTACCGGCAGGCCTTTCTCGCGAACACGCCACACGGCGCCTACATCCGCGACTACTGGGTGAAGAACCGGAAGTTCACACCCGAACTGGCGGAGGAATTCAAAATCGGCTTCGCGCCCGTGGACGACTCCGGCCTCGCGGCGGCGATGCTTAAGCGAAAATTCTCCGAGGACGCGCTGCGACAGTGCGGGCTGTTTTTCATTCGCGATGGCGTCGTCCCCACCCTCGGCGCAATCCGGTGCCGGTTCCGCGGGCGCTTGATGATCCCCATTCGCGACCATCAAGGCCGCGTGGTCGCGTTCACGGCGCGCCAACTCGAACTCACGCCCAAGGACGATGCGTCGCACGAGGCGAAATACGTCAACTCGCCCGAGACGCCGATTTTCACGAAGAGCAACCTGCTCTTCAATCTCGACCGCGCGCGCAGCCATGCCGGCGAAGGTCACCCGTTCGTGCTCGTCGAGGGACAACTCGATGCGCTCCGTTGTTGGAGCGTCGGCCTGAAAACCGCCATCGCTCCGCAAGGCACCTCGATCACCGAAGGCCAGCTCGCGCTGCTGCGCCGCTACCACCCGCAAGTCGAGTGCTTCTTCGACAGCGACAGCGCCGGCCAGAAAGCCGCGTTGCGTTTTTTGCCGATGGCACTGAAGGCCGGCCTCGAAGTGCGTTTCCTCACACTGGCCGGCGCGGAGAAACTCGACCCGGATCTGCTCTTTCTCGAAAAGGGACTCGCCGCCTACGACGAAGTGCGAAAAGCCGCGCTCGGCGCCATGCCGTTTGCGCGGCAGGCTTTCCTGCCCAATCCCTCGGCCGCCTCGTTCAACGAACGCATGAACGCCGTGCGCAGCATGGTTGAGATCGCGCTTCAGGCCGACACGCAGGTCGCACGCGACGACTACCTGCAGCAGGTTTCGTTGCTGCTCGGCGTGCAGCCGGACGCCATCCGCAGCGAAGTCACGCTGCTCGAAAAGCGCCGTTTCGCCGGTGGCAAGGAGGCCGCTGGTGCGACGCCCAAAAACAGCGCCGACAGCCACACCAAGGGCTACGAAGAACACTTGCTCTACATCTGCCTGCACAACGAGCCGCTCCTGCTACAGCTCAGCCATCACCTCGCACACGACTGGATCGATACTTCGACCTTGGCTGGCCAGTTACTCGACCGTGTGCTCGCCGAGGTGCAGCACAATGGCTGGAGCGGCCAGGAGTCATTGGACCAACTCCTTGAGACAGAAGAAGAAAAGTCACTTGCCGCCACCCTCCTCTTCCAAGTTCCCGGCGAGGAAGACTGGGGCAAGATCGCCAACGAGGGTCTGCGCCACTTGCAGAAGCGGTTCCTAGAGCCGAAGAAGCAACAAATAGAACTTGAAATAGCCTCGAAAGGCGCGATAGGTGACCCGGCCTTACCGACACTCTTGAAACAGCGCGCCGAAATCACCCGTCAGCTCCTTAATCCGCCGAAGCTTTCTGTGGCTTCCTGACGCGCCCGGACCGCCTCTTTGCGCTGTAGCCCTTCCGGGATACTTTAATCACGTTATGCCGAGCAAATCCAAGTCCGCCGCCCCTGCCGCCAAGAAATCCGCGAAGGAGCAGGCCGCCGCCAAATCACACGCCCACGCAGCGCACAAACCCGCAGCCGATCACAAGCATGCTCCCGAGCCCGCCCGCGCCGCTGCCCCCGAGCCCGTGGCCGACGCCGCCAAGGAATTCAAGGAGAAGGCCCTCGAGAATCTCTCCGGCGATCTCAACGACAAGATCCGCTACCTCATCCGCCTTTCCAAGGAGCAGGGCTACCTGACCTACGCCGACATCAACGAGGCGCTGCCCGAGTCGGTGGACAATCCCGAGGACATCGAAAACGTCATCTCCGTCCTCCAAAACCTCGAGATCGACATCCTCGATCCGCAGGAGGTCGACAATTACAAGCAGCGCCAGGAAGAGGCCGAGGAAGAGGAATCGCGCACGTCGAACAACGACATCCTCGACGACCCGGTCCGCATGTATCTCAAGCAGATGGGCCAGGTCCCGCTGCTGACCCGCGAACAGGAAGTCGAAATTTCCAAGCGCATCGAGACCGCCGAGATGAATGCCCAGGCCGCGCTCTTCGCCCTCGGCCCCGTCGGCAAACACCTCGCCGACCTCGGCGAAAAACTCCTGCTCCGCACCGAGCGCTTCGATCGTCTTGTCATCGACAAGAAGATCGAGAGCCGCGAAGCCTATTTCAAAAACCTGCAGAAACTCGTCGAGACCACCCGCAGCAACGACGCCATCGCCACCGAGGCTTGGGCCGACGCGCAAAAGGCCCGCGACGAGAAGGCGAAGAAGAACGCCCTCATCCGTTTCAAGAAGCGCGACAACGTGCTGCGCCAGTGCTACGTCAAATACTACTTCAAACTGAAGGTCTTCGAGGACTTCCTCATCGAACTCCGCCCGAAAATCCACGAGGTCGAGAAATGCTTCAGCGAACTCTACCGCGCCAAGCACCCGAAATCGAAGAAGGACACCACGATTGACGTCCGCGCCGTCAACACCCGCCTCAAGCACCTCGAAGCCGATCTCCGCATCGCCCCGCAGGCGCTGATGGACACGCTCAAGGTCGCCCGTGGACACATTCGCGAAGCCCACAAGGCCAAGACCGAGATGGTTGAGGCCAACCTGCGCCTGGTCATTTCCATCGCCAAGAAATACACCAATCGCGGCCTTTCCTTCCTCGACCTCATTCAGGAGGGCAACATGGGCCTCATGAAGGCCGTCGAGAAATTCGAATACCGCCGCGGCTACAAGTTCTCCACCTACGCCACGTGGTGGATCCGCCAGGCCATCACCCGCTCCATCGCCGACCAAGCCCGCACCATCCGCATCCCGGTCCACATGATCGAGACGCTCAACAAGGTGATGCAGGTCCAGAAGCAGCTCCTCCAGGAATTTGGCCACGAGCCGACGCCCGAGGAAGTCGCCGAGGAAATGAACCTGCCCGTCGAACGCGTGCAGCAGATCATGAAGATGGCGCAGCAGCCCATCTCGCTCCAATCACCCGTCGGCGATGGCGATGACACCAGCTTCGGCGACTTCATCGAAGACAAGTCCGCGGACAATCCTTACGACATGACCGCCTTCTCGCTCCTGCGCGAAAAGATCATGGACGTGCTCGATTCTCTCACCGAGCGCGAGCGCCGCGTGCTCACGCTGCGCTTCGGCCTTGTGGACGGCTACAGCCGCACGCTCGAAGAGGTCGGCAAGCAATTCAAGGTCACCCGCGAGCGCATCCGCCAGATCGAGGCCAAGGCTCTCCGCAAGATGCGCCACCCGACGCGCATCCGCCAGTTGCACGGCTTCTTCGACGCCGAACAGATCGACAACCCGCAGAACCTGCTCAAGAAGCCGCCGACCATTCCGCCGCAATTCATCAAGCAGGGCGGCCCGCTCATGTCCGGCGGCAAGCCGCTCTTCCCGCAAAATTGAGTCAGCCGCTTTCGGCCTTTACTCATCTTTCCTTCAAACTAGCCTTTAGTCATGTCCCTCTCTCTGTCCGCTCTTTTCGCGATTATGGGTCTCGGCCCCACCGAGCTCATCGTCGTGCTGGTGATTTTGCTGCTGCTCTTTGGCGGCGCCAAGCTTCCGGCTCTCGCCAAAGGACTCGGTCAGTCCATCAAGGAGTTCAAAAACGCCTCCAAGGACGACCCCAAGGAAGAGAAGGAATCCGACTCCCCCGCCAAACCCGGCAACAACTGAGTTGAAGCTCATTTCCTCTCCGGCGCATCCAATTCTGGGTGCGCCTTTTTGTTGCCCTGTCGGCATGAGGTGTGCAGTAGTGGCTTGGGCCCACTCGGCTGCTTGCATAGGCAGCCGGTGTCTTCATCGCTATCATCTGATGCACGCATTTTGTGCATCCGGTGTTTCAACACCTAAACCACGCCATGGCATATCTATTCGCTTATCTGGACCCCGGCGCCGGGAGCATGATCCTACAGATGATTTTGGCCGGAATTCTCGGTCTGAGCTACACGATCAAAACCTATTGGCGCAGGATCGTCCGATTTGTCCGCCGGGACAAGGGCGCGGAGGAAACCACGGAGGAAGCCGCATCCGTGAAGGAGCATCCTTAAGACTGACGACCCGCTCAAAACAACATCCCGTTACCCCGCACCGAGCGACGCATGATGCAACGCCTCCGTTCCTCCTTCCGCGACAATGACGGATTCGTTTTCAAGCATAACGGCAGGTTCTTGCGGCAGGTCAGCCCGGCCTACGAACCGACTTACACCAAACTGAAATCGAGCGGGTTTTACGCCCGTTTGCACGAACAAGGCTGGTTGATTCCCCACCGGGAACTCCCCCCGGGCACCGATGGACTCGAAGGGCTCGTGCTTGAGCCCGATCAACTGCAGGTAATCACCTATCCCTTTGAGTGGAGTTTCGGGCAATTGCGCGACGCCGCCCTGCTCACGCTCAAGATACAGAAAGCGGCCCTGAACGCCGGCTTTTCGCTGAAGGATGCCAGCGCCTACAACATCCAGTATCACGAAGGCCGACCGGTGCTGATCGACACCCTTTCCTTCGAGCCCTACACGGAAGGCCGCTCTTGGTCGGGCTACCGCCAGTTTTGCCAGCACTTCCTCGCCCCGTTGTCCTTGATGGCGCATCGCGATCCCCGGCTCGGGCTCCTTCTGCGCGTTCACCTCGACGGCATCCCGTTGGACCTTGTCAGCAAACTTTTGCCCAAGCGCTCGTGGTTGAGAGCGGGCCCGCTCTTCCATCTGCATCTACATGCCCGGGCTCAATCCCGCTACGTCAACCAAGACCGCAAAGTCGCTGCCCGACCGGTGAGCCGACGCGGCCTGCTTGGCATCCTCGAGAGCCTTGAGTCCGCTGTGCGCAACCTGCAATGGACGCCCGCGGGCACCGAATGGGCGGCCTATTACGAACACACGAATTACGAGCAGGACGCCGGCTTGGATAAAACCACGGTGGTCAAGGCCTGGATCGAACAATGCCGGCCGGGCTTGGTGTGGGACCTCGGAGCCAATGACGGCACCTTCAGTCGCCTCGCCACCGAGTGCGGAGCCCAAACCGTGGCTTGGGACATCGATCGCGCAGCGGTTGAAAAATGCTACCACTTCATAAAGCAGAGCCGCCAGAAGAACCTCCACCCGGCCCTGCTCGACCTCACCAACCCCACGCCGGCGCTCGGCTGGAACCTTGAGGAACGCCAATCGCTCTTCGAGCGTCGCCTGCCCGATCTGGCGCTGGCGCTGGCTTTGTTGCACCATCTGGCCATCGGCAACAACGTGCCCCTCGACCTGTGTGCCGATTTCTTCAGGCGCATCAGCAGCAAGCTGATCATCGAATGGGTGCCCAAAACGGACTCCAAGGTGGCGGCGCTGCTTCGCAACCGTGTCGACATCTTCGACAATTATACGGAGGAATCCTTTCAGACCGCTTTTGGCCGACACTACCGGATCATGGAGCGTCATCCCGTGACCAAGTCGGACCGCGTGCTCTATCTGCTGGAAGCCGCACCATGACGGCCACGCCCGACAGTCCGCCCGGAACCGGTTCAAAATTTGCGCCGTCCTTGGCGGCCGCGGCCCTTTTCGTCCTGACCTTGTTCGTTCTGGTGCCAGCCCACGTCTATCTGGTGAACCGCTCCGCCGTGGTCGTTTTTCTCCGCGAATTGCTGGCGGTCACACTCGGCCTTTCTCTCGTGGCCGGACTCATGCTGGCCGGTGGATTGCGGCTCTGCCCGCCCCGCGCCCGCCCCTACCTCACGCTGTTCGTGGTCGGGGTGTCGTTCCTGTTCTGGATCCACGCTTACTGCCTGGTTTGGTCGTATGAGGTGATGGATGGCGGCACCATTCCGTGGGAAGACTACAACGGACGCGTCCTGATCGATGCCGCTCTCTGGGTCGCCGTGCTCGGTTTGCTGCTGAAGTTCACCCAACGGCTCCTGCCGCATGTGACTTCGGTCTGCGTGGGATTGCTGGCCATCCAGTTGGTTTCGCTCGGGGTCAACGCCGCACGGGCCTATGTTTCGCCGTTGGATTTCTTCAAACATTACTACGTCGAGCAGCGTCCGGTTTTCGAATATTCCTCCGAGCGCAACGTCATCCTCATCCTGCTCGATGAGTTCCAATCCGACATCTTCGCGGAGGCCGTGCTGCCTCGGGACGATTTGCGCGGGCACTTCACCGGTTTCACCTATTTTCCCGACACCACCGCCGGAGCCAACTTCACCGAACTGGCCCTGCCCGCCATTCTGACCGGCCGGATATATGATAACAGTGTGCCCCGGGACGAGTTCTTGCGAACCTCCTATCTGGAGCACTCGCTGCCCGCTTCGCTCAAGAAAGCCGGCTTCGCCGTCCACCTTTATCCGTGGCGTGGTTTCGCCAACGAATCCATCTATTACCACGAATCGGTGGCCTCGAACTTTCGACGTCGTCCACGGCCCTGGCAGGACAAACTGGCCGACGTGACCCGGGTGGTTGACATGGGGCTTTTCCGCAGCGCACCGCAGTTCGCCAAACGACTCGTTCACAACGATTCCGCCGGACTGCTCTCGGCGGCTCTATCGCGCAGCCTGACACCACCCGCTTCCACTGCGAACAATCCCCAGCCAGCTGCGAACACCGATCCAGTCGAGTTCGGCCCCGGACTCACCTTGGACAATGTTTTCATCAATCTGGCCAGAGGCCAGCCGCTGCCGGGCAAAGGCATGACCGCCCATGACGGGCCCGGTGTGTTCAAATTCTATCACCTCGCCGGTCTCCACGTTCCGGTGAAATTAAAGCGCGACTTCACTTACGGCTCCTTCGACTACAACCGCGCAAATTTCAGCGAACAGGCCGAAGCCTACGCCAGGATCATGGGCGCCTATCTGGCCGAGCTCAGGCGTCACAACCTCTACGACAATTCCATGATCATCATCGTCGGTGACCATGGCAGCGGCCGTTCGCCCGAACTCTATGTGCGACCCAACTCGCCCGAAATCACCGCCCGGCTTAATCCCACCGCCAGCCGCGGAGAGTTTCAACGCGACAAGGCCCGCGGAATTCCGCTCCTGCTGGTCAAGCGGTTCGATGAGCAAGGCGAACTCAAGACCTCGCAGGCGCCCGTCTCAGTGATAGACATTCCCGCAACCGTCCGAAGCGAACTGAAATTCGCACAACCCATCGTGCAGGCGGTTCCCGGCCATCCTGACTTTCACGGCATTTCTCTCTTCGAACCGCAGGAAAACCGCCCCAGGTATTACGGCGCCACGCGATGGGAGGGAGGAAAGAACGACTACGTGAACCCCATCGCCCTGTATCGCATCCAAGGCTTCAGTTGGGAGGATGAATCGTGGTCGTTTGTGGAAACCCGCAATCCTCAGAAGTAAACCGCAACGTATCCGCGGCTCCGATCAGGAGCGATGCTGCGTTGCTTTGAAGGCGGCGATTTGATCGGGACTGCCGAGCACCAGCACGCTGTCTCCGCCGAAGAGCTTCTCGTCGCCCAGTGGATTCAGGATGCGATGGCCTCCGCGATTGATGCCGGCCACTTGGAGGCCAAACGCCCGGCCCAGCGCGATGTCGGACAGGGATCGGTCATGAAGATCACTGTCTCCGGGCAGGTCCACGGATTCCATTCGCACTTCGTCGAAGTTGGACGTCACCGGCGCACCCGAGGCCCGCTGGAGAAACTCCTTTGTTGCCGCCACCTGCTCGGGCGAACCCAACAGCAACACTTTGTCACGGGGATAAAGCACCATGTTGCCCACCGGGTTGCCGACCATCACACCCTGCCGCTCCACCCCGGCCACCGTGCAGCCGAATTTCGTGCGCAGGGCCAGCTCCCTCAGCGTGCGACCGCGACAGTCCGCCATATCGGGCAGCATGCAATCCGTCAGGGAAAGCCGCCAGTCGCTGTGCGGAGCCATCCAAGGCGCGGTGGTGCCGGTAAACTTCTGGTCACCCTGCGTAAGCATCTCATGCAGTTCCACCTCCAGCATGCTGTGCCAATAGATCAGCCGCTGGCGCAGCAGCAGAATGCCCAACGCGATCACCAGCAACACCACGACCGGCAGCCAGCGCGCCGCACCGCTGACGGGCAGGATGGCGTTCAACCAGAGCACCAGCACCAAGCCGGCACCGATTTTCAAGCCGGTCTCCACCATGGGCGCGAGCCTGCCGGCTTTGGGATGACCCTGCGCGGTGACCTGCCCCAAAATCATGGCCAAGGCGGAAATATTGCGCCAGATGGCGACCAACGGCGCCAGCGCAACCAACACCAGCAGGCTCCAGAAAATCAGGGTCGCGCCACTCGGATACTCGCTGTTCAGGGGCAGATAGTCGCGCACCAACCCGAACATCTGTTCTGAAAACAAGAACAACCCGGTCACGAGGAGCATTTCCAGCGAGATTTGAATGATGCGCTTCCGACTCAACTGCCAGAGCCTGCTGCGATTCTGAATCTGCTGCAGTCGCCCCAACAGCTTTCCGTAATAGCCCAGCAAGCTCACGAACCAGGCCGGCTGCTTTGCCGCAATCCACTCGCTGATGCCTCCCGAGCGCCGCGTCAGGATCGGAGCCGCAAAGGCGGTGATCAAGGACAGGCCGACCGCGATGGCCCGAAAACTCTCGGGGACGGCCTTGGACACCACGCCCAGCTGCGCGATGATAAACGAGAATTCACCGATCGGCGTGAGCATCAAACCGACGCGCGAAGCCTCACGCAGGTTCACGCCGGTCACCAGCATGCCAACCGTCCCGCTGAAGATGCGTGCGCCCAGCGCCAAGGCGGAAGCCCCGAGCACCAGCATCCAGGATTCGCCGAGGAGTCGCACATCGATCTGCATGCCGATGGACACAAAGAACACGGCGCTGAACATGTCGCGCGCTCCCTCGAACACGCGGTCGATCTGCGCACGCTGCGGGGTCTCGGCCACAATCGAACCGAGAATGAACGCGCCCATGGCGAGCGAGTAACCGGCCTTCTGCGCGATCAACGCCAGACCGAGCATGAGACCGGCGACAACCAGCGTTTGAAGTTCATCGCTCGCAGACTCGCCCAACCGTCGCAGCAGCCACGGCACGGCAAGCAGTCCAATAACACCCGCGAGCGCGACGAACGCCGTCAGCAATCCGAGCGTTTCGCCGACCTTGGCCTCGCCCATTCCGCCCAGCAACACGACGGAATTAAGCAGGGCCAGCGAGATGACCGCGACCACGTCCTCAAGAACCGTGATGCCCATCGCCATCTGGCCGGATTTTTCGTGGGTCAGACCGGTTTCCTGCAGCACCTTGCCGATGATGGCCGAAGACGAGACGATGAGCATCGCTCCGAAGAAGACCGCTGACATGCCGGTGAAGCCCAAGAGCGGCGAGCCAAAGCGCGAAACGTTATAAACGATCAGCGCCGTCACGAAAGTCGCCACGAGCAACGAAATGCCCAGCCGGCGCAGCTTGCGCAGGCTTAGCTTCATGCCGATCGAAAACATGAGGAATACCAACCCCACCTGCGCGAGCGTTTCGATGCGCCCGGCATCCGTCACAAGCGAGAACGGCGGCGTGAAGGGACCGATGACCATGCCTGCCGCCAAAAAACCCACGATCACGGAAAGACCGACGCGGTGACAGGCCCAGCCCACCAGCCCGGCCACGAGCATGACAACCGCGAGGTCTTTGATGAGTTCGATGCCCTGCATGCGTTTCGCATCTAACACGGCACACCTGTGCAAATCGTCAAGCACTACACGGTTAAAACAGCCACAAAGCTTTGCGCCCAACGCCCCCGCACCCACACTCGCGCCGCATCCATCCATCGTCGTGATACCCACGCCCACGCCATTGCCGCTCAATCCCGTCGAGTTCACACCCCGCTTTGCCGATGCCGCCCGTCAGGCCGGTTTTCGCTCCGAGGAATTCGGCACGATCAACGGCCACCCGCTGCTTGCTTTCACCAAGCGCACGCCGGGCTCGCGTCCGCGAGTCTATCTTTCAGCCGGTATCCATGGCGACGAACCCGCGCCGCCATTCGCTTTGCTCCGCCTGATGCAGGAAGGTTTCTTCGACGACCGCTGCACCTGGTTCGTGTGTCCGCTCCTCAATCCGACCGGATTCCTGCGCGGCACGCGCGAAAGCTCCGCCGGCATCGATCTCAATCGCGACTACAAGGATCCCCGCACACCCGAGGTGCAGGCGCATGTGCGGTGGCTGCAGCACCAGCCCAACTTCGACCTCATCTTTTGCCTGCACGAGGATTGGGAGGCGACGGGCTTCTACATCTACGAGCTCAACCCGCTTAACCTCCCCACCTTGGCGAACGTCATGATCGACGCCGCGCGTGAACACGGCCCGGTTGAGGACGCCACCGTGATTGACGGCCGCCCGATTGCCGAACCCGCCATCATTCGTCCGATCAGCGATCCGGTGCTGCGCGACACCTGGCCCGAGGCCATCTACCTGCGGCATCGCCACGGCCCGCTGGATTACACCGTCGAAACACCGTCGGCCCTGCCGCTGGAGCAACGCATCACCATTCAATCTGCTGTCCTGCGGGCGGCGCTGGCAGCTTTTCTGCGATAAACGCATCGATCAGTTGCTGCGCCTCGTCGGCGGGTAGACTCATTTCGCGCGCCGCAAAGCGCGCCAAGTCCGCTGGCCACGGGGCCCGCAGCAGGTAGTCCATTTTTGCCGGCCGCAGGTCGATGGCCGCGCAATGCAGGGCCTGTCGTGTGAATCGCAACAGCGCCGAATGTCGCGCCGTCCAGCCGTGTTCGGCGAATTCCAGATAGAGCCGCGGGTCGGGCCCGTAGAGTTTGTCTCCGATGACCCGATGTCCGAGCCAGTCTGCATGCGCCCTGATCTGGTGCTTGCGACCGGTAAGCAATTCTACTCCCGCCAAGGTGCAGCCCCCGCGCACAACCAAGGGATGGAAAATCGTCGTGGCCGACTGCCCGCCCGCGGTTTCGGCCGGGACAACCTGCTGTTTTACGGTCACGCCAGCACTGAGATCCGGCCCGAGCCACTGATCCACCGTGACCGGCCCGGCAAGTTCCCCTTCGAGAATCGTCACATAGACCTTCCCGATCAGCCGGCGGCCCATGGCCTTTTGCAGCCGGCTGCCGATGGCCTCCTGCTTGGCGAGGATTACCACTCCAGAAGTTTCCCGATCCAGCCGATATATAAAGCGGATGGTCTCCAACCCCAGTCCTTCCCTCACCGCGCCGGCCAGGCTCGACCATGGGCCGTTTTTGGACGGATGCACCACCAGCCAGCCCGGCTTGTTCAAGACCAGCAATCGCTCATCGCTGAGCAGGACCCATCCCGGCAGTTCGGCCGGGTTCACCAAGGGCGGTTCGGCCGGGGGCAGGATTTCATCGGCATGGATCATGCTCGAATCGTTCAATAATTTTCAGGGAATATGAAGCCGAGAAGCATTGCCAAAACGCGACTAACGGATAGTCATATGGCCAGTCGAATGAAACGTCTGTTCCCAGTGACGCTTGGCCCGGTCTTCAAGACGGCCCGCACTATAGGAACCGCCACTCTCGGGAGCCTTCTCCCTTTCCGCGCCCTTTGTGTCAGTCAAACCGAAGGAAAATCATGAACAACCACCACAAATCCCACGAAGTCATTGTGACCGGTATCCACCTCGATCTCACCCCTTCCTTGAAACATTACGTGCAGGAGAAGGCTGAGCGACTTTTCCGGCATCAGGGACACATCGTGAGGATCCGCGTCGAACTCGAGTGCGATCGCAAGCATGACATCGCTCACAAGTTCCTCGCCAAGGCCCGGGTCGAACTCCGCGGGCCAGACATCATCTGCTCGGCCGAGTCCGAGGAGATGCACAAGTCGATCGACCTCCTGATCGACAAGGTCGACCACGTGCTCCACAAGCGCCACGGGCAGCACAAGGACAAACGAAATCACCCGCACCCCGTGGAGTTCGATGGCGTCGAACTGCCCAAGGCGATCTGACCCATCCTTCAAATCTTCAATCGAGGCCCGCGACCAGCGGGCCTTTTTCTTTTGGTGAGATCGGGCGTTTATCAGCATGGGTTTGAATTCCCATATTTATCGAGGCCCGCGAAAACCCTACACACCCCGTCCTGACGGGCATTCCTCTTGATAGAGGGAAATTTCGTCGGCGTGGGTTTGAATCCCCTCTATGAAGAGGGGTGGCGCGAAGCGACGGGGTGTGCCGGAAGTATTATGCGAATCCCAACAAGAAAGGGGGTGTGCGCTCAGCTAGCGAATACGATTACGCGTTCGCAGCCACTTTGATTGGCGCACCTCAACAACGGTGCATCGCCAACAACCCCTCTCTTGCATCCGCCTGTTCCGTGTATTCCGTGTTTCCTCCACCCCCACCCCTCCCATGCGCTTCCGTCCGCTCCCCCTGGCCCTCGCCTGCTGTATCGCCACCGCCGCCCTTTGCTCCGCCGATGAATCCGAAGAAGGTTTCGTCGCCCTCACCGACGGCAAAACTTTCGCCGGCTGGACCCCGTCCACTGAAAACCCCGGCACGTGGAAAATCGAGGATGGCGCGTTTGTCAGCCGCGGCCCGCGCAGCCACCTCTTCTACAGTGGCGATGGCGTTCCTTTCAAAAATTTCGAACTCAAGGTCGAGGTTATGACCGAACCCGGCGCGAACGGCGGCATCTACTTTCACACCCGCCACCAGGAATCGAACTGGCCCAAGGCCGGTTTCGAAACGCAGGTCAACAACACCCAGTCCGACTGGAAGAAAACCGGCAGCATCTACGACGTGGCCAACGTCGGGTTCGCCGCCGCCGAGGACCGCAAATGGTGGACCCAGCACATCATCGTCGAAGGCAGCACCGTGACTGTGAAGGTGGACGGCAAGACAGTCGTCCAATACAAGGAGCCGCCCGGAGCCCAGCCCGGCACCGCCTTCGAACGCAAGCTCGGCAGCGGCACCTTCGCCCTACAGGCCCACGATCCCAAGAGTGTGGTCCATTACCGCAACATCCGCGTCAAGCGCCTGCCCGATTGAATCAGGCATGGACGCTGCGTCGCGGAAATGCAGCGTTCGGTTGGTTGACTAACCACAAAGACACCAAGGCTCGAAGCCTCTGCTCTGTGCCTTAGCACCTCTGTGGTTTAACGGAAGTTTCTGCAAAGCGTGGCCATGCCCTCATCCGCGGCGCGCCGCTTCGATTTTTGCAATGTCGATCTTGCCCATTTCCATCATCGCCTCGAAAGCCCGCTTGGCTTCGGCGCCTCCGGCGTTGAAGGCTTCCATCAAGACCCGGGGCGTGATCTGCCACGAGAGACCCCAGCGGTCGCGACACCAGCCGCACTGGCTCTCCTCGCCACCGTTGCCGACAATCGCATTCCAATAGCGGTCCGTTTCCTCCTGCGTGTCGGTCGCGACTTGAAACGAAAACGCCTCGCTGTGCTTGAAGGCGTCCCCGCCGTTGAGCCCGATGCACGGGATCCCCATCACGGTGAACTCCACCGTCAGCACCTCGCCTTCCTTGCCCGACGGGTAGTCGCCCGGCGCGTGGTGAACCGCCGTCACCTTGCTGTCAGGGAAGACCGATGCGTAGAACTGCGCCGCATCGAGCGCATCCTTGTTATACCAGAGGCAGATCGTGTTTTTGGGAATCGTGGTTTTCATAGAAGAAGGAAGCGGGGAGGTTAACGGGTATATGGAAAGCGACGTGCGGCAAATCCGGTTCCGGACACGTCCGCTCAAAAAGTCCGTCCGCTTTTCCATCGTTCGAAGTGAGCTCTTCGCCCCGGTCGCGAGCGATTTCCGCCGCCACTACGGGCCTTGCGCTCTCATACCTCAGGTTCTCTCCGGTGCAAAACTAAGGAATCGTCCCTTGGCACCGGCAACGCAAACGGCGGGTCCATCAGGCCGTAAACCATCCTATCCTAACTATGAATACCCACTCCCACTCCTCCTGCTTTCGTCACTTCGCGATCTTCGCCGCCCTGCTTGGCCTGCTGGCCTTCACTGGCTGTCGGACAATGGAAGGCGCCGGCAAGGACATCGAACGCGCCGGCGAGAAAATCCAAGACAACGCCCGGTGACGTCGTCGGTGTTCGAAGAACGTTTCGAGCAACTTTTTCCTACTTCTAATCTTCCCACGGCGCGGTGAGCGTGCCGGCGGTGACAGCATTCCAGAACGGCACGAGATCCGGATCGGCCTTGGCCAGGTCGCGGTAGGCGCTTTCCCGGCGAACGGCTTCGCGGAGCAGAGCGTGGGCGTCAGTGAGGCGGTCCTGCTGGGCAGCGTAGCAGGCGAGATTGAACCAAACGACAGCCTCCTGCGGAAACCGCTCACGGGCTTCCCGGAGGATCTTCTCGGCATCCGCGATGGACTGCGCCCGCCGCACGGCAAACGCCAGGCTCACCCAATGCTGCGGCTCCGTCGGCTCCTGTTTCAGCAACCGCCGCAGCAGCGGCACCGCCCGCGCCCAGCGTCCGGCCGCCAGATGCAACTGCGCCCTAAACTGCTCGACCTCCGACCGCTTCCGAAACGCCGCCGGGATGAGCCGCAGCGCCCGATCCGCCGCCGCATAATTTTCCAGCAGCAGCCACCCCTGCGCCCGCTCGAAATGCTTGGCGAACTTCAGTTGCTCCTCACGGCCCGTTTCCATGCGCCATGCCTACCGCTGGCCTGACACCCGGCAAGAGGAATGCTGGAAGGCTCGCTCAAGGACGAACGCAGATCCAACGCGAAGAACACGCCAACGGGGCGCACCGTGTCCCTACTCTGGCTCCACCCTACTTCTTCGGCGCGTCTTTGTGCGACTGGTTGTAGACGGTCTCGATCCAGCGGGCGTGCGTGATCCAGCCTTTGCCGAAAGCGTCCCACTTGGCGGGCAAGCCCTCGGCGCGAAGCTGCTCCAGCGTCTTGCCGGCGGCCATGCCTTGGCGCACAAGGGCGACGCTTTCTGCGACCATGGCATTGTATTTCTTCAAATCCTCGACGGTGCTGAGCTGACCGTGGCCGGGAATGATTTTGGTGTCGGGCTTCACCTGGGCGAGAACGGCCTGCTGCGTGACGAGATAACCGTCCACATCGCCGCCGCTGCCAAAATCCACATAGGGCCAGCCCTGGCTCACATATTGATCACCCATGTGCACGACGTTGGCCTTGGTGAAATGAATGATGGCGTCACCGTTGGTGTGACCGGGACCAACGTGCAGCAGCCGGATCTCCTCGCCGTTGAAATGCACCGACGCGGCGTGATCGAAGGTGATCACCGGCAAAGCCTCGGGCGGAATTCGCGTATCCGCGGCGAGCCGGGGACGCACGTTGTCGTGCGCGACGATGACTGCGCCCTTGGAACCAAACGCCGCGTTGCCGCCGGTGTGATCACCGTGATGATGCGTGTTGAGCACGAACTTCAACTTGCCGGGATTGAGCTTCGCGAGCGCAGCGGCGATCTTGTCGGCCAGCGGGGCGAACTGGTCGTCCACGATGAGGATGCCGTCCTCGCCGACCGAGACGCCGATATTCCCGCCGGCGCCTTCGAGCATGTAAACGTGGCCGGAAACCTGTGTGGCCTTGATCTCAACCTTGGAGAAATCCTGCTGGGCGACAGCGCTCGAAACCAACAGGGCGGGAAGCAACCAACGGAACAGCGGGGCGTGGGATGTCATGCGCGGAAACTATCCTGACCGACTCATTGTGCAACGCGTATGACAGGGGGCGAGGCGCAGCCCGCCAAAACGAGGCGGCATTCGGAGATGCCGCCCTACAGGTCGGCGCAAGCACCGACCCTGCTATGAGGCCGAAGTTGTCGATAGGAAAATAGCTCCGCCGTTGGGCGCAG
>JBIQJF010000038.1:13424-40328 GCA_044507675.1 Opitutales bacterium | reverse complement strand
GCCCGCGGTCTCAGTGGCGACATAAGCGAACCAGAGTTCGCGGCAGTGGCGGAGCAGTTGATCGGCGAGTTCGCGGGAGAGCGGTTCACCGGTGCTGCACAGACGCAGCGACGGACCGCCGTTCCAGCCGGCGGCGAGCAACTGACTCCACAGCGAAGGAGGCGCCTGGACAAAAGTGGCCTCGCTTGCGACCAACCGGGCCGCCAGCGCGGCCGGATCGGTGAGGTCGCGCGCAGCGGCGAGTTCCAGACGCGCGCCGGAGATCAACGGCAGCAGGAGTGCCGCTGCCGCGTCGATGCTGTGAAGCGGGGCGGCCCCGAACACGACGTCGCCAGCGTTGACCCGGCCCAGCGCACGCCGGGCGAATAGCATGCTGACCAGCGCGCGGTGAGAAAACTCCACGGCTTTGGGTTTCCCGCCGGTCCCGGCGCTCCAGGCGAGCCAGCAAAAATCGTCCGTGCCGGCGATGGGAATGAGCACGGATTCATCGGCCCGCTTGATGTCGGCGGCTTCCGCATCCAGCAGCAGCAGGCGTGCGGTGCCGGCAACGAAGTGTTCGCGGTAGGAGATCTGCGTCAGGATCAGGTCGGGGCGCACGCTTTCGACTTCCACGGACAGCTGTGGGCACGGCGGTTCGCAGAGGCAAACAGCGCCGCCGGCCTTCAGGATGCCGAGCACGGCGACGAGGAGTTCGGGGGAACGGTCCATGCACAACCCGACGAGCCGGCCCGGACGAATGCCCGCGGCCCGCAAATGGCGGCCGAGTTGGTTGGATCGCTGATCCATTTCGCGATAGCTCAGGCTGCGGCCCGCACAGGTGATGGCTTGCGCCTCCGGTTCCGCGGCCGCTTGGGCCGCCGCGAGTTCGTGCACCGGCATATCGCGCGGATAGGACACGCGGACATTGTTCCAGTCGTGCAGCAGGCGGCGTCGCTCGACTGAAGTGAGCAAGGGCAGTTCGGCAAGTCGGGCGCCCGGTTGCGAGACCGCGGCCTGCAGCAGCACGACGAAATGAGCGAGGAGCTGCTGGACTGTCGCCGCCGAATAGACTTCCGAGTCGTATTCCGCACGGACGCTCCACCGGCCCACACTTTCCACGAGGTGAAACGCCAGTTCGCACGCACAGGAACCGTTGTCGAGTTCCAGTTCCTGCAAACGAAGACCGGGCCAGTTGGCCAGTTCGGCTTCGCGATTATCGTGGATGAACTGCACCGGGCACGTCAGCGCCGGGTTCCGATAACGCCTCGGCAGATGATCGAACGGTAAACGCGAGGCATGGGCATAGATATCCAGCATCTCGTGTCGGATGCGATCGATCAGGACACGGAAGGGAGGATTGCCCGAGAGATCCGGACGGCAGGGCGCGAGGCGGGTGCAGGGTCCGATGAGGTTCTCCGTTCCGGGCAGAGGCCGGTCCGAGATGCCCATGCCCACCACGAAATCGGGCAGGTTGGTGTAACGATGCAACAACACCTGAAACGCGGAAAAGAGAATGGTGAAGGCGTTGGTGCCTTCGCGATGCGCGAGATTGCCGACAGAACAGCAGAGTGCGGCGGGCAATTCGACCTTCTCGATCCGCGCGTGGCCGCCACGTGTCCCGGCCCGGGAACGGTCGCCCGGCAGCCGGAGTAGCGGGGGTTCCGCGGTGAACTTTTCGTGCCACCAGGCGAGCGTGGATTCCGACGGGACATCGCCTGCGGAGCGGCTGTAATCCCGGTATTGTTGAGGCAGCGCCGCGAGATGCAGGGAAACGCCGGTGCGACGCGCTTCGTAGCAAGCCGCCAGCTCCCGCAGCAGGATGCCCGAGGATTCGTGATCGAAGATAGCGCGGTGCAATGTCAGCACCAGGATGTGTCTCGCCTGCTCGAGCAGAAACAACTGGGCCCGCATCAACGGCAGTCGGCGGGTATCAAACGGTCGCGCAGCCTCTTCACGCGCGAGCCGGAAAGCTTGCGCCTCCCGCACGCCGGGAGCGAGCAGCCGCAGATCGACGACGGGCACCGGGACGTGCAACACGGGGGCTACGACCTGGCGAAGACGTCCTTCCTCGAATTCGAAACTCGTGTGCAGGATTTCGTGACGCATGACGACGTCGTTCAGGGCGAGCACGAGCAGCGCGGAATCGAGCGATCCTTCGATGTTCAGGGCGAGCGGAAGATTGCCGAGCGGCCGGTCCGGGAATTTATCCAGCAGCGCCCACAATTGTTCCTGCGACGGCGAAGCCGGCGCCGGCTGCGGTGCGTGGTTTGCAGCCAGACCATGGCTCGACAGGACGGAAATGGCGGGCTTGCTCATGTCAGGAGTGGGTCACCAGTTCAGCTTCGGCAGACGGAGACGGTTGCGCGCGGGCGGCGGAGGTCTGCTCGATAAGCGTCGCCAGGCCCGCGATGGTGGAATGTTCGAAAAGATGACGGACCGTGAGAGAGGCCGGCAGCGTGGCGTTCAAGCGAGCGACGACCTGGGCGGCGCGGAGTGAGTGACCGCCCAGCGCGAAGAAATCGTCGTAGACTCCGGGACGGGGACAGCCGAGCACTTCGCTCCACACGCCGGCAATGGTGCTCTCGAGCCCGGGACGCGGCTGAACGGCTTGGGATTCGGTGGATGCGGCCGGAGCGGGCAGGCGGTTGCGATCAATTTTGCCATTAACGGTGAGCGGCCATTCATCCAGCGGCTGACAGGCCACCGGCACCATATAGGAGGGAAGCCGGCGGTGCAGCAGTGCGGTGAGAGCCGTTGACGCGGGAGCGGCATGTCCCGATTGCAGCACGTAGTAGGCAATGAGTTGGGTTTGGCCGGTGGCATCTTCACGACCGAGCACGAGACTTTCGCGCACGGCCGGGTGTTCGTTCAGCACCGCTTCTATCTCGCCCGGCTCGATGCGATGGCCGCGGATTTTCACCTGCTGGTCCAGGCGACCGAGGTAGTCGAGCTGACCGTCTTCCCGCCAGCGCACGAGATCACCGGTGCGGTAGAGTTTCCGTTCGTTGAGATGATCGAAGAGATCCGACACGAACTTCTCCGCTGTCAGCTCGTTGCGACCATGATAACCTTCGGCGAGGCCGGTGCCTCCGAGATAAAGTTCGCCGGCCACGCCGATCGGTGCCGGCTGGCGGTGAGCATCGAGCACGTAAACCTCCGTGTTGGCGATCGGACGCCCGATGGCTGGTGAGGCATATCCGTCCGGATCGAGCGGAACGGGTCCGCACGTGGCCACCACGGTGCTTTCGGTGGGACCGTAGTGATTGAACAAAGGGCAGGGCAGACGATGCCCCGGCCAGCGTCGCAAACGGTCACCACCGGTCAGGATCGCGCGAAGGTTCGTCGCGGGCCAGGTTTCGTCCATCAACGCCTCGGCGAGAGGAGTGGGAATGAAACTCAGGGTGATACGACGATCCGCGAACCAGGAAACCAATCTTGCGGGAGACACGCGCACGTCGGAATCCGGAACATGGATGCTGGCGCCGGTTGTCAGGTAAGGCCACAGCTCCCAAACGCAGGCATCGAAGGCCGGACTCGCGAGCTGGGTGGCGCGGTCCTGCGGGGTCACGGCATAAGCCTGCCGATGCCACGCGACGAGGTTGGCGAGGTTGCGATGGCGAATCGGCACACCCTTGGGGACTCCGGTGGAGCCGGATGTGTAGATAAGGTAGGCCAGTGCATCGACGGAGGTCGGCGAGGACGACTTCGGCACATCCAACGCGGCGGTTTCTGTTTCATCCTCGAGCTGAACCACGCGAGTCGGCGTAGCCGAGAAAAGCGGTGCATGCCGTTGCGTGGTCACCAGCAGTCGAACGTCGGCATCCCCCACCATGAAAGCGAGGCGCTCCGCGGGATAGGTCGGATCCATCGGCAGGTAGGCGGCACCTGTCTTGAGCACCGCGAGGAGGGCAACGACGAGGTCTACGGACTGCGGCAAACAAACGCCGATGATCGCGCCGGGAGCCGCGCCGAGATTCTGCAGTCGGGCGGCGAGGCATGAAGCCCGTTGGTTCAGCTCGCGATAGGTGAGCGAGCCGTGTGCATCGCTCACAGCCAGCGCATCCGGCTGCTGTTGGGCGATGCGCGCAAACTGATCGTGAACGCAGATTGGTTCGCCGAAATCACACGGCGCGGTGTTCCATTTTTTCAACACCAGCATTTCGTCCTCGGTCGTCAGCAGCGGCAGATTGGCGAGAAAGCGGTCGGGATGTCCGGCCATGCCTTCCAAGAGCGTCACGCAATGCCCGAGCATGCGGTCGATGCTCGCGACGCTGAAACGCGAGGGGTCAAACGAAATACGCAGTTGCAGCGTCGACCCGCCGGCGACATCGAGCGCGAGCGGATGGTTGAGTTGATTGTGCACGTCGAAACGGCGGTGGGTCCAGCGACCGCCCTGCGCGACCAGCGCATCATTCCAAGCTGGCTCCTGATAACTTACCACCGTGTCGAAAAGTGGCGTGCCAGCCGGAACGTCGGTCCAAGGCTGGATGGCTGAAATGGCCACATGTTCGTGAGGACGCATTTCCACCCATTGGCGGCGCAACGCCCGGAGCCACTCGACGAGCCGCATACCCGGAGTGAGGGCGACGCGCAGCGGCACCGTGTTGATGAGCGGTCCGACGAGTTTGTCCGCACCATCGACGGAACCATGACGACACGCCCGAACGGCGCCGAAGAGAACGTCCGGCTCGCCGCTGCAGCGTCCGAGCAACAGGGCCCAGGCACCCTGCACGAGTGTGTTCAAGGTGACTTCGTTTGCTTCGGCGAATTTCTTCAGTGCAGCGGTGCGCGCGGCATCGAGCGTTACGGCCCGGTAATGCGAACCGGCGGAAACGGAGTCGCCTCCGCTGGCGGAATGATACGCCAGTGGCAGGGGAGTGGGCGTGCGGAAACCCGCGAGTGTGTTGCGCCAGTATTCGAGGGAAGGCGCAACCTCCCGGCTTTGCAGCCAGTCGATGTAGTCGCGATACGGTTGCGCCTCGCCGATGGCCGGCTCGCGGTCGGATTGGAACGCTTCGAGGGCCTCGAATAGTTCTGGCAACAGCACCAGCAGCGCGCGGGCGTCGAGGAGGAGATGATGAAACGTGAATAGAACGCGGTGCTCGCCCTCGGCGAACTGGGCAACTGTCACGCGCCAGAGCGGGCGTATTGCCGGATCGATTCCGCGGGCGCGGTCCGTGGTGAGCAGCCGGCTCCAGCGTTCCTCACGCGTGGCGGCGTCGCAGCTTTGCCAGTCATGCCACGTGAAATCCATCGCGAGGTGATCGTGCACCTCCTGCACGGGAGAATGCTCCGCATCGCCGACGTAGAAGGTGGTGCGAAGGATCGCGTGCCGGCGGGCGACCCACTGCCAGGCCGCGGCGAAAGACACTTCGGCGATCGTTTCCGGCAAATGCATTACGATCTGCACGACATCCACGCCCTCGGCAGAACTGCCCGCGTGGTGGGTGAGCATTCCCTGCTGCAAAGGCGAAAGTGGATAGGCAGGATGGGTGTTGGCAGCAGGCATCGGAGCTTCGGGTAACAGCTTATGCGGAAGACTCCGATGGAGGGAGTGGGTGAGAACCTGCCCGTCGCCCAATTATCACCCCAAGTAAACGGCCGGAGAGGTTGAATCCTCGCGTGAAGTAGCTTTCGCGACCCATCGAAAGCAGTCCTTGCCCTGATAATTTGTCTCGGGCGACGCGGCTATGCTGACGTCATGCTGCATTCAATCAGTCCCCGTTTCCCGGCCGGGTCGATTTCACTTCCGTCTGTCGCCGGTTCAAATCCGGCGGAGCGCTGGCCGGTGTGCATTCTCGGCATTCCGATCGATCCCGTCACGATGGATGAGGCGCTCGCGCGCATTGCCGGCATGGTGCAAAGCGGCGAGCCGCACTATGTGGTCACGCCGAACGTGGACTTTCTCGTGCAGGCGCGCAGCAATCCCGAGTTGCATCGCATCCTGTGCGAGGCGGATCTCGTGCTCTGCGACGGGCAACCGCTCGTCTGGGCTTCGCGTTGGCTGGGAAATCCCCTGCCGGAGCGCGTGGCCGGAGCGGATCTGACACCGCGCCTGATGGATCAGGCCGCGCGCAAGGGGCACCGGATATACCTCCTCGGAGCGACGCCCGAAGCGAACGATGAGGCGTGCCGGCGGCTGCAGGACCGGTATCCGACGTTACAGGTGGTCGGGCATTATGCGCCGCCGTTCTGCCCGCTCGAGGAAATGGATCACGACGCGATCGTCTGCCGCATTCGCGCGGTGGAACCGGATATCCTTCTCGTGTCCTTCGGGTGTCCGAAGCAGGAGCAGTGGATCGCGCGAAATTACCGTCAACTGGGCGTGCCGGTGTGCCTGGGGTTGGGCGCGACGATTGATTTTCTCGCCGGGCGTGTCCGGCGAGCGCCCACTTGGATGCGACGCACCGGTTTGGAATGGTCCTATCGGCTGATTCAGGAACCGCGCCGCCTTTTTCATCGCTACTGGACCGACCTGCGTTGTTTCGGGATCGCCCTGCTCGGGCAATGGTGGTCGTTCGGTGGCCGGGCGCGTGCCGCTGCTGGCGGTGTTGTTCGAATGGTCTCCAGTTCCGCCCGCTGGCACCATGTGAAGATCACCGGTGCGCTTGACCGGATGGCGCTCGAACGGGCGGCCGAAATCTGTCGCCGGCTCGGCGAAGACGGCAGCCGGGACTGCCGGCTCGAACTGACGGAGGTCCAGTCGCTGGACAGCACCGGCGTGGCAGCGCTCACCGTGTGGCAGCGAAAATTGCGACGCGCTGGGCGACGCCTGGTGCTGTTTCGCCCCAACGGGCGGGTGCGCCGCTTGCTGCAGCAGGCGGGACTATTGCATCTCGAGACCAGCGACGGCATCGGCCCGGGCCACGCATGAACATCGGAATTTCCACCTCGGTGGTGCAACGCGGCCGCAGCGGTGTTGCCCAATATGTTCGCGCGCTCCTGCGGGCGTTTCTTCCGCACGCCGGCTCGCATCGCTTCACGCTCTTCGTGCTGGAGCAGGACCGGCCGCTTTTCGATTTCGCCGCGGATTCGATGGAAATCATCGGCGTGCCCGAGCGCCATCGTCCGCCGATGGCCGACATCGCGTGGCATCAGGCGCAACTGCCCGCGCTGGCCCGGCGGCTGGAGCTCGATGTGCTGCACGTGCCCAGCTACCGTCGCATGGTCTGGCGGGCACCTTGTGCACGCGTGACCACGATTCACGACCTCGCAGCTTTCCACGTCGCGGGGAAATACGATTGGGCCCGCATGTTCTACGGACGGGTAGTGGCCCGGCAACTTGCCCGACAGCAGGAGGAGATCATCGCAGTAAGTCGGACCACCGCGCGCGACCTCGGGCGTTTCTTTCAGCTGGATGAAGAGAAAATCACGGTGATTCCCAATGGCCTCGATCACACGCGTTTTCACCCGGCGTCGCCGGATGAGGTTCGTGTCTGGGCTCAAACGCAGGGCATCGACCGGCCCTTTTTCCTGTATGTCTCCCGGTTGGAGCATCCCGCGAAGAATCATGTTCGTCTGATCGAAGCCTTCAATCGCTTCAAGCGGCAGACGGGATCCGACTGGCAGTTGGTGCTCGGCGGTTCCGACTGGCATGGCGCGGGGGTGATCCACCGCTGTGTGGAAGCTTCACCCTATGCGGCGGATATCCGGCGTTTGGGTTTTGTGAAGGATGCTGATCTTCCCCACTGGTATCAGGCTGCCGGTGCGCTGGTTTATCCCTCGCTTTTCGAAGGCTTCGGTTTTCCTCCCCTTGAGGCAATGGCCTGCGGTTGTCCTGTCGCGTGTTCGTCGCGTGGCGCGCTGGCCGAGACGGTGGGCGAAGCGGCGGCCTTGGTGGAGCCGGAGGATATCAACGGCATCCAGTGGGAACTCACGCGGCTGGCCACGGATGCCGCGTGGCGGGCGACGCTGCGCGCCGTGGGCTTGAAACACGCCGCCAACTACCAATGGAGCCGGACCGCTGCCGCGACTTTGGAGATTTATGCCCGCGCCGCGCACGCGGGTGCGGTCACCCCGGCCTGAACGGGGTTGCCCGCCCTCTCACATGCAGGTCCACACCCCCCTGATGGAAACGCCCCGACGGATTATCTTCCCAGTCATTCTTCCCAAATCCACACCGCCATGAACAACCATCATCTCTTTCTCATCCGCGCTGATCAGGTGACCCAACTCCTGGCCCATTTGTTCGCGGGCATCATCACGCTCGTCCTGATCTCCAGCCTGAGTGCACCCGACGCCGGAACCCAATCGGCACACACACCGGTGCACATGACGGCTGATCAAATGACGCTGCCGGCCGGTGCCGAGATGATTGCCGCCACGCGGTGAGCCCACGTCCACGCCCGCAATTTCCCTTATGCTTCCCTCAGATCACGACTCCTCACGCTCCGCGACTCCTCGCCGGGGCATCGTTTGTTATTTGTTTCGCCTGCTGCTGATCATCGGCATCGCCGGCGTCTCCGCTGCGCAGGCTGCGCCGCCCGTCACTCGCGACCGACCGGTCGAACTGCGTCCCGCGAGGGTCAGCGAAGATCGGATCATCATTCGTTTGAAAGAAGGTGCCGATGCCGGTGCGCTGCATCGCCAGTTCGGCACCAAGGGCCGCAAGCTCTTGAAGCGCTCCTTGGGCCGCAACTCCGGACAGGGCGTCGGTGCGGGATTGGAGCGCGGCGCGCAGCCACGGCGGTCCGAAGCCGCCAATGCTCCCGACATTGAAGTCGTGGAGGTGCCGCGTGGCGGACGCGCCAAGCTGCTCGAAGCGTATCGCAAGAGCGGATTGGTCGAGTATGCCGAACCGGATTACATCCTGGAGGCATTCGTCGAGCCGAACGACTTTCGTTTCTGGGACGGCTCGATGTGGCATCTCAAGAACACCGGCATTTACGGCGGCACGGTGGGCGCCGACATCGATGCGGCGATCGGCTGGAACACACGCACGTCGGCAGCCGATGTCATCGTTGCGATCGTGGACACCGGCGTGCGATATACGCACGAGGATCTCGTCGGCAATATGTGGATAAATCCGGGCGAATCCGGCACGGATGCCAACGGGCTCGACAAGCGGACCAACGGCATCGACGACGACGGCAATGGCTACATTGACGACGTGCACGGCATCAGTGCGCTCGATCATTCCGGCAACCCGGCCGATACGCACGGTCATGGCACACACGTGGCGGGCATCGTTGGAGCCAGCACAAACAATGGCATCGGAATTTCCGGTGTCGCCTGGGATGTGCAACTGATGGCGCTGAAGTTTCTGGATGCCCATGGCCAGGGCACGATTTCCGGGGCCATTGAGTGCCTGGATTATGCCCGCGCGCACGGGGCGAGAATCGTCAACGCCAGTTGGGGTAGCACCGGTTTCTCCTCCCAAGCGCTGCAGGATGCGATCACGCACCTGAACATCGAGGGCATCATTCTCGTGGCGGCAGCCGGCAACAATGGCGGCAACAACGACGTCAATCCGATCTATCCGGCGAGCTACAATTACGACAACATCGTCTCCGTCGCTGCGACGACCCGCACCGACGCGCCGGCCAACTTCAGCAACTATGGCGCCAACTCGGTGGATCTCGCGGCGCCGGGCTCGCCGGTGTTCTCGACGTGGTTCGGTTCCGACAGCGATTATCGTTATGTGGATGGCACCTCGCAGGCGGCACCGCAGGTTTCGGGCGCCGCCGCGCTTCTTTGGGCCCAGAATCCCTCGCTGACCTACCGGCAGGTGATCCAGGCAATTGTGGAGAACACGGATCCGATCCCCGGATTTGCCGGGCGCACCGTGAGCGGCGGCCGATTGAACCTCGCGCTCGCCATGGCTTCCGCGGGCGATCCGCCGGAGAATCCACCGGAGAGGATCGATGTCATTTGGGTGGAAGACACGATTCCCATCGGCGCATGGACCAGCGTGGCCGGGGGTGACGTTTGGAACTGGGTGACCACCAATCCGGCTCCTTCCTCCGGCAGCAAGTCCCATCAATCCGCGATCCGGCCCGGTTATCACGACCACACATTCCAGAACGCGACGGTGAAAATGAACGTCGCGACGGGTGATGTTCTCTTCCTGTATGTTTACGTCGATCCGGCCAATCTTCCGCGAGAGATCATGGTTTCGTGGAACGACGGATCGTGGGAGCATCGTGCCTACTGGGGAGAAAACCTGATTAACTATGGCCAGAACAACACCAACGGGCGTCGCTACATGGGTCCGATTCCCGCGGCGGGAGGTTGGCAGCGGCTTGAAGTGCCGGCGAGCCAGGTCGGCTTGGAAGGCAGCGCCGTGAAGTCCATGAGTTTCAGTCTCTACGATGGCCGCGTTACTTGGGACCGGATCGGTCGCAACACTTCGACCCAGCCCTAAACCGCCGTTTCAAGGCGGGTCCTCCGCGCCCGGTAGGTGCTTGTTCCCGCAAAGGTGGGTAAGCACCTACTGGGCCGCGGCGTCTCACTCTGGCATTCTGCGTTTAGCTACCATGCGCAAGACATACTACATCATCGTCGTGGAAGAAGATGAGGTGGCTTTCGAAAGGATTGTGCGAGCGCTGGGCAAGCTCGGTTGCGAGCACGACGTCCGTCGGGTCAGCAGCCAGGAAGAACTGGACGAGGAACTGGTGCGGCTCGCGCCCGATTTTGTCATTTGCGACCAATCTCGCGCGGAGTGGAACAGTTTCGCCATTCTCGAACAGGTCCGGGCGTTCCAAGAGAACATGCCGTTCGCCGTCATCGGCGGGCCGGATAAATCCGCGCTGGACTCGCTGTTGGCGAGTGGCGTCGATGCCTGTGTGGATCACGACCGGCTGGGCGAACTGGCACCAACTTTGCTCGAGATGATGAAGCGTCGGGCCGAGCAGCAGTGGCAGAGCGTTAAGGCGATTCGCCGGACTTTCCGTCTGCCCGGACGGCGAATGCTGCAGGCGCGGGCAGGGTAACACCCCAGTGCCGTCGTTTTGACGGCGCGTCCCCGCTGGGGCGGGCGGTGTTCTCGTTGTGGGTGTTCACCCACTGAGACAAAAGGTCCGTTGGGACTATCTTTTCCTACAGGCGCGGGACGGCGTGTTGGCACGTCGTTGGTCCGGCTATGAAAAAGGAATTACAGATTTTAATCGTGGAGGATATGCCCGCGGACGTTGTGCTCATCAATCGGGAGCTGCGCAAGGGAGGGCTGGCCTTTCGCGTGCATCTTGCAACGACCGACAAGGAATTCCTTCGGAATCTGCGCAACGGCGCCCCCGATCTCATCCTTTCCGACCACGATCTGCCTACCTTCGACGGCTTTTCCGCACTCGAACTGGCGAAGAAACACTGTCCGGACGTGCCATTTCTCTTCGTGACCGGTTCCATGGGCGAACAAGTGGCCATCGAAAGCCTTCGCGCCGGGGCGACCGACTACGTGCTCAAGAACCGGTTGCAGTCGCTCGTGCCCGCGGTGTTGCGCGCGCTGCGCGTCGCGGATGAAAGGCGCCTTCGTCGCGAAGCCGAGCGTGCGCTCCTGGAGAGCGAAGATCATTTTCGCACGCTGGTGGAGAGCGTAAAGGATTACGCCATCTTCCGGCTCGATTCCGACGGCCATGTTGCGACCTGGAACACAGGCGTCGAGTTCATCATCGGTTACCGCGCCGAGGATATTCTCGGACGGCCTTATCGCTGCCTTTTTCCCCCGACGGAAGCGGAGCAGCGTCTCGCCCAACGGGCGTTGGAAGCAGCGATCAAACACGGCCGCACGGAGCAGGAAGGCTGGCGGGTGCGGCGCGACGGATCGCAATTTTTTGCCCGCACGACGCTCACGGCCTTGCCGCACATGGGCGGACCGCTGCGAGGATTCGGCGTCATCATGCGGGATGAGACCGCGCCGCGCCGCGCGGCCGAGGAACTGCGCCGGAGCGCGGCCCAGAACACCGCCATCGTCGAATCGGCCATCGATGCGATCATCTCGATGGATCACGAAGGCTTTGTGCGCGAGTGGAACTCGGCCGCGGTGCGACTCTTCCAGTATTCGCGCGAGGATGCGGTCGGACGAAAAATCGACACCCTGATCGCCGCGCCCGCGCTGGTGCAGCTTTATCGGGAAGGACTCGCCCAGTATCTCATGACGGGCGCGGGCAGTCTCATCGGGCGCCCGATTGAAATGACGGCGCGGCGCGCGGACGGTTCGGAGTTTCCCATTGAAATGGGCATTGCACGGATTGCCGGGACGCAGCCCGCTCGTTTTTCCGCCGTCATTCGCGACATGACTGCGCACAAGGCCGCGGCGGCGGAGGTCAGCCGATTGAATGCCGAACTCGAGCAGCGTGTGCGCGATCGCACCGCCGAACTTGAAACGGCGAACAGCGAGCTCGAATCCTTCAGCTATTCGGTCTCCCACGATCTTCGCGCCCCGTTGCGCCACATCACCGGGTTCGTGGGCATGTTGCAGGCCCGAATCGGATCGCAGATCGATGCCGAATCGACCGAGTTGTTGCAGGGCATCACGGCGGCAGCCGCGCGCATGACGCGCCTGATCGAGGCACTGTTGACGTTTTCGCGAACCGGCCGGGCGGACCTGCACCGGCAGCGTGTGTCCCTTATGCAGTTGGTGGAATCCGTGCAGACGGAACTGTCGTCCGAAACGCGGGACCGCCGGATCGAGTGGCGGGTCGGGGAACTTCCCGACGTCGAAGGCGACCCGGAACTGCTGCGGCAGGTGCTGGTCAACCTTCTTTCCAACGCATTGAAATATACCCGTCCGCGTCCAATCCCACGAATCGATATCGGCGCGCGACGCGAGGGGACGAACGTCATCTGCTACGTGCGTGACAACGGCGTGGGTTTTGATGCGCGCTACGTGGACAAGCTCTTTGGAGTTTTCCAACGTCTGCACCGCGCCAGTGAATTCGAAGGCACCGGCATAGGGTTGGCCACCGTTCGCCTGGTTATCCAGCGTCACGGCGGCCGGGTGTGGGCCGAAGGGGAAATCGGGAAGGGCGCGACGTTCAGTTTTTCATTACCCGCCGTGGAGGAGGAGGCCTCGTCATGAAAACAAGCATTCTGGTCGCGGATGACGACGAAAACGATCTGCGCATGATTGAAATGGTGTTGAATGACGGCGACGCACCGCCGTCGGTGCACTACGTGCGCGACGGCGCCGAGGCGCTGGACTATCTTCATGGGCGGAGCTGTCTGGGCGAGGACGACAGCGAGATGCCGGCGTTTCTCCTGCTGGATTTGCACATGCCGCGAGTGGACGGCTGGGAGGTGCTCAAACAGGTCAAGAGCGATGAAAAGCTCCGGTGTCTTCCCGTCGTGATTTTTTCCTCCTCCGCGCGCGATTCCGATGTTCGGGAATGTTACGAACTCGGAGCCAACGCCTACGTGGTCAAACCGATCGATTTTGCCCAGTTCCAGGAAACGCTCGGTGCGATCAAGGCGTTCTGGCTGGGCTGCAACCACATCGCGCAAGCGGCCCCGCGAAAGTTTCACCCCCGATCCTCCGCTTCTTCATGAAACAGAATTTGCACATACTCCTGCTTGAGGACGACGTTGCCGACGCCGAACTCGTCAAATATGCCCTCGCGCAATCCGGCCTGGCCCATCTTCTCGAGCGCGTGGACGGGCGGGAGGATTATTTGCAGAGCATCGAGAAGCACAAACCCGACCTGATTCTTTCCGACTACCACCTGCCCGGGTTCGACGGGTTGGAAGCGCTCGACCTGGCGCGCACGCTCGTGCCCGACACGCCGTTCATCTTCGTCACCGGCACGCTGGGGGAGGAGAGGGCGATTGAAACGCTGAAGCGCGGCGCCAGTGACTACGTGTTGAAGAACAGCCTGACACAGCTCGTGCCGGCCGTGCATCGAGCCCTGCGTGAATCTGAATCCCGGGCGGAGCGCCGCCGCGCAGAGGAGCGCCTGCGCGAATCGCACGAGCAGTTGCGCGCGCTGTCGGTTTATCTCCAATACGTGCGCGAGGAGGAACGCACGCGCATCGCGCGCGAAGTGCACGACGAACTCGGGCAGGCTCTCACGGGTCTCAAACTCGACCTCGCCTGGATTTCCAACCGGCTGCCCCGCAGCCAGCGACCGTTGCTGGACAAACTCGCAACGATGTCGGGACACGTGGATGAAACCATCCAGTCAATCCGGCGCATCGCGACCGAACTTCGCCCGGGCATCCTCGACGATCTCGGCTTGGTGGCGGCGCTGGAATGGCAGGCGAACGAATTTCAAAGCCGCACGGGCATCGAGTGCCGGGTTTCGAGCACGTTGCAGGACACGTTGCTGGATGCGGATCTCAACACCGCGTTCTTCCGCATTTTTCAAGAGACGCTGACGAACATCATGCGCCACGCCGGGGCCACACGGGTGGATGTTCATTCCACCCGCGAGGGGAACCTATTGATCCTGACGGTGCGCGACAACGGCCGGGGCATCCTGCCCGGTGAGATCAGGGACCGTCGTTCCATCGGCCTGCTGGGCATGGAAGAACGCGCCGCACTCCTTGGTGGAGAATTCCAAATAACTGGCGAACCCGGGCGGGGAACCCTTGTCACCGTAAAGATACCGCTCGCGCGCCGGCACCCGGCAGCATTGTCATTCCATGAAAATCCTGATCGCAGACGACCACGCCGTGGTGAGGCAGGGATTGAAGCAAATACTGGTAGATGAATACCGGCGCGCCACCTTTGGCGAAGCTGCCAACGCGCAGGAAGCCATCGACCAGGTCTGGCAGGGTGAATGGGATGTCGTGATTCTCGACGTGACGATGCCGGGCCGCAGCGGCCTCGAGGCGTTGCGTGAGATTCGGAAATCCCGTCCGCGGCTGCCCATCCTCGTGCTCAGCATGCACCCGGAGGACCAGTTTGCGATGCGCGTGCTCAAGTGCGGCGCCTCGGGCTACATGACCAAGGAAAGCGCGCCGGCCGAGCTGGTCGGCGCGGTGAAAAAGGTGCTCAATGGCGGTCGCTACGTGAGCGCGGGACTGGCGGAGAAAATGGCCGCCCATCTCAACACGGATTTCCAAGTGGCTCCGCATGAGCGCCTGTCGAATCGCGAGTTCCTGGTGTTGCGGCTGATCGCGTCGGGCAAGACCGTCAGCCAGATCGCCGACGAGCTCGCGCTCAGCGTGAAAACGATCAGCACCTACCGCAGCCGCATCCTCGAAAAGATGGTCATGCAGAACAACGCGGAACTCACCCACTACGCGATCCAGAACAAGCTGGTGGAATGACGAAGTGGTGGGGTGACGGCACCGGGGATTGGAGGTCATCACCCACTCACTTCGACGGGAGTATCCCGGTAGGGTCGAACCGTGCAGGACAGCCATGTCAGAAAGTTGCAGCCAGCCCACCGCCCGCGTCGGGCGTGCTTGAACTGCAAGTCCGGCCCGGCCCATCCCCTGCGAAATCAGCTGCATGAAATCCCAAGTTGAATCCAATCCTCCTGCTGCCTCTTCCGTTGTGGGTGCGGTGCAGAGGCCTCTCCCCGTGGGTGCGCCGCATTTGAACGGTAGCACCGCGCGTTCGCGCAAAGCCCCGGCCGTTATGGTCGCTGATACTCCGCCATGGTGGCGGCTCGCCATCGCTGCCCGTCGTCACTGGCTTTGGCTGCTCGCGGCGATCGCCCTCGGAGCCGCGTTGGGCACGGCGCTCGGCCGTCGCATCTGGGTGAGCAGCTATGTGGCCACCGCGCAGATCGTCCGCTACGACACACCCGATCCGCGTCTCTTCCAGCCGCGCGCGATCAATCCCGCCACGCTGGTGGGCATGGTCAACTCCGCGGAAGTCCGCACGCGCGTCGGCTCGAAACTCACGCCCGCGCGTTCGGCCGAGCAGATCGCGACCGTGACCAGGGTGGCGCCGGTGCCGAACACCGATCTCGTGAACATCGGCATCACGGCGGAGACTCCCGACCTCGCGGTGCAGCAGGCCAATCTCTACGCCGAGGAGGCGGTGCAGTTCACGCGGGAGATGCAGGCCCGTGACGCCCGCGATGCCGCGAGTTATCTTCGTCACCAACTGGCCGAACTCGACCGGGAAGGCGCTGAGCTAACGGCGCGATTCTCCGAACTGGGTGCGCCGGTTACGCCGGTGGCGACCGTGGCTCCGTCCGCTTTCCAGACGCGCTTGGAAGCCGCCCGCAACGAACTTCTCGACCTGCAGATTCGCTATACCGACCAGCATCCGCTTGTGCAGCAGCAGATGGCGCGAGTGGAAGCGATCGAGCGGCAGATGGCGGCGAACCAGCCGCCGGCGCCTGCGGCCGTGTCGCCTGATGCCACGGCCATCCCCGCGGCGGCGGTCACACCGGGTGAAGTTGAACTCCTGCGCGAAAAGGCGCGCACCTTGGAGAACCAGCGCCGTGACCTCGCCAATCGCCTGCAGATTACCGAAATGCTCGCGAACAGCCCCATGGGGCACTACCGCGTGTTTTCGCCCGCGTCACCTGAACGCGCCATTCTCAACGATCCCACGATCAAGATTGCGCTGCTGGCCGCTTTCCTCGGTTTGTGCGGCTTGGTGGTCGGTTTGATCGGTGCCCTCACTGACGAGGCCTTCGACACCCGCCTGCGCACGCCGGACGATGTCAGCCGGGTTACGCAACTGCCGGTGATCGCCCGCCTCGGCGCCGTGGATGGAATGTCATCGGAGGCGCGTGCCAGTTGGGCGTTTCGAACCTGGACGGCTTTGCAAAGCCGTCTAAGCGCCACGCCCAACGAAGGCTTGGTGTGCGGCATCACTTCTTCAAGCGTGGGAGAAGGTCGTTCCATGTGGACCCGCCTGCTGGCGGACGCAGCCAGCAAATGCGGTTTCCGTGTGGTGATCCTGTCCGCGCGCCAGCCGGGCGAATCGAGCGGCTCGAGCCGCGAAGGCCGGCCGGCATCCGCCGACTCGTCCGCTTCGGTGCGATTCCGCACGGGGCGCGGTGAGCCGAAAGCCGCCGACGCGGTTCTCGTCCAAGAGACCACGCTCTCCGACGCACTGCTGGGTGACCCCGAGGAGGCGGCGAACCAGATATTCCCCGCCGATGCCGGTCCTTCGGTCGTGCAGATTCCGCTGCCCGGTTGGGTGTGGGATCTGAAGCACCGCAAGGAATGGCTCGCTTCGCTCCACGCGTGGGGTGCAAACGAAAATGCCGTGGTGTTTGTCGAGCTTCCGCCCGCCTCAACCCCCGAAGCCATCCTGCTCGCGCAAAACCTGCCCAACGTCCTCTGGTTGTCCGATACCACGAAGGCCACGGCACTCGAAACGCGGCAGCAGATCGAGACGCTGCGCCTCGCGCGCTGCAATCTCGTCGGCGCCGTCACCAACCGCAGCAAGGGCAAGCCGCTCAGCGAACGCTTCGCCCGCTGGGTGCCGTCTTCCTCGCCCGCGGCGGCTCCGGTGCCTGCGATGGCGGCCCTGGCCCTGGCGTGCCTGTTGATCGGTGCACCCGACGCCCGGGGCGATCAGTCCGACGCGTCGGCGCCCGAGGCGTTCTCCATTGTTTCGCCCTCGCAGCGCGCGGCGTGGCAGCAGCAATTGACGCTCGGTCCGGGCGATGTGCTTCGCATCGGGCTCTATGGTGAGCCCGCGGCGACGCGGGCCGAGATCGCGGTCCAGCCCGATGGTCGCATCAATTTTCTCGAAGCGCGCGACGTCGTGGCCAGCGGACTGACCATTGACCAGTTGCGCGAGGAACTCGACCAGCGCCTCGGCGAATTCCGCCGTTCGGCACGCACGACGATCAGCCCCGTGGCTTTTCGGAGCAAAAAATACCACATGCTCGGCCTCGTGTCGCAGCGCGGGTCTTTCACGCTCGATCGTCCCATGACGGTGGTGGAAGCCATCGCCCGCGCGCGCGGTTTCGAGACGAGTGCGGTGTCCGGAGATGTGATGGAGCTGGCCGACCTTTCCCACGCGTTCCTGATTCGCAACGGCGAGCGCAAGCAGGTGGACTTCGCGCGGCTCTTCGCCAACGGCGACCTGTCGCAGAACATCGCGGTCGAACCCGGTGACTATTTCTATTTTCCACCCGCCGACCTGCGCGAGGTCTATGTGCTCGGGGAGGTCCTTCACCCGGGACCCGCGACGCTGTCGCAGGAGAGCACGTCGCTGCGCGCGGTCGCTGCGCGGGGTGGTTTCACCGATCGCGCCTGGCGCGGCCGGGTGCTCGTGGTGCGCGGCTCGCTCAACCAGCCCGAAGCCCACGTGGTGAATCTCAACGAAGTGCTGGCCGGTCGCGTGCCTGATGTGGAGCTCCAGCCGCATGACATCGTCTATGTCGGTGCCCGTCCTTGGTGGAAGGCGGAGGATCTGCTGGATGAGGCCGCCTCGGCCTTCACGCAGGCCTTCATCGTTTACTGGACCAGTGACAAGGTTGTTCCCGTCGTTCCCCTCCAATGAAAACGCGAACTCATTTAATATCCATTCTCACGGCGCTGGTCGCCGTTGCGCTTGGCGGTTGTGCGCATCGGACCGCTTACCAGCCCGTGCCCGCGGCGCCGATGCCCGTGGCGGAAGCAAGCGTGCCGCTTGATCCGACGCTGCTCCAGCCGTCGTCGGCTGCATTTACCCTCGGCCCCGGTGATCGCCTCGCGATCGACGTGGGCGGCCAGGAAGCTTCGCGCGTGGAGACCGTGGTCGGTCCCGACGGGAAGATCTATTACGAGATGCTCGCGGGAATCGACGTGTGGGGCCAGACGCTCTCGGAAGCGCGCGCGACGCTGGAAACGGCGATGCGCGACTACTACCGCGATGAGCCGCGCGTGAACCTCACGCTGCTCGAAGTCGGCAGTAAGAACGTGTGGGTGCTCGGACGCCTTGGCGCACCGGGACTTTATCCGCTCAATGGTCCGACCACGCTGCTCGATGCCATCGCGGCAGCGGGTGGGCCGGCCGCCGCACAATCCGTCTCGCATCTGTCCAATGGCGCGACGCTGACCTTCGCCAACCCGCGCGAACACGCCGGCGATCTTCGCCAGGCGTTCGTCGTGCGAAACGGCCGCCCGCTGCCGGTGAATGTCCAGCGCCTGCTGAGCGAAGGCGACATGACCCAGAACATCTACCTGCAGCCCGACGACATGATCTACCTGCCGTCGCCGCGTTCGCACGAGATCTACGTGTTGGGTCAGGTCAACCAAGCCCGTGCCGTTCGTTTGCCGGGCCAGCCCACGCTCGTCTCGGCCATTGCCGCGGCGGGTGGCACCGGCGAAGACGCCCATCTTTCCGAGGTGGCCGTCGTGCGCGGTGGTGTCACCGAACCGGCCATCGCCATTTACGATTACCGGGCCATCGTCACCGGGCGTGCCCCCAACGTGAAGCTCGAACCAAACGACATCGTGTATGTGCCACGCACGCCTTATCACATCCTGTCGCGTTACGTGGACCTGATTGTCACGACGTTCGTGCGCACAGTCGGCGTGAATGCCGGCGCGCGTGCCGCCGATGTGGATCAGGGTATCAACATTTCGGTGCCTTTGGGACCGTAAGGTGGTGATAATAGATGCCGGTCCCCGGGGTGAGCCATACCCGGGGACCGCGCTTTGGGGGGGCTGAGCGGATCCGCGCCTTCGGTCTCGCTGCCATCAATCGCGGGAATTTGTCGAGTGAGGGAGAACCGTCACGCGCCCGGGCGGTCGGTATGATAGCCGACGCTTGTGCTTATGAAATTCACCACCCATCGCTTTAAACGCTACCGTGAGATCGGCCGCCTCCTTTGGAAATACGGCCGCTCCAACCTGGTGAAGAGACAGAGCGAGTCGGACGCCTACGCGCCCGACGGCCCGGAGGACATCACGGGAGGACCCGACCCCGAGGAACTCGTGCGGGATCTGGAGGCCATGGGGCCCACCTATGTGAAATTCGGCCAGGTGCTCGCGAGTCGCCCCGATCTGCTTCCGGAAAACTATCTTCGAGCGCTGGCGCGCCTTCAGGATGGCGTGAAACCGTTTTCCGAAGCCGAAGCGATGGCGATTATTGAAAAGGAACTGGAGGTCCGGATTTCGAAGGGCTTCGCGCGGTTCGATCCCACGCCGATCGCGGCCGCGTCATTGGGTCAGGTGCACTATGCCGAATTGCGGGACGGACGAAAGGTGGTGGTGAAGGTGCAACGCCCCAATGTGCGGGATCAGGTGTGGAAGGATTTCGACGCGCTGGACAGCCTTGCCGCCGCCTTGGATGCCCACACGCCGGCAGGACGAAAGCATCGCTTCCGTGAAGTGGTCGAGGAATTCCGCACGGCGCTGACACGCGAGCTCAATTATGAACTGGAGGCCCAGAACCTCATCGTGCTCGCGCGCAATCTCGCGGAGTTTCCCCACCTCGTCGTGCCGCAGCCAATCACCGACTATTGCACGCGCAGCGTGCTGACGATGGAGTATGTGGACGGCGACAAGATCACCGCGCTCAGTCCGTTGGTCCGGCAGGATCTCGAGTGCGGCGTGCTCATCGACGAGCTTTTCAAAGCCTATCTCAAACAGGTGCTGGTGGACGGGTTGTTTCACGCCGATCCACACCCGGGCAATATCTTCATCACGCGCGACAACCGGATCGCGTTGATCGACCTCGGCATGGCGGGCCACACGACGCCGAGCATGCAGGAACACCTGCTGAAGCTCCTGCTGGCGGTCAGTGAAGGCAACGGCGACGACGCCGTCGAGGTGGTGATCAGGATCAGCGAGAAAATGGAAGACTTCGACCTGCCCGAATTCCGACGGCAGGTAAGTCGGCTCGTGGCTGCCAAGCGCGACCAAGGGATCGAGCAGATGAACGTCGGACGTTCGCTCTTTGAGGTCAGCCACCGCGCACGCTCGACGGGCCTGTTTGTGCCCAGCGAACTGACCCTGCTCGGCAAGACGCTGCTGCAACTCGATGAAATTGGCCGCATCCTCGATCCTTCGTTCAATCCGACCGAGGCGATCCGACGGCACGTCGCCGAGCTGCTGTCTCGCCGCATGCGCAAGGACCTGACGCGCGGCAATTTTTTCAGCTCCGTCATCGAAACGAAGGATTTCGTGCAGGCGCTGCCGGGTCGCGTGAATCGCATTCTCGATGCGGTGACCAACTCCGAGCTGGAGGTGAAGGTGAAAGCCGTGGACGCCAAGGTGGTGCTCGATGGCATGCAAAAGATAGCCAACCGCATCACGGCCGGTCTGGTGCTGGCGGCCTTGATCGTCGGCGCCTCGTTGTTGATGCGGGTGCAGACACGTTTCCAACTGCTCGGTTATCCGGGGCTGGCGATTGTCTGCTTCATCGCCGCTGCCGGCGGGGCGTTCTGGCTGCTGGTCAGTATTCTCGTGCACGACTACAAGAGCCGGAAACGCGTCCCTCGCTGACCGCGCTCGCCGTAGCGCAACGCTGTTTTCACCCACGGTTGGTTGAACGGGCCGGCAGGCGTCGACGCCGTTTTGTCCGGGGCCGGGTGGCAAGCAGTGCGGGCGGTGGGACATGGGCGAGGCGCACGCGTTCAATGGGTTCTTCCAAGGCGGTGAAATCCCGCCCGCCGCGGCTGAGCGTGGTTACGCGCGTGAATTCCGCGCCGAGGAACACGATTTGCGATGCGTAATAGCACCAGAGCAAAAGGGCTACGAGGGATCCCGCGGCGCCGTAAGCCGAGGTGACCCGCGCATGCGCGAGGTAGAGACTCAGGGCGATTTTCCCGACGGTGAACAACGCCGCCGTCACGACCGCTCCCAGCCACACATGTCGCCACGGCACTTTCGTGTCCGGCAGCAGCTTGAACAGCAGGGCGAAGAGCACCGTGATCACCGCGAAAGAGAGCAGGGTGTTACCCGCCTCAAAATAGAGAACCGGCAGCCGCAGGGTGCTCATCGCCTGTGTGGCGAGCCAGCTCAGGCTGGCACTGAGAATAAGCGATACGAGCAGCAGAAAGCCGGTGGTCAGCACCACGACCATGGACGACAGCCGGTGGCGGATCATCGCCAGAAATCCGTATCGCGGCGGACGTGCGCGCCAGATCGAATTGAGCGCATCCTGCAAATGCCGGAAAACGCCGAGGGCGCCGAAGAGAAGCGTGAGTCCACCGATGACCGTGGCAGTAATGCCTTCGGGTCGGTCCAGCGGACTTTCAATCGACGCCACCGCGTCGGCGGCCGGGCCACCGATCACATGGCGGATTTCCTGCACGACGGTTTCTCGCGCGACGCTCTCCTCCAGAAACATACCGGCCAGCCCGACGCTCAGCACCATCAGGGGTGCGACCGCGATGGTCGTATAGAACGCGAGGGCTGCGCCCAGGCGTGTGACATCGTCCTCGAGAAAGGCGATCGCCGTGCGTTTCAGGATACGGAGAATGCGCCGGCCGAGGCGCGGCGGTCCGGGCTCCGCGGGTTGAGGGAGAGCGGGTGCTGGGGAGGTTCGGGCCATGCGAATGACGGCGCCCGAGCGGGCCTCCTTCAGATCCGGTTCTGACGGTGTTCGCGCTCGCGGGCGGCAAGCATCTGGTCGTGCTGGGCTTCTTCCACTCCTTCGCGGGCGAGTCGCTCGGCGGCTTCGGAATCGTTTTCGCCTTCGTGATTGACGGTGTGATGTCCCGGAATGGCCACGGGCTCGCTCGGATCCCGCGTGAGCGCGCCGCGGGACAAGCCGTCGGAGTCGGTTGTTTCGGGCAGCAATTCGCCCTGAAGTTCGGCCAGCGCCTGGGTGCGGTCCTCCTCGGCGATACGGCCGTCGGGCTGTCCGCGGATCAGGGCGATTTCACGGGCCCGTGCTTCGATGTCGTCGTCGCTGAGATCGCCAATGCCACGACCGTGGAGCAGGATTTTGTTCTGGTTGGTGCGTTTCATGGGACGGGCGGGAAATCTTTAGTGGAGTTCGAGGGGCGCGCCGAAGCGCTCGCCGCTGGCGATGACGTCGATGGGAAGACGACCCGGATGAGGCGGTTCGGAGCCCGCGGCGCGGCCGACGGCGAGCAGGGCGACCACGGCGGCTTTCTCCGGCAGGCCCACGGCTTCGCGCACTTTGTCAGGTTGGAATCCCTCCATGGGCGCCGTGTCCCAGCCCAAAGCTTCGAAAGCCAGCATCAGATAGGTAAAGCCGATCATGACCTGGCGATTCAGCCAGACTTCCCGGGGCAGGGTGGCGATGAAGTCGAGCGCCTGCTTTTTTGCTTTCGACTGGTCTTCCTCGCCGCGCCCGGAGCGCCGCGCGCGCGTAAGCAGAATTTCGTCCATCTGGTCCTGCCATGCGTCGTGCTCCGCGCAGGCGACGATCACCACGGGAGCTTCCGTGATTTTCTCCTGGTCAAAGGCCGCCGCGCGCAGGCGTTTTCGGGCGGCAGGATCGCGCAGCACGACGAAGCGCCAGGGCTGGATATTGTAGCCCGATGGCGCCTCGGAGGCGAGTTGGAGTGCGGCCTCGATGACCTCCGCCGGCACCTCATCGTTGCCGAAGTGCTGCGTGGCCCGGCGCCGGCGCACGAGTTGTTCGAAAGCCGTGACGACGTTCGGAGCGGGCAGGATCAGCGACATGGTGGCAGGGGAGGCAACGAGGCGCGGGAATCAGCGGTTTTGATTCTGCTCGTTTTTCAACTGGATGTTGTTGCGGACGTCCCGCACGCCATTGGTGCTGCGGGCGATCTGCTCGGCGCGCGTCTTCTGATTCACGTTGTCGACAAAGCCGCTCAATTGCACCACGCCGCGGAAGGTTTCCACCTGGACGTCGAAGGCCTTGACGGACTCGTCGGACACGAAGGCGCTTTTCACCCGGGCGGTGACAGCCGTGTCGTCGATGTATTCGCCGGTGCTTTGACGCGTGGCGGTGGCGGTGCAGCCCGAGGTGAAGGCAGCGCCGATAACGGCGCCGCTGAGAAGGAGAAGACTGAGAAGATAGGATTTGTTGTTTTTCATTTTCGAATGGATGCGGACGGTTGATCCGTCCGGCAGCGTGACAAAAATAGCGTGCAAGCGCAGAGGTCACAATCGTGCCGCTTACCGGGAGCCGCATCGGGAAGGTTACCGTGGACGCGTGGCGGGCGGAAAAAACCCCAACGTCGCGATGAAACAACCGTTGGCCGGCTCCTCTGCTCAGGTGGGGCAGAGCGGGCAAATGGGGTGAATTTTTGGCCGGCCGCGACCGAGGCAATCCGCTGTGGCACAACTCGAAATAAAATTACAAAATTCGGAAGAAGTCCCGGCTCCGTTGCGCCATTCGAGTGTCCATCGGAGTGGGTGCAAATGGCACTGACCGCCACATCCGGAGATGTGACAGCGGCGGCGGCCCGCCCAAAAGTTACCATGCGTGAGACCAGGCAGAGGAGTATTCGTGTCCTCGTGGTAGAAGACCACGAGGAGGACTACTATTTCCTGACCAAGATGCTTCAGCAGGTGCGATCCGCCTCCTACGTCACCGAATGGGCGCCGGGTTATCGCGAAGGCCAGGAGGCGCTTCGTCGCGGCGGCTATGATGTGAGTCTGTTTGACTACGATCTGGGCGACGGCACCGGCGTCGAATTGCTGCGGGAAGCGCAGGCCATGGGAAACACGATGCCGATCCTGCTCCTCACCGGCCATCAATCGCCCGAGATCGACGAAGCGGCCTTGCAGGCCGGTGCCGTGGATTTTCTCGCGAAGGGAGAATTGAATCCCGTGCAACTTGAACGAGCGATTCGTTACGCGCTGCACCAAGCCGCCATGCTCGCGAAGTTGCAGCTCAGCCAGCAGCAGCTCGATCTTTTCATGCGCAGCGTGCCCTGTGCCGTCGCCATCCGGAGCGAAGACGGCCGCGTGCTCTTTCAGAACGAGATTCACGATCGCTTCTTCGGCAGCGAACTGCCGCCGGTGGAACCAGCGCCGGATGGTGAGCGCGAACCGCAACCCTTCGTGCAGGGCGGCCGTCACTGGCTGGTCAATTCCTTTGGCATGATCGGCGCGGACCAGCGGCGGCTGCGCGGTTTCACCGCGCTCGATGTCAGCGAACGGGTGCGCGCGGAGGAGGAACACCGCAAGACCACTCAACTGCTCGACAGCATCCTGCAAAATCTCCCGGTGATCGTCGGTCGGATCGATCCCGACGGCCGGGTGGCGGAGGCCAGCGGCCGTGGATTGGGACATGCCGGCCTGCAACCGGGTTCGTGGCCCGGCCGCGTGCTGGCAGAACTGCATCCTTCCTCAGCCAACGCCATTCGCGAGGCGCTCGCCGGCGGCTCGGCGGGTTGCACGATTTCCGGGCGCACCCGCGACACGGAATGGCACATAGAGTTTTTTGTCATGTTCGACGCTGCTCAGGGTGCGGGCGCGACGTTTTTCGCGCGCGACATTACCAACCGGCGCGGGTTGGAGCGTTCGCTGCTCACCATCAGCGATGAGGAACAGCAGCGCATTGGCGCCGATTTGCATGACGGGTTGGGGCAGCAGCTCACCGGGCTGGCCTGTCTGGCTGTGGCGCTGCGCGATCGGCTGAACCGCATGCATCCGCAAGAAGCGGAGCAGGCCGAGCTCATTGCCCAACTGGCGAATGATGCCGTGGCGCAGTCCCGTGCTCTCGCAAGAGGCCTATGTCCGGTGCAGTTGGAGAATGCCGGCCTGTTGGTGGCGCTCGAGGAGCTGGCCGCGCAGGCACAGACGCTGCACGGCATCGGTTGTCGCTTCGAGGTCAAGGGCACGCCGCCGGTCTGCGATCACCTGACTTCGCTGCACCTCTACCGCATCACGCAGGAGGCGATTCACAACGCGGTGCGCCACGGTCAGGCCCGGCATGTGCGCATCGTTCTCTTTTCCCGCCGGCACCGGCACCGCCTGTCGATCACCGACGACGGCCGGGGATTCGATGCCGCCGCGCAACGCACGGCGCCCGGGAGCGGCCTGCGCCTGATGGGTTATCGCGCGACCATCCTCGGCGGCACCCTTTCGATCGAGTCACATCCCGGCGGCGGCACCACCGTCGCCTGCCATTTCACCACCTTTGCCCACAATCATGAAACCAACCGTTCTGGAAAAAGCCCCTCCCTCCAAAGTCTCGAAGTCGCCTGCTAAGCGCCGCATCATCCTGGTGGACGATCATCCGATCACCCGCCAGGGCGTGGCCGTCCTCATCAACCAGGAGGAGGATTTGGAGGTGATCGGGGAGACCGACAGCGCCCCCGGGGCCATCGCGCTGCTGCAAAAGCAGCCGGCTGACCTTGCCATCATTGACATCACTTTGAAGACAACCAACGGCATCGAACTGATGAAGCACATCCGCGTGCTCGCACCCGACATGCCGGTCCTCGTCATGTCGATGCACGACGAAGGCGTTTACGCCGAGCGGGCCATGCGCGCCGGTGCCCGCGGTTATATCATGAAGCAGGAGGCGAGCAGTCGCGTGCTCACCGCGATCCGCACGGTGCTTTCCGGCGAACTTCATCTCAGCGATCGCATGAAGGAACGCATGCTCCACCGTCTGGTCAGCAATCGGAAGGAGGAGGTTCGTTTCAGCATCGACACCCTGAGTGACCGGGAAATGGAAGTGTTCCAGCTCATCGGCGACGGCTACAGCACTCGCCAGGTCGCGGCCAAACTGAATCTCAGCGTGAAGACCATCGATTCCTACCGAGAGCACCTGAAGCTCAAGCTCCAGCTCGAATCCGGCAAGGACCTCGTCCGCTACGCCATCCAGTGGATGAAAGGCGCCACGATGAACTGAGCGAAAAGGTCGTCAGTATTTGGCCACGAAGAGGCGCAAAAACGCACAAGAATATTAAGGCGTGAGACTGAACGCAGGAGCGCTAAGCCCTGCACTACACGGCTTCATCCACTTGCCAGTCCTCACTCTCGTAGAGATTTCTTTCTTTCGAGCCACCGACTAGGGACCAGCAAGAAGAGCACGAAGCTGAACACCAAAACAAAAGCCACTTTTGTCCAATCGATCTGCTCCAGACCGTGCCGCATCACTTGGTAAATCGCGGTTCCAGCAGCTATCCCGATAGTCACGCTGATCTTCGTTTTCATAGGGGCGTCTTTCTTCTGCCGGGCGGG
>JBIQJF010000038.1:0-13324 GCA_044507675.1 Opitutales bacterium | reverse complement strand
CCCCCCGGTGGGGCGGGCGCCTGATTTTGGCGAAAATGGAGCAATGATAGGCTGAGACGTTACCGGTCCGGGTCGCGTGCGCTGAAAAGCTGTTCGCGTGTGCGCCGAAGGCACGCGTCCCGGCCGGTAATTCCATCCCCAAATCCCCGAATGATCATGCTCTCTTCACGCGAATACCCACAGCTCGTCGATGACATGCGTCCATCCCTGGACGAAACCGAACACTACGCCCGGATTATCCTCGAACACGAGGGCCGTCCGCCATCATCCCTGCCGGATTGCCGTCGCGAGGCCGAATTGCAGCTCTGGGCCGACCGCAGCATCCGGCCGCGCGCGGCGCGAAGAAGCCGACGGCGCGCGGTTTGACGTGCGGTAATGGCGAGGGTCTGCGACATACTCGCGGACTGAGCACACGAGCGCCCCGATGGCGCCCTTCCTGGTCCGAAACCATGCAGCGGGATGTGTGGGCAGCGCGCTAGCGCGCGCCGCTGGAAATGCGCCCGCAAGATTCTTCGCTGCGCTCAGAATGACAGGCTTTCGATCTGACCACGCGTTCATCCGGTGCGGAACGAAAGCTCGGCTACAACTTTGCTGAAGCGCCTGTAGTATAGTCGGGAGCGCAAAAAAGGCGGGCTCCTTTCGGAGGCCCGCCTGCGTTGTGCGATTCTGAGCTTTTCGTCAGTGGACTGACGACTCAATCCACCTGCTTTTCGAGGGACTCGGCCTGGCGGAGGCTTTCGCGCAGGTCGGTGACATGCTTCTGCGCGAAGGCCACGAGTTCCGGATCCGCGTCGTTGGCGCTGGCGTAGTCTTCGAGCGCGTCGATGGAGTTCTTCTGAATGCGGATGACGCGCTGCACGAAGTCCTCATCGAAGTCCTCGGCGTCCTTGCTCTGCCATTTCTGGTTTTCGTCGGCGAGATCGCTGGGATCACGGCCGGTCGGAAGGAGAACGCCGCGCGTCTGGGCGAGTTGCGCCAGTTCCTGGTCGCGCGTGCTGCTGGCATTGCGCACTTGGTCGGCGAACGTGCGAACCTGTTCGTTAGTCGCGCGCTGGGCGGCGATCGACGAGATGCGGGCTTCCTCGGACTGGAGCATGGAGAGCTTGTTGATGAAGCGCTCGGCCTTGCGATTGGGCATGGGCTTGGCGTCGGTCACGCTGTAGTCTTCGCTCGGCAGCGGTTGCGGCGTGGTGGCGGGTGAACTCGGGCTGGGACCCGGCGTGGGAGTGGGGTCGACCTGCGATTGGGCGGTCGCCGTCAGCGCGGCGAGGCTCACGAGGGCGGTGGCACAGGCTGCGCGGAAGAAGGAAGAGTGGAGTGGGTATGTTTGTTTCATGACACGCTAGCATATCGCTGCCGCGGCGGGCCCGCCATCGGGGTTGATGCGCAGAGGGCCATCGGGCGGCGCCCCGGGCGGGTTCCAAC
Organism: Opitutales bacterium; assembly: GCA_044507675.1. GTDB lineage: Bacteria > Verrucomicrobiota > Verrucomicrobiia > Opitutales > Opitutaceae > Lacunisphaera. The sequence goes on along the minus strand of JBIQJF010000038.1, from coordinate 11,899 downwards.
TCCGCTGGGATGGATCGCCACGGCTGGCTTCACCAAGCCTCGCGATGAGACGGCGATTTGCGGAGGTCGCCGAATCAGGCTGACAGCGAACCTTCGTCCTATTCGTGCACGAGCACACACCCCGCCCTGACGGGCACCCCTCTTGATAGAGGGGAACTTCGTAAGCGTGGGTTTGAAATCCCCTCTATGAAGAGGGGTGGCGCGAAGCGACGGGGTATGTCGGGGTTACCCTACGTAGGACGCACCCGACTCCGCATATTGGATTGGTCGCGACGCTGTTCTTCAAAACGGGATGGCCGCGCTCGAGTCCCGCTAACGCGGGATCCAAGCGCGGCCACTGTCCATTTAACCTGCTTTCGATCTAAGCGAGCGGAGCCACCGCGGCGGGCGGATGGCGGACCGGCTCGAAGAAGCTTACCATCGAGGCCTTGTTCCCAAAGTCGGGAGCGGAGGAGAGGATCAGCGCGCGGAGTTTTTCCCGTGCGCGGGCGACGCGGCTTTTGACCGTGCCGAAGTTTATCTTCAGCTTGTTGGCGATCTCGCCATAGGAGTATTGCTGCTGGTAACGCATCTGCAGGATCTCGCGTTGCGGCGGATCGAGCTGTTCGAGGCAGCGTGCGGCCAGTTCCACGAACTCGCTCTGGATCGCGTGCTGTGCCGGACTCGCGTCGGTGGTCGAAACGATGTCGGCGATCGAGTGCGGCTGGTCCAGGGAGATGGTGTCGTGACTGCGACGGCGGAAGAAATACCAGTAGCGATTGCGCGCGAGGTTGAGCGCGATGTGGGAGAGCCAGGTCGAAAGCGCCGAATCGCCCCGGAAGGAGGCGAGCCCGCGGTGGGCGCGGATGAAGGTGATCTGCGCAATGTCCTCCGCATCCTGATTGTTGTTCATGGAGCGTCGGACGAGGGCGAGGACGCGGCCGTAGTGACATTTCACGATGGTCGCGAAGGCGCTTTCGTCGCCGGCGTTGAACCGCCTCACCAGGCTGGCATCGTCATCATCCGTTTCTGGCGTGCGGCTGGCTGTTGCTTCGGAGGAATCTTGGAACATAAGGCAATGAGGGCTGTTTATTGTTTGCCGTTACTATAATGATTGCGCCCCGGCAGCCGTATGGGGTGAGCGACCCATGTTTGCACAGGCCGCTCCCCACCGGGGCTCGAAAACCACCGTAGAACAGTGGTTTAAACCGGCGGCCGGCGGCGGCCGGAAAGCAGGGAAATGACGAACAGGACGAGGAAGACCAGGAAGAGCACCTTGGCCACGGAGGCGGCGACACCTGAGATGCCCCAGAAACCGAGGGCACCGGCGACGATCGCGACGATCAGGAAGAGAAGTGAATAACTTAACATGGGAGACGTGATTTGAGGGTTGAAGGGCAGGGGGGCTCGGAAGAGCCCCCTGATGTGAAAAAACTTAGAACTGGTAACCGATACCGAGATTCCAGCCGAGGCGGCCGTCATCGAAGCGATCATCGATCTGGCTGCCGCGATCGAAGAGCCAGTCGTAGGAGGCCATCGCGTAGATGAACGTGCGCGAGCGCACGAAGAACTTCGAGCCGACCTCCAAGCCGCCCGTCCAACTGTCGTGGACAGTGTCGCCGTAGATGCGACCGCCGCTTATGCCGACGAAGGGCCGGGCAAAGCCATCATGGTTGAAGTGGTAGTCGTAGGCGAGGCGCGTCGAGCCGTTCCACCCGGAGTCGGCGTTCTCGGGATTGACGTAGTTGATGGACTGCCTGAGCACCCACTGGGAGGCGGGTGAGAGGAAGGAACCATACGAGAACTCGATCCCGCCCATGGAGTCGTTCATATCCTTGTTGCTGATGCCACTGCCCCCGAGCGTGAATTCACGCACCCCGGCAAATTGCGGCTGCGGTCCCTCGGATATGTCAGTGGTGTCCTGGCCGAACAGCGTGAAGGGAGCGGCGAGGCCGGCCAGACAGAGGACGACAAGAGATGTTTTCATATTATTGATGGTTTTCGGTTTTGGTTTGCTGGGTTGGTGGCGCCTCGCGCCGTGGTCCCGGCGAGCCGGGCGGCAGGGCGAAGAAGCGCCGCGAGAAAGCTAGCACGGGCTCGGGTCCGCTTGTATCGGGACAACTCCGCCTGCGCAGGTGGGGTGATCCCTGATGAACCGATGGCGCACCAACCGTGGGCCGCGGTCACGCCATCACCTGATGGAACTGTGGAACCAGGATGGGTTAAGCTGTATCTGAGGAGCGCAGGAAGCCCTCCCCATGTCAGCCCCTCTTTCTGTTTTTCCATGCTCGATCAAACCCACGCCAAATGCGCGGCTGCGTGCCTCGCCTGCATCACTGCCTGTGAAACCTGGCTCGATTTGCTGGCGCGAGCCCAACGCTCCGCGGAACGCCAGCATTGCATGGATCTGTGCCGATCGAGCATCCGGCTGTGCCGGCTCGTGATCGAGGAGCTGAATCTCCGCTCCGCGTTTTCCATCCAGGTGTGCGCGCTGGGCACGGTGATCTGCCGGGCGTGCGCCGAGGAATGCCAGTTGGGTGATGAGCCCGACGGCGAGGCCTGCGCGGCGGCGTGTCTGCGCGCGGCGAAGGAATGTCACGCGATCGCGGCGATGACGTCCACGTCGGTCTCCGCCACGCGCTGAGCCGGGGGCGTGCGTTTCTGCGCGCTGTTTGGGTTTTCCTATCATTGCGAGGATCCTGCGAGAGCGGGAGACGAAGCAGTCCAGCCCGAGTCAGTCGGATCGCCACGTCCCGCGGTGCCGGACTCGCGATGACAGGTGGATCTGACCAATCGCTGAAAAAGCACGGGAAAGAGGGAACCAGAATGTAGTCCGGACACGGACAAGCCGGAGTCGCCGGCGGCTGACAGGTTTATCAGGCCCACGCTGATTCAGGAGGTTGCGGGAATTTCCTATTCTCGCGCCCATGAAATATCCGATACGTGCGGCGCTCGCCGCGCTCCTCATGTCCCTTTTCGCCCACGCTGCTCAAGCTGTCGAGGCGACCTGGAACTACGCGGTGGAAGTGACCGCCTCTGTCCAGGCCTCTCCCGCGAAGATCACCCTTAACTGGAAACAGGACACCACCGCCACGCCGTCCAGCTACACCGTTTATCGCAAGGCGGTGGGCGCCACCTCCTGGGGCACGGGCACGGCCCTGCCGGGCAGTGCGCTCAGCTTCACCGATGCCAATGTCACGGCCGGCACGGCTTACGAATACCAGATCGTGCGCGCCGCCGCCGGTTATACCTCCTACGGTTACATCCAGTCCGGCATCGACGTGCCGCTCGTGGAGAACCGGGGCAAGGTCGTGCTCGTGGTGGACAACACCCACGCGACAGCGCTCGCTTCCGAACTCACGCGCCTGCAGGACGACCTGCGCGGTGACGGTTGGATCGTGGTCCGTCGCGATGTTGCCCGGACCGCCACTCCCGCCAGTGTGAAGAGCCAGATCGTTTCGGTTTATAATTCCGATCCGGCCAATGTGCGGGCGGTTTTTCTCTTTGGACACGTGCCGGTGCCTTATTCGGGCCGGTTGAATCCCGACGGCCACCCCGACCACCTCGGCGCCTGGCCGGCCGATGCCTACTACGGCGACATGGACGGCAACTGGACCGATAGTTCGGTCAACTACACGCAGACGGTGAACACGGATCCCGCCGATGCCGCGCGCCTCACCAACAAGCCGGGCGACGGCAAGTTCGACCAGAACACCTTGCCCTCGGCCGTGGAACTGCAGGTCGGCCGCGTTGACCTGGCGAACATGCCGGGCAGCACCGCTTGGAATTCGCCGCCGTCTTTCCCGAGCGAACTGGAACTCCTGCGCCAGTATCTGAACAAGGACCACAATTTCCGTCACCGTAAGGTGAACGTCCAGCGTCGCGCCATCGTGGGTGACTACTTCGGCGTTCGCGGCGGCGAGGCTTTTGCCGCCAGCGGCTTCCGCAACGCGGCTCCTTTGGTTGGCAGCGACAAAATCACCAATCTCAACGTCCTTCACAACGACCAGCGCGGCGTCTGGGTGCCCGCCGTGGCCGCCAGCGATTACCTGATCGCCTATGGTTGCGGCGCCGGCAGCTACCGCACCGTCGCGGGTCTCGGCAATGTCGGCCAATACAGCGACACCAACACCGTGGAACTCGTCAGCAACGACGTGCACGGCGTGTTCAACATGCTTTTCGGCAGCTGGCTCGGCGACTGGGATCACGCCGACAGCATCCTGCGCGCGCCCCTCGCGACCAAGACCCACGGTCTCGCGTCCATGTGGGCTGGTCGTCCGCACTGGTTCATCCATGGCATGGGCTTGGGTGAAACCATCGGCGCGGGCACCCGCCTGACGCAGAACAACACGACGCTTTATCGCAACCAGCAGAACAATGCCGCCAACTCGATCCACGTGGCGCTCATGGGTGATCCGACCCTGCGCCTGCATCCCGTGGCTCCGCCCGCTTCGCTGGGCGGCGTCGCGGCCGGTTCCAGCGTGACGCTCACTTGGGCGGCTTCGTCTGACTCCGTTCTCGGTTATCATGTTTATCGGGCCACGTCCGACACCGCGCCGTTCACGCGCGTGACCAGCACGCCGCTGACCGCCACGACGTTCGTGGACGCCAGCGCGCCCGCCGGCGCCACCTACATGGTTCGCGCCATCAAGCGCGAGACCTCGCCGAGCGGCACCTACATCAACGCTTCGCAAGGCGTGTTCTGGAAGATCGGCGGAGCCGCCGGTCCGGGACCCGCGCCGACCCCGGGTGACACTACCGCCCCGACGGTTTCCCTTTCCGCTCCGGCGGCGGGCGCCGCCGTCTCCGGCACCGCAGTCACCGTTTCGGCCAACGCTTCTGACAACGTCGGCGTGGCCGGCGTCCAGTTCCAACTCGACGGCAACAATCTCGGCGCCGAAGACACCGCCGCTCCCTTCACCACGACGTGGAATACCACCACGGCGACGAACGGCACGCATACGCTCCGCGCCATCGCGCGTGACGCCGCGGGCAATCGCACGACCTCGTCTGCGTTGAACGTCACAGTTAGCAACACCGCGGGCGGCACGCCCACGACTCCGCCGCCGTCGTCCGGTTCCGGTGCGTGGGTGGATGATGCGTTGCCGACTGGCGCCGTTGGCTCCGGTTCGGGTGGCGACACGTGGAAGTGGGTGACCAGTGGGCCCACGCCTTTCTCGGGCACCCAAGCTCACCAGTCGGCGCTCGCAGCCGGTCTGCATGAACACTCCTTCAACTGGGCCAGTGCGACCATGCCGGTCGCCGCCGGCGATGTTCTCTACACCTATATCTACCTCGATCCGGCGAATCCGCCGACCGAGATCATGATCAGCTGGCTCGCCGACAATTGGGAGCATCGCGCCTACTGGGGTGCCAACAGCATCAATTATGGCAAGGATGGCACCGCCAGCCGCCACCGCGTGGGCGATCTGCCCGCTGCAGGACAATGGGTGCGTCTCGAAGTGCCCGCCAGCCAGGTCGGTCTCGAAGGCCAGAACGTCCGAGGCATGGGCTTCGCACTCTTTGGCGGCCGCGCCACCTGGGATGCCTCGGGCCGCGCTCCGGCCGGCGCGACGACACCGGGAACCGGCACCGGCACGGGACCGAACGAAGTATCGGTCACCGCGACCGACGCGAACGCCGTCATTGGCACAAGCGATCATGCGACGTTCACCTTCACCCGCACTGGCAGCACCGCCGCAGCGCTCAAGGTCAAGTTTGCCCTTTCCGGCACCGCCGTGAAGTGGATCGACTACCGCCGGCCCGAGGGCGACATGCCCGTCGAGCTGACGATTCCCGCGGGCGCCACCTCGGTGGCGATGAACCTCAAGGCGATCGCCAACTCCACCAGCGCCAATCCGCAGACCGTGATCGTGACGGCTTCCGCCGACAGCGCTTACAGCGTCGGTTCTGCGAAGACCGCCACCGCGACCATCACTGCCGCCGGTCAAACGCCTCCGCCCAACACTGGCGGTGGCACGACCACGCCGCCGACCACGGGCGATCTCACGCTCTGGTTCGATGACGCGCTGCCCGCGGGCGCGACCGGTTCCGGTTCGGGTGGTGACACGTGGAACTGGGTGACCAGCAACCCCACGCCGCATTCCGGCACCAAGGCGCATCAATCGGCACTCGCGGCCGGTTTGCATGAGCACGCCTTCAACTGGGCGAGCGCTCCGATGGCCGTGAGTGCCGGCGATGTGCTCGTGACTTATGTTTACCTCGATCCGGCGAATCCTCCTGCCGAACTCATGATCAGCTGGCTCGCGGACAATTGGGAGCATCGCGCCTATTGGGGTGCGAACAACATCAACTATGGCAAGGATGGCACCGCCGGTCGTCGCCGCATGGGCGACCTGCCCGCCGCGGGTCAGTGGGTGCGTCTCGAAGTGCCGGCCAGCCAGGTCGGTCTCGAAGGTCAGAACGTCAAGGGCATGAGCTTCGCGTTGCACGGCGGTCGCGCCACGTGGGACGCCACCGGCAAGGCCGCGGCCGCGCCCAGCACGCCGACCACGCCCGGAGCGACGTCCACTGCTTGGTTTGATGATACACTGCCCGCCGGGGCCAAGGGTTCCGGTTCGGGTGGCGACACCTGGACTTGGGTGACCGGCAATCCCGCGCCGTTCTCCGGCACGATGGCCCATCAATCCGCCATCGCGAGCGGCCTGCACGAACACGCTTTTAACTGGGCGACGGACACGATGAACGTCGCGACCGGTGATGTGCTTTACGCCTACGTTTATCTCGATCCGGCGAACCTGCCGACCGAGCTGATGATCAGCTGGCTATCCGACAACTGGGAACACCGCGCCTATTGGGGCGCCAACAGCATCAATTACGGCAAGGATGGCACCGCCAGCCGCCGCCGCGTGGGCGATCTGCCCGCCGCCGGACAGTGGGTGCGCCTCGAAGTGCCCGCCAGCCAGGTCGGTCTCGAAGGCCACACCGTCAAGGGCATGAGTTTCGCGCTCTTCGGTGGTCGTGCCACGTGGGATGTCACCGGCAAAGCCTCGGGCTCCGGCGCGTCCGAGGGTGGTTCCGATACGGGCAATACTTTGCCCACGGTTACGGTTGCCGCGACCGATGCGTCCGCGGTCATCAATTCGTCCGACAACGGCACCTTCACGTTCAGCCGCACCGGCAGCACGGAAGCTCCGTTGAAAGTGAAGTTCTCCTTGTCCGGCACTGCGGTGAAATGGTTCGACTACCGTCGGCCGGAGGGCGACATGCCCGTGGAGGTGACGATTCCTGCGGGCGCGAGTTCCGTGGCGATGAATCTCAAGGCGTTGGCGAACACGACCAACGTCAATCCGCAGACCGTCGTGGTGACGGCCAGCGCCGATGCGGCCTACACCTTGGGCGCCGCCAAGTCCGGCACGCTCAGCATTCTGCCCGCGGGCTCGACGCCCACCGATCCGACTGGAGGTTCCAGTGACGGCTCCAATGGTGGCGGCTCCAATGATGGTGGCTCGACGGGAGACGGCGGAGATACCGGCGACGACGGCTCGACCGGTGATACCGGTGGAACTGGCGACACCGGTGGTTCGGGTGGCACGGGCTCGTTGCCGGATCCCACGAGCCTTGTGGATTACACCAAGCTCCGCATTCCGGAGATCGGCAGCCACACCCTGCACATCCTTTCGCCTACGACTCTCGAACTCGTCCGCATCAACACGGCGCCGGCGGGTGGGGCGGTGGACAGCTGGAATTTTGTCGATGCCTCGGGCAACTTCACGGCTCCGGCCAGCAGCAAGCTGGCGGTGACGGTCAACGGCAAGGCCGTTACCGTGCAGGCGGTCGGTTTCAAGCGTCGTCCGCTCTACGCTCCGCTGGTCAATCGCGACCTGCGCATTACCAACAGCCTCGTGCTGCAACTCGCTTCGCCCGTGGCCGAAGGCCAGACCGTTGAAGTGAAGAATGCCGACGGCACGCTCTGGCCGACGAACATGAGCTTCAAGGCCGAGGCGCATCCGCTTCGCTACAGCCCGGCCATTCACGTCAACCAGGAAGGCTACGTGCCTTCGCTGCCGAAGAAGGCCGCGGTCGGATTCTACCTCGGCAACCTCGGCGAAATGGTCGTGCCCAACCTCAAGTTCTCCATCGTCGATGCGGTGAGCGGGCGCGTGGTTCATCAGGGATCGCTCGTGGCCCGGCCGGACTCCGGCTGGACGTATTCGCCGACGCCTTACCAGAAGGTGTATGAGGCGGACTTCAGCAGCTTCGCCACCGTTGGCGAATACAAGCTGGTTGTCCCCGGTCTCGGCGCCTCGCTGCCGTTCCTCGTGGATGATGGCATCGGCATGGCTTTTGCCCGCACTTATGCGCAGGGTCTTTATCACCAGCGCTGCGGTCATGCGAACGAACTGCCGTTCACGCGGCACACGCACGCTGCCTGCCACGTCGCCCAAGCCAGCGTGCCGGCGTCCGCTTCCACGTATGCGTTTACCTGGACGACGATCGCGGCCGAAGCGGTCAAGATCAACGCCAACAACCCGGCGCAGACCGCTCCACAGCTCACCAGTCCCGCGGCGCAGCTCTATCCGTTCGTCAACCAGGGACCGCTCGACGTTTCCGGCGGCCATCACGACGCCGGTGACTATAGCAAATACACCATCAACAGCGCGACGCTGCTGCACACGCTGATGTTTGCCGTGGATTCCATCAACGGCATCGCGGCGCTCGACAATCTCGGCCTGCCCGAGAGCGGCAACGGGATCAGCGACGTCATGGAAATGGCGAAGATCGAGGCCGACTTCCTGGCGAAGATGCAGGATACCGATGGCGGTTTCTACTTCCTCGTCTATCCGAAGGATCGTCGTTACGAGAGCAATGTGCTGCCGGACCGGGGCGACGCCCAGGTCGTGTGGCCGAAGAACACCGCCGCCACCGCGGCTGCGGTCGCTGCTCTCGCGGAGACCGCCTCCTCGCCGCGTTTCAAGGCCGCGTATCCGCAGGCTGCCGCGAACTACCTCGCGAAAGCGAAGTCCGGTTGGAAATTCCTCACCGACGCCATCGCGAAACACGGCAAAGCCGGCGCTTACCAGAAGATCACGCATTACGGCGATGACTTCACCCACGACGACGAACTCGCCTGGGCCGCTGCGGCGATGTTTGCCGCCACCGGTGACGCCGCCATCCACACGACGCTGAAGTCGTGGTTCAATCCCTCCGATCCGGCCACCTGGCGCTGGGGTTGGTGGCATGGCTACATGGGCTGGGGCAACGCCACCCGCACCTACGCGTTCGCAGTGCGCAGCGGTCGTCTCTCGGCCGGCCAGATCGACACGGGTTACCTCGCGAAATGCGAGGCCGAGGTTCGCGCTGCCGGCGACGCTGCGCTCAAGTGGACGCAGGACAGCGCCTACGGCACGGCTTTCCCCGATGCCACCAAGCGGCAGCAGAGCGCCGGTTGGTATTTCTCCGGCCATCAGGCGTTCGACCTCACGGTTGCCCGCCAGTTGGAAGCCCGCACGGATTACCTCGACGCCATCGTGCGCAACCTCAACTACGAGGGTGGTTCCAACGCGATCAACCTTTCCTACATCACCGGCCTTGGCTGGAAGCGTCAGAAAGAGATCGTGCACCAGTTCGCGCAGAACGACGACCGCGTGCTGCCGCCCAACGGCATCCCGCTCGGCAATCTCCAGACCGGCCCGGTTCACACCGCGACCTACGGCACCGAACTCGCTGCGCTGACCTTCCCGCGTGACAACGCGAAGACCGCACCGCACGCGTTCTACGACCGGTGGAGCGACACGTTCAACGTGACCACGGAGTTTGTGCACCTCGACCAGGCACGCGGACTCGCTAGCTTCGCTTACATCGCGTCGCTGACGCCCGTGAAGTCGCAGGCGTGGAAATCCGCCACGGCCACCATCACCGGTGTGCCGGCCAAGCCCGCTCTCGGCACGCCGATCACCGTCGGCCTGCAAGTGAGCGGGATGGACCTCGAAGGCGCGCGCATCCTTTGGGAGGCGAAGGGCCAGCAACCTGCCTATGGTGAAACCTACACCTTCACCCCCGGTGGTTACGGTTCGCAGTGGGTCGAGGCCGAGGCGCAGTGGCCGGACGGCCGTCGCGCGGTGGCCCGCGCCACGCTGTTCGCCGAGAACGGTCTTCCGACCGTCAATGTCGCCGCCACCGATGCGACCGCCACCATCGGCAACGCGAGCGACACCGCGACGTGGACCTTCACACGCACTGGCAGCACCACCAGCGCCATCACCGTGAACTTCAAGTTCACCGGCACCGCCGCCAAATGGACCGATTACCGCCGGCCCGAGGGCGACATGCCCGCCACCGTTACCATCCCCGCGGGCGCGACCAGCGCCACGCTCACGATCAAAGCGATCGCCAATTCCACCAACGCGAACCCGCAGACCGCGGTTCTCTCCCTGCTGGACGGCTCCGGCTACAACGTCGGCACCGAATACAGCGCCACCGTAACCATCCGCTAAAAATCATCATGATAACCAACCTCATCTTCTTTGCGGCCTCGATCGTCGCAGCCTATCTCACCGCCCGCTTGGGCGGCGGCCAACCCCAACCGTCGCGCATCCCGGTGCAGGCGAGCCGGCCCGACGATCGGCGCCGCAGCTGAAACAATTACTATCCGGCAACGGAGGGTGCTTATGCGCCTTCCGCCGCTGAACGAGCGGCCGCTCCTTCGCACGCCGGATAGCACCCCGGAACCCCGCAGGTTTGCCCCTGCGGGGTTCTTTTTTGCGTGCCTTTCTCCCCGCGGCGGGGACCGGCGTGCCCTATAGCTCGGAGGCGCGCAGGAGGGTTCGCAGATTGGTTGCGCCCGAGGGCTGGCGCACGAAGTCGAAGTCGCCGCGCAGGAATTTCAGCGCGAAGCGTTCGCGATCGATCTCCGCGCGCGTGCGCACACCGAGCCTCCGCAGGACCGGCAGCGGCGGGCACCAGCCGTGGATACCGTGCAAAAGAAGAAAACCCAGCACTCCGCCGGTCAGGGCCAGCCAGCGACGGTCCACCGTGGTGCCGAGCATCAGGCCGGCCAGCGCCAGCGAGGATGCATTGGTTTCGAGCACGCGCTCGATGTCCCATTCGCGATCGAGCGCATCAAGCCGCTTGGTAATGGCCCCCTCCGACTGGTTTACGTAGGATTGGATCGTGGTGGAGGTGCGCCGGTCGATCCGATCATTGATACGCGGACTCGTATTCCGGCGGACGCGTTCGATTTCCCAGGATTTCATCGCGCGAGTCTAATGTGCGGGAAGACGCGCCGCCCAGCAGGGCGCTTACCTGTCTTTGACACCGATTTTCCCGGATGCGGGAACCGTATGGCGCGGCCGGCTTCGGCCGTTGGCCTGATGACGATCCCGGGCGGCGCCCCGGTGGTGCGGAGGGAACTGCAGGACTAGTTTAAGTAAAACAATGCATTCCCCAATCAACTCCTCATTCTCATGAATTATCTGACCAAAACATTTTCCACGCTCGGCAGCATTGCTATGTTGGCCGTGATCGCGCCCGCCCAGCATCAGCATTACGACAAAGCGATTCCGCCGGCCAAAGGCGAGGCTGGTGCTACGGAGGAATCAACTGCCGATCGGCCGCCGACCACGCTTAAGAACGACCAGCTCACGAGCTCGGCGACGCGTTTCAAGGCTCTCGATACGGACCGCGACAACCGCATCTCACGCGCGGAGTTCACGCTGGCGCCGAACCTCGGATTGCAAACGGGCGATGCCATTGGCGAAGACGCAGCCAAGATGCGTCGCTCCGGGCGCCCTTCGACCGGGAAGGAAGCCGTGGGCGTTACCGATAGCAACATCACCACACCTAGCTCCAGCCCGGTTGCTTTGTTCAACGAGATCGATACGGACAAGGACGGCTTCATCAGCCCGACCGAACTCGCGCTACACACGGGCGAACCGCAGTCGGAAGCCACGCAATCGAA
>JBIQJF010000003.1:0-155402 GCA_044507675.1 Opitutales bacterium | reverse complement strand
CGGAAGAGCTGGCGAATCTCGTCGTTCAGGCCGCCGCTGGTGTCGAAGACCGGATTGCTGAGCTTGCCCTTGTGGGAATCCGCGGCCTCGCGAACGTAGGCCTCCAGCACGCCGCTCTGGGCGTCGGCGCGGCAGAAATAATCCTGCGTCTCGAACTCGAAACTGTGCAGCGGAGTGCCGAACGATTTTTCCAACCACACGGTGAGGGCGGACTGCTCTTCTCCACGGAAGATCTGCTTGATGAACTGCGGTTCGTTTTGCGCCACACGCTCCGGCGGCACGGCTTGGAGGGACTGGCCGATGGCGACGGGGTGGAGAAGTTGCAGGTAGGCTTTTTGTTCGAGGAAATCGCCGAATTTCAGACCGACGCCGCAATAGAGGCCGCGCGTGGCGGGCCGCACATGCACGATGTGCCCCGTGAAGGTCCGTTGGAAATTTCCGAGCGAAAGCCGGACGCGCGTCTCCTGGCCTTCGGCGGACGCCGTGGGCGGCACGTTCACGATTAGGCCGAGGCCGTTGCCGGAGAGGTTGTTGACTTTCGCCGGCCACTCGGCGCCGCCGGATTCCATCCAGGCTTGCAGCGGAAAGCCGCCACCGGGCGTGTAGCGCTGGTTGAGGCGGAGGTCGGCGAGCTGTTCGACCTTGGCCTTCTCAAAATTGAAGATGCGTCGGAAGAGCAGCACGGGCGGCAGAGGGGTGATCGGCTCAGAAGCCTTGGATAAACTTGCGCAAGTCGGCGGGGATGTCCTTGGGCAGGTTCATCATCGTCCAACGGAAAAGCCGGCAGATTTCATCCCTCATCTCATTGGGCAGTTTGCGATAGGTGGGGGCGCCGGGCTTTGAGCGCGTGGGAGCCACCATGTATTTGCGAGAGTGAATTTGCAGTTCCTCGGACCCGAGCGCTCCCTGCACGAGGTAATCGTCCACCTGCCAGTTGAAACTGTGATACGAGCCGTCGGCGTCGCCTTCGCGCCAGATGGCGAGTTCGGTGCCGGGGCGACCGGTGTATACCGTCCGGTGCAATCCCGGGTCCATTTGCCGCACCTCGTCGGGTGGAACGAGCCGGAAAAGGCTGCCAATCGCGACGGGCTGCAGCAGTTGCAGGTAGGCTTTCTTTTCGGCGAAACTGGCGAAACCTGCGGTGACTCCGAGGCGACATCCGGAGGAAAGCGTCTTCACATGCGCGATGGTGCAGGCGAATTCCATCCAGGAATCCTCGATCATGAGGTGCAAGCGGGCGAGGGAACCGCGCGTGTAGGTCGGGCCCGCCACGCGCAGGCCGGCGCCGCCGGGAGAGAGGTCCACGATGTGGGCATTGCGCGGCTCGTCATCGACTTCAATGGTGGCTTGAAGAGGAAAGGCGCGGCCGGGCACGTAACGTTGCTCGCGCCGGCGTTCTATCTCTTGAATGCGGTTCTGCTCGAAATCGAGTATGCGGCTGAACAGTAGCACGTGAGACTGGTAGCCGTCCGGTGCGCATAAAACAAGCCCTTCGACAGGCTCAGGGCAGAGTCATTGATTGGCGGGGCGGGTTGCGCGCCCTTGCGCCCGGCACGGTTTGCGTCATCGTGGACGTATGAATATGAAAACTCCCGATTCCACGCCCGTTTCCCGTCGTCATGCCTTGAAGATTATCGGAGTCACCGCTGCGGCGGCAGGCCTTGGACTGAATCGGGCGGTCGCGGGTTCGGCCACGAATGCGGCGTTGGGTTGGGAGCTGCCCAAGCTGTCCTATGGCTACGACGCGCTCGAGCCGCACTTCGATGCGCGGACGATGGAGATTCATCACACCAAGCACCATCAGGCCTACGTCACCAACGCGAAGAACCTGCTCAAGGATCATCCCGATCTCCTCGCGCGCGGTCCGGAAGCGCTGGTGCGCGATCTCGGCAGTGTGCCCGAGGCGATTCGCACGGGTATTCGCAACAATGCCGGCGGTCATGTGAACCATGACTTCTTTTGGAAGATCATCTCGCCCGACCAAGGCGTGTCCATCCAGCAGCTGCCCGTCGCGATCGCGCAGACCTTTGGTTCGATGGATGATTTCAAGAAACAGTTCGCGGCCGCCGCGATGAGCCGTTTCGGCAGTGGTTGGGCTTGGTTGAGTGCCAAGGCCGACGGCCAGCTGGTCGTCCATTCGACGGCCAACCAGGATTCGCCGCTTTCCGAGGGGCTGACCCCGATCATCGGCCTCGATGTGTGGGAGCACGCCTATTACCTGCATTATCAGAACCAACGCGCGGCCTACGTCGCGGCTTTCTGGAACGTGCTCAACTGGACGCAGGCCGAGGTCAACTACGCGCAGTCGCGCCGGGGTTGAGCGCGCATGGGTGCGAAATCCTTCAAGGAGATCGGCCTGCCGGCGGCCCGCTGGCATCTTTTCCTGTGCACGGGCCCCGACTGCTGTTCACCCGAGGAAGGGCAGGAGACTTGGCAGCACCTGAGGTCCGAGCTCAAGGAGCACCGGATCGCCGCGTTGCGCACCAAGGCCGACTGCCTGCGCTTATGCAAGGACGGGCCCTGGCTGGTCGTTTATCCCGACGGCGTGTGGTATTCGCACGTGACGCCCGAGCGATTCGACCGCATCAGGCGTGAACACCTCGAAGGCGGCGTGCCCGTGGCCGAGTGGGTGAGGGCAGTGCAGCCGCTAACCGGCAGCTGACAGAGCCGCTTAAACCTGCGGGCTCGTGATCGTCGTGGGCACCGAAACCGCGGTGCCGCGCGCGAGCGATTTGGAGGCCAGCTGGCACTCGGGACAGATACCGAAGAATTCCAGCACGTGGCTGACGTGCTCGTAGCCACGGTCCTTGAGCTTCTGCTCGACGTCGTCGGTCAGCGAGTAATCCACCTTGTCGGTTTTGCCGCAGGTCTTGCAGACGATGTGATAGTGGCGGGCGGTATCGAAAGTCTGTTCGTAGAGGCAGGTGCCGTTGTGCAGGTAACTGCGGCGCACGAGGCCGAGATCCTCGAAAGCCGCCAGGCAGCGGTAGATCGTGACAAGATCGCAGGAGTCCACGCCCACCTGTTGATGGATGCGCTCGATGCTCACGGGACCGTCTTGCTTGAGCAACACTTCCACCAAGGCCACGCGCGGCTTGGTCACCCGCATGCCCGCACCGCGGATGCGGTTGCAAGCCTCGTGCAAAAACGCCTCTTTTGAGCGGACGTCTGGAGCACCGGCAATCGGGTGGTTGGTGTGGGTTGCCGCGATCATTAAAATACGTATATGACCTTAACGGATGGAATTGCGAGATTAAGTTTGCACAAAAACTGCGATACGCCAGCGGAAAACAGGCCATTCAGCCCTGCCGGTGAGAGATTGCAGAGGCACGGTTGCTGTGCTAGCTAGCCATCTCAACCCACTTAAATGCAAGACCTCGAATTTGCCGAAATTGTCGGACTCATTTGTAAAGAAGATACCCGTTTCGACCGGAAGGCGTATGATTTTGTCCGCCAAGCCCTTGACCACACTGTCAAGGAGGTGAAACGCAAGCAGCCCGAGCGCACCGGCAAGTCCCAGCACGTGACTGGTGCGGAGCTGCTCACCGGCATCCGCGACTACGCCCTCGAGCAATATGGCCCGATGGCCAAAGTCGTCCTGAACACGTGGGGCGTGCGTCGCTGCTCCCACTTCGGCGACATCGTTTTCAATCTGATTGAGTATAATGTCTTCAGCAAAACCGAGAGTGATCGCCGCGAGGATTTTGCCGAGATCTACGACTTTGATGAGGCATTCGTGAAGCCATTCCAGCCGGCGGGTGGACGCCGCGCGCGGCGCACGGCTGACCAAGCCTGAGCGTTCCGCCCTGTTCCCCTCGCAATGCCGAAATCCCGCTCCGTCCGCTCGCGCGACCTCGACCTGCTCGAGAGCCTCTGGCGCGAATCCATCGAACGCTACACGCTGCCGAACGGTTTGACCGTGCTCCTGAAGCCCGACCACGCCGCGCCTGTCAGCTCGGTGCAGGTGTGGGTGAAAACCGGCAGCATCCACGAAGGCGCGCATCTCGGCGCCGGTCTTTCGCACTACCTTGAGCACATGCTCTTCAAGGGCACGGAGCGCCGGGCAGGCCGCGAAATCTCCGCGACCGTGCAAGCGCACGGCGGTTACATCAACGCCTACACGACTTTCGATCGCACCGTTTATTACATCGACGTGCCGGGCAACCACACCGCCGTCGCCATCGATCTGCTCGCCGACGCCGTGCTGCACTCGACGCTGCCCGCCGACGAATGCGCGAAGGAGAAGGATGTCATCCTGCGTGAGATCGACATGTGCCTCGACGATCCCGACCAACGCCTTTCGCAGGCGCTGTTTGAGACGGCCTACCGCGCGCATCCCTATCGCCAACCCATCATCGGTCATCGCGAAGTCTTTGCCGCCTCAACGTGCGACGACCTGCTCGGCTACTACCGCGCCCGTTACGTGCCCAACAATCTCGTGTTGGTCATCGTGGGCGATTTCGATCCGGCGGCGACGCGTGCGGCCATCGCGGAGCATTTTGGGAAAGCGCCGCGCGCGCGCCTGGCGCCCGTGCTGGTGCCCGATGAGCCCGTGCAGCTGGCCCGTCGCGACCAACATCTTTTCGAGGACGTGCAGGTTTCCCGCGCCGGTCTCGGCTGGCAGATTCCCGGCCTCGCGCATCCCGACATACCTGCACTCGACATGCTGGCGATGGTGCTTGGTCACGGCGACAGCTCCATTTTGTGGCAGTCCATCCGCGAAAAATCCCGCCTCGTGCACACCATCGACGCGATGTCGTGGAGCCCGGGCACGAGCGGCCTGTTCTACGTTTCCTACCTCGCCGATCCCGACAAACGCGTGCCCGCCGAGCAGGCCATTCTGCGTGAACTCGACCGCGTCGCCACCAAGGGCGTCAGCGCCGCTGCGCTCGCCAAGGCGGTGCGGCAGGCCGTGACCTCCGAGATCAACATGCGCAAAACCATGTCCGGGCAGGCCTCGCGCCTCGGTGCTGGCGAGGTGGTGGTGGGCGACATCAATTATACGCGCCAGTATTTCGAGCGGCTGTTCGCGCTCACGCCCGCACGATTGAAACAGGTGATGCGCACCTATCTCGTGCCGGAGCGGCTCACCGTCGTATCATCGAACCCGACCGCTTCCGCCCAAACATCCGAAAGCGCGAACTCACGCCAGGCTTCCTCCTTGGATTTTGAGGAGATCGCGCTCCCCAATGGCGCGCGGCTACTGCTCCAGCCCAACCGCAACCTGCCCAGCCTGCACTTCCGCCTGGCCTTCGCCGGTGGCCCGATGTTCGAACCGGCCGGCCGTCGCGGCGCCAATGCGCTCATGGCGACCCTGTTGTCCAAGGACACCGCGCGTCGTTCCGCTGAGGAAGTGGCCCGCGCCATCGAAGCGGTGGGTGGCTCCTTTCACGAGTTTGCCGGCAACAACAGCTTCGGCCTCTCCGCCGAAGTGCTGCCGGGTGACGCCGCGCTCGCGCTCGAAGTGATCAGCGATGCCGTGCTGCGGCCCGCCTTCAAAGCGGCGCGTCTCGAAATCGAGCGCGAAGCGGCACTGGCTTCACTCAAGGAGAGTCTCGACGACGTCGTCACGGTCGGTCGCAAGAAGCTTCGCGAAAAATTCTTCGGCGCACATCCCTTCGCCATCGAAAGTGGCGGCGATGAAGCCGGACTCACGGCAATTGGCGTGTCGGATTTGAAAGCTCTGCACGCCCGCCTCGCCGTCGCGGGCAACGCCGTGTTGGCGGTCGCGGGCGACTTTGATCCGAAGAAGCTCGCGCCGGCGTTGAGGGCTTTCCTGGCAAAGCTGCCGAAGGGCGCCGCGCCGAAGGCACAGGCTTCGTTCGCCGTCACGGCGGGTGAATTCATCGAAGCGCAACCGCGCCAACAGGCCATCGTGTTCCAAGCCTTTCCGGGTCCCGGCATGCTGGCCGATGATTACACCGTGAGCGAAGTGGCTGACGAATTGTTCAGCGGCATGTCGTCGAACCTCTTCGAACGCGTGCGCGAGCAGAAGAGCCTGGCGTATTTCGTGCGCTCCAGCCGCATCGTCGGCTTGCGCGACGCAATGTTCTATTTCTATGCCGGCACGAGCCCCGAGCGTCACGGTGAGGTGATTGCGGAGCTCAACCTCGAGATCGAGCGAGTGCGCTCCGGCGGGGTGACCACGGCCGAACTGCAACGCTGCCAGGTGCGGCTCAAGGCTGCCAAACGCATGGGACTGCAGACCAACTCCGCTCGCGCGATGAGCGCGGCGCTGAATGCAATCTATGGCCTGCCAGTGAACGATTGGCGCACCTACGATGCCCGGGTGGATGCCGTCACGCTGGCCGATGTGCAGGCCTTCGCGCTTCGCTATTTCCAATCGGGTCAACGCGTCCAATTGGTGGTGAAACCCTGAACCGGCCACCTGTTTTTAGGTGGCGGGCGTCTTTGTCGCCGCGAGGCGGTATGGATTTGCTCGCGGGGTTATGAAAATTCAGAACCCCATACCCCGCCTCGTGCCGGCTTTGCTGGCACTCGCCCTTGTTGCTGTTCCCGCTTCATTGTTCGCGGATGCCGGAGAAAAGAAACTCACCAAATCCCAGCAACAGTATGATGCCGACAAGGACGGCAAGCTGAGCGAAGAGGAAAAGGCGGCGGCGAAGGAAGGGGCGAAGGCCAAAGCCCAGGCCACTCGTGACTCGAACCGCGAGAAATACGACGCCAATGGCGACGGGAAACTCGACAAGGAAGAGCGGGCGCAAAAGAAGGCCGACGAACAGGCCGCCAAGGAAGCCCGCAAAGCCGAGCGCGAGGCAAAGAAAGCGGCGAAGCAGGCCAAATAATCCTCTGCCTTTCTGACCCTCTCTCGAAGCTCCGGCCATTTGCCGGGGCTTTTTATTTTTTATCCGTCAACCCACCGCTCCACTTGAGCTTGGCGCGCATGACGCCGAAGTGCCGGTAATCGCGGCGATGCACGAGCGACAACTGGCGTTTGGCGATCGTGATCTGAATGGAGGAACCTTTCACCACCGCGCGGTTGCGCTGGCCGTCGAGCGCGACGAGCAGGCGCGAACCGGGCGAGCAGTTGAGCACGGTGAGTTTCACGCTGTCCTTGAAGACGATGGTGCGGTTGCTGAGCGTGTGCGGGCAGATCGGGGTCATCGCGATCACACCGGCGTCGGGATTCACGATGGGGCCGCCGGCGGAGAGATTGTAGGCGGTCGAGCCGGTCGGGGTGGAAAACACGAGACCGTCGCACAGGTAGTCGGTCACGAGTTCGCCGTCGGCGTGCACCTCCAGGCGCACGAGCTGCGAATTGACCTCGGCTTTGACGAGCACGTCATTGAGCGCCAGCTCCTGGCGGTGTGTGCCGGCGCGGCATTCCAACAGCGTGCGATGGGCGATGCGATAATGGCCGAGCAGGAGGTCGCCAAAGCACCCGCGTGCTTCGTCGGGTGAGAAACTGGTGAGATAGCCGAGGCTGCCCTGGTTGACGCCGATGAGCGGCACCCCGGCGTGGGCGGCTTCGCTCACCGCGCCGAGCAGCGTGCCATCGCCGCCGATGATGCAGCCGGCGTCGCAGCCCTTGAAGTAGCCGGCGGGTAGCTTGCGATTGGGACGGCTCTTGATGCGGCGGACGCCGACCGTGCGGGCGATTGCGATGAGCTCGCGCGCGAGCGCGGCGGCGCCGGGCTTCTCGGTGTTGACGACAAAGGCGAGTCTGCGGATGGGGGGCATTTTGTTAACCACCGATGAACACAGATAAACGCAGATTTGGGAACCCCATTTTGCGTCCCCCAAGGCCTAATGTGCGTCAATCCCGTTAACCGGCAGGGTGTTTTGAAAGTCCCAGCAGGAATTCGCGGTTGCCGTCAGCGCCGTGGACGGGGCACTCCAAATCGCCGATCAGGCCGGCGCCGGGCAACTCCCGGAGAGCGAAATCGCGCACCTCGGCCAGCACGCGCAGGCGCACGGCATCGTCGCGGATGATGCCCTGGCCCTTGTCCACCTCCGCCTTGCCGGCTTCGAATTGGGGTTTCACGAGCGCGACCAGCGTGCCACCGGATCGCACAAACGGCCACACGGCGGGCAGCACGCTTTTGAGCGAAATGAACGACAGGTCCATCACCACGAGATCGTAATCAGTGCGCGGCAGGTCGCCGGGAGCGAGATGACGGGCGTTGCGTTTCTCAAGATTGGTCACGCGCGGATCGCGGCGGAGTTTTTCGTGGAGCTGGCCATGCCCCACGTCCACGCAGGTCGCGGAAACTGCGCCGGCTTGGAGCGCGCAATCGGTGAAGCCGCCGGTTGAAGCACCGACGTCGAGGACGTGCGCTCCAGTTAGATCGATGGGAAATTTCTCAAGGTAAGCGGTGAGTTTGTCGCCGCCGCGGCTCACGAAACGAGGAGGCTGGTCCACGGTCAGCTCGATCTCCGCGGGGTATTCCTTGCCCGGTTTGTCGAGCCGCTCGGTCCCATGGCGCACGCGACCCGACATGATGAGCGCCTTGGCCTGCGCCCGGGAAGGGGAGAGGCCGCGGATCACCAGCAGTTCGTCGAGACGGACTTTGGGCATATTCGGTTTTCGATTGAGTGGGATTCCCTCGCAGGGGCGACACGAATTGTCGCCTTGATGGGAGGTGAGCTTCGAAAGCTCAAAGCTTCTGCCGGGCGGGAGACCAGCAGGTGGTGCGGCCACCGACTTCCTCGCGAACGAGCGGTTTTCCGGTGCGGGGACAACGACCGCCGTTTTCCCAGCGGTGCAAAAAGAGCCAGGATTTCGGGATATGGGCGTTGAGATCGGGCGGAAGGTAGGCGCCCTTTCCCGCGATGGTGTCGAGAGCGAGGCGACAAACCTTGCGGCATTCACGATGCAGCGTGCGCGTCTCGGCGGGCGAGAGGGAGCCGGCCAGGCGTTTCGGGTGGAGGGCGGCACGCCAGAGAATTTCATCGGCCATCCAGTTGCCGATGCCGGGGAAACGTTCCTGCATGAGCAACACGGCCTTGATCGGGGTGCGTCCGCGGCGACGCAGGAAATCCGCGACAGCTTCCACGGTGAACGCCGGTGAGAGGACGGCCGGGGCGATCTTCGTCCACCAAGCGGGCGGTGTCTTGCCGTGGTGAAAAAGCACGCCGCCGAACATGCGCGGGTCGTTGAACACGAGCTGTCGCTCCTTCTGCACGAGAATGAGATGATCGTGCTTCGTCGCGACGTAGTCCGGCGGCTCGACGCGGGTTTCCCCGCTCATGCCGAGGTGAATGCCGAGCCAGTTGTCGCCTGAGAAGCGGAAGAGCATCTGCTTGGCCGCGGTTTCGGAGCCGAGCAGTTTTGCGCCGGTCAGGTGCCGCTTCAGTTGTGCCGTGTCGCAGGCGCGGAAAACTTTTTTGCCTTCATGCAGCCGCACGGCGAGCACCTTGGCGCCGTGTCCGGCGCTCCAGCGTTTGCGGAAGAATTCAACCTCGGCGAGTTCGGGCATGGTTAAGTCATGACCTCTTTAGCCACGGATGGCACGAATGGACACGGATCAATTCAAGAAGTCTGTCATTCTAAGCGCAGCGAAGAATCCAGAATGATGTTCGCAGCGATTGTGCTGCTGGATCCTTTACTTCGTTCAGGATGACAGACAGGGGTGGCTTCACCGAATTTCCCATTGATAAGGATGTCGCGACAGCATGGTTGAGCCGGTGGCGGTCACCTGCACGACGTCTTCCCAGCGGCAGCCGCCGAGGCCCGGGTAATAAAGGCCGGGCTCGACCGTGAGAACGGAGCCCTTCTTCAGCGGAGCGGACACCATGGGCGAAATGCGGCCGGGATCGTGGACTTCCAGGCCGAGGCCGTGGCCCGTGCCGTGGAAGAAACCGACAGAACCATCCTTGCCATGACGCGTCTCGTAGCCGGCATCCTCGAAGCAATCGACGATAAGTCCGTGGATGTCGCGTCCGTCCACCCCGGCACGGATGGACTCGAGCGCGCGTTTCTGGGCTTCGCGCACGGTCTCGACCATCCGGCGCTGCACCTCGCGCGGCCGGCCTTTCAGATAGGTGCGCGTCATGTCGCCATGATAACCGGTTTTCAGCACGCGCGGGAAAACATCGATGATGATGAGCTCGTGCGGGTGCAACGGACCGGAGCCGCGCTCGTGCGGGTCGCAGGCCTGATCCCCGCCGGCCACGATCGTGTCGCGCGGATCGCCGCCTTGCTCGCGGATGGCAGTCTCGAGTGCAAAGCGCAGGCTATCGGAGGTCAGCACGCGACCGCGATGGACGAGCGTGTGACCTTTGATTTTCGCGGCGCGCAGGATGCGTTCGGCCACGGTGAAACCGACCGAACACAACCGGTTGCCCTCGCGAACGGCGGCGGCCTCGGCGGCGGTCTTGATTTCGCGCTCGGGAAAAAGCAGGCCGCCGGCGAGATCGAGCTTCAGGCCGAGCTTGGACAATTTCACGTAGAGGTGAGCCGGAAAGTCGTCCGGCACACGGAAGCGCCGCAGCCGGTGTTCGCGCGCCACGGTTGCAATGATCTCGGCAATGCCGGCCTTGGGACCGAAACGGGTGCGGGCCTTCGCGCGCCATTCTTCCAGCGGGAGCACGCGGTCAAAGCCGCCGGTTTTCTTCACACGACCAAACTCCAGCGCGCTCTGCACCGTGATCCTTTCTCCACCGGGCAGGCCGAAAGAGATAAACGGGTCGTGAACTTCGACGCGGCCAAACCAGAGCTGGTCGGCGCTGTTTTGGGTGCTGGCGTAGAGAAGGGGAGGAGGAAGGGCGGGCATGTGAGAGGTTAAAGTAAGCCGGAGAGAGCGCGGGAGCAATTTAGGATTTACGAGACAGAAGCAATGATTGGGAATCCCGGCATGATCTTTCGCCGTCGCTTCGTGCCGTTATTCGCCTTGGCCGTGTTTGCGCTGCTTACGGGTTGCGGCAACAAGGAGCCCGCGAAGCCGGTCGCGTCTAAGTCCATCGAGGACCGTTTCGACATCAAGGTCGGCGATCGCACGGTGCAGATGCAGGTGGCACTGCTGCCGGCCGAAACGCAAAAGGGACTGATGTTCGTCAAGGAGATGGGCGCGGAGGAGGGTATGCTCTTCGTGTTCGACCGTCAGCAGCAGATGAGCTTCTGGATGCGCAACACCTACCTGTCGCTCGACATCGGCTACTTCGATACGGAAGGCGTGTTGCGCGAAATTTATCCGATGTATCCGCACGACGAGCGGCCGGTGGCCTCGCGCGGGCGCATGCAGTTCGCCTTGGAAATGCACCAAGGGTGGTATCGGCATCACGGCGTGAAACCCGGCGCAAAGCTCGATCTCGCCGCGCTGGTCGAAGCCATCCGTGCCCGCGGCCTCAATCCGGCCGACTACAACCTGCGCTGAGCGGCTCGGCGGGTTTCAGTCGCATCCCGCGCTTAGCGCGCGAGGCCGCATTCGCGTTCGAACTTGTTGAGTTTTTCGCGTTTGCCGACGGCCCAGAGCATGTCGCCGCTGGCCAGTTCCACGCTGGCGGTGGCTTCGCGCACGACCACGCGGGTGCCATCCATCTGTTGCACGAGCACGACATTGATGCCGAATTCGTCGCGCAGCCGCCGCGGGTCGAGGGATTGTCCGGCCAGTTTGCTGCCCAAAGTGATTTCGCCGAGGTGAAAGCCGCCCGCGACGGGGTAGCGTTCGCCTTCCGTGCCATCGCGCAGACGATCGGCCAGGCGGTAGGCCATGTCCCGGACCGGCAGGATTACCTCGTCGGCGCCGAGGCGTTCGAGCACCTGCGCGTGCTTCATGTCGAGTGCGCGGGAAATTACGCGCGGGGCATGGTGCTGTTTCAGCAGCAGGGTGGCGAGAATGCTGGCCTGCATGTTTTCGCCGATGGCGACCACGGTGACGTCGGCGGTGAGCGCGCCGGATTCCTTAAGCGCGGCTTCGTCGTTGGCGTCCATTTCGACGGCATGGAAGCCCTCGGCGGAGAGATCCTTCACACGCTCGGTGTCATCATCGCCGATGACGACCTCACAGCCGAATTCGCAGAGCCGGGCGGCCAGATGCGTGCCGAACCGGCCGCCCCCGAGGATGAAGATGCGTTTTGCCATGGTGAAAAATCAGCCGAGCGAGACTTCCTCCTCGGGATGGCGGATATGCCAGGGATGAACCGGCCTGGCCAGATAAACCGCCAGGACGAGCGGGCCGACGCGGCCAGCGAACATCAGGGTCATGACGACCAGCCGCCCGCTGGTGGACAACAGTTCGGTGATCCCGGTGCTGAGTCCCGCGGTGCCGAAGGCCGAGACAGTTTCGAACATGAGCCCGAGCATACCGCCCGGTTGGGTTGAGGCGGGTTCGCCGAGTTCGGTGAGCATCAGGCTGCCGACGCCGAGCATGAGCATGGCGACGGAAAGCATGGTGATCATGAGCGCGATGGCGGAGATGCGGGGGTTGATGCGGCGGCCGAACACCTCGACGTGTTCCTGGCGGAGCAGGGCGGCGCGGGCGGTGCAGAACAGCACGGCGAGCGTCACGGTTTTGATGCCGCCGGCCACCGAGCCGGGCGAGCCGCCGATGAACATCAGCGCCATGCTGAACAGGAGCGTGGCCGGGTGCATCTGGCCGAGATCCACGACATTGAATCCGCCGGAGCGGGTCATCACGGAATGCAGCACCGCCCAAGAGAGCCGGTGCCCCGCGGATTCATGATCAAGAGTGTGGTTCCATTCAAACAGGAGAGTGACGAGGGCACCGGCGACGATCAGCAGCAGCGATACGCCCGCGGCGAGCTTGGTCTGCAACGCCATGCGGCCGCGGCGGCGCGGGTCGCGGCGCCAGAAACTATAATAGCGGAGGTTGATAAGGGAGAGCAGGCCGATACCGCCCGCGATGACCAGCAGGTCGATGATGCCGAGCAGGACCGGGTCGCCGCGCCACCGCATGAGGCCGTCGGGGAAAATGGAAAGGCCGGCGTTGCAGAAGCCGCTGACGGCGTGGAATACCGCCTGCCACATGAGCACGAGCGGATCGGCGCCGGGGTTAAGCGTCTGCAGCCGCCAGTAGAGGCTGGTGATGCCGGCGACCTCGAGCAGCGCGATCATCAGGCAGCTGTAACGGAACAGTTCGACGGGCGTGGCGCGCTGCAGCCGGCCGATGGTGGCGGCCACCGCGCTCTCGTGGGCGAGGCTGAGCCGTTCACCGCTGAGCATCACCAGCGAAAGGCTGGCGGTGACGATGCCGATGCCACCGAGCTGGATCAGGCCGAGCAGGAAAACCTGACCCGGAAAGTTCAGCACCTCGCCGATGTTCACGGGAGACAGGCCCGTGATGCAGACCGCGGACGTGGCGAGGAAGAAGGCGTCGATCACCGCCAGGTCGCGGCCGGGCTGATGGAGCCACGGGAGGAGCAGGACCAGCCCGCCGACCACAATGAGCGCGAGAAATCCCAGCGGCACCGTGCGCAGGTCCGGATCCTGACGCTGGGGCTGGAAAGCGGACAGCCATTTGATGTCGCGGAAGGGAAGGCTTCGGAGCACGGACGGCACGCACCGATTCAAGACATCAGGGCGGCGGCTACAAGCCCACAGGCCGGGCGCGCGGAGATGTGACGCACTCCGCCCTCAACCCACGGGCAAACCCGAGGCGTCGGTTGCGTAGGCGGGCGTGGCGCCGTCGTGTGAGGCGACGAATTCCCCCATCCGGCAGGCGCGCGCAAGGGCGGCAGCAGGTGCTTCCTTGTGCAGGAGCAATCCGGCGAGCAGGCCGGCGGTGAAGGCATCGCCCGCGCCGATGGTATCGCGCACTTGGACGGGTTCTGCGGCGACCCAATGCCACGCGCCTTCCACCAGCAGGCCCGCGCCGCGCGCGCCGGCACTCACGCAAACCAGGCGACAGCCATGGCGCTCCGCGAGGGCACGGGCGTGGGCTTCTTCGCGATGGGCGCCGGGTTGCTCGTCATTGAGACGTGCGGCTTCGTCGGCGTTGAGTTTCAGCAGCGTGCATTTGCTGGCGAGATTGCGAACCAGCGACAGGTCGTCGTGAGGAGCGCGCAGGTTCACATCGAGCACGCGAAGGGCGTTCGGCGGGAGAATGGCCAGCAGGCGATCGAGCGACGCGCGGTTGACGGTGGAGCGCTGCGCGAGCGAACCAAACACAAGGGCTTGGGCGCTGAAGACCGCGCGGATGCTGTCTTCCCCGGGGATGATCTGGTCCCACGCGACTTCGGTGGCGATTTCGTAGGTGGCGTTGCCCGAGGCGTCGAGCCCGGCACGCACGTAGCCGGTGGGCAGGCCGAGGTGACGCGTGATCCCTTCGGTGCCGAGCCCCCAGTGTCGCAGGCGGCGGAGCAGGTCATCGCCGAGGAGATCCTGACCGACCCCGCTGACGAGGTGCGCGCGGAATCCGAGCTGATGGAGATGGTAGGCGACGTTGAACGGCGCGCCGCCGGGAAACGCGCCGCGAGGCAGGAAATCCCAGAGAATTTCCCCGAAACAGGCGACGGCGGGATGGGATTCACTCATGATCACTATGCGAAGGATCGAGGCCCACTTCCTGGCAGGCGCGAATGAATGATGCGGCGCTCCAAGCCTGGAACGCCTTGCCCATCGGACGTCCTGTCTGGCCATGCGCCCACTCGTTGAACTCCCACTCGTGGTCGGCGCCGAGCCGGTTCAGTTCGGCGAGGCGAACCAGTTCGCGGCACGCTACCTCGTGGAAACCGAGCCGATGGATGAAACGCACCCACATGCCACCGATGAACGGCCAGATGCCGCCGTTATGGTAGTGGTGCGGAAGATTGAGCAGGTTGACGGTGTAGTAGGCGCGCCAGTCGGGATCGCCGGCTTGGACGACCGGATAGAGGTTGGCGACGGGCCAGGGTTGGTTGACGCCGACGCCCCACATGAAACGAAATGCCGTGCGCGCACGGTTGACGTCCATGAGATTCATGAGGAAGGCCAGGATGTTGGCGTAGGTGTCGCAGCGCCAGTTGTAGGAAAACGGCGTGATCTCCGCCAAAAGATACTGCGCGTCGCCCAAGCCCGACTGGCGGTGGGCGAATCGATTCTGGCCGGGAGCGGCGACGAGGGCTTCGGGATCGGTTGTCGGCCAGAAGAGATCGAGCACGCGACCGCGGACGCGCTGCGAATGGCGCAGGTAGTCGGCGGCGCGGTCGAACTGGCCCATGAGTTCGAGAATGCGTCCGTAGCACACGTTGGCGCGAAACCAGAGAACCTCGTCGTAGAGCACGTTGTAACTGCGGCCGAAAAGATCGGTCCAGTCCCCGGCTTCGGGGATCTCGAGCAGGCCGTCGTTGTTGGAATCCTGGGCGCCGAGCCAGTTCATGATGGTCTGGAGGCGCGCGGCGTGACGGTAGAGCAGGGAGAGGTCGCCGGTGCGGTAGGCGTAATTGTAGATCGCGATGATGAGCCAGAGGCCGCTATCGATGGAGGCTATGTTGCCGACACCGGAGTAGTCGGCTTCGCCGCTCTCAATACGGACGTTGGCGGGAACCTGTCCGTTGGTGGTGGTGGCGTTGAGCAACGTTTCGAGCGTGGCCAGCGAGCAGAGGCGGATGTCTTCGTCGTCGATTTGCAGGGTGTTCCAGACGGTGATGGCGCCGTCGCGGGCCCACACACTGCGATAGTTCACATCGGTGCCGGTGACGGAATTGTGGTCGAGGGAACAGGCGGAGAAGCCGAACGGGGTGATGTTGCGACGGAGCGCGGCGAGGGCATGGCCATACGCGGTGGCGAGGAAGTCGCGTTCCGACTCGGCGAGCGAACCCAGCATGGTGCCCGAAAAAAGCATGCGGAAGCCCGGTTCCATCTGCTCGCGCTTCACGCGGGTCTTTTCCTTCGTTGGGATCACGCAAACGATGCCGTGGTGGCAAAGGCCGTCGAGCACGCCGTCGGCAAGGATGTGCCGCGAACTGTAGGTGGGCACGTCGACGGTGGCTTCGTAGAGCTCGGGCTGGGTGTTTTCGAGCACGATGCCACGGACCCCGGGCAGGCGGAACATGCTGGAGTCGTTGCCCGAGTCGCCGGCGACCAGGACGGTATCGAGCGAAACGCCGAGGCGTTCGCAGAGCCAGCGAAGCGCGCCGCCCTTGGTGGCGTTGCGCGGGAGGATGTCGAGGTCGCGCGAGCTGGAGTAGACGACCTTCACCTTGAGGCCGGCTTCGGTGAGGCGCTGTTTCAGGTCGCGGAGGGCACCGGGGGTGGCGTGGTCGAGGAACCAGCTGGACTTGAATTCGTGCTGGTAGCCGGGCGGCTGCGGACGCGTGCCGGGGAAATGCTCGGCGACCTCGCGCACCTTGGCGAGGTCCCAGCCGTCGGTGAGGTGGGCGCGGAACTCATCGAGCCGCCGGCCGGCCTTCACGTCGTGGATCTCGGCGCCGACGCCGCCGATGTAGTAGTCGGCCGCGGGCAGGATGCCGTTGTCCACGAAGCGCCGCAGATCGTCCACGAGCCGGCCGCTGTTGTAGACGAGCACCGGACGCGCTTCCGGTGAGAGCGACTCCCACGCGGATTTGAAACGGGCGGTGGACTCCGGGTTGCCGAGCAGGGTGCCGTCGAGGTCGGAGGAAAAAAGGCGGACAGGTTTGAATGGCGCTTCGGAGCTCATGCAACGGTGGGGGAGGAGGATGAATCGGTGCGAGTGGCCGCTTCGGACAACCCGGCCCGGCGGGCTTCGCGGACCAAAAATACAAACAGAAAAATCCACAGCAAGGTCATTGGCGCTACGCTGCGCCAGAGGCCCAGAACCATGCCCATGGGCAGGAGGAAGGTGAGAATCTGCCAGAGCAGGGCGGCCGCCATCCGAAGGAGATCCGCGCGATGTTCGCGTGCATGCGGCCGGCGCCAATCCCGCGGCCACCATCCGAACGGCGCGATTTTAGCGTGGAACTTTCGCAGCACCTCCTCGGCCACGGGAGCCGTGAGCAGGCTCGCAGCCACCGAGGCCACCAGGGAAACCGCGGCGATGGCGAGAAACTGCTGGGCTTCATTCCAACCGGCCGGCGGGCTCACCGAAAAGGCAAAGGCTGCGAGGAAGCCCGCGCCGATCCCGATGGCGAAGCCCGCGCCATTGAACCTCGCCCAATACCAACGCAGGGCGAAGGGAATCAGAAACGCGGGAAACAGCAGCATCACGATGCCCACCCAAACCCCGAGCACGGACGCGCCCGCCAGTAGCGCGATGACCATGCCCAACCCGACGATCAGTCCCGAAGCCACGTAGCCCGCCCACACGAGTTCGCGCCCACCCGCGGCGCGACGCCACGGCAGGTAGATGTCGTTCACGAGATAGGAAGCGCCGGCGTTGACGGTGCTGTCGAACGTGGACATCGCGGCGGCCAGCAATGCAGCCACGACGAATCCACGCATGCCAGTGGGGATGTAGTCGGATTGCAGCACGAGCGGCAGCACGCGTTCGGCGGCGGCGGGATCCGAGCCGTGGAGGCCGAGTTTGAAAGCGAGCACGGCAATGCCGAGCACCATCGGCCAGCGGAAGGCGAAGAGAACCGTCCACAGCATACCGATCTTCATGCAATCGGCATCGCTGCGGGTGGCGTAGAAACGCTGGGCCATGTAGGCGCTCCCACCGCTTCCGCCCAAACCCTCCAGCACGCCCTTGCCGGCCCAGACACACAGGAACCAACCGAACGCGGAATATGGCGCCAGTCCCGGATCGCTCCAGCGCGGCACGAATTCGTTGAACGCGGCCCCCGGCCATGCGGCCAAAAGCTCCGGGCTGACCTCGCCTGCGGCGATGACCGCGATCCAAACCGCGGCCGCTCCGATGATGCCGGCTTGAAAAACATCGGTCCACACCACGCCGTAGAGGCCACCCAGCAGCGTATAGCTGAAGGCAACCAGCGCCATGCCCACGGTGCATTGCCATTGAGTGAATGGCAGGAATTCCGCCAGAAACCGGCCGCCGGCGGTGAAGAAGAACACCGTCATCGCAACCGTGATGATGAGGTAGGTGAGGGCCGCGGTCATGCGGGCCGCGCGTCCCTGCAGGCCGTCACCGAAACGCAGGAGCATCCATTCGGCGGTCGTCATGACCGCGCTGCGGCGATGCCATTTGCCCATGAAGGCGAGGAATATGGCGATGGGCAGCACGACTCCGCCCCGCAATTCGATAAAGAAACCGTGCAGCCCATACAGGTAGAGCAGCGCGACGATCGTCATCGTGCCGGCGACGTCCAGATTGCTGGCCATGCCCGAGGCGCCGAGGCTCCACCAAGGCAGCGCGCGGCCCCCGAGGAAATAGTGTTCCGTGCTCTGCCCCGCCCGCCGGGCCAGCACCACCCCGATGACCGCCAGCGCGGCCAGATAGATGGCGATGATCGTGTAGTCGATGGTCTCCATGCGTAGCGTCAGCGCCGGCGGACCGACATGACCGGGCACAAGGCGCGCCGCATAATCTGCTCGGCGGTGCTGCCGACCAAGGCGCGCTTGAGGCCGCTGCTCCCCTTGGTCGTGAGCACAATGAGATCGATGCTGTTCTTCTCGGCGAGAGCGAGAATCTGATCGGCGGGTTTGCCGGTCAGCACGGCGTTCTCGGCGTGGAGCCGGGGCGGCATGTGCTGGGCGGCCGTCTGGCCGAGACGTTTGAGCGCCGCCAACCGCTGTTTGATCTGCTCGTCCTTGGAGGCCTTGCCCGGATCGGGCAGCACATGGACGAGGTGGATGCGCGCCGAGAATTTCTGGGCCAGCGGCACGGCATACCGCAGCGCCTGGCGGGATTTGCCCGAGAAATCGAGCGGCACGAGGATGCGCAGCATGCGCGGGTAGGAGGTGCGCACGCGACCGAGGACGGAGGTGGTTTTGGTGGGACTCATGGGAGGGGATCTTGGGCGGGATTCTCTTCAGCGTGATGCTGGCGCAACTGATCGCCAAGGCCTGTCGTGTTGAGGCCGCGGCGACGTTTGAAGATCTTTTGGAAAAAAGTGTTGTTGGGAATGACGACCGATTCGGTGCTCGAGCTGTCCAGCGTCGTGAAGACGAGGCTCAGGTCGGATACGCGGCCTTTCACGTTGTCGGCGGGGAATTCCAGTTCGTCGCCGACGGAAAAGGGCTTGAAGATCACGAGCAGCAAGGTGCACAGGAAGTTGCTGAGCACGCTCCACACGGCCACGAAGCCGATGGCGACGAGGCCCAGCACGGAGCCGATCAGGGCGAGAATGGTGCCGATCTGGAAGCCCCAGAGGCTGAGGATGAGCGCCAGCGCGACGAGCAGGATGGCATAGCGAAGGATCAACCGCACCGGCGCGAAGGCGAGACGCGGCAATCCGGCCCAGGTGGCGAACCGCAGGATGCGCTCGCGCAACCCGAAAAAGAGGGCAAACGCGACCACGAGGATGACGGTGGTTTCAACGAGGCGGACGAGGGTGGTTTGATCGATGGAGAAGCTGGGCATGATGAGATGCAGGATTCTAGAATTACGGATTGCGATTTGTTAAGGGTGCAGGTGCTCGGGGGAAGCGCAGAACGCGGATGGATCGGGAAATCGTGGTGCGCCCGCTGTCCGGCGCGGTGCGCTCAATCGCCGTCGTTCCACGGCTCATCCCACTCGTTGTCGGTGAAGGCGAGCGCGGTGGCGCGTTCCTCGATGAGGCTGATGAGCTGCTGGGCGATGCCGGTCCAGGTGAAGAGACTGCGGGCCTTGTGGGCGCCCATGCGGGAGAGACGGTGAGAGAGCCGCGGGTGGCGCAGGATCTTCACAATGGAAATACCGAGGTCCTCTTTGTCGAAGGTGTCGGCGTAGAGCGCATGGCGCCCGAAGGTGACGGCGCGGAACAGGCCGCCATGGGTGGTGATGACCGAGGGGGTGCCGCAGGCCATGGCCTCAATGGCGGTCATGCCAAAGGGTTCGTAACGGCTGCTGAGCACGAAGACGTCGGCGGCGCGGTAGTTGTCGGCCATGTCGGCGTCGGCCACGAAGCTGGAGAATTTCACGCGGTCGGCGAGACCGAGGGCGACGGTCTGCGCCTTTAACTCATCGAAGATGTGTTGCTCGTTGGTGTTCATCTCCGCGCCGCCGACGGCGAGATGCAGCACGGCATCTGGCACGCGCGGGGCCACGATGGAGAAGGCGTCGATCAGCAGGTCGTAGCCCTTGTTGCGCGCGAGGCGGCCGATGGCGAGGATGACCTTCCCTTCGAAGCCGAGACGCTGGCGAATCGCATCGCGCGTGGCGGCGCTGACGGGAAAGAACCGGTTGTCGTCGTAGCCCGGGGGGATCATGTGCACCTGTTCGGCGCGCACGCCGTAGTCCTTCACGATCATGTCGAGCTGGTCCGGCGTGGTGGCGATGACCTCGTCGCAATGATTGTAGAGCAGGGTCTCTTCGGTGATGCGCTGCGTGAAGTTGTATTTCTTTTCGAACTCGGCGGCGTCGTTTGGAAAGTCGCGTTCCATGAGCTGCTTTTTCCACAGGCCGAGCGAATGCGGTGTGTGGACGTGCGGCACATCGAGCGCCTCGGCGACGCGCTGCGTGGCGTAGCCGGCGTCCCAGTAATGGCTGTTGAAGAACTGGTATTTGAGATTGTGTTTCTTGATGAAGCGCAGGGCGTTTTCGGCCCATTCCGGCAGATGGCGCACGAGGTATTCCTTATCGAGGAAGTTGCGTCCACCGCAGGGCACGCGGATGATGCGGACGCGTTCGTTGACCACATCCATTTCGGGCTGGTCTTCGAAGCGACGGGTCCAGACGTCCACTTCGAAGCCGAGTTGGGCGAGTTTTTTGGCGAGTTCGAGGACATAGACCACCTGGCCACCGGTGTCGGCGGCCCCCAGCGGGGGTTCGGCGGCGACATAACCGTGGGTGGAAACCATGCCGATGCGCGGAAGCGCAGACTCAGGAATTACAACTGACATAGACTGTATGGGTTTTGCTCCCGCAGGCTGTGAGTCGCAGGCGAGGGCAGGTGAGCGTTAACGCGGCCGTTACCGCGGGCCCCGGAGAATCCAGGACGATGACGCCGCTCACGAATCCGATCTCGAGTGCAACGAGAGTGACTTGGCACGAAACACGGGCGTCGAAACGTGAGCGACCCCAAGCCGATTACAGGGACGGCGGAGTAAAGTGCCAGAAAAAGTTTCCGGATTGCGGATTTTCACATTTGCCGCAGGGCAAAGCGCCCCGCCGCTCGAGCGGAACAGTCCATCGTTGGCTCAAGCTTCCCCTTGTGAAAGGAGCCGGCCGAGTTTCAGTGGCCGCACGATGAAACCCCGCATCCTCGCCCTGCTGGCCTGCCTGTTGTTTGTGGCGCTCCGTGCCGAGCGCGTTTACGTGCTCCATGATGCGGACTCGCCGCAGGCTGCTTATGCGGCGAAAAAGCTGGGCGAGGAACTGGTGCGCCAGCAGCACGAATTGCTCAGGGATCGCGCCGGCTACGACCGGCTCATCAGCCTCGCGGTGCATCGCGAACGCCTCGGCCGCGAAGCTTTTCAGATTATTCCGGAAGGTAAGGTGATCACCGTGCTCGGCGGCGATGCGCGCGGTCTTGTTTATGGTGCCTTGGCGCTGGCTGATGCCTTGCGCAATGGTTCGTCGCTGGCGGATGTGCCGGCCGTGACCGAAAAACCGCGCCTCGAATTTCGCGGCATCAAATTCAATTTGCCGTGGGAGACCTATCGCGAGAGTTCGGCGCTCAGCCAGCACATCCCGGTCGCGAAGGACCTGCAGTATTGGGAGGCGTTTTTGGACATGATGGTGGCGAACCGCTTCAACGTCGTGAGCCTTTGGAACATGCATCCATTCACGTTCATGACGCGGCCGAAAAATTTCCCCGAGGCCAGCCCATGGTCGGACGAAGAGCAGGAAGAGTGGCGGCAGCTTTATCGCGGCATCTTCCGCCTCGCCAAGGAGCGCGGCCTCGACACCTACATCGTTCACTGGAGCATTTTCGTGAGCAAGGAGTTCTCCGATGCGCACGGTGTGGCGA
This sequence comes from Opitutales bacterium, assembly GCA_044507675.1. Lineage (GTDB taxonomy): Bacteria > Verrucomicrobiota > Verrucomicrobiia > Opitutales > Opitutaceae > Lacunisphaera. Next base: position 133,511 of record JBIQJF010000003.1, on the reverse strand, counting down.
AGAAGAATTTCTATCCGCACTACTATGTGGACGGCGACTCGTCGGAGATCGTGCGCCGCTACCTCCGCGAGAGCGTCACACAGGTGCTGAACGAATATCCCGATTTGGACGGCATCGGTCTCTCGCACGGCGAAGGCATGGCGGGCATGACGCCACTGGAGCGCCAGCTATGGATGGATGACGTGATCGTCGCGGGCATGCTGGACGCCAACCGAAAGGTGAAGCTCATCCACCGTGTGCCGTTCTCCTCAGGCCTGTCGTCGGAAGGCGGCACCAGTGCGCATGTCGAGGAAGTGACGCGGGCCGCAATGGAGAAACTGGAGGATCGTTTCGACGGCCCGATCTGGGCCGAGATGAAGTTCAACTGGTCGCACCCGCAGTCCACGCCGAAGCTGGTGAAGGTGCACGGCGGAAAGCTCGGCGACACCTACTTCAAGCCCGCGCCGAAAAACTACAAAGTCACTTGGATGATTCGCAACGAGGACTTCTTCGCGTTACGTTGGGGCGTGCCGGATTTCGTCCGCCAGCATATCGCGCTCAACGCGTCGCAGGATTACGTCGGCGGCTACTTCATTGGTTCGGAATGCTACATCCCGGCGTTGGATTATTTTACCGCTGTGAAGGAGCCGGTGGATTGGAAGTGGGCCTTCGAGCGCCAGTGGTTGTTCTACAAACTCTGGGGTCGCCTGCTCTATAACCCGGAGACACCCGATGCGGTGTTTCAGCAGGAGTTCAATCGTCGTTACGGTGCGAAAGGCGACAATCTCCTGCGGGCCTACACCCTGGCCTCGAACACGCAGATGCGGCTGGGTTCACTCTACGATTCGCGCTGGGATTTCACGCTCTACGGCGAAGGTTTCCTCGCTTTGCAGGGCCAATACACGAAATACATCGGCATCGACCGGCTCATCGCATCGCCGGTGATGGACCCCGATTACGTGTCGGTGAAAGACTACGTCGAAACCATTGCGAAAGGGGGAACGTTCGGTTCGGAGCGCGTCACGCCGCCGGCCCTTGCCGACTTGTTGGAGCGCGATTGTCGCGAGGCCCTCGGCCTCGTGGCGGGCATCGATACTTCCGGCAATGCGACGCTGCGCTACGAAGTCGCCGACGTGCAGGCATGGGCGCAGCTGGGTTTGCATCTCGCCGAGAAACTTCGCGGTGGCGTGGCGTTGCAGCGCTATCGGCTGGGCGGACCGGAATCCGAGAAACAGGCCGCCATCGCGCATCTGCAGCGCGCGGTCGGGCACTGGGACGAGTTGGTGAAAATCACGCGTCCGCTCTACCGCGACATGCCGCTCACGCACTACAACCACAACTTTTTCCACACCAATCCTGATAATCTCTTCCACTGGGCGCTGATCCGCGACGAGGTCGCGCAGGACGTCGAGGTGGCGCGGGCGGCCACCCGCAGGTGAAGCTTACGCTTCGTCCAGCTTCCGCCGGCGATCGACCTTCTCCGTCTTGAATTCGTCCTTGGGCAGGACGTTGTCGGTCACGACGACCGCGACGGGGAGTTTGGTTTTCACCCAAAGCTCGGACTCCTTGAAATACTTCGCGCTGGCGCTTTCGAGCGCCTCGCCGACGGACTTTACGGGCAGCAGGCGGCCTTTCTTCGACGCGTTGAAATCGTAGGCGCCCTTGAAGATGCGGTCGGTGGTGGAGTAGGGGCTGGCATTTTCCGCGATCTGCACGACCCAGCCGGTGAGGTCCTTTTTGGGGAGCTTGCCTTCCATGTCGGACAGCAGGATCACGAACTGCTTCTTGGGCGCCGGCGGCTTGATGTCCTCATCCGCGGCGGGCGCGGTGATTTCGTTCATCTCCTCGACGATTTCGCGCAGGATGGAAGGGTCCAGCTTGTGTTTCTTGAGGATCTCGGCGACCTGGTTGATTTCAATTTTGGCCATGGTGTGAAAAGGGAAGGGCAAGATGGAGCAGGATTCCGGCGAAAGGACACGAAAAAATATTCACCAGGCTGCGCTGAGAATCCTTGCCCGGCTTTTAAGATGATTGGCGTGTTTCCGGGAGCAGTTCAACGGGGTGAGGACCGTCGCTCAGCTTTCGCCTTGCTGAAATGGGCGAGGTGACCTCCCTTGGCTGCACCCCATCCCGGCTCACCCTATGCCGCTCATCACCCCTGCCCAGGTCAAATCCGAGTATGATGTCATTGTCGTTGGTTCCGGCGCCGCCGGTGGCCAGACGGCCTACACCCTCACCATGGAGGGTGCGAAGGTCCTCATGTTGGAGGCTGGCCGCGATTACGATCCGGTGCAGGAAACACCGATGTTTCAGACGAACGGCCAGGCCCCGCTGCGCGGCGCGGCCACGCCCGACAAACACATGGGTTTCCACGACGCCACTGTAGACGGTGGCTGGCAGGTGCCCGGCGAACCCTATACCAATGCGTCCGACGACCCGGCGAAACAGTTCGAATGGTGGCGCGCGCGCATGATGGGCGGCCGCACGAACCACTGGGCACGCCACTCGTTGCGCAACGGTCCTTACGATTTCAAACCCTACAGCCGCGACAGTCTCGGTTTCGACTGGCCCTTCACCTACGAGGAGATCGCGCCGTGGTATGACAAGGCCGAGATGCTCATCGGCGTCTATGGCGAGAACGAGGGTTTGGAGAACACACCCGATTCCTCGCCCGGCGTGCTCCAGCCGCCGCCCGCTCCGCGCGCTTGCGAGCTGCTGGCGAAAAAGCACATGGCTCCGCTGGGCATTCCGGTGATCCCCATTCACCGCGCGGTGCTCACGCAGCGGCAGGATGGCGAACGGCTCTCGAAGATTCTCCACCCGGGTAACCCGAAGGCCCAACGCATTCTCGCGCAGGCCATGAGCGAGCGAGCCGCGTGTTTCTGGGCCACGCCTTGCGGTCGGGGTTGTTCGATCCGGGCGACCTACCAATCCACCACGGTCCACCTGCCGCCGGCCCTTGCCACCGGCAATCTCGACATCGTGGCCAACGCCATGGTGCGCGAAGTCACGCTGAACGCGAAGGGCCTCGCCGATGGTGTCATCTACATCGACAGAACCACCGGCACCGAGCAGCGCGCGAAGGCGCGCGTGGTCGTGCTTGGTGCGAGTTCCTGCGAATCGGTGCGCGTGTTGCTCAATTCCAAGTCACCCCGCTTCCCGCATGGCTTGGCGAACACGACCGGCCTCGTCGGCCGCTATATCACCGACACGGTCGGGGCGAGTCTCAGCGGCCAGATCCCGGCGCTGGAAAACCTGCCGCCGCACAACGAAGACGGCGCCGGTGGCCTGCACGTTTACGCCCCATGGTGGCTCTACAAGGAGCAGCTTCGCGGTGATCTCGGTTTTGCGCGCGGCTACCATATCGAGTTCGGCGGCGGCCGCACCATGCCCGGCATGGGCGCTGGCGCGGGCCTGCAAAATTACACTCGAGGCACCTACGGGCTGAAGCTCAAGGAGGACGCGCGCCGCTACTATGGTTCCTTCATGTTCTTCTCGGGTCGCGGCGAGATGATCCCCAACGAAGGCTCCTATTGTGAACTCGATCCGACCGTGAAGGACAAATGGGGCATCCCCGTCCTGCGTTTCCACTGGCACTGGTCCGAGCACGAGACCCGGCAGGCCGAACACATGGAGAAGACCTTTGCTGACATCATCACTGCGATGGGTGGCAAGGTTCTTGGCGGCTCGGGCAACCGCAAACGCATCAGCCCGAATCATCCCATCGAGAAGGGCGGACGTGTTATCCACGAAGTGGGCGGCGCCATCATGGGCACGGACCCGAAAAAATCCGTCACCAACCAATGGTGCCAGACTTGGGATGTGCCCAATCTCTACATGACGGATGGCGCGACGTTTCCGTCCAACGCTGACAAGAACCCGACCATCACGATCATGGCCCTCGCCTGGCGCGCGGGCGAACACATGCTCGCCGAGATGAAAAAAGGGAGCTTCTGATCATGAGCACGCCCGACCTGCCCCGTCTCGATCGCCGCACCGCTCTGAAGTGGATGTTCACTGCCACGGCGACCCTCGCCATCACCGATCGCGCCGCCGCCGCGGCCAAGCACCAGGCTGCCGATCCCGCCACGAAGGGTTACGGCACCGACCCGCTCCTGAACAAGGAGTATGCGCCCGGCGCCTTCTGGCCGTTGACGATGACTGAGCATCAGCGGCGCACTGCCGCCGCACTTTGTGCGCTTATCATCCCCGCGGAAGGTTCCATCCCGAGCGCCGCGGATCTCAAGGTTCACGATTTTATCGATGAATGGATCAGCTCGCCGTATTCCGACCAGCAGGGTGATCGGGAAATCGTGCTGTCGGGTCTCGCTTGGATCGACCGCGAGGCCAATGCCCGTTTCGGCACCGACTTCGCCGACCTGAACCACCAACAGATGTGTGCCATCGCCGACGACATCTGCCATGCGCCCGACGCCAAACCAGAGCACGCCGAGGGCGCGAAGTTTTTCGCCAAGTTTCGCGATCTCACGACCAGCGGTTTCTTCACGACACCGCAGGGGATGCACGATCTCGGTTATCGCGGTAACATGCCCCTGATCGAATTCAAAGGCCCGCCGAAGGAAGTCCTGGAAAAATTGGGACTGGCGTGACCTCGAAGCGATAAGCCGTCGGCCCGCTCGACCGTAGAATCTGTTCCTCCTCCTTAAAGCTTATCGCTTATAGCTTAGTTGCTTTTCCCATGAATAGACGCACCGCTCTCCAAACCCTCGCTGCTGGTGCCGCCCTGCCGCTCCTCGGCGCGCGCGCCACCGCCGCTGCCTCGCCTCGTGCTTCATCTTCTTTCCGGGTGGGCGCGGCCTCGATCTCGCTCAAGGTCCTGCCGTTGGAGAATCTGCTGCCGATGCTCAAACGTCTGGGCCTCGACTACATTTCGCTGCATCGGGCGCATTCCCCGTGGGAAAACCAGCCGGAGCAGTGGCAGGAGATCGCTGCTACAATCCGCGCCGCCGGCGTCACGCCCCTCTGCTGCGGTGTGCTCTACATGAAGAACGACGAGCCGGCCATGCGTCGCATGATGGATTATGTAAAGGCGCATGATTTGGACTTCTTCAGCTGCAGCCCCGAACCGGCGGCATTGCCGCTGTTGGAAAAACTCGTGCAGGAATACGATTTGCGATGCGCCATCCACAATCACGGTCCTGAGGACAAGTCGTGGCCCTCGGTCGAGAGTATCATGCAAGCGATCGCTTCACTCGACGCGCGCATCGGCCTGTGCCTCGATGTCGGTCATTGCTATCGTGGCGGGGAGGATCCGGTGGAGATAATTCGCCGCTATCGCACGCGGCTCTATGATGTGCACCTGAAGGACACGGTTGCCGCGGTCGGCGACCAGAAGGACACGCCGGTCGAAATGGGGCGGGGGACGCTCGATCTGCGGGCCATCCTCTCCGCGTTGCGCGAAGTTGGTTACGCGGGAGGCGCCTGGCTCGAATACGAAAAGGATCCCAGTGATCCCGTCGCTGGCGTCGCGGAAAGCGCGGGCTACATCCGCGGCCTGTTGCGCGGACTGGATTGATTGAACTGTGAATTCGAATCGCGGCTGCTCGCGTGGAGCGCCGCGCTCCGCGCCCGACCTATGCCTTTGGTCCAGATATCAAATCCCGACAACACTTCTCAAAAAAGGAGTGTTCAAATGCGGTCGGAACTGTTTTCTCTCACCCGGTCTTTTTAGTGTCCCCTCAACCCCCTACAAACACCCCATGAATGCGTCCCGTTTGTTCACGGCCAGTTGCGCCGCCCTGATAGTCACCGCGATGAGTTTCGCCCTGCGCGGCGAAGCCACCGGCCACTGGATCACCCAATTCAACCTGACCAACGAGCAAGCCGGTTGGGTGAACGGCACGGCCTTCTGGGGCTTCACGCTCGCCATGATGTTCGGCGGTCCGTTCGTGGACGCGCTCGGTTTCAAGCGCATCCTCGGCATCGCCTTCGTCGGCCACCTCGCCGGCATCCTGCTGACGATTTTTGCGTGGGACTTCTGGAGCCTCTTCACCGGCACGCTGCTCTTCGGTATTGCCAACGGTTCGGTTGAAGCGGCCTGCAACCCGCTCGTCGCGACGCTCTATCCGAAGGACCAGACGACCAAGCTCAATCATTTCCACATGTGGTTCCCCGGCGGCATTGCGATCGGTGGCGTGCTTGCCTTCCTCTTCGGCAAGATCGGCCTGGGCTGGCAGGTGCAGTTCGCCACCATGCTCATTCCGCTCGCCGCCTATGGCTTCATGTTCTTCGGCCAGCACCAGGAGATGCCCAAGACCGAGCGCGTGCAGCGCGGCGAGTCCACTGGCTCGATGTTCGTGGCCTGCCTCGCGCCAGGCTTCATTCTCATGGTCGCCTGTATGTTCCTCACGGCGGCGACCGAACTGGGTTCCGGCCAGTGGATTCCCAACATTCTTTCGCATGCCGGTGTTTCGGGCATCCTCGTGCTCGTCTGGATCAACGGTCTGATGGCTGTCGGCCGCATGTTCGCCGGTCCCTTCGTCCACAAGCTCTCGCCGATCGGCATGCTTGTGATGAGCGCCATCCTGTCGGCCATCGGTTTGTATTGGATGAGCCACTCCAGCGGCAACATGCTCTTCGTCGCCGCCACCGTCTTCGCCTTCGGCGTGTGCTTCTTCTGGCCCACCATGGTCGGCTTCGTCGCCGAGAACTACCCGAAGACCGGTGCCCTCGGCATGGCCATCATCGGTGGTGCCGGCATGCTCTCGGTGAGCTTGGTGCTTCCGACCATCGGCAAGTGGTATGACAGCGGCATCGCCGAGCGCTCTGCCGGTGGTGAGCCGACGGGTGACGCGCTCGCTGCCATCCAGGCCGCGGCTGGTCTCGAGGCTTTGGGCAAGGTTGCCATCCTCCCTGTTGTCCTGACCGTGGTCTTCATTCTTATCGCCATCCTGAAGAAAAAGCCGGCCGCCAACGCCGCGCATTGATTGCGATTTTTTCGTCAGCCGGGAATCCCTGAGTTGCATCCTGGGTTCCCGGCTTTTTAATGTCCGGCTTTCGTCAGTATTCCCGGAACCTGTAACCTAGAACCCAGAACCCCTCCGTTCCCATGCCTCGTTCAGTGACTCTCTTCACCGGCCAGTGGGCCGACCTCCCTCTCGTCAAGCTGGCCCCGATGGCCAAGCGTCTCGGTTACGACGGCCTCGAACTCGCCTGCTGGGGCGACCATTTCGACGTCGATGCCGCCGCTTCCTCCGACAAATACCTCAAGGAGAAATGGGAGGTCCTGCTCGACAACAACCTCACCTGCTTCGCCATCTCCAGCCATCTCGTCGGCCAAGCCATCTGCGATCTGATCGACGAACGCCACAAGTCCATCCTGCCGCCCGACGTGTGGGGCGACGGTGATCCCGAGGGCGTGCGCAAGCGCGCCGCCAAGAAGATGGCGCTCACGGCCAAGGCTGCCCGTCGCTTCTTCGATGCCAAGCCCGGTGGACGCAAGGGCACGCCGGTCGTGGTCAACGGTTTCACCGGCTCCTCCATCTGGCATTCGATTTACGCCTTCCCGCCGACCTCGCAGGCTTATTGGGACGCTGGTTTCGCCGACTTCGGCAAGCGCTTCGGTCCGATCCTCGCGGAGTTCGACAAACAGAATGCCAACTTCGCCCTCGAGGTGCATCCCACCGAGATCGCTTTCGACATCGCCAGCGCCGCGCGCGCGATCGAGGCCGTGAAGGGTCACAAGCGTTTCGGCTTCAACTACGACCCTTCGCACCTTGGTTACCAAGGCGTGGACTACGTGAAGTTCATCCGCACCTTCGGGAAGCGCATTTTCCACGCGCACATGAAGGATGTATGGTGGGGCCATGGCGACGGCACCGTCGGCGTCTTCGGCGGCCACACAACCTTCGGCAATCCGGGTCGCTTCTGGGACTTCCGCTCGGTCGGCCGTGGCGACATCAACTTCGAGGAGATCATCGTCGCCCTCAACGACATCAACTACCAGGGCCCGCTCTCCGTGGAGTGGGAGGACATCCGCATGGACCGCGAACACGGCGCCGCCGAGTCCTGCGCTTTCCTGCGCAAGCTCGACTTCGCCCGCAGCCAGATCGCCTTCGACGCGGCCTTCGACAAGGAAAACCAGTAAGGCGGATTAACCACGAAATACACGAAGCACACAAAAGGCCGGTTAAGCCTTTGGTGTATTTGGTGTGTTTCGTGGTGATCAGTCTGGTTCTTCCTCCTTCTTCTTAAGTTACCTTTCCCCTTCCATCATCATGAGCATTAAAATCGGTATCATCGGCGCCGGCGGCATGGCGAATTATCACGTGCCGGGCTTTCGCCAAGGCGGCGGCGAAGTCGTCGCCCTGTGCGATGTCAACGAGGCCGCGGCCCAAAAAGCCGCTGCCAAGCATGGCATCGATCGTGTGTTCACCGACGTGGGCACCATGTTGAAGGCCATGCCCGAGCTCGATGCCGTTTCGGTCATCGTGCCCAACAAATATCACGCGCCCCTCGCATTGCAGGCCTTGGCGGCCGGCCGCCACGTCTTCTGCGAAAAGCCGCCGGCGCTCAACGCCAAGCAGATGGCGCAGATGCTCGCCGCCGCGAAGAAAGCCAAGCGCACGTTGATGTTCAACTTCAACAACCGCGCCCGGCCGGAGAGCTACGCCATCATGGATTACATCAGGGATGGCACCGTCGGCACGATCAACACCTGCCAGGCCAAATGGATTCGTCGCGCCGGTATCCCGGGCTTCGGCGGCTGGTTCACCACCAAGGCGCTTTCCGGCGGCGGCCCGCTCATCGATCTCCTCCATATGATCGATCTCGGACTCCACTTCATGGGCTATCCGGAGCCGGCGCACATCCTTGCCCGCACCTACAACACGCACATCACCGACAAGAGCTTCAAGGGTCCCTGGGGCATTCCCGATGTGGCCAACGGCGTGACCGACGTCGAGGCCGCGGCCCACGGTTTCGTCACTTTCAAAACCGGCCAGGCACTTTCCTTCCAAGTCTCGTGGGCCGAAATGAACGTGCGCGAAGAAGTCTCCGTCGCTTTCCAAGGCACCAAGGCGGGCGGTCTCGTCCGCCGGCTCTTTGGCGTTGATGGCATCGACAGCACCGCGATCGACAGCTGCGAGCTCTACACCCATGAGCACGGTCGTCCGGTCAATCGCAACATCCTCGTCGGCGCCGATGAGCCGATGGGTCGCGTGCGCTCCGCCACGAATTTCGTTCGCACTATCGCCGGGACCGAGGCGCCCCTCAACACGCCCGACCAGGCGCTCGCGCTCATGCGCATTATCGACGGCGCCTACAAGTCCGCCGCCACGGGCAAGCCCGTCGCGCTGTGATCGCCCCAGCCCCAAAAATCCCTGACCCCAGTTCCCAACATTCACCATGAAACTTAATCGCAAACTCCGTATGGGCATGGTCGGCGGTGGCCGCGGCGCCTTCATCGGCGCTGTGCATCGCATGGCCGCCCGCCTCGACGGCGAGATCGACCTCGTTGCCGGCTGCTTCTCCTCCGATCCCGCGAAGTCCAAGGCTTCGGGCGAGGATTTCTTCCTCGATCCATCCCGCGTTTACGGCAGTTATGCCGAGATGGCGAAGGCCGAGGCCGCGCTGCCCGCCGATCAACGCATCGACTTTGTTTCGATCGTCACGCGCAACAACACGCACTACGCCGTCGCCAAGGCCTTCCTCGAAGCCGGCATCCACGTTGTGTGCGACAAGCCGCTGTGCTTCACACTCGCCGAAGGTCGCAAGCTCCAGGCGATCGTGAAGAAGAGCGGACTCGTTTTCGCGCTCACGCACAACTACACCGGTTATCCGATGGTGAAGGAAGCCCGTGAGTGGGTGCGCAGCGGCAGGCTCGGCCGGCTCCTGAAAATCGTCGTCGAGTATCCGCAGGGCTACGCCATTACCGCCCTCGAACAGCAGGGCGACGGCGCCATCTCCAACTGGCGCATGGATCCTTCCGTTTCCGGCGCCTCCAATTGCATGGGCGACATCGGCACGCACGCGCACAATCTCGCGCGTTACATCACCGGGCTGGAGATTGAGGAAATTTGCGCCGAACTGAGCACCTTCATTCCCGGACGCCCGCTCGATGACGACGGCAACTGCCTCCTGCGTTTCGCGGGCGGAGCCCGCGGCATCCTCTATGCCTCGCAGATTTCGAGCGGCGAGGAGAACAACCTCAACATCCGCGTTTTCGGCACGAAGGGCTCGCTCCAGTGGTTTCAGGAGAATCCCAACGAGCTGATCTGGAAGAAGGCCGACGCTCCGCAGCAGATTCATCGTCGCGGCAACAACTACCTTTCGGCAGCCGCCCAAGGCGCCGCCCGCACGCCGTTCGCCCATCCCGAGGGATTCATCGAGGCTTTCGCCAACGTCTACCGCGCTGCTGCCACGGCGATCGCCGACAAGGTGGCCGGTCGCAAGGCTCCGAAAGCCGGCTACGATTTCCCCACGGTGGACGATGGCGTGGCCGGCCTGGCCTTTATTGAGAGTGCCGTGAAGTCCTCGAAAGCCGGGGCGAAGTGGGTGAAGTTTCCGAAGGTGTAAGCATCGTCGCAAACCACGGATCTCGTTAAACGAGGGCGCCTGCGGGCGCCCTTTTTGTTGGGGGCCGGGAAGGTTTCGTTGGTTTCGGGAGAAGAGTGATTTCGCACCAAAAAATGCAGGGCGCAGCCTCACATTTTCGCCGAAACAATTGAATAAATCGTCGGTCAAACTCGTCCTAACGGCACAATCCTATGAAAAAGCTCTCCCTCCTTATGCTCTGTTTCGCAGCCGGTTGCCTGCTGACGGCGGTGCACGCCGCCGAAGTTCCGGCCGGCGCCAAGGCACCCGAGCCTGATCATTTCGTCTATTTGAGTTTCCTGCCGGAGCCGTCCGAACTCATGGCCGATGCCAAGGCCAACGGCTTGGAGATCCTGCGGCTCGACCAGACGGCCGACCGGCTCGTCGTCACCTACAAGTATCCCGATGGTCATACCGCTACGCTGGGCTATGCGTTGCTTGGCTCGGCGCGCGACGGCGAGCGGGTAGTGGCCCGCGTCCAGACTCCTTCGACGGCCGTTTATACGCAGGATCGCACGGTGATCGTGAAGAATGAGCCCGAGGTGATTTACGTTGAGCGCGATCCTCCGACCCGCGTCGTGTATCGCGATCGCTATGATGATTTCTGGCTGCCGCTCTCCGTCGGTCTCGGCATCGGCTACGTCTCCCATCACCACGGCTACCGCTGGCACCGTTCGCACCACCATCATCACCACCACCGGGGTAACCGGCACTGGCGGCGCTGACGGTTTTGGATCGAATCGCAGCCACGCTTGAATCTCGCTGTGCGAGATGATGGCGTGGCTTGAAGCTTAAACCGATCTTGGAGGCGCGGAGGGGGATCGAACCCCGCGGGCTATCATCCGCCGGCACCTTGCTCGGCCGCGCCATACCCAGAGAATAGGGCGAGATTAACCGCCGACGCTCGCAGCACAATTTTTCATCCGATCCCGGATCAAACTTGAAGACCGGTTGTTGGAGGCAATGAAGCGCTCTAACCCGCTTCGGAAGCACTTGGTGCGCTTCGGGTTTGCCAGCCCTCCCGGTTTGGAGTCTGCCTGTATACGTGCCCAAGCTTGTCCTCATCATGATGATTCTGACCGTGGCTTTCGTTCTTCTGGCCGTCTTCAAGGACCGGCTCTTCAAGTAGCGCTGGTGCGCGTTGTTTGGGGTGCAAGTTGCAAGAAATGCCCAACAATGCCCCTTGCACGGAACATGTCTGTCGGGTTTTCTTTCAGCCGTTACCCCCATGAAACCCCTCGCTCGTATCTCTCTGCTCGTGCTGGGCACCGCTTTGGCGCTGCCCGCTCTTCCGACCGCCATCGCGGCCGGTTCTGAAACGCTTCAACCGCGGGTCGCCGAAGCCAAGGCCCTGCCGATCACCACCTCCGTTACGAAAGGTGAACCCGGTCCGGAATACGGTGGTCCATATGTGCTGTCGGTCACGAACACCTCGGGTGCGGAGCTGCAGCTCAAGGCCGTGATTGCCCAGAGTGTCGTGTCGCACAACCGGCCCAAGACCATTGAGCTGCCGGTCAAGTCGCTCGCGGCCGGCGCGACGTGGAAGATCGTGGACCTCGCTGTGGACGACAAGGTCACGTTCAGCGCCGAAGGCTACGAGAAGCTCGAGGTGAAGGTAACTGCCGCCAAGTAGGCATCCCTTTCGACCGCGCCACGCCGTAGTCGTCTTGTGTTGTGTTGCAAGGCCCGGCCAAAAGCCGGGCTTTGTTTTGTCCGCGGAAATGCAGGGCGCGCCCTCAGGAGGGCGGTGGGTTCCTGTCGGGCTGCTCGCGGGCGAGCAGGGTGGACACTTCGTCCTTGAGACGGGCGAGTGCCTCGTCGGAGACGCCGTGGGTGATATGCAGGCCATAGCGCGCGCGCAGGAAGGCTTCGACCGACATCCACTGGCCGTTGTGAAAAAAGCGCCGCGTCCACGCGCACATGCGCACGAGTTCTCGGGCGGGCTCGCCGTGCGGCGGCTTGGAGGCGCTCCGGCGTAGTTCGGCAACTTCGCCCATTGCGCGAACTGCCTCGATGCCGGCGCTCGCGGCGTCGGCGAGCGCCTGCAGCCAATGCACCAAGCCGGGGGAAAATTGACGGCATTCCGACCAGTAGGCGCCGATGGCGCCGACCGGCGACCGGCTGCGGATGGGCACCATCACAAGACTGCGCACGTAAGTGGCGCGGTAGGCGTCCTGCGGAATGCGTTGGTCGATGCTGGTGTCAGAAATCGCCGCGGCTTGGTGGTGCAGCATGCACCAACCGCTGATGCACTCGTTGATCGGGAAGTGCCGGCCTTTCCAGAGTGGGGCGACGCTGTCCTCATCCACGTAATGACATTGGTCTCCCTCGCGCATCACGAACGATACGCCATCGGCGCCCGTGCCTGCGCGCGCAGTGTGGTTCACAATCCGGATGATGTCCGGCAATGAGACGGCGGAGGAAACTTCCTGCACTGCCTGAATGAGCAGGGCTGGCGAAAGGGCGGTGTCGAACGGAGGTGACGATTGCAGGTCGGACATTTCCTATCATCCGAGCGAATACACTCGGGCGATCGCTGGTCGCAGGGTTAACACCCGCGGAGGGCAATTCAATCCTAGTTTTGTTCTGCATCTGGATTGCTTTACCAGTCCCCAGTCGGCTTTCTCGCGCGTTGGGAGAGGCAGGAGGGCGTGCGACACCGATTCGCCATTGATTCAAGCCGGCTGTCGGGCAAGACCGTCAGCCATGCTCTTGCCCGAACAGCTTCTGCCTGACCTTGCCGCCATCGTGCGCGGCGCGGGTGACATCATCCTGCGGCATTTTGCTGCGCCGATCCCGATTTCCGATCGCAAGAGCACCCGCTCTGACATCGTGACGGCAGCAGATACCGAGGCCGAGGCCTTTATCGTGCGTGAGCTGCTCGCGCGGTTTCCCGATCACCACATCGTGGGCGAGGAAGGCGGCGGTCAGGGTGCGCCCGCGGCGGCGGCACCTTATCACTGGTTCGTGGATCCGATCGATGGCACGGTGAACTTCGCCGCGAAGCTTCCGCATTTTTGCACGAGCATCGCACTCGCCACGCCCGATCGCCAACCGCTGCTCGGCGTGGTCTACGATCCAACCCGTCGCGAACTGTTTACCGCCGTGGCCGGGCGAGGAGCGCAACTAAACGGACAGCCGGTTCGCGTGACGCAGACAGCCACGCTTAACGATGCCGTGGTCTCGACCGGATTTCCCTACGACAAGCATACCAACCCCGATAACAATCTGCGCGAATGGGCGGCGTTCCTACAGCATATCCGCGGTGAACGCCGTCTCGGCAGTGCGGCGCTCGACTTGTGTTACGTTGCGGCCGGCCGCCTCGACGGCTACTGGGAGAAAGACCTGAAGCCATGGGATGCCATGGCCGGCATGCTCATCGCCCGGGAGGCCGGGGGCACGGTGACGGACTACGCCGGCGGTGCGGACCCGCAACGCCTCGATCGCGGTCGTTACGTGGCCAGCAACGGCCGCATCCACGACGCCATGTTGGCGGTGTTGCGGTCGGTGCAGGTGCATTGAAGAATCCGCGTTTGCCCGTTCCACATGTCACTTAATAAGTGACATGTCGTCCTGAGTGGCGGGAGCGAAAGAGGGTCGGGTTCAGCGGCGCGAGGCGTCCGCGCCTTTTCGCTTCATGAGTTCGGCGCTCGATTGATCGAGCCGGGCGCGCTCTTCGGGAGTGAGGCTGTGGATGCCCGAGCGGGCGATCTTGTCGAGCAAGGCATCGATCTCGGCCATGGACTTCGGCGCGGCCGGCGCAGGGCGGCGTGGCGCGGCGGGCGCCTGGCCGGGCAGCACCTTGAACTTGGGCCGGCGAAGCCGCTCGAACGGGTTAGGGATGGTAAAACGGCCCTGTTGATAGCGCACGAAGCCGTAGGCAAATCCGGTGCTTGCCCAGAGCGACACCAAGCCCGGCATATTATGGGAAGCCAGATGCATGAGGGTGTAAATGGCCACGAGGATTATCGCCAGCCACCTGGCTTGGATATTGAAAAAGAAAGCCACCGCTGGGTAGAGCGTGGTGAAGGCAATGAAGAAACCAAACGCACCGGTTTGCCCGGTGAGTCCCTGCGACCAACCGAACAGGCCCAACATGGTGAATAGCAGGGGAGTGAGCAGATAGAGTCCGGCAAACAGTTGCAGGAAGACCCGCCGGCCGAAGAATCTCTCCAGTTCACGTCCGAACCAGGCGAGCATGAACATATCCAGCACGAACCACAGGCTGGGAGGATTCACGAGGCCATAGGTCAGCACGCGCCAGACCTGGCCGCGCAACACTTCGATGCTGGAAAATGGCAGCCATTCAAACGGCGCACTTACTCGCAGCGCCATGCATGCGGTCGTGAGCAGCAGGGTGATGACATAACCCAACACAATGGCATGCGGCGCATACAGCGGGTGTTCACCGATGTGCATCACCGGACGGCTGTTGTCGGTAGGGTCGAAACGGGACATCATCACTGGATAGACCAAATTGGGCGGCCATGGTGCGCATCGCAAGTGCGGGATATGCGGGGCGATGGGTTTCTGGAACCGTCGTCGCGGGGAGCCGCATCTGGCGGATCAGCACCTCGCAATGACGGAGTTGTGTTCCGTGGTGAATCGCTATGGTGGGGCGGCATGCGTCTTGCCGCCGACCTGCATCTCCACTCCCGGTTATCGTCGGGCGTTTCCCCGGAGATGACCGTGGAGAACATTGCCTTGTGGGCGCAACGCAAGGGCGTGGACCTGTTGGGCACCGGAGACTGCCTGCAACCACAGTGGCTCGCGGAGATCGAGGCGCATACGGAGCCGGCCGAGCCGGGCTTGTTGAAACTGAAACCGGCAAGCGAGCGAGCCGTGCATGCCCGCTTGCCCGCGGGGCTGCGCCGGTCGCTGCGGTTCGTGTTGAGCACCGAGGTCAATTGCGCGCCGCCGGGAACCGAACCGATCGAGGGATTGCACCAGCTGCTTTATTTTCCGTCGGTGGAAGTGGCGCGTAAATTTGCCGAGCGGGTGGCCAAACTCGGTGATTTGCAGGACGGCCGGCCCACGCTGGCGATCTCGGCCCGCCTGTTATTGCGCGGAACGGCTAATTTCGACCGGGTCTGGCAGGCGCCGGCCCATGTGATGAACCCGTGGTTCTCCATCCTCGGAATCATCGGGGGTGATAAGAACTTGGAGCGGATTTATGAGGATGACTTGCCCAGCCTGCTCGCGGCCGAGACGGGTCTGACCTCCGATCCGGCCATGTGCCGACGGGTTCCGGGCTTGGACCGATTCGGCCTTTTCTCCTGCTCGGACGCCCATTCGCTCCAAAATATCGGACGGGAATGCACCTTGCTCGAGGTTGAACCATCCTACGATGCCATCATGGCGGCATTGCGGACGGGATCTGACGATTCGTTCAAAGGCACGCTCAAGGTGCCACTCAAATTCACCCGCTACTATCACAACTGGTGCAGTTCATGTAAGGATACCTTTGATGCGCGCACCTGTCCGAAGTGCGGCGCTTTCCTCACCTTGGGTTCACGGGATCATCTTGAGCAACTGGATGGCGTCCGCTCGGAGCCGCTTTGGCCGGAGCACCGGCCGCCGTCGGAGTCCTTATATCCTTTGGCGGTGGTGATCGCCGCTGTGGAGGGGATGGCTCTCAATGGCGACGCAGCGAGGAACGCGGCCGCCGAAATGGTGGACCGGCTGGGCCAGCACGAGCGGCAGATACTTACGGAGACTTCACTCGACGAGTTGCTGACTGTTACCAAGCCGGAGATCGCCGGCGCCATTCTCACGCAGCGGTCCGGCGCGATCTCGCGGGCTGAGGGCTCGGGTCCGCGCCGGTTGGGGCAGCTGGGTTTCGAATGGTAAACGCAACGAAGCCGGCCCGCAGGCCGGCTTCGGGAGCGAGGTGTTGGTCGAAGAAGTCAGCCGGAAGTGCCGGGCTTGGTTTGCGCGACATTGGCCGTCGCGGTCGCCTCGAGCGCCGGGCTGGCGCTGAGCGCTCGCTGCAAGTGGGGGACGAGACGCTTGGTGAACTCAACCGAATCGGGCGCCGAGAGATGCGACCACTCGGGCAGTGTGAACGAACTGAGTTCGGGATGGTCGGCAAAGTTGACCGCCTGCACGTTGTTCTCCTTCACGAGGCGGTGCCACGTGGCCGCGAGCGGCGCGAGCATCTCCTCGCGTTCGACGAGAGGGCCCTGCACGGGCATGCGCACGAACACGACCCGGCCGCCGCGGGCGCGAATGGCGGAGATGAGCTTCGCGGTCTCACCGAAGCGTGCTTCGATGGCCTGGCCCATCATGGCCATGAACTGATCGGCCGGTATGAACGAAGGCGGCGGGGGCGGGGAGAACAGCGGCAGCCAGCCGTTGGCCACGCGTTGCTGCAGGGGGCTGCCGATGACGGCAGCCTCGGGCACCATGCGGCCGCGCCGATCGCCATCCACCGCGAAGAAATACGGCGGAAGCTTTGGCTGTGCATTGAAGGCGGCGCGGTCGGGCAGTTCGATGCGTTCGAGCAACTTGGCGAGCGTGAGATCATCTTGGTTCAGGAAAGCCAGACGCGTGTCGAGGACCTTGCCGATCTGGTGGCTCCAGCGCTGGGCCGGAGTCCAGTCGCGGTAGCGCTGAAGCGCCTTTTGCGAAACCTCCATCGGCGGGCCGGCGGGCGCGAGGAACATCGCGGGCACGATGTCGAGGATCACGGTGCCGCGGAAGTGCTCATCGTTGGCCAGATTCTCGAGAATGGGGAAGGGCGAACTGCCGGCCAGCGCGAGCTGGATCGGACGGCGGCCGAAGGCCTGCTCCATCACGTCGAGGTCGGCGTTGAAGAGCATGCGCGAAGTGCCCACAAGCACGAGCGAATCGGGCTGGACGCGGGAGCGTTGTTCGGCCCAGAGGTCGGCGTTGTCGTCGATCGAAGGGCCGTAGCCCATGGAGCGGGCGGCCAGCTCCCAGCCGACAGTGGCGGTGAGCGTGAGCAGCACAGTGGTGGTGAGGACGGCCCGCCAGGGGACGTCGGGAATCGCGCGGGAGAACTCAGAATTGGAAGTAGATGAATGCATTGCCGTTACCTTGGGTGAGAATGAGGGTGAAGAGCATGAGCGACCACACGCCGGTCAGGGCCCAACGCGGGGTGCGGGCTACAATGGTTTCGAGAGTGGTGTGGCGCAGGAGCCAGTGGGTGCCGAGCAGTCCGGCGGTGACGAGCGCAACCTGGAGGATCACACGGGTCGAAAGGATGGTTTCGCCTGCGATGGGGAGTTTGCCGGTCATCGCGGCGAGCAGGCCCATGGCGGTGCTGAAATCCTGGGCGCGGAAGAAAATCCACGCGATGCAGACCACAACGTAGGTCGCGAGCCCCAGCAGGATCTGCACGCCGAGCAGGCTCGTCCAGGCAGCGTCTTTGAAGATCGCGCGCAGACCGCGTTCGATCACGAGACAGATGCCGTGGATGAGCCCCCAGACGACGAAGGTCCAGGCCGCACCGTGCCAGAGGCCGCCAAGCAGCATGACAATGGCGAGATTGATCAGCATGCGGGCTGCGCCACTGCGGTTGCCACCGAGCGGAATATAGAGGTAGTCGCGCAGGAAGGTGGAGAGCGACAGGTGCCAGCGACGCCAGAAGTCGGAGAAGCCGACGGCTGCGTAGGGAAAACGGAAATTGTCGCCGAGCGAGAAGCCGAGGCAGAGCGCCGCGCCAATGGCGCAGGTCGAATAGCCGGCAAAGTCGAAGAATATCTGGCCGGAGAAAGCCAGCACACCCGTCCAGGCATCGAGACCGGCGAGCGGACCGCGATGGCCAAACACCTGGTCTGCCGCGCTGGAAAGCAGCGTGTCGGCGAGCACGACTTTCTGAAACATGCCGAGCGTCATCAGGAACAGGCCCCAAGCCATGCGGCCAGCCTGTGGGCGCGGAGCGTTCACCATTTGCGGCAGGAAATCCACGGCGCGCACGATCGGACCGGCCACGAGTTGCGGGAAGAAGGTCACATAGAGGGCGAAGTCACGGAACGAACGCACCGGCGACAATTGCCCGCGATAGATGTCGAGGGAGTAGGAGAGGGTCTGGAACGTGTAAAACGAGATGCCGACCGGCAGCACGATGTTCATTTGCGGCGGCACATACGTGATGCCGGCCAGCGCGAGCAGCGCTTGGAAATTCTCCAACAGGAAGGTGCCGTATTTGAAGTAGCCCAGCATGCCGAGATTGGCGACGAGGCTGAACGCGAGCCAGGCTTTGCGAGCGCCGGGGCGAGTGGCGGTGGCCATGCGAGCGCCGGCAACATAGTCGACAAAGGTCGATAGGATGAGCAGCAGCACGAATGGGGGGTTCCAGGCCCCGTAGAAGAGGTAGCTCGCGACCAGCAGGAGGTTCTTGCGCGAGCCCCACGAACGCATGGTCCAATACGTCGCCATCACGACGACGAAGAAGACCACGAAGGTAAGGGAGTTGAAGATCATGGCGTGGAGGAAGGGAACGGCCCGTGATGGACCGACAGCCCAGCATACCGCAAAGCCCTTCCCGCTGGCTCTTGGTCAGGCGGCTAGAAAGGATTAGCCGGTCGGCCCATGCGCGGAGCAGTGCCACGGCACCCCGGAAAGGTGTAACGTATTATGTTACACCTTTCGTGGGGTGTTTGCCGAACGCAGGAGCCTTTTGCTGTAAGGCTTTGGTTGTGCGCCGGGGTTCGATTGGATCGCTTGGGAACGACGCGAACGGCCGGCAATTTCCGCAGAATTTGATTCAAGCCCGCTCCAGTTCTGGTTAGGGTCGGGCGATGGAATTCCCCGACTGGCAGAATCTGGACGACGCACAGTTGCTCGAACGGAAGATCTCCAGCCTCGGTTTGTCCCTGCCCGGCACGCCGCTCCAGCCGCTGATTCAGCAATTGCACGATGAACTCACGGCGAAGGGGCTGGCTTTCCTTCCACCCTGCCACATAGGCGACGAGTGGTTCGTGCCGGTCGGCATACCGGCCATCTTCGTGCCGTTTTTTTTGACCCATGATCGCCTGCGCCGGCTTGAGGCGACGATCATGCTCGAGGTGGAGGGCGACAACCCGGAGTGGTTCATGCGGCTCATCCGGCACGAAGCGGCGCACGCCTATGCCTATGCCTACCAGCTTTTCCGAAAGCGGAAATGGCAGCGCATTTTCGGCAAGACCTCCAACGACGACACCCCGCAGTTCTACCGTCCACGCCCTTACAGCCGGTCCTACGTTGTGCATCTCGACGACTGGTATGCGCAGAGTCATCCCGACGAGGATTTCGCCGAGACCTTCGCCGTGTGGCTCACGCCGGGGCTCGACTGGCGCACCCGTTACAAGGGCTGGAAAGCCCTGCACAAGCTCGAATACGTGGACGAGCTCATGCGCTCCATTGCCGGCCAGCTGGCGCCCTACCAGCCGGCCTACCGCGAGAAGGACTTCAACTGCCTCAACCAGAAACTGAAGACCTACTACGCGCGGAAACGTAAGCAGAACGAAGATACCTATCCCGATTTCTACGACCGCGACCTCCGTCAGCTTTTCGCCGGCGCGCCCGAGGCGGGCGCTGCGTTGCGGGCTTCCCGCTACCTGCGCCAGCATCGTCGCCGGCTCATGGAGGCCGTATGCGAATCCACCAACGAGAAGAAATACCGCGTGCACAAGCTGCTCTCGCGTCTCATCGAACGCTGCGACAAACTCGATCTGCATCTCGTGCCCGGCGCGCCCACGCCCGACATGCCGGTGGCCGCCTACATCACCACGCTCGTTATGAACCACCTGTTCACCGGAAAATTCAAACGCACCAAGTGACCATGCCGAAAAAACTCAAAGTGCTCGCCCTCTTCGACGCCGTCGCGCCTACGACGCTTGACCAGGACCTCACCCCGGAGCTGAAGACCGCCGATTGGAAGACCGAGGCCGCCGTGCTCAAGGCGTTCGACGAACTCGGTTACACGCACGAGCACCTCGCGCTCTTCGACGACCTCGACCTGTTGCGGCAAAAACTCCAGCAGTTCAGCCCTGACGTCATCTTCAATCTCGCCGACCAGTTCCGGAACAACCGCGCGCTCGATCAGCATATCGCCTCTTATCTCGCCCTGACCGGCATCCCTTTCAGCGGATGCGGCTCCTCCGGGCTCACGCTTTGCAAGCACAAGGCCATCTCGAAGAAGATCCTCAGTTATCACCGCATCCACACGCCGCACTTCGTCACCATCCCGCGCGGCAAACGCAATACGCGTCCCAAGCACCTGAAGTTTCCGATCCTCGTGAAACCGCTCAAGGAGGAGGCTTCCTACGGCATCTCGCAGGCGTCCTTTGTCGAAACCGACGAACAGTTTCGCGAGCGCGTAACCTTCCTCCATGAGAACACCGACAACGACGTCATTGCCGAGGAATACATCGAGGGTCGCGAGCTTTACGTGAGCCTCATCGGCAACCACCGCCTGCAGGCGTTTCCCATTCGCGAGCTCGTGTTCCGCGAGGTGCCGCCCGACGAACCGAAGATCGCCACCTACAAGGCGAAATGGGACGAGGCCTACCGTCAGCGCTGGGGCCTGGAGAATCGTTTCGCCGAAGGTCTCGAGCCCGCGCTCGTCCGCCACATCGAGGATGTCTGCAAGCGCATCTATCATCTTCTCACCATCGACGGTTACGCGCGCATTGACCTGCGCATGACCGCGCAGAACGAACTCTACTTCATCGAGGCCAATCCCAATCCCGCGCTCGCCCCCGACGAGGATTTCGCCGAATCAGCGTTGAAGGCCGGCATCACCTATCCGCAGCTCATCGATCGCATCGCCCGCCTCGGGATGAAGACCGTGCGCGAATGAGCGCTGGCGGGCCACCGCGTCTTCCCGAATCCCCTCTATCAAGCCCGAACTATGCAGCGGGATGTGGGTCAGCGCGCTTGCGCGCGCCCTGGAAATGCGCCCGCAAGCGGGCTGCCCACAGCACCACCATAGGGATTCTCGCCACCGCGTGTGATCAGGTTCAACTGCATGGTTCCGGATCAAGAGGGGGTGCCCGCAGGGCGGGGTGTGTTGCTGGGAAATCAGCAACTGCTGGGCGCTAGGTCTTCTTCAGTCCCGCTCAAAACCGCACCGTCGCCGTCACGGGGAAGTGGTCGCTTGGTGTGAGTGTCAGCGATGCGAAATCCAGGATGGCGGTCTCGCTGACTTCGGCCGGCTGGCGGGCGAGAATCCAATCGATGCGTTCACCCTCGCGCGTTGGCGGCTGGTGAGCGTTAAAGGTGTTGAGCCCTTCGTTGGTGCGTTGTTTGGCGATGCCCCAAGTGTCGGTCAGCCCGGCGCCTTCAGTCAGTTCAGTGTAGGCCGCGCTGGCGCCGGCGGCGCAGTTGAAATCCCCGAGCAGCAGCAGTGGCAGCGCGGGATCGGTGGCGGCGAGGCGCTGGCGGATGAGGGCGGCGGATTTTTGCCGGGCGGTTTCAATTTCGTGATCGAAGTGGGTATTCCAGACCTCGAAGATGCGCCCCGTGGGCCGGTCGCGGAAACGCACCCACGTGACCATGCGCCGGTAGCGATTGCCCCACGTGGCCGAGCCAATGAGATCGGGCGTGTCGGAAAGCCAGAAATGGTCGTAAGCCAGCGGTTCAAAACGATCGCGGCGGTAGAAGATGGCCATGAACTCTCCGCGGCTGCCGCCTTCGCGGCCGAGCCCGATCCATTCGTGGTCGGGCAGGTCGGCGGCGATATCCTTCAGTTGCTGGTAAACGCCTTCCTGCGTGCCGATGATGTCGGGGTTTTCGCGCGAGAGCAGTTCGCGCATGAGCGGGCGACGCAACTCCCAGCGATGCGGCGGATTATTGCCGGGAACCTGCACATTGTAGGTCATCACACGGAGCGTGAGCGCCGGTGCGGTGGGCTCAGCAGCCCGTGTCGGGCTGACGAGGCCGAGACACAGCAGCAGAACAGAGGAACAAAGGAGCCGGCTCATGGCAGCAGGTTGCCGCGTCGCAGCGTGCGACGCCATCCGAAAGCCCGACTACAGGCGCTGCGCAGCGGGACGGTTACTTATCCGCGCGTTTGGCGGTCAGTTGCTCGGTGGCAAAGTCACCCACGTTCCGCGTGAGCTTCATCTCATCACCAGCCAGCGTGCCGGAGTAGGAGATGATGATCTCGTTGCCTTCCATCGCAAACGGCTCGTTGAACGACACCTTGTCGCCGTCGAGCTTGATGCCCCGCAGCTGCACGGTGCCTTTGCCGAAAGAATGGTCGAATGTCGCCTGGCCGGTGAGTGTCTCGCCGTCCTGCCTGAATTCATAGGTGTATTTCTGGACCCCGATCTGGGAGTCGAATTCGGTGGTCCACTTACCGACCAGATTGGCGGCGGCGGCCGGCAGGGCCGTGGCGATGAGCAGGGCGAGAAGAGCGAAGGAGCGGATTTTCATAGGGGGTGATGGCGGATCATGCAGATTGGTTGTGCACTGCAAACGGGAAAACCAGTGGAGGTTTCGCCGTTTAGATCGGGGGAGCACACACCCCGCCCTGGCGGGCGCCCCTCTTGATAGAAGGGATTTCCTCAGCGTGGGTCTGGATGGTGATTCTGTGGGCAGCCCGCTTGCGGGCGCATCGCCAGAGCGCGCGCGCAAGCGCGCTGACCCACATCCCATTGCATATCAAGAGGGGTGGCGCGAAGCAACGGGGTGTGTCTGATTATCAATCAGCGCGGGCTTTGGCATAGGCTGCTTGCAACCGGTCCCAAGCTGCAACGACGTCGTCGCGCGCAGCGTCCCAGGTGGCGGAGCTCGCATTGCCCAACGCGGAGAGCTTCGCCTTGTAGTCGGCTTCGGAGTTCTTGAGCTCCTCCATCGCGGCCTTCCGGCTCGCGCTGGCCCGCGCTTCGGAATACTCGGCCCGGAGTTTGCTGACTTCGGCTTCCAGGCGGGACTGCTGTGCCTTCATTTGGGCGGTAAAGGCGTCGCGTTTTTCGAACGTGAACGATTTGAGGTCGTTCCAGCCTTCGGCGACGGCGGCCTTGGTGTCGCGATAGGCCTCCTTGGTGTCCGCGGCGATTTTATCGCGGTCGTTTTTTGAGCAACCGGCAAGGGTGAAGAGCGCGAGGCCGGCGGTGAGCAGGGTGATCGTGAGCGGGTGGTATTTTTTCGGGTTCATAAGGGGGTGAGTGAAAGTGATGCGGTGACAGGCTGCGGATTGCGCGGCTAGGAAGCGGGCGGTGGACGGCCGCCGAGCGCCTGCCCAATCAATGCGATCAGGAGCAGGCCGATGAAAATCACGCAGATGATGCGCGCGGCATCGGCGGCGATTCCCGCGATACCGGTGAAGCCGAGCAATGCGGCGACTATGGCGATGAGGAAGAAAATGAAAGCCCAGCGTAACATGGCATTTCTCCTTGGGTTGAGGGCGCAGGCGTGTCTGGCCTGCTGCATGGCCGTCATCAGCGTGGGGATGGGGGCCTACATTTCCTCCGACCAGCGCAGATGGGGCGGGTTGCCTTTCCTTCTGAAATTTATCCGCAGAAAATCCGGAACAAAATCCGTCCGCAGATGACACGCCACCGCATTCCGCAGCAGTCCGCAGGGACGTGCCCAAGCAAAGAGCGCACCGGATTGGTGCGCTCTGTTTGTTTCGCAATTTATGAGCGGAAACGCCCGGGCAAGCCGGACGCATTCTGCATCACGCTGCGGGCGGCGGCATCTGGAAGCCAGGCGTGGATTTCGAGAGCGCATCCTCGTCGGCGCTCATGCCTTCGGGGATACCTTCGAAGAGCGGCGTGGTCATGTAGCGTTCGCCGGTGTCGGGCAGCATGGCGAGGATGACGGAACCCTCCGGCGCTTTCTCGGCGATCTGCATCGCGACAGCGAACGTGGCGCCGGCGGAGATGCCGGTGAAAATGCCTTCCTTCTGCGCGAGCTTGCGCGACCACTCGATCCCCGCCGGGCCGGGGATGGAGATCAGTTCGTCGTAGAATTTCTTGTCGAGGCCTTCCTGCAACACGTAAGGAATGAAGTCGGGCGTCCAGCCTTGCACGGGGTGCGCTGCCCAGGCGGTGTGGCCGGCGGACGGACCGTTGTCGGAGGCCCGCGGTTGCGCGACCCCGCTGGCCACGAGAGCGGCGCTGGCCGGTTCGCAAAGGACGATTTTCGTCTGCGGCATTTCCTTGCGCAGCACGCGGCCCACGCCGGTGAACGTGCCGCCGGTGCCGTAGCCGGTCACGAAGTAGTCGAGGCGCTTGCCCTTGAAGTCGGCGAGGATTTCACGCGCGGTGGTGTTTTCGTGGATGGTGGCGTTGGCCGCGGTCTCGAACTGACGCGCGAAGAACCAGCCGTTTTTCTCGGCCAGCTCCTTGGCCTTGGCATACATGCCGTAGCCCTTGGCGGCGCGCGGGGTGAGCACGACCTTGGCGCCGAGGAAACGCATGAGTTTGCGGCGCTCGATGGAAAAGCTGTCGGCCATCGTGACCACGAGCGGGTAGCCCTTGGCCGCGCAGACCATTGCGAGACCGATGCCGGTGTTGCCGCTGGTGGCTTCGACCACGGTCTGGCCGGGCTTGAGCGCGCCGCTGCGCTCGGCCTCCTCGATGATGCTGATGGCAAGGCGATCCTTGACCGACGCCGCCGGGTTGAAGAACTCGGCCTTCACATAGACGGTGACGTGTTTCGGGGCGAGGTGGTTGATGCGGATACAGGGCGTGTTGCCGATGGTTTCAACGATGCTGTCGTAAAGGCGGCCCTGGCCGCTGGTCTGTCGTGGAGTGGGGGAGCTCATAAGGACGTGCAATCTAGTGTATGCCCGCGTTCCCGCAAGGACGCATCCTTGTTTCTGGGCCGAAAGGCTAACGTCCCGCGCGGCCCTTCAGTCTGGCCTTCGGCCCGAACCGGGCAAAGCTGGTAACCATGAAAAGCGCCAAGACCACGAAGGGTGCGAAGGAACTGTCGGCGAAGGACGGTGCGACCTTGCTCGCGACATTGCAGGATCGATTCGAGAAAAACCCGGACCGTCACGCGGGCATCGCGTGGGCCAAAGTGCAAGCCCGGCTGGACGCAAAACCCGCGAAGCTGAAATCGCTCGCGGCGATGGAAAGCACCGGCGGCGAGCCCGATGTGACCGGACAGGACGCGAAGACGGGCGAATTCATTTTCACCGACTGTGCGCCGCAGAGTCCGATTGGACGCCAGAGCCTGTGCTACGATCGCGAGGCGCTGGACGGACGGAAGAAATTTCCGCCCAAGGGCTGCGTTACCGAAATGGCCGAGGCGATGGGTGCGGAGCTGTTGACGGAGGAGGAGTATTTCGCGCTGCAGCGATTGGGCGAGTTCGACACGAAGACTTCGAGCTGGCTGGCGACCCCGCCCGAGATCCGGAAGCTCGGTGGTGCGATCTTTGGCGACCGGCGTTTCGGCCGGGTGTTCATCTATCACAACGGCGCCGATTCCTACTACAGTGGCCGCGGCTTTCGCTGTCGGCTGAAAGTGTAGGGAGATTCCCGCGAAGCAGCCACGGAGGGAAGGCCGGGGCTGTTTTTAAGCCGCTGATGACACAGAGCAGCGCGGATGGTTCAGCGCTTGGTCGATTTGGGCATCGTGGTGTGAAAGCCCATCTCTTTCTTCAGTGTGGTTTAGTTCCAGCAAAAAGTCCGGCGGGAATTTGTCTCGATTGCGACGGACGGCTTGGTTGAGGACGCGGGTCTCAATGCCATAGATTTTGGCCAGATCGGCATCGAGGATGACGCGTTCGCCGCGGACGGTGTGGATGACGCCATCAATCGAGACAGCGGGGGCTTTCTTCGGAGCACGATTCTTCTTCATAGAATATCGGCCCGTGTGCGGAACGATGCAGAATCAGGTGGATGCGTCGAGCCCGGCTTAGAGCAACCCGACTCTTCGATGCCGAAATTACGATGAGAATTCGTAGTCGAGGTAGGGAGCCGTTTGCTTGAACGGTTTTAGCTTCGGGTGATGGCGAAGGTGATCACGATGCCGGCGGAGAGAAGGTAGGAAACGGGATAAGCCCAGCGCAGCCAGCGGTCGTAGCGCTCGGCACGAGCGGGGTCGCGATCGTGAAGTTTGCGGATCCACACCATGCCGGCCATGGCCAGTCCGAGGAAGAGGTAGGCGAGAAAGAACAGCCAGTCGATGATGGTGAGGTAGGGGATCTTGGGCAGATCGGTGTGGAGGGAAAAACTGAGGGCAACGACGGTCAGCAAACTCGCGATGATCACGTTCATGCGGTCGGCCAGGTCGGTGGGCGACAGGAAAAAGACCGCGAAGGCCATGCCGATGAGAATGCACAGCGGCACGATCATCTGCCAGATGTAGAATTGAAAACGGCGGGTGACCTCGATCGTCACGGTGGCGCAGCTGTAGGTTTCGTCGTAGATCTCGAGAAAGCGCGGCGCGACCTCGGCGGTCAGTTTACCGGGGCGCCATTGCGGAAGGGAAATGCGGTTCGCGATCCGCAGATTTTCGGGGGCGAGCCGGAAGGTTACCTCGTGGGACTGATACTGGAAGGATTCCAATTCCAGGATCAGTCGCTGGGTGTCGAAGGGCAGGCGACGGAGATCGAGTTCGGTGGCCAGCCGCACATTCATCTGACGTTCAAACTCGACGCGACCATCCGGATGGATGCGCAGGAGGGTGTGCTCGATTTCGGCCGGCGCGGTGGTGCGGTTGAACTCCACCATGGGACGCCACATGGCGTTGGCTTCGGCGAGCGCGACGTCCTCCCGCCATACGCGGGGTTCGGTTCCTTCGAAGGCGACCGCGGGATCCTGCCAATAGGCGCCGAGGAGAAGTTGGATGGCAAACTGGCCGGCAGGTTCGTCGATCTCGACAATATCGAGAACGTAAACCCCGAGATCGACCTGGCGGGGTTGGGGCGGGGTTGATGCCGGCGAGATGACCGGGAGCGCGAGCAGCAATGAGGCAGTGAGGCGGACGAGGGGGCGAAGCGTCAAAGTCATGCGGCTCGGATGAAGTCGCGCCGATGCATGGCTGTCAATTGGCGTCAAACGAACGAAGGGGGATCGGCGCGTTGTATTGACCACAAAGGCACGAAGTCACAAAGGCTCGGATCTTGGTGCCGCTGTGTCTTTGTGGTGAGCACAAGGACTCAATAGTCCAGATAAGGGGCCAGCCACTTCTCGGATTCAGCGACGGGGATGCCTTTGCGGGCGGCGTAGTCTTCGATTTGATCCTTTGAGATTTTGCCGACGGCGAAGTATTTCGAATCGGGGTGATTGAAGTAGTGGCCGCTGACGCTGCTCGGCGGATGCATGGCGCAGGACTCGGTGAGCTCGATGCCGGTCAGCGCGGTGGCGTTGAGGAGTTCGAAGAGAGCCGGTTTCTCGGTGTGATCGGGGCACGCCGGGTAGCCGGGCGCGGGACGGACGCCGCGGTATTTTTCGCGAATGATGTCCTTCATCTCAAGGTTCTCGGTCTTGCCGTAGCCGGAGAAGTCGCGGGCCTTCTTATGCATCAATTCGGCGAGGGCTTCGGCGAGGCGGTCGCCGAGGGCCTTGGCCATGATCGCATTGTAGTCGTCGTGCTTCGCCTCGAATTCCTTGGCGAACTCCTCGACGCCATGGCCAGCGGTGACGGCGAAGCCGCCGAGGTAGTCGAGACGTCCGCTGTCCTTCGGTGCGATGAAGTCGGCGAGACAGTGGTTGTGCTGGTTGGCGGGTTTCTCGTTTTGCTGGCGGAGGAAGTGAAAGGTCTTGAGGACACGCGAACGGGATTCGTCGGCGTAAACTTCGACGGAATCGCCGACGGCATTCGCCGGCCAGAAACCGATGACGGCTTTGGCGGTGTAACGCTTCTCGGCGATGATGCGCTGCAGCATGGCTTGGGCGTCGGCGTAGAGTTTCGACGCCTCGGCGCCGACGACGGCATCGGTGAGGATGTCGGGGAAACGGCCGTGGAGTTCCCAAGCGGAAAAGAAAGGACCCCAGTCGATATATTCCGCTATCGCGGAAAGTTCCAGGTGACAGGTATCGAGTATCAAGGAGCTGCCGGAGTTCGGAGAACCTGTTACTTGAGACTTGTTACTTGTTACTTCCGGCGTCGTCGCCGTGCTGAATACTCGCGTGCCCAAAAACTCAGGAACGGGAATATCAACCTGCGACCAATCGAAAGCCTGGCGGCGGGTGCGGGCTTCCTGCAGTGGCAAGAGCTTGCGCGCGCCTTGGCGGTCGGCGAAGTCGGCGCGTTGTTTTTCCTGCTTCGCCTTCAGCTCGGCGACGAACTTGGGTTTGCTGGCAGGATTGAGAAGTTGGGAGACGACGCCGATGACGCGCGAGGCGTCGAGCACGTGGACGACGGGCTGGTCGTAGTGCGGGGCGATCTTCACGGCGGTGTGGGCGGCGGAGGTCGTGGCGCCGCCGATGAGCAGAGGGAGCTTGGAACCGAGGCGCTGCATTTCCTTCGCGTTGTGGACCATCTCGTCGAGCGAGGGCGTGATGAGGCCGGAGAGGCCGATGATGTCGGCGCCCTTCTCCTGCGCGGCAGCGTAGATCTTCTCGAACGACACCATGACGCCGAGGTCGACGACTTCGTAGTTATTGCAGGCGAGGACGACACCGACGATGTTCTTGCCGATGTCGTGGACGTCACCCTTCACTGTCGCGAGGACGACGCGTCCCTGCGACGGTGAAGCTGTAAGCTGTAAGCTATCAGCTGTAAGCTCGATGCCTTGGGACTCCGCCGCTTTTCGCTTATCGCTTATCGCTTTGAGCTTCTCCGCCTCCATGAACGGTTGCAGGTAGGCGACGGCTTTTTTCATCACGCGGGCGGATTTGACGACCTGCGGGAGGAACATCTTGCCCGCGCCGAAGAGGTCGCCGACGACGCGCATGCCATCCATGAGCGGGCCTTCGATGATGAGGAGCGGTTTGCCATATTTCTGACGCGCCTCCTCGGTGTCGGTGTCGATGAAGGTGTCGATTCCTTTGACGAGGGCGTGGGAGAGTCGCTCCTCGACGGTGCCATTGCGCCATTCCACATTTGTTTGGGATTTGGCGTCTGGCGTTTGAGTTTTGCCGCCACCGGCGGTTTTCAGCTTCTCGCCGAATTCGACCAGACGCTCCGTCGCGTCGGCCCGCCGGTTCAAAAGCACATCCTCCACGAGCGTCAGCAGCTCAGGTTGCACCTCTTCGTAAACTTCCAGCATGCCGGGGTTGACGATGCCCATGTCCATGCCCTCGCGGATGGCGTGGTAGAGGAAGGCCGCGTGCATGGCTTCGCGCACGGGATTGTTGCCGCGGAAGGCGAAGGAGACGTTGGAGACGCCGCCGCTGACCTTGGCGTGCGGGAGATTCTGTTTGATCCACTTCGTCGCGCGGAAGAAATCCACGGCGTAGTTCGCGTGTTCCTCGATGCCGGTGCCGACGGTGAGGATGTTGGGATCGAAAATGATGTCCTCGGGCGGGAAGCCGGCCTCGTCGACGAGGAGGCGGTAGGCGCGTTCCGCGATGCGGATCTTGTCCTCGTAGGTGGCGGCCTGGCCTTGCTCGTCGAAGGCCATGACGACGACGGCGGCGCCGTAGCGACGGATGACGCGCGCCTGCTCGAGGAACTTCGCTTCGCCCTCCTTGAGCGAAATGGAATTCACGATGCCCTTGCCCTGAAGACATTTCAGGCCGGCCTCGATGACATCCCACTTGGACGAGTCCACCATGATCGGAACTTTGGCGACCTCGGGCTCGCTCGCGAGAAGGTGCAGGAAACGTGTCATGGCCGGGACGCCGTCGATGAGGCCCTCGTCCATGCACACGTCGATGACGTTGGCGCCGTTTTCGACCTGCTGGCGGGCGATGGCGACGGCCTCCTCGTATTTGCCCTCCTTGATGAGCTTGGCAAACTTGGGCGAGCCGGCGACGTTGGTGCGTTCGCCGATCATCAGGAACGCGCCGAGCTGCTGCGTGAAGGGCAGGGAACCGGAGAGGCGGAGGGGAAGGGGGGAAGTAGCGGGTAGTGGGTAGCGAGGTGCGAGGTGCGAGGAATCAGTGCCTGATACTTGGGACTTGTTACTTGTTACTTCCGGCGCGGGGGCATTTGACGGCCCAGCGGGAGCTGAGCCCTCCACGGCCAAGTCAGGGCGGATGATGGTCAGCGTGCGCGCGGGCTTCGGCGCGACGGCTTGCGCGATGGCGGCGATGTGTTCGGGCGTGTTGCCGCAGCAGCCACCGACGATGTTGGCGAGGCCGGCGCTCGTGAATTCGTCCATGTAACGACCCATGTCGGCCGGATTGAGATCGAAGCCCGTCGGCGTAAGCGGATTCGGCAGGCCGGCGTTGGGGTAGCACGAGGTGAAGGTGTCGGCCTTGGCACTCAGCTCTGCGAGGAACGGCCGCATGAGGTCGGGGCCGATCGAGCAGTTGAGACCGACGGAGAACGGTTGCACGTGGCTCACGGCGTTCCAGAAGGCGCCGACGGTTTGCGCGGAGATCATCGTCTCGCCGCCGCGGCCGACGGCCGCCGAGATCATGACGGGGAGGCGTAGTTTGTCCTCGGCGAACACCTCCTCGATGGCGACGAGGGCGGCCTTGGCGTTGAGGGAGTCGAAGATCGTTTCGACGAGCAGCAGGTCCACGCCGCCGGCGATGAGCGAGCGCACCTGGCGGCGGTAGTCGGCCTTCACCTGGTCGAAGGTGACGACGCGGAAACCGGCATCGTCGGCGTCGGGCGAGTTGGAAAGCGAGACGGTGAGCGGCCCGATGGCGCCGGCGACGTAGCGGCGGCGACCGGTGGCGTTGGCGAGGCGGTCGGCCCAGGCGCGGCACTGGCGCGCGGAGGTGAAATTGATGTCGTGGGCGAGCTCCTGCAGGAATTTGTTTTCGATGACCGTTTGGTAGAACGCCGGGTCCTTGCGACCGCCACGTTCGCGCGGATCCTCGAGAAAGAACTCGCTCTGGCCGATCGCGGTGGCGGAAAAGGTGTTGGTCTCGATGATGTCGGCGCCGGCTTCGAGAAAGCGGCGATGGATGTCCTCAATGGTCGGACCGCAGGTGAGCGAGTAGATGTCGCCGTTGTTTTTCAGGTCCTTTGGGGCGTCCTTGAAGCGCTCGCCGCGGGCTTGTTCCTCGGTGATTCCGTAGCCCCGGATGGTCGTTCCCATCGCGCCGTCAATGACGACAATGCGCTCCTTAAGCGTCTGGCGGAGAGCGGCTTCAGCGGGAGTGGGGATGTGGGCGTGGGCGGACATAATTTTTATAAAAATCTACATATCCGTATTTAATGATATGATGCAAGCTTTGTATTGGTCTAACGAGGGTGGTGGGGCGGGGCGATCGGGAAGGAATTATTGGTTGTAGGGTCGCTGCTTGCGGCGACCTCGTGCACCAGGTCGGCGCAAGCACCGACCCTACAGGTGGGATTGTGGCGTGCCCGTCCGCGCCATCCACGCCAAGTCATAGTCAACGGATGCACAGGGTTGGGGCTTGCGGACGGGGCAGGCGGCGCGGTTTTCTCGGCGTGTTCCTGAGGTTCTTTCCATTTAATCCGGCAGTAACAGGGAAGGCCGTGCAATTCGGCCACAGTAGCGCTGCGGTAACGCATCACAAATCCCCATTCCGCTTCAGGGCGGGAACACAGCCAGTCGGGCAACCGGCGAAGGCGGGGAGGAGGCGACACGCCAAGCGTGCAAATCCCAAAGGTCCAAAGGCCAAACTCCAAACGGTTGGCGCGGCTTCGCCGCACTGAATGTTTGGCGTTTGAAAATTGGAGTTTGGCGTTTTGCGCGCGTCGCGCGTCAGAGTGCGGAGTCCGAACATCTGTCTGCGGGAACTCACCGCGTCGGCGCGTGTGCGCGCACCGGCGACAAATCTTCATCGCACTCAATGAAGCGTGAGAGTGGAAACGTGTTTTGTTGTCGGAGGGGCTTTGCCCCGATTCATCGCGGGATAAACCCGCTCCTACAGCGCACGGTCTGCTCTTGCCGTTAGGAATAGCAGATCATGCAAACCTCCTCCCACCGGGCGTCGTTGCGACGCCTTCTTTTCGCCGCGGCCTTGGCATCGGCCATTCATTTGTCCGCACAGTCTTCCGCGGGCGCACCGGCTCCCGAAACCTATGTCCTCCCGGACTACGTTCACACCGCCACGCGCACGCCCGCCGCGCTGACGACCACCGGCACGGCCGTGGACACGATCAGCGCCGCCGACCTGGCGCGCATGCAGCTCACGGGACTCAACTCCGTGCTTGCCGGCATCCCCGGCACGCCGACCGCCGCGTCGGGCGCGCCCGGCGCCATCACCTCACTGTTCCTGCGCGGATCGAATTCCAACCAGACGCTGTTTCTCGTGGATGGCATCCGTGCCAACGATCCGAACACAGATTATCAAGTCGTGCTCGGCGGTGCCTGTCTCGGTGCCTGCGACAATCTCGAGGTGTCGCACGGTCCGCAGAGCACGCTCTACGGCGGCGAGGCGGTTGGCGGCGTGATCGCGATCCGCGGCCAGCGCGGCACGGGGCCGACGCGCGGCAGCTTTACGCTCGAAGCGGGTTCCTTCGGCACGATTCAGGGCGCGGCCAGCGTGCAGGCGGGCGACGATCGCGGCGGCTACACGTTTTCTATCAACGGCGGCCACACCGACAATGAGCGTCCGAACAATGAATTCGACAGCACGACCTACGCGCTGCGGGTGGACCGGCGTTTGTCGGCCAAGGTGAATGTTGGCGCGACGTGGCGCGGTTTCGTCGGTGTTTATGGTTCGCCCGGTGCCGTGATCGGCTGGGGTGCGAACGACCCCGATAACGAGGAACGCGAGAGCAATCAGCTCGCGACCGTCTTTGCCGAGTTCGCGCCGTCGCCTGAAATTGTGAGCAAAGCCGTGTTGGGCGGACAGCATCGTCGTTACGAATCGTTCGATGGCACTTCGACGACGCTGGTGAAGAACCGTCGCGCCGTGCTCGATTGGCAGACGACTTGGACCGCCAGCGAGCAGCACCGGCTGACGGGCGGCCTCACCGCCGAGGCGAACCACACGCGCAACACGGGCTTCGGCGACATCAACGAGAGCCAGCAGCTTCTGGCGCTTTTCGTGCAGGACGAGTGGACCCCGGTCGAGCGCGTGTTTCTCACCGCCGGGCTGCGCAGCGACGACCACGACACCTACGGTCGCGCCACGACCGGTCGGGCGACGGCGGCGTGGTTGTCGGCGGATTCACGCTGGAAACTGCGCGCGAGTTACGGCACGGCGTTCCGCTCGCCGAGCTTTCTCGATCTCTACGGCCAGAGCGCGTTCTATGTAGGCAATCCCGATCTCGATCCCGAAAAGGCCAAGGGCTGGGACGCGGGCGTGGATTGGTTCCTCGTCGACAAGAAGGGCATGCTGAGCGTCACCTGGTTCGACACGCGCATCACGAATCTCATCGCGTTCGATTTCGCGGCCTCGCCGAGCACGGTGAAGAACGTCGGTCGTGCCCGCACGCAAGGTCTGCAGGTGTCGGGCAAGTTTTCGCTGCCCGGTGCAATTGAGGCACGCGTGGCCTATTCGTATCTCGAAGCTGACGACCTCACGGCTGGCACGCGCTTACTGCGGCGGCCGAAGCACAGCGGATCGCTTGATCTCTGGCACGATTTCGGCGGCGGCTTCAGCGCCGGCGCGGGTGTGGCCTTCGTGAACGATCGCGTGGATGTGCATGCGGAGACCTTTGCCAACATTGAAGGCGAGGACTACGCCGTCGTGCGGATTTATGGAGCGTGGCAGGTCAATGATCGCCTTACGTTCAAGGCCCGCATCGAGAACCTGTTCGACGAAGCTTACGAACAAGTGCACGGCTATCCCCAACTCGGCCTCGGCGCATTTGCGGGGGTGGAGTGGCGATTCTGAGGCGCATCTCCTTACACACCCCGGCGTTGCGCGCCACCCCTCTTGATTGAGGGGATCAAGACATCCGTTGGATGCATCCCCTCTATCAAGAGGGGTGCCCGCAGGGCGGGGTGTGTTTTGAGGCCTTTTTTCTTTGGAGGGTTCGCGTCCCTGCGAACCGTGTCTCCAGAACTTCCAAAGCACAGCTCAGCGCGTGCTGATCGCTCCGCGGTCGCGATTCAACGCGACCAGTTTTTCGAGCAAAGGAGCGTCGTCGAGATCCGCCGGCCAGCCGTAGGCAGTGAGAACGGCGGTGTTGAGCGCATCAGCATCGCCGGCGCGGATGGTGCGGACAATGGCGTGGCGTTGCTCCTCCTGCGTTTTGCTGAGACCGGAGAGCGGTGTGGCGGGGGGCCAGGGGAAGGGGAATGATTCGACCGCGAGCACGGGTTGCGAGCGAAACTGTCGCCACCAGAGGCTGAAGGTCTGCGACGAAAGCACGCCGTGCGTGAAATCGTCGTCGCGCGCGACAACCAGCAGCGACGCGTCGGGCAGCAGCTCTTCCTCGATCCAACGCCAATCGGGCGCGGCGGCATCGACGGGGAGGGCGAGCCAGCGCGAGACGCGTGCGAGGGCGCGGCGCAACGCGGGATTGGCGTGGGGATTGAGCCAAGTGTTCGCGCGCTTGTGCAGGAGCGCGAAGGGTTGCTCGTAAAGCGCGGCTTCCTGGGCGGTGAAATGCTCTGGGAAATCGAGCTGGCATGACTCCACCGGCTCGCCGTCCCTGACGGCCAGACGGCCACGCAGCACATCAATGTTGGGCCGGCCGCAGGCATTCTCGGCTTCGAGGAGTTTTCGCGCGTCGCGATCCGTGAGCTGCGCCGGCGGCCACGCCGTCTCGCCGAGGAAGGCGAGGTTGGCGTTTTCAGGCAAGGCGGCGGGGAAGGGCATTCGGTGAATGATCAAACAGAGAAGTATGCGAAGCAAGTAAGTGGTCATGTAGGGTCGGCCCTTTGGCCGACCTCACACAGGAGGTCGTCGCAAGCGACGACCCTCCCCATTCAATTGGCGAATTCTATTTTCGGATTCGTTTTCAGGAAGTCGGCGATGGCGGCGGTAAAAGTCTCGCCGAACTCAGCGAGCTTCTTCTCGCCGATGCCGGTGATGCCTTCGAGCTGGCCGAGTCGCGTCGGGTAGCGGCGGGCAAGTTCGCGGAGCGTGGTGTCGCCGAAGACGATGTAGGCGGGGACGCCGCGCTCGTCGGCGAGCTGTTTGCGCAGTTCGCGCAGGCGGGCGAAGAGGATCTCGTCGCACTCGATCTCGCCCTCGCGGCGGGTAACGCGTTTCGCCTTGGGCAGGGCGAGGGGTTTCGTGAGCGTGACGGTCGCGCGGGTGCGGAGAAGGTTCAGGCCGGTCTCGGTGAGTTCGAGGATGGGGAATTCGCCATCGGCCTGCGCCACAAGGCCGAGGCGAATGAGTTCTCGGCCGACGGCGGCCCAGGCGGGGCGAGCGAGTTCCTTGCCGATACCGTAGGTGGAAAGCTGGTGATGGCCCCAGCGTTGGATTTTCTCGGTGTCAGCGCCGGTGAGCACCTCAACGATGTGGTTCAGGCCGACGCCGAAGCGGCCGGTCTGGCGGATGCGGTAGATGCAGGAGAGGAATTTCTGCGCGACGATGGTGCCGTCGTAGGTCTCGCGCGGTTCGAGGCAGTTGTCGCAGGCGGCGCAATTGTCGGTGGCGAAGCCTTCGCCGAAGTATTCGAGCAGTTCGCGGCGGCGGCAGCCGGCGCTCTCGGCGTAGTGGAGGATCTGGCGGAGCTGGGCGCGGGCGACCTGTTTCTCGTGGTCGTCGGTGATTTCCTCGATGAAGTGCGTCTGCTTGGCTGCGTCGCCACCGCTGAAGAGAAGCAGGCAGTCGGCGGGCAGGCCATCGCGTCCGGCGCGGCCGGTTTCCTGGTAGTAGCCCTCGATGTTCTTGGGCAGGTCGTGGTGGATGACCCAGCGGACGTTGGGCTTGTTGATGCCCATGCCGAAGGCGATGGTCGCGCAGATGATCTTGGTCTCGTCGCGGAGGAAACGCTCCTGGTTGCGGCCGCGTTCATCGGCATCGAGACCGGCGTGGTAGGCGCGGGCGGAGAAGCCGCGGCCGGCGAGCGACTCGGCGGTGCGTTCGGCGGCGGCGCGCGTGGCGCAGTAGATGATGCCGCTCTCGTCCTCGCGCTTGCGGACGAAATCAATGATCTGCTTCAGCGGCTGGTCCTTGGCGAGGACGCGGTAGGTGAGGTTGGGCCGGTTGAAGGAGGCGACAAAGACTTCAGCTTCGCGGAGCTGGAGATGCTTGATGATGTCGGCGCGCACGCGTTCGGTGGCCGTGGCAGTGAGGGCCATCACCGGCACATCGGGCAGGAGTTTGCGCAGGCGGGCGATCTGCCGGTATTCGGGGCGGAAGTCGTGGCCCCACTCGGAGACGCAGTGGGCCTCGTCGATGGCGAGGGCGGTGACGTTCCAGGTGGTGAGATTTTCCTGCCAGTTGTCGAGCATGAGGCGCTCGGGCGCGACATAGAGGAGCCGGAACTCGCCGCGGTGGAGGCCGGCGAGGCGCGAGCGGGCGGTGTCGGCATCGAGCGTGGAATTGAGGAAAGTGGCGGCCACACCGGCGGCCTGGAGTTGGTCCACCTGGTCCTTCATCAGTGCAATGAGCGGCGAGACGACGACAGTCAGTCCGGTGCGTTGGAGGGCCGGGATCTGGAAGCATAGCGACTTGCCGCCGCCGGTGGGCAGGAGGGCGAATACGTCGCGGCCGTCCAGGGACGCCTCGATGATCTCTCGCTGGAGAGGGCGGAAGGCGTTATAACCGAAGGTAGTCTTAAGCGTGAGAAGGAGATCGTCCACGAAAACGGTCAGTTTGGCCCGCGGGATTTGTGTCGGGCAAGTCCGCAAGAGGGGAAAGCGAAAATCGCCTGAAATCGGGTCGCGAAAGGTGGCCGGTCGGAGACCGGCGGGCGCACAAGGCTCGCCCCTTCATTTTTCAGCGAAGGCCGAGCCAGCGGGCGAGGGTGCGCACGGCTTCGGCGACTGAGTGGCCGCGCCGGAGGGAGCGGCGCATCACGCGCAGGCGGCGGGCTTCGCGATCGGCCTTGGGGTCCACGTGGCCGACGAGCGCGGTGCCGGCGAGCACCGGAAGGGCGTAGTAGCCGCGTTTCCGTTTTGCGGGCGGCGTGTAAACTTCCCACGTGTAGTCGAACTGCCAGAGCGCGGAGGTGACGAGGCGATTGTAGATGAGCGGATCGAGCGGGGCCAGCAGCAGGGGCGGGGGATTCTCAATTTTGGATTTTTGATTGGCGATCTCGTCGAGCAAGGGAACGTCGGACTTGAGGCAGAAAAGAGGCGGGCAGTTTTCGACGGTGATCGGTTGGACGAGATCGGCGACGTGGGGAAGTTCGGTGCGCTTGAGCGTGGTGAGACGGCGTTGGCGCAGCTTGAGCAGGGCTTCCCAGCGCGCGGTCTCTTCAACGGAAGGTTGTGGGCGGTGAAGAATTCCCGAGGGAAGAACGCGCTCTGGCAGATCGTAGAAACGGCGGTTACCCTCACCGCGATGTGCGATGAGGAGTTCGCCGTGGAAGAAGAGCTTTTGCAGCGTGGCCTTGGCGGCGGTGGCCGCGCCCCAGACGGAGCGTGCCCGGCCGCTATTTTCAAAGTCTTCGGAGCTGAGCGGACCGCGGGCAGCGATTTCGGCGAGGAGACGCGGGGCGAGTTGTTTCTGTTTGGGTGTGAGGCGTCCGGACCATGCTCCGTGGCGGCGCGTGCGCTGGCGCATTTCGGAAAGGAGATGCGGCCAGGCATCATTGGTAAAAGCGACCAGGATGCCCGTGGAAGGAATGTGATGCTCGAAAGCCGTGCGGGCTGACGCGGGCAACATACTCCGCCCTGCGGGCACCCCTCTTGATAGAGGGGATTTGGATGGGAGGTCGCCGTGCAGGTGGCGCATGAGGTCGCCCTCCATGTAGCTGGTGACGCGGTTGCGCAGGATGAGGTCGTGCATGCGTCCGCAGACGTTGATCGGGTCGATCTGGATGTAGCCGTGGTGGGCGAGGGCAGTGGCGACGCTGGCTGCGGGCGTGTCGAGGAGCAGGGCGCGGCGCATGAAACGACGGGCGGTGGGAGGGTCGAGGCGCAGCGGGGTCATGCGAAGGAGGAAATGCCCACGGAAAATACGAAAGGCATCAAAACAAAAACCGCGCCGGGTGGGCGCGGTTTCGAAAGCTCGGGGGGCGATGCTTACTTACGGGGCGCGTTCGCCTGAATCTCGACCAAACGTTTGTCGAGCGCGTTCATTTCGGAGACGAGACGTTCCTCCATCTTTTTGCGTTCGGTGCTGTTGACGATGCTCATGTTGGCGGCGTCACGCACGACGTTGGCCGGCAGGGAGAGGATGCGGGTGACGAGGCCCTGGTCCTTGAAGCTGCTGAGGTAGAGGGCGGTGATCTCGTGGGCGAGCTTCATGGAATCCTGGGCGACGGCCTGCGAAGCGAGCAATTGGGTGTTGAGCTCCTGGTTGCGCGACATCTCGGAGGTCAGCACGCCGCTGATCTGGTCGGAAATACGCTGGCTGTAGGCTTGGATGGACTCGCGGGTGAGGTTCTGGTCGTTGGCCATCTCGGCGAGGATCGGCGAAATCTTCTCGGCCATGCGGCTGGAAACCTTGTCCACCTGCTCGTTCTGGAGCTGCTCGGCCTCCTCGGGAGATTTCGGCAGCGGGTTGTAAGGCTGGACCTTCTTGGCGATGGCGGTGGCGAGGGCGTCAACCTTCTCGGCGTTGAGCTTGGCCACTTCCTCCTCGGTCATGAAGACGTCGGCGGCACGTTTGGAGATGGCATCCTTGAGGAGTTGGTTGACGGACTCGATGTGGCGGCGGGTCTCCTCGGCAGAGGCGCGCATCTCGGCGTTGGTCTGTTCGCGGAGCGAGGCGATTTCAGCCTGCTGTTTGGCGGTGAGATCTTGAACAGTTTTTTGATTAAACCAGAAAGCGGCGCCGATGATGAGCACCGCAGTAAGAATGATCGCAGGAAGTTGTTCTTTTAGCTTTTGCCACATAGGGGAGGTTGGTTGTGTGCTTTGACACGCCTAGCAGGAGTTAGTTCAAAAGCAATGCCGCCCTTAACCGCCTGATGAGTCTAAACCGCTACGAACAAACCGTCTTCGATTATTGGGAACGCACGCCCGACGAACGCCGCCACTGGCACTCGAAGGTTGTCGAGTTGACGCGTGCCGGGGCGGCTCCGGAGCTGGCCCGCGGATTGGAACGCGATTTGTGGGCTTACGTGGCGGAGCGGAGCGCGCATGTGCCGGCGCTGCGCGAGCTCCGCATGGAGAGCGGGCCACGGGTGAGTTTTCTTAACCTTGCCGAGCATATTATCCGCCTGTGGGGACCACCGCCGAAACCTCGGAAATCATCTGCGCCTCGCTAATGCCGGACAAGCGGCAGCAGAAGTTTTCACAATTTTGCAATTACTGCATTTACAAATTGGACAAGTGGATACATTGATAATTCACAAGTTATCCACTCGATGGAAAACACCACCAGCTCGGTTCATTTCCCGCCGCAGCGCCACGTAGAGGTAAGAGCCAAGACCTACGTTCTCGATACGAACGTCCTGCTGCACGACCCCCAATCGATCTTCAAATTTGAAGACAACAACCTCGCGATTCCGGTCGAGGTGCTCGAGGAGCTCGATGCCATAAAAGGCGAGCAGTCCACCGAGCGCGGTCGCAACGCCCGGCGCGTGCACCGCATCCTCCAGGAGCTGCTGCCTGACTCGCGCTCCATGCACGAGGGCGTGAAGCTGGCCAACGGCGGCACGCTCTCCATCATCATCAACCGCTACCTCGTCGAGAACAACTGGTCCTCGCCCGCCATGCAGCGCCTGCGCGCGGTGGTCTCGGATTTCACGAAGAAAGACAACCGCATCATCGCCGCGGCGCTGTTCGTGCAGGAAACCTACCCGCCGCCGACGATCCTCGTGACCAAGGACGTCAACGTGCAGCTCAAGGCCCGCGCCGTCGGCCTCGAGGCCGAGGATTATCTCAACGACAAGGTGCCCGAGGCCGTCAGCGACGACGATTCCTACCAGACGCTCGCGCTCGACGTGTATGAGATGCAGCGCTTCTGCTCGGAAGGCGCCTTCGAACTCGCCGAGGATGTCGCAAAGAAACTCTACCTCAACGAATACGTCCTGCTCATGACGCCCGAGGGCAAGACGATGCCCGCGCGTTATTACGGCGCGAACCTCGTGCGCCGGCTCAACCTGCCGGACTTCGTCAAGGCGCCCGGCGGCATCCCGATTCGTCCGCGCAATCTCGAGCAACAGTTTTTCATGGACGCGTTGATGGACGACTCCATCTCGCTCGTCACCTGCTTCGGCAAGGCCGGCACCGGCAAGACCATCCTTTCCACCGCCTGCGCGCTCTTCCAGACCACCGACGAACACTCGCGCTACGACGGTCTCTCGATTTCGCGCCCGGTCATGGCGATGGGCAAGGACATCGGTTTCCTCCCCGGCACGCTCGAGGAGAAGATGAAGCCCTGGCTCCAGCCCTACCACGACGCGCTCGAAGTGCTCATGCCCGCGAAGCCGCAGAAGGAGCCGCAGTTTGCCAGCAAGAAGACCGCGAAGAAAAAGAAGAAGCAAAACGACGTGCTCGCTTCGATGACTTCCGCCCAGCCTGTGCACGGCGGCAATGGTAACGGCCTCCCGCCGATGAAGCCCTACGAGCGGCTCATCAAGAACGGCGTCGTCGAGATCGAGGCGCTCTGCTTCATCCGCGGACGCTCGATTGCCCGCCGCTTCTTCATCCTCGACGAGGCGCAGCAGCTCACACCGCACGAGGTGAAGACGGTCATTACCCGCATCGCCGAGAGTTCGAAGCTCGTGTTGATTGGCGACCCGGCGCAGATCGACAACCCCTACGTGGACTCGCGCAGCAACGGCTTGGTTTATTGCCACAACCGCATGAAGGGCCATGCCCTCGCTGCGCATGTGAAGCTGTCGAAGGGCGAACGCTCCAAGCTCGCCGAGCTCGCCGCGGATCTGCTGTAGCGGCGGTCTGTGACCGCCGTCCCGGTCTCCTGCATGCAGAAACAAAAAAGGGCGTGCTTTGAAGCGCGCCCTTGAATCTCTTGGAATTATTCCACGACTAACTCAGCGATGGCGATCGGGGCGTCGCGCAGTTTCGTCACGCGGACCCAAACATAGCGGCCACGCGTGCCGGCGGGCAGATTGACTATGCTGCCGGCGCGGTCGCCTTCGCCCTCGACGAGGACTTCACCGGGGTTTTCCGGGTCGTCGCTCACCTGCACGGTGAATTGTCCCGGATAGCCCCAACCGCGATTGTTGTGTTCGAGGGTGAGTTTGCGCACGGGCCGGCTGTTATGCAGATCGGCGCGAATCCAGAGGCCGAGTTCGACCGGCACCTGCCAGAACGTGGTGCCGTTGCCGTCAACCATCCGCGCCGCGCCATCGCTGTCGGCTGAAGCCGTCATGACCGGGGCGCCGGCGAGGTTGGAAGTGATGGCTTCCACCGCATCGCGCGCCGCAGCGGCGATGTCCGCATTGGCATCGGCGGCGAAAGTGCGTGCGGTGGCGAGTGCCTCCGCATCACCGCAGAGAGCCAACACATTGATTAGCGCGATGTGCGTGGACGAGTTGAGCGACAGCGAGAGAAGCCCGCGAACCTGAGCCGAGCGGCTGGCTTTGACCGTGGGAGTGCGTTGCACGAGAAAACGGGTGGCGCCTTGCGCGGCCGCAGCACGGATATTTTCCGATTGGGTCGCCAGCGCCAAATCCACCAAGACGGGCAGGGCGGAGGCATCGGGCCAGCGGGCGAGTTCAGCCGTGGCGGCGGACGCGACAGCTTCGTCGGCGCTGCGGGCCAGATCGCCCGCGGCCGCGAGGGCGGCGGAACCGGTGGCGCGCGAGAGCACGGGCAGGAGGATCTGTCGGGCGGAGGCGTCACCGGCCTTGAGCGCGGCGAGGACCGGCGCGGCGCGTGTCTCGATCGCACCATCGCGCAGGATGATCGTGATGAGCGCGCGCACGGCGCGGTTTTGCTCGGTGCGGGCGGAGGCGCCGACGGCCCAGTCGATAACGGCCTGTTGATCCGAAGAAGCGGCAATCAGGCGCAGAGCATCGAGCGCTTCCAGGCGAAGTGATTCGACTGGCGAAGAGCGCAGGCTGAACAGGAAGGGAATGGCGTCAGTGAGATTGCGCGCAGCGATCTGCTGGATGAAGACGGCGCGCAGGGCGTTGTCGCCATCGGTGGCGGCACCGGTGCGGATGAAGTCGTTGATACCGGGGCCATTGAGACGGGCCAGGGCGGCACCGGCGGCTTGGGATTCGTCGCCGCGGCCAGTCGCGAGGCTGGCGAGCTTTCGGGCCGTGTTGACGTTGCCGGGCAGACGGCCGAGGGCGTCGAGCGCGGCGAGCCGGATGCTGGCATCGGCGCCATCGAGAGCCGCCAACAGGCCGGGAACGGCACTGGCGTCGGCGCGATGACCGAGTGCGGCGATGAGCGAGGTTTGCACGGCGGGTGCATAGGAGCCGAGGCGCGCGGCGAGTTTGGCACCGGCTTCCGCCACGGGCAGCGAGCGAACCGACTCGATGGCAACAGAGTGGAAGGCGGGCTCTTCGCTGGTGAGCGCGGCGTGGATTTCCTCGATGGCTCCGGCGGGATTGGCGGCGATCAACTGACGCAACGCGATGGAACGCTGGCCGAGCGGAGCGGAGGCGTTGCGATAAACTTCGCCGGCGACGCGCGCTGCGGTGGCAGCATCGGCCTTGGCTGCGGCGGCGAGGCGAGCCTTGAGGATGGTGGGAGCAAGCTGATCCTTCGCCTGTGCGAGAGCATCGAGCGCGCTGGAACCGCCAATCCGACCGAGCGCACTGGCGGCGGCCGAAGCGGTGGCGGGATCGGCATCGTTGACGAGGCCAGCGAGGGCCGGCACGGCGCCGGAAATACCGCGCGTGCCGATGGTGTCGAGGATTCCGAGCCGGGTGCGACCGTTGGTGGTGGTCAGCGCTTGCAGGTAGAGGGTGTCCACGGCGGAACCGGGCACGCGATCGAGTGCCAGCCGGGCATACTCGGAGCGAGCCGGATCGGCGAGCATAGGCGCCAGCGCGTTCAGCGTGGCGGCATGGCCGTCGGGCTTGCCGGTCAGCAACACCTGGCCGAGCAACTGGGCGGCCTCTTGCGCAGCGGCGGGCTCGCTGTCGGGGTTTTGCAGAATGTCGAGCAGCGCGATCTGGGCCGCGGCGAGTTTCGCGGGATCGAGACCGGCGGCGATGACGATGTTTTCGGCCGCCGTGAGCGGACGGGCGTCATCATCGAACGCACCTACGGCTGCGGTCTGCGTAGCGGTGGCGACGGGTGCCGTCGTCGTTGCGGACGGCGTATCGGAAGTCGTGGAACAACCGGCGGCGATGAGGAGCGAGCCGACCAGCAGCGCACGCGCGGAATATACGGAGGAGAGGGATTGGGAAGTCATGACGCGAATGCGGTGGTTCAGAGGAGGGCGTAGGGAGCGCGGCGCGGACGATCGAGGAGGCGCGAGGCGACGGGATCGCCGATAATTTCCTCTTTCACAGGGTCCCATTTCAGCGGGCGGCGCACCTGGCGGGCGATGCCGCAGAGATGCCCGACGGTGGCGGAGCGATGACCCACCTCGACGTCGGCGATGGGCCGCTGGCGCGTGCGCACGCACTGGAAGAAGTCGGTGTGGTGGTCGTTGCTTTCGTAGAGATGTTGTTCGTCGGCGCGCACCGGGCGCGTGGCGAGGGCGACGGGATCGCACACGAGATAGTCGTCGCGGCCGACACCGACCGTGCCCTTGGTGCCGATGAATTCGATCATCGCGGGCTGATTGCCGTCCACGCGCTGGACCGTAACGCCGTTGGCGTAGCGGTGTGTCTGGTAGGGGTTGCCTTCAAAACCTGCGGGGATGAATTCGATCGGGCCGGAATCGTCCATGCCGAGGGCCCACTGGATGATGTCGAAATGGTGCGCGCCCCAGTCGCCATTTTTGCGGGAGCCGTATTCGAGGAAGTTGCGCCAGCCGCCGCTGTAGTCGCCGCGGATGCGTTCCGCGTTGAACGGGCGCCACGGCGTGGGGCCGAGCCAGCGGTCGTAGTTGAGATCCTCGGGGATCGGTTGTTCGGGGAGGTTTTGCGGTGCGGCGGGGAAACGGCCGAGGCGGGTGCGGATGAGCTTGATGTCACCGAGCCAGCCGTTGCGCACGATGGTGGCGGCGCGGCGGAAGGCGGATTCG
The DNA here is from genome assembly GCA_044507675.1 of Opitutales bacterium. Taxonomy (GTDB): domain Bacteria; phylum Verrucomicrobiota; class Verrucomicrobiia; order Opitutales; family Opitutaceae; genus Lacunisphaera. The sequence goes on along the minus strand of JBIQJF010000003.1, from coordinate 88,896 downwards.
GAACGCTGTTGCGTGCCGGTTTGGAGCACGCGACCGGTGCGCCGGGCAACGTCCACCATGACGCGGCCCTCGCGCACGGTGAGCGTCATGGGTTTTTCGCAATAGACATCCTTGCCGGCCTGCATGGCCGCGATGGAAACGGCGGCGTGCCAGTGGTCGGGCGTGGTGGCGAACACGACGTCGATATCGGGCCGGGCCACGAGTTCCTCGTGCGTGCCGTAGATGTCCAAGCCCTTGAAGGAGGAGGTGCCGGCGTTTTCGGCGTAGCCCTGCTCGACGCGCTTGCGCATGTCCTCGGCCTTGCTGCGCCACACATCGCAGAGGGCGACGATCTGGCAGTCGTCCCGGCTGATTAGCGCGCCCACGTGGCTGCGGGCGATCAGGCCGTTGCCCACAATGCCGACCGTGAGCCGGTTGCTCGGAGCGGAGGCACCGAACAGGCGGGAAGGCAGGAAGAGCGGGGCGAGGCCGGTGGCGACGATGCCGGCGAGGCCATGCTTGATGGCCGTGCGGCGGGTGAGCACGGGGGAGGAATCCGGGGCAGGGTGGGACATAAGAGGGGAGAACAGGGGTGAGACCGAAGGGAGTCATCTATGCAGTGTGCAACCAATGGCAAGCGACGGACCGGGTATTTTTGGTCACATTGTCGAACGAGTTTCGGACCTTCACTCAGCAGGTAGCGATCGTCGAGAGACTCGACGAATTCTCGCAGCGTTCATGGCCAGCGAAACCAAGGTCCGAACACGGCACGCTATTCGGCGTGGCTCGGAAACCCCGCAGCGTGCTCAATCCTTCACTTCCGCTTCGGCGGGTTGTTCTTCACCTTCGGTTTCTTCCTCTTCGTCATCGAGGAGGCTGGGCTCCTCGTTGCGCTTCGCCAGCCATTCCATCACGCCGGCGAAAAGCCCCGTGAACATGAGGTCGCCGAAGAGGGTGTTGCGGAAGAAAGTGATCGTGGGCGGAAATTCCGGGTGGCCGATGGTGAGCGCCTGCCACCATCCGGCGAGGGATTTGACATAGAACGCGTCGCTCCACCAAGAGAGCGTATTGGTGATGATGTAGAAGAGGAGAGCGCCCACCAGCGAACCGTTGAGGAGCCAGAGCCACGACTTGCGGGTGGACACCCACCAGCCGAGCCCGAGGCCCGCGGCGAAGGCGACTACGCGGCCGATGTAGCCGGTCCATTCGAGGTGGTAGCCGTATTCGCGGGCGTAGAACCAGTTGATATAGAGATCGGTCAGGCAAAGGCCAGCGAAGGGCAGGAGCCAAAGGCGTTTGTCGCGGAAATACACTGCGCCGCAGAAGGCGATGGCTGCAAACGGCGGGAAATTCGCCCACGTCATATCCACCGTCGGCAGCAGGCGGTAGCCGAGCGCGAGGAGGATGAGGACGATGGCGGCAGTGCGCATGATAGTTTTTTAGGCGCGGACGGGCGCGCGGGACAAAACGAAAAAACGGGCGTTTTGTGTCATTTGTTGCTCAGGTGTTCTCCGCTTCGCGGGCCATGAGCCAGAGCAAATCCGATGCACGGTTGACATATTGGAGGAGGAGCGGCCGCAGGTGACGGCCGGCGGCGGGGAGCGCGACGAGGCGCCGCTCGGCACGGCGGGCTGCGGTGCGGGCGACTTCCAAGGCGGCGGCATAGGAATTGGCGCCCGGTGTGGCCCAACCGTCGAAACGCAAGCCGCGGGCTTCGAGGGCGGCGACTGCAGCGTCGAGACGGGCAAGATCGGATTCGGTGAGGCGGGTAAATTTCGACGCCGCGTAACGGGAAACATCGGCCTCGGCGCAGGAAACTTCGCCCATCAACGCGATGAGGTCGCGCTGGATGGCTTCGAGCGGAGCGGCGTCGCAACCGGACGGGCGCGCAGCTTTGGCGGCGCCGAGGGCGGCGTTGAGTTCGTCGAGCGTGCCGACCGCCTCGATCTGCGGGCTGTCCTTGGACACGCGCTGACCATAGAGGAGGCTGGTCGTGCCGTCATCGCCTTTGCGGGTGGCGATGGAAGGGAAGGAGGGCATGATGAATCGAAGGTGATGCTGGCGGCAGAGTCTGACGTGATCAGGCCGTTTGGCCCGCTTTCATTTTCACGCGCACGTCTTACTTCTTCGCGCCGTCGCGGGTCTGCTTCTTGAGAGCTTTCAGATCCGCATCAATGACGGTGAGCACGTCCTTGGCCATGCGGTCAATGAAGAGAATGCCTTGCAAGTGGTCGAACTCGTGCTGAACGCAGCGGGCGAGCAGGCCGTTGCACCGCAGGGTATGTGGCACGCCGGTGACGTCTTGGAACTTCACGGTGATTTCGTCGGGACGCACGACATCACCGCGAATTTCCGGAAAGGACAGGCAGCCTTCTTCGTAGGAGGTGGTGGGTTCCGGCACGATCTTGATGTCGGGGTTTACGATCGTGAGCGGCATGAAAAGCTCCAAGGGCGGGCGGGCGCCGTCGTATTCCCAGGCGAAATCGGCCTCGGTATCGCGCAAATCCACCACACAGAGCTGAATGGCCTGACCGATTTGCTGTGCGGCGAGCCCGATACCGTGCGCGGCATGCATGGTGTCGACCATATCGGCAGCCAATTGGGCGAGCGCGCCATCAAAGGCGGTCACCTTGACGCCTTTTTTGCGCAGAACGGAGCTGTTGAAGTGAACAATCGGGAGGACCATGGGTCAGGATAACGCGGGGCAAGGTATTTTGCCCCGCCTGCACGCGGCAAATAAATTTGTTTCCGCGTTTCTGCCAAATCCGTTATGAATCACCCCATGAGCTCGCCCGTTCCCGCATCCGGCCACCGTTCGGCCCTGTGGCAACTGTGGTTGGGACTGGGGTTGGGCTTGCTGGTTTTGGCGTGGTTACTGCCGGTGAACGTCAAATCGCTCAATCCTGCGCTCTTGCGCGAGGCCGGGCGCGACACACCGACCGCAGCACGATTTGGCCGGGATTTGCTGCAACTCGACAAACCCGGTCCGGCGGCCTTGGTCTTGGAGGCGGCGCGGAAGGTGGAAGACCCGGGCGCCGCCGACCTCGCGACCGCCTTGGAGGACTATGCCCGGCGACACCCCGATATGATGCCGTGGGGCGGTTGGGATGTGGCGTTGGAGCCGCTGCTCGCGGCGCGCACCGGGGCAGGGGGTGAATCACAGCCGGTGTTGAGCTTTATGGTGACGCAGCAGGCGCGTGAAAATTTGCGCCGCTATCTCTCCGTCTCGCGGCTGCCGGGTGTGCAAACCCTGCTGAAGACGGCCGGGGTGACCTCCACGGAACGTTTTGTGCCCGCGCGCCGCCCGGGCGGCCAGCCGCTCGATGCCGTGATCCTGCTCAGCGCATACCTCTGGCAGACGGGTCATCTTTCCGCCGGATTGCAGCGGGAAGTGCGTGCGCTTGCCGAAACTGCGGTCACCAGCGGTCACATGGGTGAACTCGAAGACTTTTACCTCGACGTCCTCACGCTCGGCAAGCGGCTCAACTGGGTCCAGCTCTCTGAATTGCTTCGCACCACGGGCGGCCTCGGCACGGTCGGTCAGTTCGCGCATCTGGCACGCGTTGCGCCCGAACATCTGCCGGTCATCTATGCGGCGGCGTTGCTCACCAAGTCTGCTGACGGTGTCGCGAGCTACCTGATCGCTTTCGGTCAACCCGGCGCGGAGCATCTGCGGCTGGCGCTCTCCCACGGCGAGGGCGCAGTGAAACAGTTGGTGCAGCGTCAGGCGCCAGTTACCGCGGCTTCCGGTCCGGAATTCGAGTTCGGTGCATCATTTGTGTTGCGACATCAGGAGATGGCGTTGCTGGCCAAATACGCGGCGTTTCTCGTGGGCGTGTTTCTGCTGTTGCGAGCGCTCGATCTGCGGCTGTTTCTCTCGGTTGAGAAAACCCTGCGCAGCGCCTTTCCGCGCATGGGTAGCGGAGTCATCGCGGCGATCCTTACATTCATCTTCTTCGTGTTTTCCGAGCCGTTCCTGCTTAACGCGGCACCGCCTTCCGACTATCGCATCAAGTTTTCGGTCCCTGTCATTGCCGCAACGGCCACCGCCGCGCCGGAACCCCCTTCAACCACCGCCACTACCATGGACATCTCCACCATCCTCTCCATCACCGCCTTCGCCGCTTTGCAGGTCGGCATGTATATCATCTGCCTGCTCAAGATTTCCGAGATCGCCCGTCAGGAGGTGACGTCCGCCACCAAGCTAAGGCTGATGGACAACGAGGAGAACCTCTTTGATGGCGGCCTCTACATAGGCATCGCCGGCACGGCCACGGCGCTCGTGCTGCAGGTGCTGGGCTTGATCGAGGCGAATCTGCTCGCCGCTTACTCATCGAACCTTTTCGGTATCGTCTGCGTGGCATTGGTGAAAATTCGCCACGTCCGCCCCTACAAGCGCCAGCTCATCGTGGAAATCCAGCAGGTCGCCTGAGGAGAGCGTCATGAACAAGACCCTGCTTCTCATCATGTGCGACTTCATGTTGCTCAATCTCCTGGCGCTCACGCGCTGGGAGAAGGCCGAGCCGTCGCAGACCCGGCTGGAGACGGCCGCCCCACGGTCGGAGGCCGCGGCCCCGGCCGTCAACGCCGACATGCTCGAATTGATGCGTGTTTCGCTGGAGGATGAAAGAGCCACGCGCGAGCAGCTCGCCGAGCAACTCTCATCGACCCAAGGCACGCTTTCCGAACGCGAGAAAAATCTCGCCGCGCTCCAGCAGCAGAAGGGTCAGCTCGAAGGCGCGCTCACTTCGACGCGCACCAATGTGCGCGAACTCGAACAGCGTTTTAGTGCTGCGTCGCAGGAGGCCTTCCTGACGAAGGAGCAGCTTGCCAAGCTCCAGCGTGAGTTGGAGGAGAAGCGCGCCGAAGCGGAGCGCCAGCAAGCCGAGCTCGCCCGCATGGAACGACAGAATGCCGAGGCCCGCCAACGCATCGAGAATCTCAATGTCGCCGTGCGCGTGGCCGAACAGGAGAAACAGCTCATCAGCCGGAACCTCACTGAGGCAAAACAGCAGATTGAAGTGGAACGCACCGAGCGCGCCAAGGTTCAGGAGCAAGCTGTCCAGCTTGCGCAAGGCGTAGGTCAGCTCAGCGAAGGCATGGGCCAGCTCGCGACCCAATCGGGTCAGCTCACGCAGGAACTCCGCGATAGCCGTCCGGTAAATCCCAACCAGATATTCACCGACTATATGGCCAACCGGGTCCAAACCGGCATCACCGCGCGCCGTCCCGGTCTTTTTGGCCAGACGGTGAAGGAAAAGGAGACCCAGACCGTGTTCGTGAGCGACGGCGAGGGAGTCTATGCTCTGATGCACCTGAACGACACGCCGTTTACGCTGAGCGAAGTGCCGGCCGACTACGAGCAAGTCACGGGGCAGCTGTCGCGCGGCTCGTTCAACGCGCCAATAACCGAACTGCGTTTCCTTCGCCTCGACCCGCGCCTTGTTGTGGTGCCGGTGGACGCAGCGGTGGCTTCCTCGGCAGGCGCCAAGATTTATCAGGTCGCCCGGGATCCCTTCAAATTCCCCGATGCTGTGCTGGTGCGCGCTGACGACGGGCGGTATGGCGACACGCCATTTCGTATCGACGCGGCGAACACCAACTATGTGAAGCTCGACAACCGGATCACGACGCGGCTCTTCGGCGAAATCGCGCCGAAGCGTGGCGACTTGGTGTTCAGCAAGAGCGGCGACCTCATCGGCATCATGGTGAACAACGATTATTGTGCCGTGCTCGGCAACTTCGCCGCGAGCCACACCCTCAAAACGGGTGGCAATCCCACGCCCGGCACCGGCTCGATTCTCGCCGATTTGCAAACCCGCTGGTCCCGCCTGCCGATTCGCTTGCAGTGAGGAGGCAAGCAGGGACGTAGCTGAGCAGCCGATTTCGAGGAAGGGCAGGCCAGTTGAAGGCTGGCGCTACCCTTGGGCCACGATGCTATTTACACAGAAGGCCACTCCCGGCTGACTGCCGCCGTGCAACTGTTGCCCAGAGTTTTCGATGTCGTCGCCTTGAACCACCCGCTGACCTACTTCGCGGTGTTTCTGGCGGTGTCGTTGCTGATGCTATGGCGATTGGAGGCGATGCTCGACCAAGGCCTCGAAGGCACCGCGCTCGGCACGTTGCTGATCCCTTACTGCTCGGGCCTCGGTAACTTGATCTTTGTAGGCTTGATGGTGCCGAAGTCCGGTGCCGGGGAGGAAGTTTTGACCAACTGCATCGTGAACAACGTCACGAATCTCACGCTATTGCTCGGGCTGCCCGCGGTGTGCTGGGGACTCACGATCATGCCTGGTGCTTCCGGCAAGGGAGCTAGGAGAGGACGCGCTGGAAAAGGAGCGGGCACGGAGGCGCAGATCAACCGGCTCTCCCTGCTGCTCACGCTCGCCGCGGTGTTGTTTTTCACGGGGGCGGTGTGGCTGCTTGGAAGCGACGGACGCCTCAGCCGCATGGATGGTTTTGCGCTGATTGGCCTGTTTCTGTTTTGGCAATGCGTGCAGGTATTCGATGTGATGAAACACAACGTGCGGTCCCGCGTGTCGTTTGGCTGGCGGTTTTACGGCGACGTGTTGGTGGTGATGGCTTGCGGCTGGTTTATCTATGAGTCGCTCGATTGGTTGGTGGGCTGGATCTCGGCGCAGCGCCAGGGCTTCATCAGTCGCGACAACCTCGGGTGGCTCACGGGATGGCTCATGGTGCTGCCCAACGCCGTGCTGGCGCTTTACTGGGGTTGGCGCCGGCGGGCCGACGTGATGTTCAGCTCACAGGTGGGTGACGGACACATCTGCATACCGCTGTGTCTCGGACTTTTTGCGCTGTGGGCACCCTTGCCAGTGCCCGAGTTTGCGCAGCAATCGTTCCTGTTGCTGGGCGGCGCGGCGGTCGCGCATATGCTGTTCCTGCTGTTCGCTGGCGGTCTGCCTCGCTGGGCGGGCGCAGTGATGTGCCTCGCCTACGGCGGATTTGTTTACGTGGGACTCGCGGGGTGAAGGAAGAAGCCAGAGGGAAGAATTAAGAAGTGGGGATTCCAGATCAGAGACTTCTTAAGTCATCCTAGATACTTCTCTCTTTCTGGCTCACTCCAGCGGGTCGGCGCGGAATTTCGTGGCGAGGGCCGCAAATGGTTTTTGCGCTTCCAGCCAGAGTGGGTCCTGCCGGATATCGGTCATGGTCTTCGTCGTATTGTTACAGAAGAGATAGGCTGCGGTGCCGAGGCGGATGCACGCGTCGAAGTGCAGGCCGTGCGCCGTCGGCACGAATTCGAAATCGCCGATCGTCATGTGGCGCTGTTCCATCTCCGCTTGCAGCGGGGCGACGTCGGTTTTGAAACGCGTCTGGTAGGAATCTGCACGTGGTCCGTTGTAGGCCAGGATTACACCTTGCTCGGTGGCGAGTTTTACCAACACCCATTCGTCGAACAGCGGCTTGCGATAGATCGCGTTCATGCGGTCGATGGTCTGGGCAACGGCGGAACGGGCGTCGGCGAGATTCATGCGCAAGATTTTCCAACGTTGGCCCGGAGTGGCCAGCAGAATATTGGTTCGGTTGCGCGTGTGGGGAAGGATTTCCGTTCGACAGCTCGCGGCTCCCGCTACAAGCTGTCAGCTCGCCCCATGAAAATCCCGTCAATCCGCCAGACCGCCCTATTTGTCGTTTTCACCGTCGTGCTGACCGCCGCTCCCGATCCCAAGTGGCTGGTGCATGATCGTAACCGGCCGTTGCCGCCGGTGGTGGATCCCGGCACGGCGAGCACGCAGGAGCAGCCGGGCAAGCCGCCGTCGGACGCCGTAGTGCTTTTCGATGGCAAGGATCTTTCCGGTTTGGTCGCGCTGGACGGATCGCCCACGAAGTGGGTGGTGAAGGACGGCGTGTTGGAGTGTGTGCCCGGCAGCGGCTACATCCGTTCGTTGCAGGGTTTCGGTGATTGCCAGCTGCACATCGAATGGGCCGCGCCGACAAAGGTGGAAGGCAGTGGCCAGGGACGCGGCAACAGCGGTGTGTTCTTTGGTCACGGGCGTTACGAAATCCAAGTGCTGGATTCGTATGAGAACAAGACCTACGCCGATGGCTCCGCCGCGGCAATCTACAGCCAATATCCGCCGCTCGTGAACGCCACGCGTCCGCCCGGCCAATGGCAAACCTACGACATCATCTGGACCGCCCCGCGCTTTGACGAAGAGGGCAAACTGGTCAGTCCGGCCCGCATGACGGCCTTCCACAACGGTGTGCTCGTGCAGAACAACGTCGAACTCGCCGGCCCCAATTCTTCTTGGCTCAGTCGTCTGCCTTACAAGGCTCATCCCGAACGCTTGCCCATCGCCCTGCAGGACCACGGCAATCCCGTCCGCTATCGCAACATCTGGGTGCGCGAACTGGGCCAGCACCGCCATCCGGCCTTTCTGCTGCCCGATGCGCTGCTCGAGACCTATGTGGGCGATTACGGCCGTCCCGGCCAGTGGAACACCACGAAAATCCGTCGCCTGCCCGACGGCCAGCTCGCTCTGACGATGGCTGGTTCGGACCTGGTGCTGACCGCCGCGTCGCCCACGCATTTCGTCGCCGCAGCCACCGATGTGCACGTGAAGTTCGATTTCACCGGCGATAAGAAGAAGCTGTTCGTCACCGTCGGCGAGGATTTTGGCCGATCCATGCCAATGGAACGGGCCGAACCGTAAGGCCCCGCCGGTTTCGGCGGCATTCTTGCGGTGAACAAGGTGCCTCCGATGGAGTCTAGAGGGAGACAAACCCATGAACATGCTGTCTTTTTTGCGCAGTATTCTCCTTTTCATGACCGTTGCCGCAGTGCCGGGCGTTTGCGGTCAACCGCACGATTTCCATCACGGCCCCCGAATCCGCCAAGGCCGCCGGACCATTGCAGTTCACCGTCACCGTCGCGACCGAGGCTGGAGATGCCGAGCAGATCGCCTTCTTTCACGCGGAATATTCCAACGACAACGGTGCAACATGGCAGACTCGCTATGCTGAAAATGTCGGTCGCAAGGTAACGCGGCAGATTGATTTCCAAGCGGGTCCCGCCGGTTCCAAGGCCTTGGTGCGCGTGCGTGTCGCCTTTCGCGGCGGCAAGGCGGGCGATGTGGATTACACCGGAGCAAAGATCGACTGGGATGGATCTTGGTCCAAATGGGAAACGCCACCTGCCAAGCACGCCAGCGTGACGGTCTCAGCGCGCTGAGGTATCACTGCTCGCGCGAGGGGCGCCGAAACTGCCGGATACCCAGTAGTGCGAGCAAGGAAAACACGAACCACAGTGACGGCGCACCGCCCCCGCCACCACCACCTCCGCTACCGGAGCCGCCGCCTGATGCAGGTGGAGGTGTGCTGGAGCCCACGCTGAGTGTGGCGCGCGAGCTGGTGACGCTGCCGAGCGCATTGGTGAGGACCACGGTGTAATCACCAGCATCGGTAGCCCGGACATTGCTGAAGCTCAGGGTGCTGCTCGTCGCACCCGCGAATGGGTTGCCATTGAAAAACCACTGGTAGGTTGGCTCAGGTGCTCCGGTCGTCGTGACTGAAAATTGAACACTGCCTCCCGCGGTCACAGTCTGATTCTGAGGTTGGGAGGTTATGACCGGCGCGGCGGCGAGTTGGATTTTGCGGACCGAGCCCGAGTCCGTGATGTAGATGTTTCCGGCGGCATCCACGGCAACACCGTAAGGCGCTTCGAGCCCCGATTTCTCACCAACTCCATCCTTGCGGCTGTCGATATGCACGGCGCCGACCACGGTGGTCACAACACCGGCTGGGGTGATGCGCCTGACAAGTTTTGACAAGTCCTCCGTCACGTAGAGGTTGCCGCTACCGTCAATGGCGATGCCAACCGGTAAGTTGAACCGAGCACCGGTGCCCGTGCCGTCACCCCAACCGTTGATCTGACCTGAGCCGGCCACAATAGAAAGGATGCCATCGGTGGACAGTTTGCGAATTGTGTTGGTAACCCGGTCGCAGATAAAAACGTTGCCGCTCGGATCGACTGCAAGATCGCGGGCGTTATACAGCAGACTGGGATAGCCGAGCTGGGCCGAGGTGATCAGGGTGGTGACGTCGCCGGTCGGAGTGATCTTTCTCACCGCGCTGTTGCTTTGATCCATGACGTAGAGATTACCCGCTGCGTCGGTGTCCATGCCGGCCGGTCGGGCGAATCGGGCTGCGGTTCCGGTGCCATCCGCCAATGCGGGCAGACCCATGCCACCGGCCAACGTGCTCACGATACCGGCAGGAGTTATTTTTCGGATAATATGCAGGTCGTAGTCGCTGACATAGATGTTGCCGCCGGCGTCAATGGCTATGCCTGCCGGCGCGTAGAAAGTGGCATTGGCGAGATTGCCGTCGGTGGAGCTGAGAACATTGGCCAATCCGGCAAAGGTAGTGACGACGCCGGAAGGCGTGATCTTCCGGATGCGGCAATTTGCCTGGTCTGGCACGTAGAGATTGCCGGCCGCGTCCACCGCGATGTCAGTGAGTTTGGAAAATCGGGCTGCGCTGCCCGTGGCATCGGCGTAGCCATAGCTAGCCTCCTCGCTGATGCCCGCAACGGTGGTGACGATGGAGTCGGGGCTGATTCTGCGAATGGTATTGTTGCCAGTGTCGGCTACGTAGATGTTGCCACCGGCGTCCACGGTCACGTCTTCCGGGTTGCGGAAACGGGCCGCGGCTCCGGCCCCGTCGTTACTGCCCAAGGCTTCCAGCGCGCCGGCCAACGTGGTTACCGTGCCGCCCGGGGTGACCGTGCGCACTGTGCTGCTTCTGGAGCTGACGAACAGATTGCCTGAGGCATCCACGTCCACTCCGTTTGGATAGGAGAAGCGCGCAACGGTGCCAGTGCCGTCAACCTGCCCGCCTGCCTGTGCTTGTCCGGCCAAGGTGGAGGTTTCACCGCTCGGTGAGATCTTTCTGATACAATGGTTGAAGTAATCGGCCACATAGACATTGCCTGCGACATCAACGGCAATGCCCTCCGGGCGATTGAACCGGGCGGTGCCGCCTGGGCCATCGGCGAAGCCGGATAGCCCAGGCGCGCCGGCGAGTGTTGTTACACCGCCAGTCGGGGTAATTTTTCGCACGAGATTGTTGCCCGAATCCGCTACATAAACATTGCCCGCCGCATCTGTCGCGATCGCTCGGGGAAAGCTGAAACGCGCGGCCGCGCCGGTTCCGTCACTGCTGCCTTGATTGCGGGCGGTGCCGGCCAGGGTGGAGACAGCGCCGGCGGGAGTGATCTTTCGTATCACATGGTTGCCCCGATCGGCGACATAGATGTTGCCGATCGCGTCCACTGCTACGCCCACGGGTTCGTAAAAGCGTGCCGCGGCACCGTTGCCGTCGGTTATTCCGATTTCTCCCGCGAGACCGGCTATGGTTGTGACATTGCCATCCGGTGTGCGCTTTCGGATGGTCTGGTTCGCGGTGTCAGCGATGTAGAGGTTGCCGGCAGCATCCACGGCCACATCGTGAGGTTGGCATAACCGCGCCTGCATGCCATCCTCAACCCCACTGCTTGTGGTGCCGGCAAGCGTGGTAATCGCGTAGGGGGTGGCGTAATTCTGGTTGAACTGCGCGAAGGTGACGGCCGGGAGGATCGCCAGCAAACTGCAGCCAAAGGGACGGAGCCAGTTTTGGGGGATGGGCATAAAATGAATTGCCCGCTGCGCAACCGTGGCCCCGGCGTCAGTGGCGCACTAAAATTTTCCCGGCTTGGCCGGAAGGCAAATGCAAACCGAAGCGAGCCCGATTCTATGACTTGTTCCGCACCTTCCAGGCCTCGACGATCTGGCGGATGGTCTCCTCGAGCGACTGGGTGATGTCCCACTTCGGGTAGTGGGCCTTCATCTTGCGCAGGTCGGAGTAGTAGCAGATGTGATCGCCGGCACGGTTCTGGTCCACGTAGGTGAAGACCTGCGCCTTGCCGGAGAACTTCAGATTGGCTTCTTCCACGTCGAATACTCCAACGACAACGGCGCTACTTGGCACACCCGCTATGCCGAGAATGTCGGCCACAAGGTGACGCGACAGGTTGATTTCACCGCCGGACCGGCTGGTTCCAAAGCCTTGGTGCGCGTGCGGGTCGCCTTTCGAGGGGGCCAGGCGGGCGATGTGGATTACACCGGAGCGAAGATCGACTGGGATGGATCGTGGTCCAAATGGGAAACGCCACCTGCCAAGCATTCCAGCATTACGGTCTCAGCACCTTGAAACGCTGGGCCCGTAGTGGGCTGCCGCTCGCTTCATTTAGAATTGTCGCGCATCGGACGGGACGCGCCTTTCGAAAGGTAGATCCGATGGTGATCGATCTCGGCGGCGAAGTTGTAGTTTTCCGCGATCCACTTCTGCAACGCAGGCACGGTTTCGTGGGAGTGATGTTCGCGGGTTTCGAAGACAAATGCGCCGGGACCGACGGCATCCACGAACCAGACTGGTCGCCAGCGTTGCAGGTCGCCGATATAGCGATCCTGAAAGAAGCGCCTGAGCGGCCATTGGATGAGTTGAGTTGCGCTGTGTGCCTCTCGTGTGCCGTGGGGTAGCTGCGTCTCGACGAGGAGGAAGGGCGCCCAACCCCACATGGCCAGGGTATCTTCGGGTTGGCTGCGATCTTTAATATACACCGCGGGTTCAGACGGGGCTGCCTGCCAATGCGCCTGAGCATGACCGACAAAACGATGATACGCGATGCTATGGTTCCATATTTGCGGGAGCAAGCCGAGCGCCGTAAAGGCAGCCAACACGCTCCATCTGAAGCGCCCTGATGAACTGTCAGCGAGATCATTTCGCCCCAGTGCCAGTCCAAGCGTCAAGCCCACCAGCGTGGTGAGCGGTATGACCAGCAGATGCAGGTAGTGCTCAGCCAGGCGTCCCGGTCGCAGCACGGTGAACCAAGCCGCAGCCAGCGAGAGCCACGCCAGAATAATGGCAGTTTTCAGCGGCGGGTTTCTTTGCGACGACCGCAGGTAGAGCAGCGCAAATCCGAGATTGCCCCATAGGAACCACGCGAAGGACGGCGACGTGGCTGAAAAATGCAGAAACCGCGCCGGCATTTCCTCGAGCCGATGGGCCGAGGTGTCCATGTAGTCGATGGCGCTTACGATGTAGGTATACCAAAATTGATTCCAAAGGCCGAATATCGTCAGGTAGATGCCATGTAACAAAGTTGGTGTGATCGCTCCGACGAGAATAGCAGCCAGCAATCGCATCCGGGTGTGCGAATCGTTGGCCATGCGCCAGACCAAGGCGAGACCGAGAAAGCCAAGCACTCCGGCGTGCGGGGTTGATTGGAGTTTGGCGTAGGGGACGGCGCCGAGGAAGGCTCCGGCCAGAAAACAAAACACGCTCCGATGCGCGAGCGATTCCCCGCTAACCACCAACGTCCGGGTTAGAAACGCCACGCTCCATGCCATCAGGAAAATCCCGGGCAGCTCGCTGGAGTAGTGCAGGAAGTCGTCCCAAGAGGTGAGGCACCAGAAGGCGAGCCCCGATAGCACCCCGATCCGGGCGGGCGATTCTTCCATTAAGCGGCGTAGCGTGGCCCAGACCGCCAGAAGGGCGCCGGCTTGCAGCAATGCGGCCATGATACGGGCTGTGACGTAGTTGAATGGTGCGCCGAACCACGAAGCGAAGATCAGGAAGTATTCGCACAAGGGGCCGTGCGTCGTCGGGTCGAGATGCTTCCACGGCAGAAGGAAGCGATCCAGTGTGAGCGCTCCAGCCACGATCTGGGCTTCGTCAGGATTCAGATCGCGCAGATAAAACCACGTTGGCCAGCGAAAGGCGCAAAGCGTGATCACCATCGCTGCGGCAAAAAGCCAAGACTTGAGTGCCCACGACGGCGCTCGGCGTGAATTCGGGGCGAGGGCCAGCGCGACGGTGGTGGTGAATAACAGCCAGCAGACCGTCCAGTGGCGCCACGGCGCCGCATCGAGCCAGAAGAGAAAATCGCGGACTGTTTCCATGGAATTGCAGCCGCGTGGTGGCGTGCCTTGGCGAGAACCGGACGATCAACCTTTGTGGCGGACTTTCCAGGCTTCGACGATCTGGCGAATCGTCTCCTCGAGCGACTGCGTGATGTCCCATTTCGGATAGTGGGACTTCATCTTGCGGAGGTCGGAGTAGTAGCAGATGTGGTCGCCGGCGCGGTTCTGATCCACGTAGGTGAAGACCTGCGCCTTGCCGGAGAACTTCTCCACGATCTTAAACGCTTCGAGAATGGACGTGCTGTTGGCCTTGCCGCCGCCGAGGTTGTAGACCTCGCCCGCACGCGGAGCTTCGACGAAGGCGGCCATGAAACGTGCGACGTCGAGCGAATGAATGTTGTCGCGCACCTGTTTGCCTTTGTAGCCGAACACGCGATATTCCTTCCCCTCGAGATTGCATTTCACGAGGTAGGAGAGGAAGCCGTGCAACTCGACGCCGCTGTGGTTCGGGCCGGTGAGGCAGCCGCCGCGCAGCGCGCAGGTGGGCAGGTTGAAATAGCGGCCGTATTCCTGGACCATCACGTCGGCGGCGACTTTCGAGGCGCCGAAGAGCGAGTGCTTGGACTGGTCGATGGTGAAGGTCTCGGGGATGCCGTGTGCATAGGTCGGATCGGCGTAGTCCCAGCGGGTCTCGAACTCGGTCAACTTGATGCTGTTGGGCGCATCACCGTAAACCTTGTTCGTGCTCATGTGCACGAAGGGCGACTCCGGGCAGGCTTGCCGGGCGGCTTCGAGAAAATTGAGCGTGCCGACCGCGTTGGTGTCAAAATCGTCGAAGGGAATCGCTGCAGCGCGATCATGCGAAGGTTGGGCGGCGGTGTGGACGATGACGGAAGGCTTCACCGACTTCACAAGGGCGAGCACGCCGGCGCGGTCGCGGATGTCGAGTTCGTGGTGGACGAAGCCCTTCAGCTCCTGGGCGAGACGACTCTGGTTCCAGCGGGTGTCGCCCTGCGGGCCGAAGAAGACCGCGCGCTGGTTGTTGTCCACGCCGTGGACGGTGTAGCCGAGCGAGGCAAAATAAACGCAAACCTCCGAGCCGATGAGGCCCGAGGAACCGGTGACGAGGAGGGTCTTGGCCATGGGAGAAATTGAGCGGCCAGCCAGACAGTCCGGCGGGCAGGTTTCCAGCCGAATTTGACGTGGGAACACGCTTGCCCCCGTGGCCGGCTGCGGCCGACATGGGGGTATGGATTTGCGAATTCTTCCGCGGATTGGCCGGTGGCTTCTGATGCTGTTTGGGTCGGTCGTTTCGCTTGGAGCGGTCGAACGTTCGGTTGTCATCGAAGCGCCCGCGGCATCAGCACCCGGTGCACCGGTCGTTGTGGTTTTGGGTGCGGCCACGGATGCCGGGCAAGGCGAGCGCATTGGACTGTTCCAAGCGGATTTTTCCGTGGATGGTGGGCGGACTTGGGAGGGACTCTGCTATCTCAACAATATCGATCCTGAAACACGTCAGGAACGCACCATCACGGCCGGACCGGCAGGCACCGAAATGAAGGTGCGCTTGCGTGTGGCTTTTCGCGATGGGCTGGCGGGCGACGTGGATTACCGCGGGCGAGCCATCCGTTGGCATGCGGACTGGGCCAAGTGGCGGGATCCGCCGGCGAAAACCGTGACGATCGTGGTGAAGGCGCGCTAAGCCCGCGTGAGAGCAAAGCGAGCTATACGCGATCAGTGCAGGTTGTAGGTGCGTTGCAGTGCTTTCGCGCGCTCGATGTGCATGAACTCCAGCGCAGGCACGCGCACTGACGGATCGCTGGTGACCGGTGCGGCTATGAGCCGGCGCAGGTCGGTGCCGCGCCAGCCGGCGAAATCAGAGAGCGTCGACGGCCAGCCGCGCAGGCAAAGCCCCGCAGTCAGCACGAGCATCGCGAGGGTTGTGCGGAAACGCAGACGCTCATTGGGGAGTTGCCCAAGCAAGGCGTCCAAAACGATCGCTGCGAAAGGCAGGGAGCCCAGCAACGAGCTGTATTGATAGCGCGAACTCATCGACGCCAAGAATCCGGTGTCGTGGCGGCCGATGCCGAGCAGCACGGCGCTGCCCAGGTCATAGGCGAGCAGGAGCAGTAGCACCTGTCGCACGCGACCGGTGGCCAGCCAAAGCGCGGCAGCCATGATGCCGAGCTTGAGGGTTGCCACCCCAAGGAGAGCGCCGGGATGCAGAGATCCGCCGAGCAGGGCGTGCCACGGATTGAGCAGGAAGTAACTCAGTCCGTATTCGATCGAGCGGCCGAGGTTCTCTCCTAACTGCTGGTGCAGCCCGCTGGAACCGAGCTTGATCATCGCCGCCACGATCAAGGGCGGCAGGAGGCAGAGCAGGGCGGCCGGCACGCGTCGCGTGAGCGAGCGCCAGCTGGCCGTCAGTAACAGAGGCAGAAACAAACCAAACGCGAGCACTGCACCCGTGAGCACGCCGCGCGAAAAAGAGCAGGCGCTGGCCGCGGCGAACAGCATAAGCGGCAGATGAACCCGTGCCGAGAACGTCGCCGTTTCATCGCGGTGTTTCTCCAGCCACCACAGGCCCAACAGCAGGAAAACCGTTGCCAGGATGGCGGACCACTGCGTGGCCCAGCCCAGGGTTTCGATATTGGTTGGAGTCAGAGCGAACACCAACACCGCAGCGGCGGATGCGAGCGCGGAAAACCCGGCGCGAAGAAGTAATCTGCCAAACAGCACGGCGCAGGCGGCATGGGTGAGCCAAAGCATCGTCAGCATTCCGGGATAGCTGCCGTTCAGCCCGAAAACCGCGCCGCTCCAGAGGAGTTTGAACAGCGGCACGAAGTTTTCCGCAAACACCACGCCCACCCATTCGCCCAGGCTCATCTGCGTCATCTGGTCGAGCAGGAAGAGATCGTCGCCAAACCAGAAGAGTTCACGAAACTGGCGGTGCCAGATCAAAAAGGGCGCGAGCGCGAGCAGACTCGCGGCGATAATCTGCCAGCGAATCGGGAAGGAGACCGATGAAGCGCTGGATGCCGGCGGCGGTTCGGCTGTCGCGGCGGTGTGCTCAATCGGTGACTGACGGTCACGCCATGCAGCACCTGCGTCCCACAGCGTCGCGATAATGAACACGATCAGCAGGGGGTAAGTCGGAGCGAACGATGAGATCGTGTGCACCGGGAACGACGAGGCTTCGATCATCGCGTGCATCAGGATGGAGGCCGCGCAGGCGCCTCCCGCCGCGGCGGCGACGGTCAACGGATAGGTCCAGCGCCGGTGCCAGAGCAGCCAGCCCGTGCGCGCGAGTCCGACAATGGTCGCCAGCCAGAAGAGAACCATCAGCACCGGCCGAAGTGCTTTGCCGATGCGGTGCAAGGTTTCGGCTTTCCAGACATTGAGCAGGTAGCGAGCGGCACCGACGACATCCAATTCTCCGTCGGGTGGGGAGAGACGCTCGCGAGTGATATCGCGGAAAAGCTGCAGCTCTTCTCCGGAACCGGTGCTCGGAGGCGGTTTGCCGCCGAACCGGCTGAAACGAATGACGAAATCGGTGAATTCGCGCGTCGCACGCACAAACACGGGAGTCTGGCTATCGTGCCAGCGCGGCATGAAACCGCTCCGACGCGGTCCGGCGGGCAGGCGACCCTCGTCGCAGGCGCGGTTGATTTCATCTGCCATCTGCCGGTAGAAGCTCATTGCTTGTTTCGCGTCCCCGCCGTGTCCGGCTTTGGTGACAGCCTCGCGCAGCGCCCACATGAACCAGCCGCCGCCGATCTGGCCCTGCTCCGGCGGCAGTTTGGTGAAGAATTCCGACGCGCCCGCCCAACCTTGCGCGAGCCCACCAGCTTCGAATTGCTGCTGCAGGAGAGCAAATTGCGGGCTCGCCTGCGCCATCGCCTCGCGCGCCTCACGCGTCACGGGCACGAGTGGCAACTCCGGCCCAACGCGCACCCGCAACATGGCCCCATAGGCATCGCGAAACTCCTTCGCGTGAAACTCGCAGGTGCCGAACCAATCGTAATATTTTTTGTTCAGCGCGCAGACTGTCACCACGGGCACGCTTGCGACCATCGCGCCCAGCGCGAGCAATGCGCCGGAACGGATGACAGTCGCTCGCGACAGACGCCACGCGCCGAAGAGACAGGCTCCGCCCAGCAGGGCGACACTCGAAATAATCCACAACGATTCCTCCCGTGTGAGGTAAAAGCAGCCCGCGGCCGCCCCGGCGAGAACCGCCCACGGCCATTGCCGGCGCACCGACTCGGAGCGCCGCAGATAGAGCGCGACCAGCCCGGCGAGAATCATGAGCCCGAGCGGTCCATAGACATGTTGGCGCAGCACGCGCCCCATGCTCGGTCCGTCATAGGTCATCGGATTCAAGAGCAGCAAGGCGAAGATGCCAAAGCGCACGCCGGCCGACGTGATGGCCGGTCGCAGCGCGCGCACGAATGCGCCGCAGGCCGCTGCGTAGAAAATGTGTTGGGCCAAAAACAGCGGCAACCCGATGAGAAAGGCCGCGGCGATGAACAGCGGGTAGAATGGACCTTTGGCCAGAGTCAGCTCGTTGTAGGACCCGAGCCATTCGCCGCGCACCAAATGTTGGGCCAGCTCGATGAATAACCGGTCATCATGTCCCGCGCCGCCGATGGCATATACGCCTTGGCCGCGGCTGAGCCAGAGTTTGGCGACAGTCAGGCTGAGGGTCGCGGCGAGCCAGAGTCGGTTCCGGAGGACGGGCGTCATGAGGCGTCGGTGTGCGTGTCGAGCCGCAGCACGCCGAGGAAGAAACTCGTGAGAATCATCTGGCAGCCCAACACGAGGCTGAGCGCGCCGGGGATGACCCAACGAAGCGTCTCCGCGGGTTGCAGCGGACCAAAGCCCCGGTCGCCCCAGAACCACACGGCGCCGATGGAGAGCGTGAGGCCGGTGATCACGAGCACGGTGCCGGTTACGAGACCGGATTCGAGCGTCAGGTGGCGAAACCAGTCTTCAAAACTCGCCTCGGCGCGGCGCAACCCTGCGCGGATCGCGAAGAACTTGCTCAAGAGTGCCAGGGAAGTGGCTTGGAAACCGATGAGCACGGCGACTGCGGCAAAGAGCAACGTGTGCACGTCGAGCGTGATTCGTCCGAGCGGCAACGGTCCTTGCACCAGTGCACCGCCGAGGACGAGGCCCGAAGTCATCAAGAAAATGCCGGGATACCAGAACAGCCAGCGCGGGCTGAAGAGCAGCATGAAACGCAAGTGCCGCCAACCGTCGCGCCACGGACGCAGATGCGGCGGACGGTCGCGTCCGTCCTTGCGCAGCACGGTGGGCACTTCTTCGACGCGCAGGCCGAAGAGCACCGATTTGATGACGATCTCGGACGCCAGTTCCATGCCCGTCGTGCGCAGGTCCATGCGGCGATAGGCATCGGCGGTGAACGCGCGCAGACCGCAGTGGAAGTCGCCGATCTTTGTGTGGAAAAACAGCCGGCCGATGAAGGAGAGGATCGGGTTGCCGATGTGGCGGTTTTTCCACGGCATCGCGCCGGGTTCGATGCCACCGAGGAAGCGGTTGCCCATCACGAGATCGGCGCCTGCGCGCAAGCGTTCGACGAAGCGGGACAAATGACCGAAGTTGTAGCTGCCGTCGGCATCGCCCATGAGAATGAACCGGCCGCGGGCCGCCGCGATGCCTCCGCGCAGGGCGTTGCCGTAACCCTTGGCCATGATGGGCACGACGCGGGCACCGGCCTTGGCCGCGAGTTCCTGCGAGCCATCGGTGCTGCCATTGTCGGCTACGACCACCTCTCCCGCGATGCCGCTGGAGGCGAGGGCATCCATCGCCTCACGCACGCAGCCCGCGATCGTCCGCGCCTCGTTGAGGCAGGGGATGACGACGGTTAGCTCAAGCGCCTCGACGGCGGGTGGTTGGACGGGGGCGGACACGCCCCGGAGCAAAGCAACCGCCCCGGTCATGGCAAAGGCAGAAATGCCCGCAGTCACACCACTCAAAAGCTGGCCGTCAGCGAGAGCGAGTAGGTGCGGCCGCGCCAGTCGCCGTAGGGTTGGACCCCGGCGCCGGTGGGATCGGCAACGTATTTGGGAAAGTCGAAGCCGGAGAGATTGTTCACGCGCAACTGGGCGTGCAGGCGATAGCGGGTTGGATCGCCCGGGAGCCAGCGCGTGAGGTCGGTTTGGGCAAAGGCGTCGAGCTGCCAGTAAGGTTTGATCCGGTCGTTGCCCTGCGCCGCCTGTTGAATCGCGGCCAGTTTGCGCGCGCCCAAGTAGTGACCGTCCACGCCGAAGCCCCACGCCGACCCGGTCCACGCGGCGCCGAAAGTCAGGCGATGCCGCCGCAGGTCAAAGGCGGTGTTGTCGGGATGCTCCAGTTGGTCAACGACGGGCTGGGTGGGGTCGAGTTGATTGACGTAGCGCTGAAACCAGACCCAGCGACCGCGAAGCTCAAGCGTGCCGCCAAGGAAACCGTTCCAGGCATAGTCGGCCGCAAGGTTCCAGTTTTGCGAGTTTCGTCGGGCAACATTCGCAAAGCCGGTCAGCACCCTCGTGATCCGTCCCGTGCCGGTGGGT
Organism: Opitutales bacterium; assembly: GCA_044507675.1. Taxonomy (GTDB): domain Bacteria; phylum Verrucomicrobiota; class Verrucomicrobiia; order Opitutales; family Opitutaceae; genus Lacunisphaera. Next base: position 68,420 of record JBIQJF010000003.1, on the reverse strand, counting down.
TCGCGGCGCACGCGATCGGGGAAATAGGATTCGAGGTTCACCACCGTCTGCGGCTCGAGTGCGATGATTTCGTTGGCCTTGGTTGTGTCGGCAAAATCCAGTGAAGCGCGGAACCGATGGGTGCGACCGCGCGTGAACACCAAACCGGCGGTCTGGGTGGCAGCCGACTCGGGGCGGATGTGCGGATTGATGGCCACCCTGGCCTCGGTCAGGTAGGGCTCCGGCCACAGCGGATCGACGATACTGACAAGGTCGGAACCCGAACCGCTGCCGCTGCCCGTGCCGAGGGGGCGGCTCATCACCGGATTGGGAAATCGGTTCGAGGTGGTGTAGGAGGCGCGGAAGGCCAATCCGCTGCGGAAGTCCACTTTCAGGCCAAAGGTCGGTGCGAAATTCGTTTCGTTGGACTGCGTGGACACGATGTAGCGAACCGCGGTGTCGGTCTCAATCGACTTGAGCGCGCGTGGCAGACGGTCCGCCGGCACGAGCGGTGCCTGGATCTCACCGAACACGCTGATGCGTTCGAGCGTGCGGCCGCTCCAGCGGATGATCTCGTCGGCGGGGGTGCCGTCGGCGAAACGCGGTTCTTCCGTGTAGGGGGCGAGGCGGTTGAGGCGGTAATCGGCGCCGAGGTTGAGCGTGCCCTCACCGGTGGGCAAGGGGAGCGCCTCGTGTGTAAGCCGGGCGGCACCTTCGATCGTGTAATAGTCGCCCAATGTGACGAAGCGCCCGGGGCCTCCGTGGTAGATGAGCGCGCGTTCGTAGAACTCCTTGGGCGGGCCGTGCACTTGGGTGTCGCGCAATGGCTGGTAGAGTCCGTCGTCCACCAGTTGTTGCCAGCGATCGTGATCCACGCCGTCCAAGCCACGATAACGCGCGACGTTGCGAGCATATTGGGCATCGAGCGTGAGCTTCCAATCGCGGGGCAGCTTCAGCAACGCCGCGCCCACGACGGAGAATGAGTCGAGTCGGGCCTCGTTGTAGTCCTGGCCGAGTGCCGGGGTTGTTTCGTGCAGGGCGACGCGCACATCTTGCCCGAAGGGATTCAGGGCGAGGTTGGAGCCGGCGAGTTCCAATTCGGCGGAGAAAACTTCGTAGCCACGGTGCACAACGGTGCGACCGTAGGTGGCATCGAGGCCGAGCTGGAGCCACGGCGTGGCATCCCACACCGCTGAGCCATACCAAACCGCGCGACGTTGTTCGCGTCCGTAGAGATAGTCGTGGCTGTTGAGATTCGTGGCGAGGCCGCCGGGCGTGTTGAACAAGCCGATGCTGCGCACTCCCTGTCGGCCCGAAAACGTGGCGAGGCCGTCGGTGCCGTCGGCTCCAGGTTTAACGGAAGTGAAACTAGCGGTGCCGGAGCCGAGGGCGGTCAGGGGCGAACCATCGGCACTGGCGACATTGGGGGTGTCGCGCGGCGCAAAGCCGGAAGACTCGCGGGCGAGGCGGGCTCGCTGGTAGCCGAGTTCCGTTTCGACGGCCGGGGTGGTCTGCGTGAGGGTGGCGTTGAGGCGCAGGCGCAGACGTCCATCGAGGAGGGTGCGACCGTGCGAGAGCGAGACGGAGGATTGCCGGGCGTCGAAACCCCCGAGGGCGTTGGTGTAGGTCGTGCGCAGTTCGGTGCCGTCCACTTCCGGGGTGAGCACGATGTTGATGACGCCGCCGACAGCGTTGCCGCTGTAGAGCGCGGAAGCGGAGGTGGGTAGCACTTCGATCTGTTGGACGAGCGAGAGCGGCACCAAGTTTACGTCGGGCGTGCCGAGATGACCGGGGGTCTGCGTGAAGGTCTCGGGGAGGCGACGGCCATTCACGAGAATAACGGTTTCGTCGGAGCCGTAGCCGCGCAATTGAAGATTGGAGCTGCCTGAGACAATGCTGCCGGCCGAACTGTTCTGCTCGGGTGGCGGGCTGACATTGGATTCGAGCAGTTCGCGTTGGAGAAAGTCGTTCAATTGCACGACACCGCTGCGGACGATTTGCTCGCGGGTGAAGACCGTGAAGGGCAGGGCATTGTCCACGGTGCGGGGCAGATCGAGATTGCCACCGGCGCGACGTGGTGCAGCACCCGCGCCCTCGCCGATGGGCAGGCGATCATTGCGCTCGGTCACGACGTAGGGATCGAGCACCGTAATATCGGCGGCGGCGCGAAGTTGCAGGAATTCCAAGGCGAGCGTCTCACCGGCTACGACTGCGAGACCGTGGTGTTCGAGCAGTTGATAGCCCGGACCGCCGGCGAAAATTCGATGCGTCCCGGGAGGCACAGCGGAGAAGGTGAATGCGCCGGTGGCGTCGGTGGTCGTGCGCAATCGTGTCCCGGCGATGGCGACGGGAAGGTTGACCGCCGGATCGCCGCCGGGGGTGAGGATGCGCCCGGTGATGGCACCGGTGGTGGGCACCACGCGGGTGATCACGTATTTGCCGCGGAGATTGCGCCGCGCGGCGAAGCCGGTGTCCTTGAGCAAACGTTCCAGCGCTTGTGCCGGTTCCAGACGACCGACCACCGTTTGCGCCGTGACGGCGCGCAGGTCGTCGTAGGAGTAGAGGACTTCGAGGCCGGATTGACGCGAGAAGGCGAGAAGCGCCTCGGCGGCGGGCTGCGCGGGCAAATTGAAGTCCACCGATGCGGCCTGACCGATTGCGCCCAAGAGCAGGCCGGCCGCGATCAGCAAACGATGAAGGAGCCGGCGAGAAAGCATCGCGCGGGCAGTCAGGCTTCGTCGGGCAACTCGACACGGACGGAACCGTCGGTGCCGCGAGTGAGATGGAGGCCCATGCCGTCGGCTTCTTCGAGAAAGGCGAGGAAACCGGCGAGATCGTCGAGGCTGTAGCTTCCACCCACGCGTTTCTGGGCGGCGGCTTCGGAGGCGGTCAGCGTCCGTCCATGGTAGCGGGCGAAGCGGGCGAGCGCGTCGCGGAGTGGAGTATCGGCGAAGACAATGCGACCCTGTCGCCAGGCGAGCGCGTCGGCGAGCCGACCGGCGTCGAGTGTGTGCACTTCCACGTTGGAACCCTCGCTGACGAATTGTTCGCCGCCGTGCAGGTGGCGCGGAGTGGCGGAGCCGCCGGGTCGCACTTGGACGGAGCCTTCGCGCACCGTGACCTCGAGGCTGGTGGTGGATTCGGTGCGGATATTGAACTCGGTGCCGGTGACGCGCACCGAGCCGGCCGGGGTCTCGACGAAGAAGGGCCGTGCGGGGTCCTTGGCGATGCGGAAGAATGCCTCGCCGCCGGCGAGCCGCACGCGGCGCTCGGTGGCGGTGAACTCGACAACGGCGGCAGTGCGGGCGTTCAGTTCGAGATGCGAGCCGTCGGGCAGGTTGAAATCCTGTCGGGAAGCGACGGAGGTGCCGACGTTTTGAAAGTGATTCTGTGGCTGGCCCGGCCACAGAAAAACCGCGAGGGCGGCGGCCGCCGCGAGCGTCGCAACGGCCAATATCGGCCGGCGCAACCGGGAAAGCGGCCCTGTCGCCCGGGATGCGGTTTGGGTTTCCGCGATCTCGTCCCTGGCCCCTGCAAGCAACGGCAGCTGCTGTTCAAGATCGGCGGAAAACTGGCAGTAGGAGGAAAGGAGCGCACGGTGCGCGGGATCGGCGGCGAGCCAGGTGTCGAGCTCGCGGCGGTCGGCGGCGGAGAACTCGGAGCCGTCGAGGCGGGCGGCCCAGAGGGCGGCCTGTTCGTCGGCGTGGACGGACGGTGACGGGGAAGGTTTCATGACGAGGTGGCCTCGGAGCGGGCAGCGGAAGGGTTGGCCGCGGGAGTCGCGAGTGCGGTTTTCAGGAGGCGAAGCGCGCGGGCGTGTTGTTTTTCGACGGTGCTGACCGTGATCCCGAGGCGGTCGGCGATTTCCTGGTGGGAGAGAAGTTCGATTTTGCGAAGCAGCAGGACGGTGCGGCAGCCTTCGGGCAGGGCCGCGATGGCTTGCTCAAGTTGTTGGAGTTCCTGGCGGGCCATGACCTGTTGCGCGACACCGGGAGTGGGGGAAGGCAGGACGTCATCGGCTGGCGGTTCGGACAGAAAAGGCACGATGCGGCGACGTTTGAGGCGGTTGAAAGCGAGGCGGCGGGCCGTGGTATAGAGCAAGGCTTCGGGTTTTTCGGCCCGCTGCTTTTCGACGACAGGATAAACTTTCAGGTAGGCGTCGTGGGCGATGTCCTGCGCCTCGGCGGGATTGCCAAGGATGCGAGCCAGATGGCGACGCAGGGGCGCGACCGTGCGCTGGTAGAGACTGGTAAAGTCCCGGTCGCTGGGCGGCTGTTCGGACATGGCGATATCGTGTAACACTTCACCCGTTGAAGACAACCATCCCGGCGAAACCCGCCATCGGGGGGGGATGGAATTTTACGACAGGGAAATGGGACGCCGGCGGCGCCACGAAACGAAAGCGCAGAGGAAGGAGATGAAGGCGACGACACCCAGGGAAGAGTGGAGTCGTCCGTGGGTCTCCCGGTGCAGGCGCTGGGCCAGATCGTTTGCCAAGTCGGGCTTGTCGGTCGGGATGGGGGCGGCGACAGCAATCCAGCCTTGCCGGTCGGTCCTGCCATCGTAGAGCACGAGCCGCGCGCGCCGGCCTTGGAGGGCGGAGACGTCGATCTGCCAGTAAGAAATGCCGTCCTGATTTGGCCCCTCGCAGCTTATCTCCTCGCCATTCCAGGCATCCTTCGCGTCGAGCAGGCGCAGGCGCAGACCGTTGCCGTCGCCTGTCGGATAGCCGGCGATGGGCACGACCAACCAGGGTTTCGAGAGGGCGAAGGGCGAGCCGAGCACGGTGCCGGTCCAATCCGGACCGGCGGGGGCGGTGCCGTAAAAACGGTTGCGCAATTCGACCGGAGAGATGGGCGCGGCGCCTTGAAGGCGCTCGTTTCCGAAGGGCGATGGCGTGGTGAATTCGTAGGCAATTCCAGCGAGTGCCTCGTTGCCGCCGAGCAGTTGTCCCCAACGGAAATCCCGGTCGAAAACAAGCGGGTTGCTCCAGAGAAACAGTCCGGCGGCGGAGGCGAGTCCGAGGCCGAGTGCCAGCCGGCCGGGCCAGCGATCGGTGATGGGCAGCAGAAGCGGCAACACGGGAGAGGCGGCTTCGCGTCGGAAAACCAGAGTTACGCCAGTGCCGCTCACCGCCAGTCCTGCGAGCATCAACCAAAGCCAGCTCGCCTGCAGGCTGCGGTTGAAGGCGCCGAGGATATAATCTCCGGTCGCGGGATTTACCGAAGCGGGCAAAAGGGCACGGAAAGCCGGTTGGTCTAGCAGTTGGCGCACCACGTCGGTGCTCTGCGTGAGCACCCAACGCGTTTCGTGACTTTCCATCGGCTCGCTGTTGCCGTTTTCCAGGTAGGCTTGCACCGCGGTGCGTCGCAGTTGCGCGGATTGCGCGGCGGTCAGATGGAAGTAGCGCGCGTGGCCTTCAGTGGCATTTTCCCAAAGCCCACCACACACAAGCGCGAGCCACAGAGTGGCGCCGGCTTTGAGCGGCCAGCGCAGGTGACCGGGCGCGGGCACCAAGCGAATGAGCGCCAGAGCGCCGGCCAGCGTGCCGATGAAGAGCAGGTCGCTATAACGCGACACATAGCCACCGGTGTCACCGGTGCGGGCGAGCGCGAGTCCGGCGGCTTGCGCACAGTTCCACAGGCCCAAGGCAAAAATCATCCGGTCCACCGGCGTAGCGTCAGTCCGGCCGCGCAGGCGAAAAGCATGAATGAGCCAGGGTAACTGAACGATCGCCGCCGCGCCGGGTATGCCACCGGGCCAGCTGAACAAGTGCAGGATGGAATGCAGAAGTTCGAGCGGCCTGGTATTGACCTGCGCAAAAGAGTGTCCGGCAGGAGACCGCAGATGGATGATTAGCAGCAATCCGATGCCGATCGTGGCGATCAAGGCGGGTGTGAGCCAACCGCGTCGGTCGCGGAGGCCGGTCCATAGCAGGGCCAGACCGACCGCCAGCGGAGCGACCCACATGCTTGCGAGAGTGAAGAGGCCCGCGAATGCCGCGGCTTGGGCCAGCCACCATGCGCGACTGCCCGGAGGCTGTGTCAGCGAACCGTGCACGTGCAGGAACAGACAGAGCAGGGCGAGAGGGAACTGGGACTGGAAACCCCACGCGATGTTTTCCCACGCAAAGGGCAGGGAGCCGCCGAGCAGCAGCACCACGGTGACGAAAACGGCGGAACGAGGGGCGAAGGTTTTCCACACCCAACGGGCGACCAGCCAGATGAAGGTCGAATGCAGCGCGGCATTGAGCGTCATCTGCACGAGTGGATCCCAGCGGCCGGTGATGACCACCTGCAGCCAACTCAGCAGGCGGGTCCAAACCGGCAAGTGTTCGAAGTGCGGAAGAAAGAATGACCATGGTCGCAGCGTGCCATCGAGCCAAGGCGCAATGATTTGCTGTGCCTCGATGATCCACTGGTCGTTGTAGGGAACGTCGCTGGCGTAGAGATGAATTTCGCGCAAACGCGCGGCGAAGACGAAGAGGGCGGTGCCGGCGGGAATGAGCCAGCTCCAGCGCGACGGTGTGGCGGTCACTTCGGTGGCTGAGGTGACAGCAACCGGTCGCGTCCACGCGAGGGCGGCGTCGGCGACAATCGCCGCCAATGCCAGCAGGTAGAGCGGGTAGGCCGAGGCCATCGCGGCCGGACTCATGTTGAAGAACGCCGTGACGTGGACGAGAATGTTGATGGCGAGATAGGCGGCACAACCGCTGAGCAACGCGCCGGCGAGTCCGAGCAGGAAGGTGGGCCGGCGATCGAGCACGGCTTCGGTGGCGCGGATCAGGCCCAGCAACAACACCGCGGGCCCGAGCCATGCGAGTGTTCCTCCGAGTCGCAGGCCAAGAGCATCGAGCCAGCGGACTTTGGTGTTTTCGAGTTCGCCTTGGGTTGGCGGAAAAGGATCGGGCGTGCGCGGCGCATAGCTCAGACGCATGTTTACAATATCGCGAAATGGTTTCAGCTCGGCGTAATCGCCCTGGCTGTCGGGTGCGACCGCGGTGAAGCCTTTGAAGAAAAGAAAATACGAGCTGTATTCGACGGCGCCCTGCAGTAGCGGGCCAACCTCGTTGCGACTTAACAGTGGCACGAAACCGGAGCGCCGCGGCCGGGCGGGCACGCGTCCACCGTCGCAAGCCGCGTTGATTTCGTCGGCGATGAGCCGGTAATTGTGCATTGCGGTGGCGGCGTCGGGCGAGAGCCCGGCCGCCATCATCGCGTCGCGGATCGCCCACACAAACCAACCGCCGCGGATTTGGCGTTCTTCGGCAGGAAACAGATGCTTTTCCACCCAATGAAAACCGATCGGGCCCTCCAAATAAGGCTGCAGCTGGGCAAAGGCCGGGCTCAGTTCGTAGGCCACCTCGCGCATCTGGCGCGTGACGGGCACTTGGTGCGGGAGATCCGGACCGACCTTGAGACGGGTAAGCGCACCGTAAGCGTCTTTGAATTCGGCGGCGCGAAACTCGACGGTGCCAAACCAGCCATAGTGGCGGTAGTTCAGCGTGCAGACGATTAGGATGGGCAGCAACGCGGCGCCCAGAAAAAGACCGAAGCTGGCGGCGAGCGGACGCCAGCGAAGCAGCGTTTCTCGTCCGAGCGCGGCCACGATGCCGAAGAGCAGCAAGCCGATCGCGGGCAGGAGCCAGACGCTTTCCTCGCGCGTAAGCCAGAAGCAGCCGAGAGCGGTGCCCGCGAGAGCGGCCGGCCCGGCTTGGCGGCGCCAGGATTCGCGGCGACGGTGAAAAAGTTGCACCAAGCCCGCCACGATTAGCAGGGCTAGCGGCGTGTAGATGTTTTGCCGCATGAGCCGGCCGAGGTTGCCCGCATCCCAGCTCATGGGATTTAGGAGCAGCAACACATACAGGCCAAACTGTGCTCCGGCGGTTCGGAACCATGGTGCCAGCGCGCGGGTGACCGCAACGGAGGCAGCGGCATAAACCAGCTGCTGCACAAGGATGAGCGGCAGTCCGATCCAAAAGACACCGGCGAGGAACAGCGGGAAGAACGGACCCTTGGCCAGGGTGAACTGGTTGTAGGGACCGAGCCAGTTACCGTTGAGGATGTGCGCGGCCTGCAGTGCGAAGAGCTTGTCGTCATGGATGGCCGCGCCGATGGCGTAGATCGTCTGGCCGTTGGTCAGCCAGAGTTTGGCGGCGGTGAGCGCAACCGCCGTCCAGAACCACGTGCGACGGGAAACGGCGGGCGACATCAGCAGAAGGCCGGGACGCGCAGGCTCACTTGAACTCGATGCCGGTCCAACCGGTCCAGTCGAAGGCGTATTCACCGTGTTCGCCCGGATCGATGCGCATGATGACGTTGCCGGTGCCCTTGGGAAGCTTGGCGGAGAAGTGCTGCAAGCCGCGATCATTGAGCCGGGGCACGGGATCGAGGTAGCGCTCGTGCAGGACGAAACGGTCGGAGCCGTCGGTCCAGTAAATGGTGAAGAGCGCGCCGTTGGTGCGCCCACCGTTCTGGTAGGCACCGGGCACGAAACCGAAACCGCCCTGGATCATCGTGGCGCCGGCGGGCACTTCGAAAACCATCTGGCTGGGCGCGTGCATGATCATCACGGTGCGCTCGCTGATGATGTCCTCGTTGGGCGGGTTGAGCGCTTCGTAGGAAATGGGCGGCTCGGCGAACATGTGGAACTTGGCGCGGTCGGCGCTCTTGAAATAATCCTTGCCGGCGTCGGATGGCGGCAGCGAAAGGAAGCGGACTTCGACTTGGTCGGCAAAACAGTCGCGGTTTTGGGAGGCGGTTTCGATGCGGATGCGGGCGGCCCGGCGCGGCGGATTGCCGCCGGCGGCATGCATGTAGGTCAGCAGTTCATCCACCACCGGGTTGAGCATGAAACCGGCGCGACCAATGGGTTGGGGCAGGCGATGGACGGATTCGCCGCCTTTTGTGTCGGTGATGCGGAGAGTAACGAGCGGCGGGCGAAGCAGGAAGCGACGAAGTTTGCCGATCAGGTTGAACTTGTAGTCGATCTCGACCCAGACGGGTTGGTCGGTCAGGTCGGTCAGGTCGATGTCTTCACCGAAGGTCGCAGTGGTCGAGCGGATGGACGTGGGAGCGAAAGCGTTCGCATCAAACGGACCGGGCTTGCGTTGCCAGAGCGTGAAGCCCTGCTCGGACATAACATAGGTGTAGCGCTGGACCAGCAAGCGCAGCACGTGTGGATCGTCCATCGTGGACAGGCGGCCGTCGAGCGTCTGCAATTTGAAGAGCACAAACTCCGGCGCGTCTTCCGAGGCGAAGTAATCGTGGTTCAGCCGAGCGAGATGGGGCGTGTAGGCAGAGTAGCCTTGGAAGACGGGGCGCGGTTGATAATTGAAGTCGTTGAACAGCGCGATGGCCTGTTCGAAACCCAGCACGTCGATGGAGGCGTCGCCGACGACATCGCGGATTTTCTTGAGATCGTAACTGCTGCTCACGGCCTGCCATTTGCCTTCGTAAATTTTCCGGCCGTGGTTCAGGCCGAGAAAGAAGCCGGTGTGTTGGTTGACGTTGTTTTGCGCGCCGCCCAGCGCCCCGCGCACGAGTCCAGGCAACACAAGATCGCAACTAACCACGGCCAGCAGACCGGCTCCGGCGAGCAGGGTTTTCTTGAGCCAGCGCAGCGTCGTGGAATCTTCGAGCAGCACGGGCGCGGTGACGATCACGGCGAGTGCGGCGTAATAGAAACCGATTTGGTGGCCGTCGGCGCGAATGTAGCCGTGTTTCCAGTTGAGATAGAGGAGGGCGAGGGCACCGAGTGTCAGCGCGCCGTTGCGGTAGCGGTCGGTGCTGGTCAGGAAATTGAGCCCGAGATAACCCAGCACCAGCACCGCGACTGCAATGCCGCGGTAGAGTTGGCCTCCGGGACAGGCGAGGCCCATCGTGTCCTGATAACCTTGGCTGATTTGCCACGAGCTGACGAAGTAGGCCGGCAGATTCGCGGGATTCTGGCCACATGCAGCCCAGCCTACGATAAACAGCCCCAGGAACACCCCGGGGGTGATGAGCGCCGAAGCGCGTCGTGTTTTCCACAAGGCCAGCGCTCCCGCCATCAGCACGAGGAAGAAGCCGAGCAGGAGGTTGGTGAACTTCACCAACGAGAGAATGGTGAGCAGCACAAGCAGCGCGAGTGAGCTCCAGCGCCAGGGTGCTTCGCTGCGGCGGATCAGTTCAAGGCCGGCGAATGCCATGATGATCTGGTGGATCGCATCCTGGTAGGAGACACCAAACAGGAAGAAGAAGATGAAGAAGAATACACGCGAATAGCCCGTCAGGCGGTAAGCGTGCCAGAAGATGACGGCTGTGAATACGAGCGCCTGAATCGTATGCCATGCGATCAACGCACCCCATTGGGCACCCCAGTAGGTTTTACCCATCGCCCAACCCAACGGCCCATAAGTGAACACGACCTCGGTGCCGAACTGACGGCCTTCGATGAAGAAGCGTCCGATCGCCATGCGCCACGAGGCGTCGAGTTCCATCGCGGGGAACTGTGGCAGCGTGAACGCCACCAGGGTCATCGTTGTAAAGCCAAGGACGCGAAAGATCCAATCGAGCAACACCGGCCGGGCGGAGGAAGAGGACGGGGTATCCATGAATTGAGGAAACTTCCTAGGTCGGCGGACAGGGGGCGTCTAGCGGGAATTTCAGCCCGCCCCATTCACGCCCTCTTCCATCCTTTCTGCGTTTATGGGATTGCGAGCGAAATTGGTTGGCAACCAGGACGAGGAAAATAGGAGAGTTCTCCATGAGCATGAAGCCGTCTTCGTATGAAGTCTTCGACAAGGATGCCCGGGAACGGGGCAGCTATAGCTATACCGTCGACCGGCTTTCGAGCAGGACCAGCAACGATCGGATTAACTCGGCCATGTTCGGATTCAATCTCCTGCAAGGAAAGTCGGTCATCGATGTTGGTTGCGGAGATGGAGCCTATACGGCGGGCCTGTTCGAGGGAGGCGCGGCTTCTGTGCTCGGCGTGGAGCCCGGGGCGGAGGCGGTGGAGGTTGCATGCAGGAGAAACGCGGCCTTGGGGGACAAGGCGCCGGAGTTTCAGGTCTGCAACGCCTATGATTTGGAAAGCCTGAACCGGACCTTTGATGTAGCCGTCGTGCGCGGCGTGATTCACCATATCCCGGAGCCTCCCCGGGCCATCCGGCAGATGTGCAAGGTCGCCAGGGACATTTTGGTCATCGAGCCAAACGGCTACAATCCCGTCCTGAAAATCATTGAGCGGGTTTCACCATATCACCGCGAGCATCAGGAGTTGTCTTATACTCGTGCAACGCTCGTCGACTGGTTTGCGGAAGCTGGCGCGTCCTTGCAATCCCATGTCTATATCGGGCTGGTGCCGTTTTTTTGTCCGGATTGGATGGTCCGGCCGTTGAAGGCTATGGAAGGGGTGGTGGAATCGCTGCCACTTGTGCGCACGATGATGTGCGGGCAGGTTGTGCTGCATTTTCGCAGCAAACAGGCCGACAGTAGCGCCTCGATTTGAGGGAGCCGTCAGCGTTGATCTGCGGCTTCAGTTTCCGGCTTGCCGGCGACGAGGAAGAGCGACTGTGCCAAGCGATTGATCGCGGGGAGTCGGTCGAGGCAATTGCTGACAGCGATGACGGGACGAATCAGCGCGTCCGGAGTATTCGGCAGAAGAAAGTCTCGCGTGGTGACGCGCGCGGTGGTGAAGCCCGCGGCCAGTAGCTTGCGGCGGATGTAGCCGGGCGTGAACGCCATTTCGTCGGGCTCCAATTTGGCAGCGTGGCGAAGCGGGGTGAAAGAAAAGATCAACCAGACGTAAGGATTCCAGAGATTCGGTTCCCAGAAAATGAGGCGCCCGCCGGGCCGCAGCCAGCGGTAGAGAGCCGGCAGCACGGCGTCGAGGTGGTGATAGAGATGATGTAGGATACCGTTGCCGGTGATGGCGTCGTAGCCATCCTGGGGCGTCGCAGGAGTCTCACGCGTGAGATCGGTGACGAGGAAGTCGAGGTTGGAGCGCTGATAGGCTGCCTTGGCCTCGCTGATGAAACGCTCGGAAAGATCTACGCCGGTTACGTGGGATTCGGTGAGGGTTGCCAGGGTGTGCGCCAGTTCGCCAGTGCCGCAGCCGAGTTCGAGTATGCGCCGCGGGTTGACGGAGTCGGGCACAGGCAGTTCGTTAATGATGGCTTGGGCCCGGCGGCGCAGGCGGATAGCTTGGGCAGGGCTGGCGGCGAAGATCTGGTTGTAGCCGCGTTCGTCGGTGATGTTGGCCATGGGATCGCGGATTATTTGCGTGCCACGACGGTGTAGCCGAGCGGGTCGTCGGCCGAACCCCAGCCCCAGCGGATACCGGCGTGGCCGAGCAGCAAGATCCATGGAAGGAGAGCCAGCAAAACCGGCAAGGCCAGCAGGCGCAGTGGCCACATAAGCCAGCTGGCGAAGCCCGCAGGCGACAGCAACGCGAGCACCTGCCGCGCGCAGACAACAACGAACTTCGAGGCGATGCTGCTCCAATCGGTGCCGCGCGGTTTGACTTCGATTTCGGCGAAGGTGCCAAACAGCTGGCGCAACATGCTGGGCGTGTAGCGGTGGTAGTCGTGCGGTTGGTAGTGGAAACGCGCCGACCACGGGATCGTGAGCAGCAGCCGCCCGTCGGGTTTCAGCACGCGATGCATCTCCCGGATCGTTTCAGTGGGGTCGGGAATGTGTTCAAGCACTTCCGTGCAGAGCACGAAATCGAAGGCCGCGTCGGGAAACGGCAACGTATGGCCATCGTAGTAAACCACGTCGGGGTTGCTGTAGCCGAAGGCGGCGGCTTCGGCTACATCGACGCCTTGGTAGGAGATCTTCGCCGGATCGAGCAGGTGGCGGAACGGTCCGTTGCCACAACCGACGTCGAGCAGCCGCCCGGAGGCGCCGGCGAATGCCGCAGCGAGGTCGCGCCGGATGGAGCAGGTCTGGAGATCAACGAGCAAGCGCAGTTCATAGAACGCGCGGCGCGATGGCGTGTCGGGCAGCCAGTGGGCGCGGGGGCGAAATGATTCGGCGGGCGCGCTCACGGCGGTCAGCGGTGACGTTGATGCACCGACTCCCGGACTTCCGCGAGATAATGATCGAGCTCGGCCTCGCTGGTCATAGCGGTGCCGCCGCGGAAAACGCGCGAACGGATATAGCGCGGACGGCCCTTGGTTTCCTCGAGCACTTTGCCGAGATAATCGCCAAGGATGCTAAGGGAAAGAAGCTGGATGCCCCCTAGTCCAAGCATGAGCAGCACAACGGTGGTGATGCCGCGGGCGCCGTCGGGCGGTTGGATGAAGTAGAGGATGAGGTAGCCGAGGGCGAGCAGCATGGTGAGGCCGAAGATGGCCACGCCAATGCCTTGGATGTAGTGGAGCGGTTTGAGGCTGAAGGAGAAGATGGCCTTCTTGGCCCACCAGATGTTTTTGAGGAAATTGTTGGTGGTGCGGCCGAACATGCGCTCGGGGCGCACATAAGGCACGCCGGTCTGCTTGAAGCCGATCCACGCACGCAGTCCGCGCACGAAGACATCACGCTCCGGGAACTTGAGCAACTGGTCCACGACCTTGCGGTCAATGAGCGAGAAGTCGCCGGCATCCACGGGCATGTCCACGTCGGCCAGATGGCGCAGCACACGATAGAAGAGCTTGTAAAAAACCTGCATGTGCCAGGCGGCTTCGCGCTTCACGCGCACACCGTAGACGACATCGTGTCCGGCCCGCCACTCGCGGTAGAAGCCCTCGATGGTCTCGGGCGGGTCCTGCAGATCACCGTCCAGGAGGATGACGGCGTCGCCGCTGGCGATTTCCATGCCGCTGAGAAACGCGCTTTGGGAACCGAAATTGCGCGAATGGGAAATGCCGAGCACGTGGGAGTCGTTTTCGCACAGACGACGGATGACGGCCTCGTCGTCGGCGGGGCTGCGGTCGTTGACGAAGATGATTTCGTAGTCCACGCCGAGTTGGGTGAAGACCTGCGTGAGCCGCTCGTGCATGATGGGAATGGCCTCGTGGTCGCGGTAGCACGCGATGATGGCGCTGAGCTTCTCGGCCTTGGGAGCGACGGCGGCGAAGCGCACATGCGGGGCGGCTTGCTTTTCCCACTCGATCGTCAGGCCGAGGCCATCCCGGAAAGGGACGCGGCTGCTCCAGTCCAACTCGGCGCGGGCGCGGGCGGGATTGCCATACCAATCCGGGAGATCCCATTTGCGATCGGGCATGGAGCCGAAGGCAGGCGGTGTCGCGATTTGGAATTGTTCGCGGGCGTGTTCGGCGACTTCGCCCAAAGTGGTTTTGACACCGGTGCCGATGTTGTAGGCACGACCAGGGTGCTGGCGACAAGCGGTGAGTGCCGCGCGCACAAAGGCACGCGTGGCGTCATCCACGTAGAGGAAGTCGCGTGAAATGGCTGGATTCACCAGCGGCGGATACTGGCCTTGCAGGCCGAAACGCACGAGCGTGGGGATGAGTCGATCGCGTTCCTCCCACGGGCCATACACCGAATAAAGGCGCAGATGCGCGCAGGGGAAACGGCGCACACGGCCATGGTAGCCGAGGAGGTGGGAGGTGGCACTCTTGGAAACGGCGTAGTCGCTGTTGGGGGCGAGTTCACCGTCCTCGTCGGGCGCGGCGCAGTTGAAGCCGTATTCAGAGGAAGTGCCGGCTTGCACGAAGGCGTCGCAGCCATGTTCGGCGAGCGCGGTGATGAGGTTCAGCGTGCCGAGATAGTTGACTTCGTGAATCCGGCGAACGGCGTTTTGCCGCTCGTAAGCACCGTAGGCGGAGAGGTTGAATACTGTGCGGGGGCGGTGCTTCCCCACGGCGGCCTCCACATCGCGTGGCACGGTGATGTCGAGGGTGATCCGGTTGCCGTAAGGGCTGTGCAGGAGGCGCCAGGCGTTCTCGACCTGCCGGGACACGGCGTAAACGTCGGAGCGCAGGCGGGAGAGAGAGAAGAAGAGCTTGGCGCCGATGAAACCCGAGGCGCCGACGACCCAGATGGGGCCTTGGAGCTTCTTGGCCTCCTCGCGTTCTGCGTCGGTCCAAGTGTCCGTCCAGAGGTCGGGAGTGGGTTGAGCGGCGGGGACTGACATGTGGGGAAGCTAGGCGGTGAGGCGATTGACGGTGTCCTGCACCGAGCGGAAATCGAGCCCGGATTCGCGCTGATGGAAGGCCTGGCTGCCGTAGCGTCCGCTGGGGTAACCGGCGGCGTGCAGGTGATGGAGCCGGAAGGGCGCACCAGTGGTGGCGAGGCGGGCGGCAAGGTGTTCGCCCAAACCGCCCCGCGCGGTATGCTCCTCGATGACCAGCAGTTGTCGGGAGGCCTCGACACTCGCCTGCAGGAGCGGGTCGATCGAAGGCAAGGGAAGCTGCGAAACCGCGAAGACTTCACAATCGGCGTGCTCCTTCAGCCACGGCAATGCGCTGAGCAGAACCGGGCCCATGCCAACCACGGTCAGCTTGGGGGCGCCAGCCGGAGCAATCAAACGTCGCACAGGAGCAAAGGAGGGCAGGGCGCCCAGCGCGTCCGACCATGCCCCCAGACCGAGCCGCAGGTAACCGGGGCCGGGATGGACAAAAAGCGCTTCGCCTGCTGCGGCGACATCGGAATTGCACAATGGAACAAAGCACGCGAAGCCGGGCAGGCAGGAAAGCACGGCGATGTCTTCCAACGCATGATGACTCGCGCCCATGATACCATAGCCGTAACCGCCACCGTTGCCGACGATTTTGACGGGCAGTTGGTGCAGCGCGATATCGAGGCGAATCTGCTCCAAAGGGCGAAAGACGACGAAAGGCGCGATGCTATAGCAAAGCGGAAGCAGGCCCTGCCGGGCCAGTCCTGCACCCACGGACATCATGTTCTGCTCGCTTACGCCCATGTTCACAAACCGGCGGTTCAAAGCCGCCTGCACATTTTCCAAAGCACCAAAGCCGAGATCGCCGGTGAGGAAAATCAAGCGCTCTTCACGACGCCCGAACTGCTCGACCCATTGGGAAAATTCCTTGCGCATGAGAGAGGGTGTTTATTCGCAGCGGTTTTCCTGGCGCGCCTGTTCGTATTGGGTCTCGGACATCGGCAGGTAGTGCCATTCCATGCGATCTTCCATGTAGGAGACACCGTGGCCCTTGACCGTGCGTGCGATGAGGCAACGAGGACCGGAAGTATCGGCCAATTCGCGGTGCGCCTGGCTGAGGCTGGCAAAATCGTTTCCGTCGTTTGCCACCGCGACGGTGAAACCGAAGGCGCGCCATTTGTCGGCGATCGGTTCAAGCGTGAGGATATCCTTGGTGTGGCCGATGCCCTGCAGGCCGTTGAGATCGAGGATGACAGTAAGCGAGTCGAGGCGATGATGGGCCGCGAAGAGCGCGGCCTCCCAAGTCGAACCTTCGTTGCAGTCGCCATCCGAGAGCACGGCGTAGGTGTGGAATTGTTTCCCGGTGAAGCGGGTCGAGAACACCGTGCCGCAGGCGAGACTCAGGCCGTGGCCCAAGCTGCCCGTGCCGAAGGGAATGGACTTGATGGCGCCGGAGCAAGGCGGGTGGGCGGCGAGCAACGTGCTGTCTTGATAAAACGTTTCCAGCTCCGTTTCGGGCAGGCGGCCGGAAAGGGAAAGCACGGTGTAGAGCGCGCTGGCGGCGTGACCTTTGGAGAGGATGAGCGTGTCGTCAGGCGCCATCCGGCCGAAGCAGAGGTCGACGAGGATTTCCAGGCAGCTCAATGACGAGGCGATGTGGCCGGAATGCGCGGTGTGGTGCAGGCCGAGCAGTCGGGTGGCGCATTGGCGGCGAATTTCCGGCAGGGATGGAGGCATAGGGTGGTGCGATAAACAAGGTTTTCCCGGGCGCTGTCAGTAATGAATCTTACGGTTATCCTGCGCGTAGAACTCGCTTGCGCGGGCTGGTGCGGCGCGACTTTCTTGCAACCGCATGGAAAACCTTCCCACCGGCAAGAAGCCAGCCGCGTGGCCGGCGTGGCTGCTGGTTGCGTTGCTGGCGGTCCTGATGCTGGCGCCTTGGGCGCGCAACCGGGCCTACGTGTGCAGTTTTTATGATTACGGCGCCATCATGGGCGGCGTGGGGCGGTTGGTGGACGGGCAGAAGCCTTACGTGGATTTTGTGACGCCGATGCAAGCGGGCGTGTTTTTGTTCAACGCGTGGGCGGAGAAGATCGGTGGCGGCACTTTCCAAGGCATGACATGGGGTGCGGTGATCTCCGGGATCCTCGCACTGGCCGCACTGTTTGGGATGCTTTCGCGCCGCTGGCCCCTGCCGGCGGCGGTGCTCGTTGTGGGCGGATTGGTGTGTGCGACGATGACGCAGCACACGTTGTTTTGGTATAACCCTTGGGGGGTGACGTTGGTGACCGTGGTCGCGTGGGCTGGCGCCGTGGCGCCCGTGCTGCGCCGGGAGACCTGGCCGTGGCACGTGCTGGCGGGCGTTGCGATGTTCCTCGGAGGGATGAACAAGATCAATATGCAATTGATGGCGCTCGGGCTGGGAGCGGCGTGGGCGGCACGGGCGGCGCTTACCGGACGGGCTGGGTGGGGCCGTGCGGCCGTGACACTGCTCTATTATATCGCGTGCGCCGCGCTGGCCGTGCTGGTGGAGATGGCTTGGACGGGTGCTTCATTCGCGACCTGGTGGCATAACGTCATCGCGCTGCCGGTGGCCATGCGCGCGGACATGCTGGGGAAGACTTTCACGCTGCGTTTTTTGAGCGAGCCGCCGCACAATTACTACGGACAACTGCCACTCCCACAGCTTGTGCCTGTGGGCATCTTGGCGACGGTGCTGACACTCGCGGCGATTTTGCGCAAGACTTGGCGCGAGGCCGGATGGGTGGAAAAAATCCTGCCGGTGGGTTGTGCGGCCGTGGCGTTGCTCGGTGGCGCGGTGTTGCTGATGACGAACATGGACATCGTCTACATCGCTCTCGGCGGCTGGTTGGCGCTGCTGGTGGCGCTGTGGCTGGGTTACGATATGCCGGCGCGCGGGGGTTGGTTTTACGGCGGGCTGGTGCTGCCAGTGGCCATGGTCGGCGCGCTAGGCTGGCATTCCGCGTGGCTGGGGCAGCGTTCGCAATTCGGCCACTCGCCCGCGCCACGTGCGGCTTATGTGGATGGAACGAAGATCGATCCAGAGTTTGCTTATTTCAACGGCACGAAAATGCCGCCCGAGCTGGCGGATTCGTTTCGACAACTGGCGGTGTGGCGGCGCGGTCTCGCACCGGAGCGGCGCACGGCCATCTTTTTCGGCACAGGCACGGAATGCTTGGCGCGCATCTGGCCGGCGATGCATCTGCCCGGCATGTCGGCGTTCATTGTGTCTGGTAACATGGGTCAGGACGAGGAAGCCCGGTTGGTGTCCGGCCTGCGCACGGGTCTGTTCAAGGAGATCACGATTCTGCAATGGGCCGATTTCTGGCCGGAGAAAGCAATCACGCGGCTGCGTTACGCCTACGACAAGCGGCCGGTTGGCTTCGATTTCTACGTTTACAGCCTGCCCGCCGACCCGGCCGTATCCATCCACCCGGTGCAGTTCGTGCGCACGTTCGGCGGCAATGCCGATGCGCGGCGAATCCTGTCAGACGCGGAATATCTCGATCTGCCGCGGGGGCAAAAGTTTCTCGGCGTAAAGGAAGGTCGGGGCGAGATGTTGCTGAATTATCCCACCAACCGGTTGCGCGGCGAAGTAGTGCTGCGCCGGGAGACCGGTGCGTCGAGCGGCCCGCTCGCGGCGGACTTTGGGGTGTATGCGACGGGCGGAGGGGCGCGTTTTGAGCGCTGGCGCGCGCGTGTAGAACTGCCGGAAGGAGCGGAGGAGGTGCGCGTGACTTATGAAGTGGACAGCAGTCACATGCCCACAACTTTCACCGTGGATATCCCGCCTGAGTTTGCCGGGCAAGCGGCCGCAGGATGGCGTTTGCCACGCATCGAGCATGTGCAGGCGGATGGGCCCGACACACCGGAATGGTTTTATCGCGGCGCCGCGCAGGTCGTCGCGTTGGATGAGGCAGCGTTGGCACGGCTGTTACCCGGCGAGTGGCGGCCGTCACAAGCGTGGTTGCGTGGCGGGCGGGTGACGAACGATGGCATCGAGCTATCGCCCGGCGGCGAGCTGTGGATGCGCGCGACAGGTATCGTCAAGGAAATGACCGGCCACATGGAACTGGCGGTTCCGGGTCCATGGACCGGCGAGCTGCCGACGCTGCGGAGCATGTGGTTTGCGGGTTGCCGGCTGGAGGTTTACACAGACGCGATGCTGCGGCGGGAGGACGGCAAAAAGGAGTTCGTTGCTTGGTGTGCGGAACCGGGCGGCTGGATTGTGCTCGGGTTGGAACCGGCGGCCAAGGCGCCGCCGGTGAAAGTGCGCGTGCATGCGGTGCAGTCCGTGCCATGGCCCTGAAGTTGATCGATCATGAAATGAGCGAACACCGCGACGGCACTTTTGGGGGATGGAAGACCCTGGCCCTGTTGGCGGCGGGTGTGGCGCCCGCAATATTGTTGGCGTTGTGGCTTGGAGAGGGGAGAGACGTCCGCGGTTGGGAACATCATCTTTGGGCAGGAGTGGTGCTTGGCGGTGTGGTTTATCTGTGTGCAAGGCGGCAACAGGCTGTAGAAGCCGGCGATGGTGTCGCGCTGGTGGCATTTGCAGGGATCGCCATGCTGACTCTATCGATCGTGTTCAATGAGTATGGAATCCTTCACTTTGAATGGTGGAATCAATACGTCTCCTTCCATCTGGGGCCGGGATCGATTTGGAGGAAAATTTTCGACAACCGCACCTTGGACCTCGGCGTGTATGCGGGGCGTGAACTTTCCTACCTGGTGGACCATTTCGACATGCTGGCGATGGCCGCTTCCGTGCGGTGGGGCCTTCCTTTGTTTGTTTCCGCCGTCCATCTGATGCTTAGCGTGGGCATGGGGCTATGGATTGCCCACTATGCCTCGCGGGACCTGAAGTTGGGATCGCTGATCGGGTTGTTGCTGGCGCTGCTTCTCTGGACCACTCCTTGTATCTACCTGCATTTCCTGATGCGCACCGCCAAGGGTCTCACAGCCGCTGGCTTGGTGGTGCTGGCCGTGGAATTACACCGGGCCTGTGCTGGCGGAGGCAATCATCGGGCAGCCCCGCTGCGCTGGCGCACCATCATCCTCGTCGTGCTTTCGGCCACGGTGATGAGCTTCGCTGATCGGCAGGGATTTTATTTTCTGCTCTGCGCGATTGGTTGCATGGCATTCGAATGCTGGCGCAGTCGTGCCCGTGTCGCGCGAGACTGCCTCCTGCTCCTGTTGGGCGTGCTGGTGATTGGATTGGTTTATTTTTTCTGGATTGCACCGGCTCTGACGCGGGAATTCTGGGGCTACGAATCGGATTTCTCCTTTAACAAGCTGCCGATGGAGGAGCTTTATGCCCAGCCGGGTCGCTTTGCCGCGCGAGCCGGGGAATTGCTGCTCCAGACCATCGGATTCACGGTTGGAGCGATTCCACGCTGGCTGGCGGCCATCGTGCTGGTTGGGCTGATCGTGCTGGCTGGCATGGCGGATATCCGCGGTCGCTCGTGGCGCCAGCATGTGCCGCTCTCGGTGATCCTCGGTGGCCTGCTGGCGGCTCTTTGGGTGATGTATGCCCTTATGATCTTGCGTCACCCGCCGTTGCTTTGGGACGACATTCGCAGGGTTTATTACTGGATTCCGACCAGTGCTTTGGTCGTTTTGGGGGTGGGAGTCGGAGCGAGCGTTTGGACGGTCCGGCAACCGGGTGCGAAACCGATTCTGGCTGCGTTGCTCACCGCATTGGTGGTAGGCAATGTGTTGGCGTTGCCGGGACACCGAGGGGTGCTGTCTGCGGGATCCTTGCACGAGTCGATTTTAACGAGTCGTGAGATGCGGCATGCGCTCGTGCATGGTCGCGATGCGGCCTACCTCGATTCCGATGCATTCGAGCGATTGGCCGCCTTTCGGACGCTGCGGGTGCTGGCGCCAGCGTGGCAGGCCCGCCCACTGTTGCCACCGGATGAGCAAGATGGATTTGGTCCGTCTGCATGGAGGGCCGGTGCTGTGGTGCGATTCCTGCGAGGTTTTGGAGGCAACGTGGATTCCCGTTTTCTGGCCACCTCAGGCCGGGTCTATCATGTTGGCGGGGGACGCCGCATGATCGGGACGACGGAGGGCAGCGCCGAGATGCGGGTGCGGTTTCCAGTCAACCGCCTGCGGGCGGAGGTGATCTTGCGCCGTGCGGACAATGATACTGGCGGGCCGGTGGTGGTTGATTTCGCGGCTTACGCTAGCCCGGTGCAGCACCCGGAAATGCGCTTCGAACGTTGGCGCGGCCGGTTGGAATTGCCGGCAGGGGAAAAGCAAATTTCGATGGTGCGGGAGATTGATGGCAGCAGTCTGTCCACGGTCTTTACGGTGGAAATTCCGGAGGAGTATTCCGGGCGCGTTATCGCGGGCTGGCGTGCTCCCTATGTGCTGCACGTCACCTACAACGCGGCACAGCCGGTGTGGCTTTCCTCTGCACACCTTCCTGTCGTGGAATTGGAGGAGGCCGCGCTGGGGAAATTTCTACCTGCCAATTGGCGCCCGGAGCAGGCGTTCATGCGCGGCGGTCGGATCGCAGAAACCGGCATCGAGTTATCCCCGGGCGGCGAGATCTGGCTGAAGGCGTCGGAGAAGATATTGCGGCTCGAGGGTAGGTCGGTGCGTGCGGAGAATGTGCCAGGCTTAGGCGTCAATGTCACCGGAATATGGTATAAGGGCGGGCGCATGCAGTATTACAACCCGCCAGTGCCGGACGACCGCGATCGGGGCACGCAGAGTTTCCAAGTCCGGAGTGCCGAGCCGGCTGGCTGGCTGGTGATCGCTGCCGACGATGGTGATTCATGGGGACGGGTCGTCATTCACGTAACCGAAGTCGCCGAGCTATAATGGAGCTGGTGGCAGGCATGGTCTTGCGTCTGATGTGTCCGCAGCTGAAGCTCATGCTTTCATGATTGAATCGATGCCGCGCAAAATAGTCTTCCCGCTCTTGCTGGTGGTGTTGGCAGTCATTTCCTTCCTGCCTTGGTGGAGAAATCACGAGTATTTGCGGGATCTCTACGATTACGGCTTGGTGATTACGGCCAACGGGCACATGGAGCGCGGCGAAAGGCCGTATGTGGACTTCACCACGCCGATTCAGGCGGGCTTTCTCGGATTGAACTGGCTGATCGAGAAGGCCGGTGGCGGCACCTATGCTGCGCTGACCCGGGGCGGTGCCGGGCTTATCCTGCTGAGCGGGCTGCTGTTGCCGTTGATGCTGGCCCGGCGCTGGCCTTGGTGGGCGGCGCTGATCGTGGGCACGGCGATCACGGTGAGCAGTGCTTCGCAGCATACCATTCTGTGGCACAATTCGCTCGGTGTATTTTGCCTCGCGGTGGTCGTCACGGCCACGGCGATCGCTCCGTCGCTGCGTCGTGCGGACTGGTGTTGGAATCTCCTGGCCGGCGCGGGACTTTTTCTCGGCGGCATTAACAAGCTCAATTTTCATCTCGTTGCCGTGGCGGCAGCGCTGGCTTGGACCCTGCGTGCGGGGTTGGTGCGACGCGCTGGCTGGCCTCGGGTGAGCTTGACCATGCTGGCTGTGCTCGCAGTTGGAGTCTTACTGCCCCTCGCAGCAGAAATGGCCTGGACTGGCGCTTCATTCGATTTGTGGAAGAGGAATGTCGTCGAACTCGCTGCTGGTTCGCGATGGGATCTGTTGGAAAGAATCTTCACGACCGAATTTCTTTTCAGGCCACTGCATGACTACTACGGAGCTCAGGCCTTGCCGCAGTCCGGGCTGGTCGGCGTGCTGCTCTCCTTAATAACCCTTGTCCTCTGCTGGCCTCGCGGGCGGACGGATTTAGCGGCGCGTTGGGATCGGGTGTTGCTCCCGTTTGCGGTAGTGCTGGCTGGCGCGGCTGCAGCAGCCTTGCTGGCGACCAACCATGAAATCGCCTGTCTCGGTGTCGCCGCGTGGATGGCTCTCCTGGCCAGCTTGTGGCTCGGTTTCGCTTCCTCCGTTCGTTCACGGATTTTCTTCACTTGGTTCGTGCTTCCCGTGCTGGTGTTCGGCGCATCGGGGTGGTGGTCGGCGTGGTTGGGTCAGCGTTCCCAGTTCGGTCATTCGCTGGATCCGCGTTCCGAGTATCAATCGGTGGCGCAAGTGGCGCCAGCCTACGCAAGTTTGCAGGGATTGCGGCTTCCGCCTGGTTTTGTGCTTAGCTTCGAGGCCTTGAGCCATGTGCTCGCTGAGGATAAAGGGGATGGTCGCCGGGCCGTCTTCTACGGTCCGGGGCTCGAGTTGCTGGACCGTTATTTCCCGAGCAGACGAGCCAAAGGCCAGCCGCTTTGGGCCCATTGGGGCACCAGCTACGACGGACCGGCCATAACGCGGTTGCGTAGCGCGATGCTGCACGATGAGAACTACCGCACGATTTTTACGAACGTCGCTTTCGCCCACTGGCCCGATGAGGTGCGGGGCGTGTTGGAGGAATATTTCGTGCGGGATCTCGTGGGGCCGATGGCGGCACGGTGGCGCCATCGGGATGATGCGACGGCGAACCTCGCTGACAGTTTCGATGTTTTAAGCCGGCTCGGCGGCAACGTGGACGGTCGTATGTTTCATCTGGACCGGTATCCATTGCGGGTCTGGCGGACGCTCGACGATCAGGTTATCATGGGCACCAGCCAGTCGGTGGGGCAGGTCTTACTGCGCATACCCGTTTACCGGCTGGGTGGCAGGGTAGTGGTGAGCCGGTTGCCGGGTGCAGGCGACGGTCCTTGGGCGGTTGATTTCAAGGTGATCGTGCACGGGGCCAGTCCGGAGGATGTGCGTTGGTCTGGGCGGGTCGAGCTGCCAGCGGGGCAACAAACGGTCTCGGTCCCGTTCGAAGCTGATGCGGGCGGTCGGATGCTGATGTTTTGGGTCACGCTTCCGACCGACCAGCCGGCCGGGGCGGTGGTGGCAGGTTATCGGGATCTGCAGATCACCCACGCGGCCGAGCAAGGCGCGGCACCTCGGTTGCGGCCAGATTCCCCGGCGGATGTGGCCTCCGTGCCTGGGCATGCGGAGAGCCTGTTTGGCGACGTGACGTGGCGTCCTGCGCAACTCGTGGTGCGCAATGGCGGTTCTGTCGCGGAAGGGTTAGAGCTGTCACCGGGTGGTGAAGTCTGGATGCACACCGACGGCATGGCCGGCGAACTCAGCGGGCAGGTGGCTTGTCCGCCGGGTGACGGCCGGCCACCGGTGGTTCGCGTTGTATGGTATAAGGGCGGGCGCCTGCAGATCATCCACCAGGAGTGGGCGAAGCGAGAGCAGCCGTTCAATTTCCGGGTGTGGACAGCGGAGCCGGGCGGCTGGATCGGTGTGCTGGTCGACGGCGGCAAGGATCTGGCGCCCGTGCACGTGCGGGCGACTGAAGTCACCTTGCAGCCTTGAGCGTGCTTACACCGGCGCGAGCGAAGCTTCGCGGGCGAGGGCGACGTGGAAGGGCAGGACCTTGCGGTGGTCGTAGAGACGCAGGGCTTTTGAATAGGCGGTCGGCGTGAGCGAGCGGCCGCTACGTTCCTTCGCGAGGCAGATCCACATCATGCGAGAAAGCGCGAGGTGGTCGCCGGGCGGCACGAGGTAACCTTGTTGCCGCTGGCCGATCATTTCGGCGATGCCATGCACGTCGGTTGTGACGATCGGGGTGCGGAAGGCCATCGCTTCCATCACGACGCGCGGGAAGGACTCCTCGTAGCTCGTGCAGACGAATTGGTCGGCCGCGACGAAGAAGTCGAACACCTCGCGCGTCTCGGGGATGAGTGTGACGTTGGGCAGTTCCAACCGGGCGAGGTCACGCTTGAGCAGGTCGAGGTAGATGCCGGGTCGCGCGCCGACCATGACGAAACGGAATTTGCCGCGGTGTCCCTGTCGGTTGAAATGTTCGATCGCGCGCAGGAAGACGTGCTGACCCTTGCGTTCGCAGACTGTGCCGATGTTCGCGATGACGGTTTCGTCGTCAGCGAAGCCATGTTTCCGGCGCATCTCCGCGCGAGTGTGGCGGGCGCGGAATGCCTCGATGTCGTCGAGGTTGATCCAACTCGGCACGAGACGGAAATTGCCGCTGACGTTGTGGTCTTCGTAGTAGGCGCGCGTTGCCTGGCAGAGGAACAAAGCGCGGGTGGCGCGATGAAACGCCTCGGCCACGAGCCGGTGCAAATCGAGTTCCAGTTTGCGTTCGAAGAAGCGGAAGACAGTCGAACTTTCGTGGATGTAGAACAGCGAGGGTTTGCCGGCGCGGGCGGCGAGCAGCACGCCCCAGAAGCTCACCAGCGTGTTGCACACCACGACGTCGATCGGATCCCAGTCGATGCGGTGTTTGATGTCGGCCAGCCGGGCGTGGAAGGTTTCCTCATCGGGAGAGGCATAGAGCGGTGCGGCGTCGATGACCGTGATATGGGCGCCGAGTGCCTCATAGGCGGAGCGAAGCGGACCATCCTGTGACGCGAGCACTTCGAGCGTGAATCCGGCTTCGCGCACCATCCACGTGGCGTATTCCAGCAGGAAGAGCGGGGCGCCTTCGAGGTTGAGATTGTGCGTGAGCAGCAACAGGCGAAGTTTGCCGACCCGATTCGTGCGGGCGGGAGCGGACGAATTGACGTCCGGCCGGTTGCCGGCGAGGGCGAGGTGCGGGCTGAGATACGGATCTTGAAACGCCGGGTAACGGCGCACGAAGGCGATGTGCTCGGCGTCGTCGAAGGTCACGCCGCGCGTGGCGCTGCCCCAATGCATGAGCTTGGCCTGCGGCGTGTAGATTACGCGGCGACCGGCCGCGCGCACGCGGAGGCACCAATCCACGTCGTTGTAAGCCACGCCGAAGTCTTGTTCGTCGAAGCCGCCGAGTTCGCGGTAAAGATCACTGCGCGTCAGCAAGCACGCGCCGGTCACCGCCGAGACCTCGCGCGCGGCGTCGTGCCACTCGACAGGAACTTCGGCGGGATTGACCCGCGCAAAGGGTGTGTCGGCGAGGCCGCCGTGCGGGCCGATGATAATGCCGGTGTGGTTGAGGGATTTGTCGGGATAGAGCAGCTTGGCGCCGACGACGCCGACATCGGGCTGCAGGAACCAGGTGGCCATTTCCTCCAACCAGCCGCGTTCGAGAGCGTTTACGTCGTTGTTCAGGTGCAACACCAGCGGCGTATCGAGGTGGGGGAGCGCGAGGTTGACGAGATGCGAGTAATTGAAGGGTGCCGCGCGGTCTGCCGGGCGCACGACGACACAGCGCAAGTCGGTGCGTTGTTGGATTGCCTCGAGATAACGCACGGCATCGGCATCGCGCGAATGATCGTCCACAATGACGAGCTTCACGTGGGTCCAGTTCACCGTTTCTTCAAGCAGCTCGACGCATTCCTGCAGCAAGTGCAGCCGGTCGCGGGTCGGGATGACGATGGTGACGGGCAGCCTGGCAAGGATGCTTGGTTCGGCGCGGAACTGGTGATAACGCAGGCGACGATGATGACCTGATTCGGGCAGGAACGGCGCGGTGTTGCGTCCGCGACGGCGGGCGGCGTCGGCGAGAGCGCTCCGCGCTTCCTCGACCGAGGGATCGGCCGGGGAGGTTTCGCGGGGAACCGAGGCGTGGGCGTGATGGCAGACCAGCGGCAAGTGCGCGACGTGCGCGGCACGCAGCGTGTCACCGATTCGGAGCAATAGATCGAACCACGGCAGGAACGTGAAGTCGGCGCGGAAACCGTCGAGCTCCTTGAGGCGTTGCTTCCGCACAATCGCAAGCTGGCCGGGGAAAAGCCCCGAGTCGGCCAGCGCAGGGCTCCACGCCGGTTTGAAAATCGGATCGGTGCGCCGGCCGGCGTCATCCATGCGGTCTTCGTCGGTATAGACGAGTTCGAGGGCGGGGTCGGTGGCGAGGGTGTCGGCGATTTCGATCAGCGCGTCGGCGCTCAGGCGGGAATGTCCCGGGATGAAGGCCACGTGGGTGCCTTGGATGGTATTCACCGCGGAGTTGAGCGCGGTGATGAAATCGTGCGGATTGGCGGCTGGGAACGAAAGCAGTCGCGCGTCGCCCGACGGAGCGTCTGCACCGATGAAGCAGGCCTGCCAGTGCGGATAAATCTGCGCGCGCAGCGAGTCGGCGAGTTCGTTGAGTTGCGATGGCGTGCAGCCGCGCGTGTCGATCAGCACAACGAAGCGCGGGGCGTCGTTGCCTTTGGCTGCAGCAGAGGCTTCGAGCAGTTGACGCAGTCGCGGCGTGAGTGCTTGGGCGCGCTGCCATTCCGTATAAGCGTCGGGCCGGGCCTGATGCAGGTGGGCGAGTGAGACCGGGGCGAAACGTCGGTAAAGACGGTAGGCGACCTGGCACTGCCGCCAGTAGTCGGCGAGTTTGCCGAGTCGCACGCCTTCGGCGCGGCAGGCATATGCAAAGGCGAGTGCCACATCCATGAAGGTGTTGCGACTAAACTCGGGCAACGGGCGCTCCTCTTGCGTGCAGCCGCGTTGGTAGAAACGCCGCACGAATACCAAATGGCGTGTGCCGTCCTCGAGGTCGGCGAAGATTTTGAGACAGGACGGATCGACGGCGTTTTCGTCGATGTCCACCATGCCGAAATATTGGGAGCGTGCCGCGTGAGGATGGTTGGGAAACATCGCGCCGGCATCGGGTCGCTCGCGGTCTCCGTAATCCATCTCAACCTCGACGAGCGGGTGGGTGGAAGCCACGAGCCGGCGGATGCGCTGTTCCTGGTGGATGATCCAGCCCTCGACGGTGACCTTGCCGAATTGCGAACCGCCGGTGAGCAAAGGTTTTTCCAACGCGCCAAAAAAAGGCGGGTTGGGCAGCGAATCGAGCGGCACGACGGCGGATTCGCGCACCAGCCGGCGTGCCAGAGGGGCGAGGTCGGCGATGGGATCGACGCGACGGGCCTGCAGGAGCTTGCGCAACTGGTCGGGCACGATGCCGGCATTCAGCCGGCCGCCGTATTTCGGGCCCGAACGCACCTTGATGCCCGTGCGCCAGATTTCGACCCAATTGCCGCCGTGATCGAGCAGTTCGAGTCGCAGATCCTTCGCGCCCATCGGCGGACGCACCTGCAGGACGAAACCGGCATGCGGCAAACCGATCCGGCCGCGGTGTCGTTCTTCGACGTCGGGTCGCGGAATGCCGAGGATGCCGAGGTGCACGGCCCCGCCGGTCACTGCGCGGATGTCGCTGAACCAAGCTTCAGTTTTGGACAGGAACCAGCCGCTGATCCAAGTGGGCTCGCCTGAAAAGACCCACTCGGTGGGCAGTTCAACGTCGAAGATATAGGAGTCGTTTTCGTTCACGCGACAGTCGCTGAACCAAGGCAGAGCGGATTCCGCGGCGCAAGCCCTCAGCCGCGGGTGGCTGCGACCGATGCAAGCAAGGCGGCCCAGCGCGGGAGAAGGGTTTGGGGTGAGTGTTTTGCGCGGAGCAGTTCGGCCGCGGCGGCACATTCGCGTTGCGGCAGCTCGGGTGCGGCATCGAAAGCGAGCAAGGCGTGCGCGAGGGCGAGCGGGTTGTCCTCGGCAACCAGCGGCAGCCTGGTGTCGGCCAACCATTCTTCGGTGGTGGGCGTGCGTGGGGCGGACAACGGGAGGCCGGCGCACGCGGCGTCGATCACCGGACGCAATGGACCCCGACCAAACAGTGGGCCTAGGCAGAGCGACACACCGTTCAACCTCCAGTCAGCAATGCGCTGAAGAATGGTCACATGGGCCTGGTCGTCTTGCCGCACGAGTTGTTCGAGGGAATTGAGACCGGCCGGTCCCTGACGGAAGCTCCAGCGCGCCGCTACATCCGGGTGCTGTCGCTGCAGCCAATCGGCCGCGCGCAATGGAGCAAACGCGACGCGCGGAGAACCGGGCTCCGGCGCTTCGGGCAGAAGCGGCGAATGCCATTGTGGAATGACGACAGCCGGGTGGCCGGCGAGGTGGCCTTGCTGGGCGCGAGCTGCGGCCGCGGAGGCAAAGCAAATGGCCGTGGCCTCCCGCCAACCGGCGCGCAACAGGGATTGCACCGCGGGGATGGCCGTCGGGTCGGGGTCCATTGGTTCATCGGCACCGCAATCGAATAGCACGGGAATACCCAGTTGCCGAGTTGGCGGGACGACCCACGCGCAGATCGGATCGAAGAGGGCGATCGCATCGAGATGTCCCCACCAGATCTGGCGCTTCAATCCGTCCAAGGCCTGTCGCATGGCAGCTTCATCCTTCGCCGCGAGCAGCGGCTCGGGATTCACGATCAATGACTCGACATCGGTTTGTTCAAAGTCGCGTCGCAGCGGACCATCTTCCGTGCTGACCACGCGGGCGGCCCACGCGTGCGAGGCAACGAGGTGGCGGGCGAGATCAAGGGCGCGCAAGGTGGCGTCGTCCGGCCAGAGCGTGCGGAGCACGATCAACAGACGCCGCGGACGGCCGGAGGGCAATCGGGGCAGAGCGCGGGCGTTGATCGCGGTGTAGCCTCCCACCGGGGCTTCCGGAAATGTGTAACGTATTATATTACAGATTTCCCGGGAGACGGTCGGCGTGATCCGTTGTGCGAAACAGAGCGTCACCGTCCCATCGGGTGAGACTGCGTAAACGCGGAGGCAGGCGGGGTGGACCAGCGTTGCGGGGAAATCCACCGCACCTCGCAAGCGTGCGTGACTGGCGCCGGCGTGTTGGGGAAACTTAGCGGCCAGCGCGTCATCGGTCAGGCTGTGGGCAAGGTGATTGAAAACCAGCGTGTCGGTGGTCGCGAGCACCTTGGCGATTGGCTTGGTCTCGTCGAGCAGCCAGCCGAAAATGGGTGCGCGGCCGTGGCGAATGGTGGGCGCAGAACCGGGTTGGTCGAGGTGGCCGTGAAATGGATGATGGGCATCGCGCACGGTCCAGGTGCCGTCGGGTGAGGTTTCGATGCGACCTTCGACGCGCGGCGCGGGCAGGCCGTCGGGCGCGACCGTGACGGGAATATCGGCGAGGCGATGCCAGCGTCCGTGCGCATCCATCACTTCGAGCGCGAGATGCGCGTCGCCGTCAGACAACGGGACGCCAAGAATGAACTCGGCGGGCAGCCACGGGCGCGCCGACTTGAAATGGGCGGCGAGATCCACGCGCGGCAGACCGAGCACGCCGAGATGGGTTGCGCCGCCGTGCCGCACGCGCACGTCGATGAAATTGTGTCCCGGTTTGCCGACAACCCAGCCGCGAAGCCAGACGACCGGCCCGGCAAGGCGCGCACCCGGCGCGGGCCATTCCAAGTTGTGAAAACAGACGTCGCTTTCGTGCATGGTCAGACCCGGCGCTCGGCCACTGCGCGCACCAGCCGCACGTGGCGGGGGAGTGATTGGGCTTCGTGGTATTTGCGCAACACCGCGGCTCGGGCTCGCTCCGGTCGGGACCGGTCGCCGGAAAAATGCGCGGCGAGCGCCTGTTTCAGCGCTTCAGCCAGCCGGTAACGGTCACCCGATGGAATCAACCACGCGTCCTCGGGACCGATCATTTCGGCGATGCCGTTTACGTCGGTGGAGACGATCAATTTCCGGAATGCAGCGGATTCGAGCAGCACGCGCGGAAAAGATTCTTCGAAGCTCGTGCAGACAAAAATGTCAGCCAGGTGGTAGAAGTCGAAGATGTCGCCGGTTTCGGGCAGGAAGACTGCCAAATCGTCGAGACCCAGGCGTGTCAGTTCTTCCTTCAGTGTTTCGAGAAACAGCCCGGGTCGGGCGCCGACCATGAGGAACTGGATTTTTTTGCCGGGATAAGTGCGCGCGAGTTCCTCTTTCAGCAGCTCGACCGCTTGGATGAAGATGTGCTGGCCCTTGCGTTCGCAGACGGAGCCGATGTTCACGACCAGCACCGCTTCGGGATCGAGCCCGTGTTTGCGACGCAGATCAGCGGGCTGGTGGGCGGCAGCGAAGGCATCCACGCGACCGGCGTCCACCCAGCTTGGCAGCAGCGCGAAGTTGCCCCGGGTCCCGAGATGCTCGAATACGCGTCGCGACGAATCGGCGGTGAACACGACGCGATCGGCAAGGCGGAAGGCGTCTTCAATCACCGGCAGCAGCGCCGGATCATAATCCTGCTTGAAGAAGCGGCGGATGGCCGAGCTCTCATGCACGTAGAGCACGGCCGGCTTGCCGGCGGCACGAGCGGCGTGCACCGCCCAGAACGACACCATGGTATTGGCGATGAGGAGGTCGGTTGTGCTCCAGGGAATCTCTGCGGTGGCGGCGGCGAGTTGCGAAGCAAACTCTGACGCGGACTGCGCCTTCATCGCCGGTGTCACATTGATGACATTCACCGGCATGCCGGCTTCGGTGAACACGCGGCGCATGGGGCCTTCCTGGGGTGAAACCACCCGCACGGTTACGCCCGGGGTTCGGGCAAGGAACTGTGCGAGTTCGAAGATGAACCACGGTGCGCCTTCGAAATTCAGGTTGTGGGTGACCACGAGCACGCGCAGCGGAGCGGAGGGATTGCGCGGAGCAGGCGCTTCGGGTGCAAGACGCGCGCGGCCGGGTTTGGGTGGCGCTTCGGTGGCGTAGGCGGACCAGGCGGCTTTCAGGGCGGGCCGCAATGCGGACCATTCTCCGAGTGGCAGGCCGTGGCGTTGGCAGGAGGTGCGGAGTGCGCGCGCCGTGCGAATGAAGGTGCGGAGCGACAGCACCGGCAGGGAGGTCTCCGCGCCGGCGAGAAGCCGTGGTGTGAAACGTTGCGCGAAAACGAAATGCTTTTCGCCATTGTCCAGTTCGGCGAAGAGCTTGAGCAGGACCGGCACGGCGGTGTCGGCAGGCAGGTCCACATGGCCGACGAAAGCGGAATTTTCCCCGCCCGTGAGCTGAGAGAATTCGCCGCCGACGTCGGTGCGCTTCAATCCGTAGAGCAAAGTGCCTTCCTGCAGTGGATCCACCATGGCGGTGATGCGCGTGATGCGGCGGTCGCGGTGCGCGAGCCAACCCGTGATGGAGAGGCGGCCGAAGCGCACCCAACCGATTTCGCGCGGCGCCTCGAGTGCACCGAAAAATGGTGGGTTGGGCAGCGAATTGCGCGGTTCGGCGATGGCGCCGGAGACAATCTCATCGGCCAGCGCGGGCAGCGGAG
This sequence comes from Opitutales bacterium, assembly GCA_044507675.1. Lineage (GTDB taxonomy): Bacteria > Verrucomicrobiota > Verrucomicrobiia > Opitutales > Opitutaceae > Lacunisphaera. The sequence goes on along the minus strand of JBIQJF010000003.1, from coordinate 36,319 downwards.
CTGTTGGGCGGCGGACCTGCAACTGGAGCAGGGGATTGAGGTGCGATTGCAGGAGCTCGGGAAAGTTTGTCGGCGGCGGACAGCCGGCGGCATCCGCGGCCACGGTGATCGGCGTCTGAAAAATCTCCCGCCAGGAATGAGTCTGGTCGCGCACCTCGATGCGCAGGAGCGAGGCACCGGCGTGAGGTTCGAGCAGGAGTGTGAACCCGAGATAGGGCGGACCGGGGCGCCCGAGATAAACCTCGTCGAGCCCCGGCTTGGGCAGGCCCCAGTTGGCGAAAAAGCAGCGACCATCCACCCAGGCGCGCAGATCGGTAAGCACACGTTTTTCCGGCGACCACAGCCAGCCGGCCAGCCAAGTAATGCCGGCAGGAAACCGCCAGTCGGCCGGATGCACCTCAATCGCGAGTTTCCACTGCGGGGTTTCGATGATCATGGGGTGGCCCCCGTCGGCGGATGAGACGGAGTGGTCGGTCGGCGGTCGGACGTTTTGACGGGCATGCGCTGGCGCAAAGGCACACGATGCCGTGCGGGATAGTCAACGTTAAGCTCGTTTTGTCGTGCGGGATAAGGATTGCCGGACCGATTGAGGCAAGTTTGCTGGGGCGACATGTCCAACCCCGAGGTTTCCACGACGGAACGCCGTCTCCTGACTGGTCTGTTCGTCGTCGCGCTGATCTACAGCGTCTGCGGGATCGGCTACAACTGGACGAAGGGCTTCCTGCCCGGCCATGAATTCAGGCAGACGCAGACCGCGCTCATTTCCTACCATATCGACCAGCAGGACAATTTTTCCCTGCTCTATGAAACGCCGCTGCTGGGCAAGCCGTGGGTCTCGATCCTGCTGGAGGTGCCTCTCTATGAATGGGCCGTGGTTGGGCTAAGCCGGGTGACAGGCTGGCCGCACTTCATGGCGGCGCGCACAGTGTCGGCCGTGTGCTTTTATCTATCGTTGCCTGCGTTCTATTTGTTGTTGGGGCGCTTGGCGCTGCCGAAGCCGCGACGGCTGCTGGTGCTCGCGCTTATTCTCAGCGCCCCGGTGTATGTCTATTACTCGCGGGCCTTCCTGATGGATTCGATGGCTTTCATGTTCAGTGCGTGGTGGCTGCTGGCGTTTGTGCACGCGATGGACGGGCGGCGCTGGCCGTGGTTGGTGCTGGCGAGCGTGGCCGGCACCGGCGCGGCGTTGGTGAAGAGTGCGACGTTTGCGGTCTGGTTGCTCCCGGGGGCCGCCTATGGTGCGTGGCTGCTCTGGCGGGATCTGCGCGCGCGCACCGGCTGGCGTGCGCCCTTGCTCACGGTCGTCTGGGGGTTGGCGACGGTGGCGGTCTCGCTGGTCAGCCTGCGGGCGTGGATAACCTACACTGATCCGATCAAGGAGGCGCATGCGTCGGCGTGGATTTTCTCCTCCAAGCATCTCTCGCAGGGCAACTGGGGACTTTTCGACCTGCGCCCGCTCGTATCGGCGGAGGTCTGGCGGCAGCTGTTGCATTGTTGGGAACAGGCCATCATGTCGCGCTGGGTGATCGCAGCTGGTCTGTTACTGGGCGCGTTCCTGCCGCGGGTGCGTTGGCGGGTGCTGGGCTTGGGCGCAGCATTCTTTGCTGCTCAGGCATTGTTTCCCAACGCCTACGCCTACCAGGATTATTATTTCTATTCGTGCGCGGTGTTCGTGCTCGCGGCCCTCGGTTTCGTTTTGGTCGGCCTGCTCGACACACGCTTGCCACGGGCAGTGGTCGCTCTGCTCCTGCTGGCGCCCTTTGCTGCACAGGTGCGAGCTTATTGGCAGGATTATCGCGTTGGACAGAGTGCCGATTTGCAGGGTGGTTTTCCCCTGACCGAGGTCCTGCGTGATCATACGCCCAAGGACAGCATCATCGTGGTCGCAGGCGCTGATTGGGCGGCCATCGTGCCGTATTATTCGCAACGCAAGGCGCTCATGATCCGCAACGGGCTGGAGGATGACCGTGATTATTTGCGACGGGCCTTCACCGAACTTGAAGGGGAGGAGGTTTCGGCGCTCGTCCTTTACGGCGATCTGAAGAAGAACCAGAATTTCATCACGATAGCGACAAGCCGGCTCGGGATGGATGCACGCGGCCCGACCTTCACCTATCAGGATGTGGACGTCTATGTGCCGCGAAGCGGCACCGCGGCAATGCGGGCGCGGCTGGCGCGGGCCACACCCTATCCCGGCGTGACGGTGCAAGCGGTGTTGGTCGATGAGGCGAAGTGGAAAAATCTCATCAGCATCTCAGCGGAGCAGGCCGGCGAGTTTGCGACGATTACCCCGACGCCCTTTCAGGCCGATTTTCAATTTGGGTTGAGCTGGATGCGTGACGGACAACGGCAGGTGCTCTCCAGCCATCCCAACGCCACTCTGTGGATCAGGCCGCCGGAAGCAGCGAAGCGCATAACCTGGGTTTACGGTCTGCTGCCGGGAGCGTATGAGGAGGTGGCATCGCACACCGACGGAGTGGAATTTACGATAACCGGTGAGATGCCTGATGGCAGTGAGCGAGTGATCTATCGGCGGGTGCTCGATCCTTGGCGCAAGCCAAGCGAGCGGGGGGACTTGCACGAGACGGTGGATTACCATGCGCAGCCCGGGGAAGTCCTGCGCTTTTCGACCGGACCCTATGAAACCTCGGAGCGCGACTGGGCGTATACGGCGGAGATCCGGGTTCAGTAGCGCTGCTGCAGAGGGCCGATAAAATATTGCCGACGTGGGGCGCATTGTTTTTTTCTGCGCGCATGGTCTCTGCGGAAGTTTCCATTTTCGAAAGGCGGCTGCTGACCGGCTTGTTTGTCGCCGCGTTGATCTACAGCGTCTATGGAATCACCTACAACTGGACCATGGGTTTCATGTCGGGGCACGAGTTCCGGCAGGCACATACGGCGATCGTCGCCTACTACATCGACAAACAAGACAACTTCGGACTGCTCTACGAGGTTCCGATTTTTGGCAAGCCGTGGGTATCGCTGTTGATGGAGGTGCCGATTTACGAATGGGCGGTGGTATTGTTGAGCCGGGCGACAGACTGGCCGCATGTCGTGGCGGCGCGCACCATCACCGCGGTTTGCTTCTATCTTACGCTGCCGGCGGTCTGGCTGCTACTCGGGCGATTGGCCCTGCCGAAACCGCGTCGGCTGCTGGTGCTCGCGCTGATCCTGAGCGCGCCGCTCTACATCTACTATTCACGCGCGTTTCTGATGGATTCCATGGCGCTGATGTTCAGTGCGTGGTGGCTGGTGGCGTTCGTGCGCACGATGGATGAGCGGCGCTGGAGCTGGTTCGTCGTCGCGACCGTGACCGGCACCGCCGCGGCGCTCATCAAGAGCGCGGTGCTCGCGGCGTGGCTGACGCCGGGTGCGGCCTACGGCGCGTGGCTGCTCTGGCGGGATATCCGGACGCGGGCAGGGTGGGGTGCGGTGTTGAAGACCACGTGCTGGGGATTGGCGACGGTTGTGGTTGCTCTTGGCGCCCTCCGCGCATGGGTCGTATACACCGACCCGATCAAAGAGGCGCACGCCTCGGTGTGGATTTTCACTTCCAAAAATCTCACGCAGGGCAATTGGGGGTTGTTTGATCTCAAGGTGCTATTTTCGCGCGAACTTTGGGGTTACCTGCTCCACTGTTGGGAGCAGGGCATCATGTCGCGCTGGATTATTTTCGCCGGGTTATTGGTGGGACTGGCGCTGCCGGCAGTGCGCTGGCGGGTGCTGGGCACGGCCGCTCCGTTCTTCGTGGCGCAGTTCATGTTCCCCTTCGCTTACGCCTATCAGGATTACTATTTCTACGCTTGCGCCCTGTTTTTGCACGCGGGTCTCGGCTACATGCTGCTGGGTTTGCTCGATACGCGACTACCGCGTTGGGTGGTGGTGCTGTTGATCGCCGTGCCATTCGCAGCGCAGGTGCGGGCTTATTGGCAGGATTATCGCGTGGGGCAGAGCACAAAGCACCATGGCGGTTACTCGTTCACCGAACTGTTGCGCGATCATGCGCCTGAAAACTCGGTCATCATCGTGGCCGGGGCTGACTGGGCAGCCGTGACGCCGCTCTACTCTGAGCGCAAGGCGCTCATGGTTCGCAACGGACTTGAATATGACCGTCCTTATTTGGAACGTGCTTTCAAGGAACTCGAGGGCGAGGAGGTCAGCGCCTTGGTTGTGTTCAACCAGCTTCGCACCAACCAGGCGTTCATCAATATGGTGGCGGCCCGCTTCGACATGGATGCGACGCGGCCTACGTTTTCCTTCATCGTGGCGGACATTTATGTGGCGCGCACCTATTCCAAGAGTCTCCAGCTGATCCTCAAAAACAGCCGCAAATACCCGCATCTCACGCTGCCGCCCGGTGCGCTGGAGGACGAACCGGTGAAGGGCCTCATCACCTTTCCGCCGGGTGAGGCGCGCAGCACTTTCCCGACTTTCTCGCCCGCGCCCTATCAAGCGAACTTCCAATTCGGGTTGGACTGGCTGGTGCATGGGCGCCACGGCGTGCTGTCGGTGCATCCCGATGCGGATCTATGGTTGGAACCGCCCGCCGGTGCGACGGAGATTCGTTGGAGCTATGGCATTTTCGCGGGTGCCTACGAAAAGCCTGACGCGCACACTGACGGTGTGGAGTTCAGCATTCATGTCGAGCAACCCGATGGGCAGACGCGGCGCATCTACCGGCGGTTGCTGGATCCGGCCCGCGAGGAGAAGGACCGCGGCGACCAGCACGAGGTCATTCCCTACACGCCGCAGCCCGGCGACAGCTTGCGCTTTTCGACCCGCCCTTTTGAGACATCAGCCTTTGATTGGGCCTACACGATCAAGATCGAGGTGAAATGAAGCATGCGTCGTCCAGATCTCCCCTGATTTTTATCAAGGCATTGCGCCTAACACCAATGCCTGTAAGCCAAAACCATACTAGTGCGGCACAACCAACCGAACACTCAATATGGCACTTTTAATTTTTGTGGCAGCGTGGTTAGTTGGCTTCATTTCGAACGTCGTAGTAGTCCGGAGGCTTCGCATCGCACACGCTGCTATTTGGCTTGAACTAGGCCGTCCTTCTTTCGGTCCCGGAAATTCAATTCTCTCCAGCTTCCGATTGTTGAAATACATAATCACGTTCCGATTCGCGACTCAGGGTGATCTCATATTAACGATGACCGGAGCGATTACCTTGAGCAGCCTTCTGACGATGATCGTTGTGGTGCCATTTCTTGTGAGAGCGATGCATTGACCGCGCTGCGCAATCGGACGACACAAACCCACGGGGCAGCTTTAAAAGCAAACCACGAATTTTAGTCTGTGCGGCTGGCTCTTACAGCGGCGCCAGTTCGCGAGCGAGGGCGAGGTGGCGGGGCAGGACGTTGCGCAGATCGAATTCGCGCACCCGCTGTTCCGCAGCTTGGGCGAACGTGCGTCCGGGTTCGGCGGCACCAAGCAGTTTTTGCAGGCCGGTGGCCAGCGCCGCCGAATCGCCGGGCGGAACCAGCAGCGCCTCACGATCGGGGCGAGTCATCTCGGGGATGCCGTGGACATCGGTACTGAGGATGGGCAGCCCGAAGGCCATCGCCTCCAGCACGACTCGCGGGAATGATTCTTCGTAACTCGAGCATACGAACAGATCCGCCGCTCCGTAATGGCGATAGATGTTTCCGGTTTCCTGGACGACCCTGAGATTCAGTCGGCCGAGTCCGCGAAGAAACACGGCGAGATCGCGATCGTAAGGCGTCTCGCGTCCGCCGATCATCACAAAGTCGGCGGTGGCGGCTACGTCGGGTGCGCGATGCCACAGCAAGTCCACCGCGCGGGCGAAAAGATGCTGGCCTTTGCGCTCGCACACCGTGCCGACGTTGACGACGAGGCGTCGATCAGACGCACAGCTCAATTCCGCCCGCAGGGCATCACGTGAGTGCGCCGCTCGGAAATCGTGGATGCGGGCGAGGTCGATCCAGCCGGGGTTGAGGCAATAGTTGGAGCCGTCGGACAGCGCGGTGTAGTAGCGCCGGGTCGTGTCGGTCAGGAACGAAACCCGGTGGGCGAGGCGGAAGGTTTCCTCCACGACCGCGAGCGCTGGGGCGGGCAACAGGCCGCGGAAAAAACCGTTGGGCGAAGTGCTCTCGTGGATGTAAAGCAACGACGGCCGGCCGGCAGCGTGGGCGAGATGGATGCCCCACCATGCGGAGAGGGTGTTGGCGACGACGAGTGAGGCGTCGTTGAGCGATACCTGTCGGGCCAGCGCGGCGAGCTCTTTTGCAACGCCGCATGCTGTGGCGGAGCGCAACAGAGAGGTAGTATCCACTACCGTGATCGTTGCGCCGAGCGCCGCGAACTCCTCGCGCAAATTACCATCAGCGGCGCTGGTCACGGCGAGGCGCGCGCCCGTTGCGACCTGCAAGTGGCGGGCGTATTCGAGGAAAAAGAGCGGCGCACCTTCGCGGTTCAGGTTGTGCGTGATCAGGTGCACCAGCGGTGGCCGGGTGGGAGAGTGGTTGGTGATGGCAGCCGGACGCGGGGCGAGACCGGCGCGGCGCGGGGCCTGCGCGGCGTATTCGTTCCAGACCTGCCGGAGCACGGGGCGGAGACCCGCTGGTTGCCGCCAACCGGCATCGCGCATCGCGCGGACCAGTGCCCGCCAAGCGCGCCAGAAGGCAAGTGGCGAGAATCGGGCGTAGGCCTGTTTGAGGAATTCGTGATCCGTCTGGTTGAAACGAGCGATGGAGCCGAGGTGCCAGCTGCCGTCCGCGAGTTCGGCGTAAATGCGGACCGTCACGGGCAGCGAAAGCTGCGCGGGCAGGTCGAGAAATCCGTCGTAGCCGCAATGCGTGGCGAGGGGAGAATTACCCGAGCGCTCGCCGAGGAAATCCGTCGCGCGGCCGATTTTCAATTCTTGCACAGCCTGCAGATCCACGGTAGCGAGCACGCGTTTGATGGGCTGGCTCTCGTGATAAATCCATCCGGACACCGGCAGGCGACCGTAGAGAGAGCGCTCCCAGGTGCGCGGTTGGTCGAGGTGTCCGTGAAACGGGCGCGGGGGGTGCTGGAGGTGGTGGCGCAGCGGCGTTTCTGCGACGATCTCCCGAGCGAGAATGACGGCGTCCTTGCCGTCGCGAGCCTGGCGTCGCAGCAGCACGCGCAACGCTTCGCCGAAGGCACCGGCATTGAATGGAGTGAGGCCTTCGGGGTCGGGCTTGGCTTCGTCGTCGTTGACGTCCCAGTCAAGCGAGTCGAGCTCCTCCCACCGGCCTTCGATGGAAAGCGCTTCGAAGCGCAGGCGGTGCCGCCCGACGGGCAGCGTCATGGTGATGGAAAAGCCGGCTAACAGGAAGGGTTGGGGTGACTTGAAAAACTCTGCCAGGTCGCGCCGCGGATTGCCATGGACGCCGGGGAAGACCGTTGAACCGCAAACGGTGCGCACGTCAGTGTAGTGATGGCCGGGCTTGGGCACGAGCCATCCTTGCAGAATGGTGCCCCCGACCAGGCCTTGGAGCGGAGGGTCGAAGTGCAGGAAGGCGACGGGAGTTTCGTGCATGCAGGAGGCGAGGCGCGAAAGTGGAAAACTATCCCCGTTGGCACAACCAAGGAAATGCCCTTTTCAATAACCGGAATGGCGGGTTTGGCCCGCCGGATGGTCAGGTATGATATCCGCATCTCGTCCGAGGAGCGGGTAAAAATCGTTGCTGCCGCCCTGCATTGTTTATTTCTGCGAATATGCCCGAAACGAGCCCGATTCTTCGCGGGAATGTGGTTCTCGTGGGAGTCTTCATTTGCGCGCTGCTGACGCATTTCTGGCTGACGACCAGGAACTGGACCGCCGGATTTATGCCCGGCCACGAATTCCGTCAGGCGCAGACGGCGTTCATCAGCCACTTCATTGACCGTAACGACGATTTTTCCCTGCTCTACGAGGCGCCGATTGTAGGCAAACCGTGGGTGTCGATCCTGCTGGAGGTGCCGCTCTATGAGTGGAGCGTGGTGGGGTTGAGCCGGATTACGGGTTGGCCGCATGTTGTGTCGGCCCGGACCATCACGCTCACTTGTTTCTATCTGACTTTGCCCGCGTGCTGGTTGCTTTTGGGCCGCTTGGGATTGTCACACGCGCGACGGTTGCTGCCCCTGACGCTCATTTTGCTTTGCCCGGTATACATTTTTTATTCCCGCGCTTTCCTGATCGAGTCGATGGAGCTGATGTTCTGCGCATGGTGGCTATACGGTTTTGTGCGGATGATGGATGTCCGGCGCTGGCCGTGGTTCCTGCTGGCGACTGTCGCAGGCACGGGCGCTGCGCTAGTCAAGTGCGCCACCTATGCCGTGTGGTTGGTGCCGGCCGCAGCTTGGGTTGCTTGGGACCTGTGGCGGCAACTGCGTGACCGGATCGGATGGAGCGCGATGGCCCAGACAGTTTTCTGGGGTCTGGCCGGAGTGGCCGTGCCCTTGGGGGCGCTCAAGCTTTGGGTCGACCTGACGGATCCGATCAAGGAGGCGCACACGACCGCCTGGATATTCACATCAAAGGATCTTTCGATCGGCAACTGGGGCCTGCAGGACCTGACAGCCCGATTTTCCCAGCAGATGTGGAGCACGCTGCTGCAGCGCTGGAGCGAGGCCCTGATGCCGCCTTGGGTGATTCTCGCGGCCTTGGCGAACTCACTGATTCTGCTGCCTGGGCAGCGCGGACGGATCGCGGGCTTGGCGGCGGTGTTCTTTGTTGCCCAGCTGCTTTTTCCCTTCGCCTACGCTTACCAGGAATATTATTTCTACGCCTGCGCGATGTTCCTGCTGGCGGGCTTCGGATTCGCCCTGCACGGGGTGCTCGATACCAAGTTACCACGGTGGCTTTGCTGGTTGCTCATCTTGGTGCTGCCGGCCGTGCAACTGCAAAATTACGTGCGGTTATACCGGCCCCAGCAGCTCATCAGGACCAGCGGGGATATTTCCCTGACCGCGGCGTTGCGTGCTCTTACTCCGCGCGAATCCGTTATCGTGGTGAGCGGTATGGACTGGGCCGCGATCGTGCCCTTCTACGCGCAGCGACGAGCCCTCATGATCCTGACCGGGCGTGTGAACGATCGCGACTTTCTCGAGCAGGCATTCGCTGACTTGGTCGGCGAGGACGTCTCGGCCCTCGTCCTCATTCGCGATGAGCGTCACAACACGATGCTGCGGGATCTGGCCGTGAAAACCTTCAATCTCGATCCTCAGCCGACCTTCTCGCACGAGACTGCCGATGTCTATTCAAGTCGCTGGAACAGCGCGGCCATGCGGAAGGGCCTGTCGGATAACTCCTATTGGGGGGACCTCAAGCCCGGTGCCCCGGAAGTTCAGGACGGGTTTGCGAACCGGCCCATTTGGGTGAATGCGGGAATCGCGAAGGGGCCGCTCCAAGCGATTTCGCCGGCGCCTTTGCGTGCGCGTTTTGGCTTTGGCATGGGTAGCTTTGTTTACGAGGACCGCCGGGTTCTGAATGCGCATCCCGATTCCGATGTCTGGCTGCGTGCCCCGGGCACTGCCACGAGGATTGAGTGGGAGTTCGGCATGGTTTCGGCGTCATGGGAAAGGAATGGGCCTAAAACCGACGGGACGGAGTTTATTGTAACGGGTTTGAATAAACGAGAAGTCTATCGACGCGAACTGGATCCGGTGAACCGTCCGGATGACCGTGGTCTTCAGCGTGTGGTCATTGATTATCAACCCCTGGCCGGTGAGATTTTGCATTTCCGGACGGGCCCGCGCGGAAGCAACGCCTACGACTGGGCGTATTGGGCGAAGATTGAGGTCAAGTGACCTCAGGCTTGTGCCAGGCCGGCGGCCACGGTGGCGGCTAGGGCGAGATGGCGAGGCAGCACTGCCGGTGCGGAGAATATGTTCTCCGCACGAGCGCGAGCGCGCGTGGCGAGTTCGCGTCCAATGGCAGGCGCGGCCAGCAGCCGCGCGAGCCCTTCGCACCAAGCGACGGTGTCGCCCGCGGGAAGTAGCACGGCTTCCAATCCGTCGCGCGCCAGTTCGGGCACGCCCTGCACCGCGGAAGCGAGCATCGGCGAGCCGAGCGCCATCGCTTCGAACACCACGCGCGGTGAAGATTCCTCGTAACTGGAACAGACGAAAATATCCGCCGCGAGATAGTAGCGCAGGTAGTCGGTGGTCTCGGGATGGACGACGAGATGGGGACGGCCAAGTTCGCCCAAGACGTCGGCCAGCATGGTATCGAAGGGTGTCTCCCGTCCGCCGAGCAAGATGAAGCGCGTGCGCGCCGCCAGTTCGGGATGACCCCGCCACAGCAGATCCACCGCGCGGGCGAAGGTGTGCTGGCCCTTGCGATCGGAAACGGTGCCGATGTTACACACGAGCTGTTCGCCGGGACGCACGCCGAGATCGCGACGTAATTTTTCCCGATCTTGAGACGCCCGCCAGCCGTCGAGCAAAGCGAGATCCACCCAGCCGGGCGTCAGATAGTGACGTTCGGGTCGGCCGTAACCGAGATGGCATTGGCGGGTGGCGGCAGTGGTGAACGAAACAGCGTCAGCAAGCGCAAAGGCCTCTTCGGCGAGTGCGACGACGCGAGGTGGCACGCGGCGGTCGTAGAACAACGCCGGTGTGGTGCTCTCGTGAATGTAGAATAACACGGGGCGGCCGACGGCCTTGGCGGCATGCACCGCCCAGAAGGTCGTGAAGCTGTTGGCGATGATGAGATCCGCTGTCGCCCAGTCGGTTTGTGCGGCGAGCCCGGCAACAGCCTTCCGAGCCGATTCGTCGTCGGTGGCCTGCAGGATGGCGTGGCAATCCACCAAGCTTACGCGGGCTCCCAACGCCGCAAACTCTGCCCGGAGCGGACCTTCCTCGGCGCTCAGCACTTCGAGGGTCGCGCCCGCTGCGGCGAGCGCACAGCCGAGCTCGAGCAGGAAGCGCGGGGCGCCTTGCAGGCTGAGCCCGTGCGTGGCCAAGATGACGCGGCTCGGCAGCGGGGCGGCCGGACGGGCCGGAGACTCCCGTAGCGGTGCGGCCGTGGCCGGGCGCTGTCGCGAAGCATTTTCGTGCTCATGGCGCAATGTGCCGAGATAGCGCTCCAGTTCGGCATCTCGCATCACGCTCAGGCCGAGTTCCTGCAAAGCGGCTTCCCATGCGGCGAGCGCTTCGTCGAAGGGGAAAACGCGCGTTGTCGGCACGGGTTTTTCGTCCTCTTGCGTATGCAGGCGGGTGCGCACCACGGGGCCAAGGTGCAGGCTGCCGTCCTCCAGCTCCGAGTAGAGACGGAGGCTGACCGGATTCGGCAATTGCGCGGGCACATCCACGAGACCCGTGAACCCGCAGGCATGGGCGTTGGCATACTGCGTGTAGTGAGCAGCCGGGCCGGGCGAGGGACGCTGAATCTCCAGCGGCTGCCACGATTGCAGGTCCACCGTTGCCAGAATCCGGCGCGTGCGCAGCTGCGGATGAAACAAATGTCCAAACGCCGGAATGCGGCCGAAGCGGCAGCAGCAGACCGAAGCGGGTTCATCCACGAAGCCCAGCAAAGGCGCTGGTGCATCGCGCAACACGCGCGGCCATGGCAATTCGGCGGCCAACCGACGAGCGAGTGCGGGTAGCGGTTCTTCCGGATGGCGCGCGGCCTCATGGAGCAGACGGCGCAGACCGTGGCCGTGGTCGATCCAGCGCAAAGGCCCGCCGGGCACGGCGAAATCCACGCGCGGAAGCGCGCCGTCCACGGCATAGCGAACTGTCTCGAAAGGCCGCCAGCGTCCCTCGATCTCCAAGGCTTCGAGGACGATCTCCGTCGCGCCCGGTTCGAGCCAGATGACAACATAGAACTCCGCCAACGCCACGGGGCGACCTGTTTGAAAATGCGCAGCGAGATCGGGACGAGGCAGCCCGTGCACGCCGGGGAAAATCCGTCCGCCGATGCGTGCGCGGACGTCAGCGAACACGCCGCCTTGTTTCGGCCAGACCCAACCGCGCAAGGTATGCCGGCCCGGCGCCAGCGTGGCGCCGGGGGCGGGAGACTCGAGGTGGCTATGACTGAAGGATGTTTCCGGCATCGCGGGATCAGGAGGATCGAAGCGAGGCGACGACGCGAATCAGTTCTTCGTGTTCCGGCAGTCGGGTGGCGGCGTCGGAGAGGAGGGAGATGCGTTTCTGGGCTCGCTCCGCCCGCGTGCGGTCTCCGCCGAGATGGGCGTCGAGCGCCGCGTGCATGGCGGCGGCGAGGTTCCGGGCGTCATCGGGAGGCACCAGCCAGGCTTCGTCCGGGCCCACGAGTTCGGGGATGCCGTCAACGTCGGTGGTGACAAGCGGCCGGCCGAAGGCGGCGGCTTCCATGACGACACGCGGCAGCGCCTCCTCCAAGCTTGAGCACACGCAGATGTCGGCGGCCTGGTAATAGCGGTAGGGATCGCTCGACGCCTCGATGAGCTGCACGTCGGCCAGCGGCCGCGAGGCAATGGTGTGGCGAAGCAAATCAACGTAGGGATCGATGCCGGGCTTTACCCCGACGATGAGAAACACGCAGCGTGCCGGGAGGGTGCGTTGCTGGAGCAGCGCGATGGCTTCGAGGAAGACGTGTTGGCCCTTGCGCGGCTGAACAGCGCCGATGTTTGCGAAGACGACAGCGTCCTCCGGCAGGCCGAGTTCGCGCCGAAGGGTCGCGCGATCATGGGCCGCGACGTAGGCGTTGATGCGGGCGAGATCGATCCAACCGGGTGTGACGCGAAAATTGCCCCGTTCGCCAAGCGCGGCAAAGGCCTGCTGCGAGGCGTGCGCGAGGAAGTTGGTGCGTGTTGCCAGCCGAAAGGCCTGTTCGACCCGCGCGAGGGCTAGGCTTCCCAATTGCAGGGCGAAGAAACGCCGCGGACCGACGCTCTCATGGATCGTGAAGACGGAGGGTTTGCGCAGGTGCTGCGCGACATGCACGGCCCAGAAGGCGACCATGGTGTTGGCGACGATGACATCCGCGCCGGTCCAGACCGAATCCTGCGCCAACCGCGCAAGCGCTGCGGCAAACGCCTCGTCGTCGATCGCAGTGAGGACGGGGCGGACATCGACCAAGCCGACGGTGCAGCCGGCCTCGACAAAACGCTCGCGGAGCGGTCCTTCGACCGGGGAAACAACTCGCACCTTCCAACCTGGGATGGCCGCGAGATGGCGGGCATATTCGACGAGAAAGAGAGGCGCGCCTTCGAAGTTGAGATTGTGGGTCACCAGCGTGACTTGGAGCTGTGCGGGCCGGGGCGGCGGTGCGGGATCGGTCTGCTCGGGTGGCGCGTGCGTGGCCGGGGCGGCGGTGCGGTATTCCTCGCGCGCGGCTTGGCGGATACGTGAGAGCACGCCCGGTTCCCAGCCTTCGCCCCAATCGGCGTCACGAAGTGACCAGATGGCGCAGACAAATTTCCAACGCGAAAACGGAGGCAGATCGGTGCCGCGGCCACTGGTGAGCACCGGATGAAAGCGTTTCAGGAAGACCAGTTCCGTCCGCCCATCGGCGAGTTCCGCAAAAATGCGCAGCGCCAGCGGACGGGGCAGGTGGGTGGGGATGGGCAGGTAGCCGGCAAACCGCGAACATCCGGCATCGACCAAGTCGGGAAAGAGCGTGTGCGCGTCCGGTCGCTCGAGTCCATGCACGAGAGGCAGCGGCGTGGCGGTGTCGAAAAATGCGGTCAGGCGGACGATGCGTTGTTCGCGGTGCGCGACCCACCCGGTGACGAGCAGATGGTCGTATTGCACGGCAGCCCGGGATTCGAGCTGCTCCAGTGCGCCCTTGAAGGGCTCGCTCGGCATGACATCGAAGGTGGACGCGGCTTCCGCGGCGAGGATTTCGCGGGCGAGGCTGGTCCACTTTTCATGGGGCCGGGCCTGGCGCGCGCGGAGCAGCCGCAGCAACGGTTGCGGGTCCGGTGGTGGTTGGGCGGGCGCGGTGGCGAGGCCGGGACTGCTGACCGCCTGGCGGAAAATCTCCGTCCAACGGCCGAGTTGGTCGCAGACTTCGATGCGCAGTTCAGCGGCGCCGGGGACCGGTTTCAGCAAAAACGAAAAACCCGCCTGCGGCGGACCGGGACGGCCGCGGGCTTCGATTTCCTTGTCGGGTCTCGGCAGACCGCAGAGTCCGAGAAAAGGCACGGTGCCGAGCCACGCGCGCACGTCCACCGGCACGAGGCCGGAAGCGGATGTGACCCAACCCGCGACCCAGAACGCCTCGTCGGGGCAAACCCAGCCGGTCGGATGGATCTCGATGGCGGATTTCCAGTCGGGTGGAGTCATGCGGGACTCACCCCAACCAAGCCTCGCGGATCACCTGGAGGTGGCGGGGCAGGGCGCGGGTGTGGTGATAGTGGCGGGCGGCGCGGGCGCGGGCCATGGACATCATCTTGGTGCTGGCGGCGAAGTGGTCGGTCAGCGCGCGTTGGAGCGCGGCGGCGAGTTTGTGCTGGTCGCCGGCGGGGACGAGGTAGGCTTCGTCGGTGTTGGTCAGCATCTCGGCGATGCCGTTCACGTCGGTGCTGACGATGCGGTTGCCGAAGACCATCGCTTCGAGAATCACGCGCGGGAACGATTCTTCAAAGCTCGTGCACACGAGCAGATCGGCGAGCCGGTAGAAGTCGTAGATGTCGGGCGTCTCGGGGAAAATCTTCACCGTGTCCTGCAGGCCCATGAGCGCGATGTCCTCCTGCAGCGTTTCCATGTAAAGTCCCGGGCGGGCGCCGACCATGACCCACTGGATTTTTTTGCCGGGGAACAGCGATGGCAGCTCCTTGCGAAGCAGGTCGATGCCGCGGATGTAGATGTGCTGGCCCTTGCGTTCGCAGACCGAGCCGATGTTGACGACCACCACGGCGTCGGGGTCAAGGCCGTGCTTGCGCCGCATATCGGCGGGCGTGTGTGCGGCGGCGAAGTCATCGATGCGCTCGAAATCAACCCAGCTGGCGAGCAGGCGGAAGTTGTCGTTGATGTTCAACTCCTCATGGATGTCGCGGGTGGATTTCGCCGTGAACACGACGCGCGTGGCGAGCCGGAAGGCTTCCTCAACGACTGGGTGCATGAGCGGCGGCAGTGACGCGGCGAAGCAGCGTTTCACTGCGCTGCTCTCATGGAGGTAGAGTGCCGACGGCTTGCCGAGGTGTGTGGCGAGATGCACGCCCCAAAAGGCGAGCATCGTGTTGCAGATGAAAAGCTCAGCGTGTTCCCAACTGCGCGAGGAGGCGAAGGTCTTCAGGGCGATTTCGAATTCGGCGGGAGTTTTCGCACTGGTGAGCGCAGCGACATCCCAGGTTTCGACCTTGAGACCGGCCGCCTCAAAGCGTGCGCGCAGCGGGCCGTCCTCGGCGGTCGCGACGGTGAGCTGCACGCCGGGTTGTTCGGCGAGATAGCGGGCCAGCTCGAAAATGAAGATGGGTGCGCCTTCGAATTTGAGGTTTGGTGTGACGACCACAGCGCGGAACGATCGCGGGGTTTCGGCGCAGCGCTGGTGATAGGGATTGAGCGGGAGATTGCGCGGCGGGAACGAGAGCACCTCGCTGTGGTAGGGATCGCGGTAGGTGCCGTGGCGGGCGATATACTCGAGGTGTTCGCGCTCGGCATAGACTTGTCCACGTGACGCACTGCCGACGTGACGAAGCACAGCTTGCGGCGTGATCACGGTGCGGAAACCGGCTGCGCCTGCGCGGAGGCAATAGTCCACGTCGTTGTAGGCGACTTGGAGTTTGGGTTCGTCGAAACCGCCAAGCTGGCGATAAAGATCGGTGCGCGTGAGCAGACACGCGCCAGTGACCGCGGCGACGTTGCGCGCGGCGTGGGGCAGGAACAGGTAACCGAGTTCCTCCGCCGGTTCGCGCTCGAAGAGCACGTGGGCGAGGCCGTCTTCGCGACTGAGCGAAATGCCCGCATGGTTGATGGTGCCGTCGGGATAGAGGAGCTTGGCGCCGACCACTCCGACACCGGGCACGCTGAGCCAGCCGGCCATGTCTTCGAGCCAGCCGGGGGTGAGCGCTTCGACGTCGTTGTTGAGGTGGAGCACCAACGGCGTGTCGGCGTGTGCAGTGCCGAGATTGACGAGGCGCGAGTAGTTGAAACCGGCGGTGGCCGGCGCGAGAACCTGTCCGGTAGCGGCGAGCGCGGCGGTTTCGGCGGTCTTGGGGACAGTGATGCCAGGGTCGTTGTCGGGCTCCGCGATGACGGGGGCGCGCACGACTTCAACGCGCATATCGCTGCGCGCCGGCAGCGTGTCGAGATAGGCGAGCGCGGCGGGATCGTCGGAATTGTCGTCCACGACGATGACCTTCACGGATTCGCGTGGCGTGGTGCGGGCGATCGAATCGAGACAGGTCTTGAGCAGGTCGGCGTGGTTCTTCGTCGGGATGACGATGGTGACGGGATTTTCGCGCAGAATGGCCGGGTCCCACTTTAACTGGTGCAGACAGAGTGCGTAGTGCTTGGCAAATTCCGGCAGCATCGGTTCGGCGCGAAGACCGCGGCGGGCGATGGCCTCGGTGATGCCGTTGCGCGCAGCTTCGAACAGATAACCCTTTTGGTCGCCACGTGTGGCGGTGCTTTCGGCGTGGGCGCGCCAATGATAGCCGACGAAGGGAACGTGAATGACATCCTTCGCGTCGATCAATTCCCAGCAGCGGAGAAAGAGATCGATGTCCTGTGCGCCATTGAACTCAGGGCGGAGCCGGCCGGCTTTCTCCACGATGTCGCGACGGATGACGGTGAGATGGTGCGTGTAATTGTGCGTGATCGCCATCTCCGGGCTCCAGCCGCCCTTGAACTGCGGATCAAAGCGCCGGTCGTTGTCGTCGATTTTGTCTTCGTCGGTGTAAAGGTAACCCGCAGTCGGGTGGCGCAGGATTGCCTCGGCCACGTGCAACAGCGAGTCGTGGGGGAGAAGATCGTCGTGATCGAGTAGCGCGACGAAATCACCGGTGGCGACGTCGAGCGCGGAATTGGTGGCGCGGGAGATGTGGCCGTTTTCGGTGCGGAAGACCGGCTTGATGCGAGCATCGGTGCGGGCGGCTTCCTCGAGAATGCGACGCACGTGGGGTTGCGGCGAAGCATCGTCGGCGATGCAAAGTTCCCAGCGCGGATAGAGCTGCTGTTTCAGGCAATCGAGCAGCTCGCGCAGGTATTTCTCCGGCGTGTTATAGGCGGGCACGACGACGCTAATGAGCGGCCCGCCGGCCTTCACGGCGGCATCGGCATCCTGCTGCAACACCGAGCGCAGGCGCGGCGTGAGGCGGTTGTGCCAGCACCAGCGCGTGTAGGGATCTTGGTCCTTGCGGCGGACGATGGTTTCGGGGAGTTGCTTTTCCTCGCCATGGCTGAGCGTGGCGGCGAGTTGCATTTTGAGGCGGGCGATCTCTGCGCGGACTTCGGGCCAGCTGTCGAATTGGTAGCGGCCGAGCGCTCGACCGCGCAGGAAGGCGGCAACCACACGATAGAACAGGAAGGGTTTGAAAACCGGCACGGGGCCGGAGTGCTCGTCGCGGCGATCGAGATACAAGCGGCGTGCGAAAGCCAGTGAGCGCACGCCGTCGGCGGTTTCGGCGAAAACGAGCAGGTTGGCGGGACTGGGCGCCTCCTTACGGATGTCCACGAGGCCGTAGTAGCCGGACTTGAGTGCGTTTGGGTGGTCGGACCGGTGGCTGGCGACGTCGGGTCGGTCCTTCGGATAGACGAGACGATTTTCGGTGAGCGTGCCGGTCGTGGCGCCGAGGCGGACGATCTGGCGATCCGCGGCACAGATCCAGCCCGTCAGGCGGAATTTTTCGTAGAGGACATTGACCCAGTGGCCGGGATTCTCGATGTGGCCGATGAACGTGTCGCCGGCCGGCACGTCGCTATTGGGCGTGAGCACGTCGCGCAGCACGGCATCGGTCTCGCGACAAAGTTCGTTCCATGAGGCGCGGTGAAAGTGTCGGTAAAGATAATGCAGCGTTTGCTGCACAAGTCCGGCGCGGAGAATGCGCGGCGGTTTGACCGCCGTGGCCGGCAGGCCCCACGAATCGAGCGGGGTGCGGAAGAACTCGCGCCATTGCGTGCCGTCGTGCCAGTCTAGGGCCAGTTCGCGGGCGCCGCGCCAGGCTTGCACGCGTTGGATGAAACCCGTGCGCAGGGCCGCTTCGGAACCACCGAAAATCGCCTGCGTGTCGGGACGCTCGAGTCCATAGATCCCGAGATAAGCCCGCTTGTCGATGCGCGCACGCAAGTCCACGCAACGCCGTTGGTCGCCCGCATAAAGCCAGCCCGCGATTTCAAAGTTGGCGGTGGTGGGCCGCCAAGTGGTCGGGCTGTCGATATGGAATTGGGGCGAGGCCGGGTCGGACATGCGTCAGGACCCAAATTAAGCGGGGCTGGCGCCGGGGTAGTAAAGCAACTTCCGGCCGGTGTGGGGACGTGAAATTTAGCCCCCGCAACGAATCACGTTCCATCGCGGCGACCGGGCATCGTCGCGGACCGGTTGCGTTCGACGGGCTTATTCCCGCGCGTCGTTGATCTCGATCCAGTAGCCGTCGGGGTCCTGGAAATAAATCTGCTTCACGCCATCCACGCGGTTGGTGACGGCCAGCTTTTCGCCCACCCAGTTTTCGTAGGGAACGCCGGCGGCCGTCAGGCGCGGGATGAAGTCGGCGACCGAGGGCACGGTGAAGCACAGGTGCGTGTTCTTTTCCTTCGGCAGATTCACGGTCGCGCCGGAAATGATATGCAGGTGGGTTTTCGGACCGATCAGAAACCACGCATGCCGGCCGTCCTTGAACGGTTCGGGGATGACGGGCAGGCCGATGACTTTTTCGTAGAAGTCGGCGCTGGTTTTCAGGTCAGCCACGTAAAAGGCAATGTGGTTGATGCGCGGGGCGGCAGGTTCGGCGCGGACGACAGCGCCGGCGGCGCAGGCCAGAATCAGGAGGGGCAGGAGACGGGGGAATTTCATGGGGTGGGGCGAGGGGAAGCCAGCAGCGAAGCCCGAAATAGCCAAAAAGCCACTGGTCCATGCGTCATCATTGGTTCACAAGACCGTATATCACGAATTTCGGCTACTGAACTTCCAGTGGAACGCTCTCGGAGTGGCTGTTGAATTCGGGGGCATACATGCACTGTATCTCAGCGATGCCTGTCTGGTAAACGCCACGGAGCTGGATGCGGGTGGAGTATTCGAAGACGTAAGTGCCCTTCGGGAGATATTCGATGAAGAAGTGCGAGGCGGTGTCGCGGGTGCTTTCGTAGTAGCCGAGTCCGTCCTGGTATTTGTATTGGCTCAGCACGTTGACGGGCTCGGTGCCGCTGCCGCGCTGGTCCTTGAGGTGAACGTATTCCATGTCGCGGTCCGTGCGCAGCTCGATCCGCACAACCAACTCGTCGCCGACGGCGACCGGGCCGGTGACGGGTTTCAGCACGGGGCCGCGTTTGGTGTTTTCTTCGATGAAAAGCGCCTTTTTTAACTTCAGAGGCGTGCCCTCGTGCGGCGTGATTTTGCGCATGTCCTCGAGGTATTGCCAGTGGACGCTGCCCCAACTCACGCCCTCGTCGGTCTTCTTCACGGTGACGCGGCCCATCTCAGGTTTGATCTCAGCGCGCACGAACTTCTGCTCGTAGAAGCCGGTGCCGGCCTCGACCTTCTCGGGCCGGATGGTCTTGCCGCCGAGTGAGACTTCCACGACTGCATCACTGGCGAGCAGGTTGGTGCCGCGCAGGAGCAGGCCATAAACGGCGTCGGCAGTGGCTTTGGTGGTTTTCCAGTTTTGCGTCTGCTTCTGTTTAAGGAGCCAGACCTTGCAGTCCTCAACGGCCTGCGCGTCGCGGGCGACCTCGTCGAAGGCCTCGATCATGAGCGCCTGCGTCTCGATGGGCGCATGATACCACCACCAGCTCAGCTCGTCGTCGCGCCAGAACATGCCCATTTCCTCCTGGTTCACGCTGCGCTCCTTGAGGGACTTCAGGATGGCTTGGGGTGTTTCGCGGTCGTCGAAGCGATGCAGAGCAAGGGCGAGGTGCGCCTCGCTCTGGCGGCAACCGACCTTGGTCCAGAACTTGCGCGATTGGCCGATGAAGAAATCCACGGCGGCACGGTGGGCGGGCGAGACGGGCTGATCCTTGAGGTAGAAGCTGCGGCCGTAGAGGTAAAAGGCTTCGAGTTGCCCCGGCACGTAGAGTTCGGGGTTATCCCATTTCAGAATCTCCACGTGGCGGCGCGCCATCCACGCGTCAAGGGCGGTTAGCGCGCGGATCGCCGGGGCGACATCCACCTCGGCACCGAGGTGGCGCAGGCGCGCGAAACCGGTCGCGATGTAGAGACTGATGTATTCGCTGGGGCGTCCGCCGGGGAACCAAGGCCAGAGGCCGTCGTTGAGCTGGCGTTCGGCGAGCTGGTTCAAGATGCGGGCGGATTCGTCGTTGAGGCGGTTGGCATCAAAAAGCACGCCGACGTTGCGGCGGGCTTCGCTTTCGCTGTTTGCCTGACGAAGCCAAGGCGTCTCCTCAATCATCACCGCCTTGAGATCCTGATTCGTGAAGAGCGGGCTATCGGGGGCGGGCGTGTTGCTCCATTGGTCGAAGATGCGGCGAATCTTCGGTTCGGCGTTGGCGATGTGGCGGGCAAGCGAGTTGGCGTAGAGCCGGTTGAAGAGCTGCTCGCTACACTCGTGCGGAAACTCCATCAGGTAGGGCAGGGCCATCACAGCATACCACGCCGGCTGCGACACCATTTGCACGGTCAGCGTTTGATGACGTAGCGTCTCGGATTGGTCGGATTCGATTAGTTTCGTAAACGCGAAATCCTTCGTTGCCGGACCACGGATTGGCAGCGGCAAGGATTCCGTTACAAGGATGCGCCGGCTCAGGACGGGCAAGAAACCTTCTTCGCCGTCGCTCGCGGTGGCGGTGGCGCCCACGGCCTTGTAGGTCAGGAAGCCGGTGCCATCCGGCACGGTGATGCGCCAGGAATAGCTGCGCGACTGCTTGGCGGGCACGTCGAAGGCCTGCTCCGGTATGGCGTTGCCGAGCGTGGCATCGGCCGGGGCAAGCGTGGCGGCGTCGGCGAAGGTCAGGCGCACGCGGCCGGTCTGCGGTTGGTCGGTCTGGTTGCTGACTTTGACAGCGAACTCGATGACATCGCCCTCGCGCACGAAACGCGGCGGGTTGGGCTCGACCATGAGGTCCTTGGCCGTGACGGCCTTGGCGGTGAGGAAGCCGGAGCGCAGTTTGGCGTCGTGGGCGAAGCCGAGGAATCTCCATTCGGTGAGTGCCTCTGGCATCGTGAATTGCATCTTCACCACGCCGTCAGCATCGGACACTAGGTGCGGGAAGAAAAACGCGGTTTCGTTGAGATTTCGGCGGGCGGTGATTTGGCTGAGGTCGGGTGGAAGCGGCGAAGCGGGGGGCATTTCTGCTTCGGCTGCTGCCTGGTCCGCTGAGGATGCGAAGTTGCCCTTTAATGCCGTGATGGCGTTCCCGACGTCACGCAGCTCGGTGCTCATCCGCGATCCCGCCAGCGTGCTGGCCGACCCGTAGCCGAGCCCGTCCGAGTCCGCGGACACGGTGAACGGTGAAAGGAGGAGAACGTCTTCGTCGCTGTAGTAGGTCCAACCACGCAGATCATAGCTGAATGAGCGGTAGAGCCATTCCACAGGACGTGAACTCAGTTTCCAATGACCGCCCACATGATCGAAGCCGATCAGAGAGTTGTGCAGGGAGGCGGGACCGGCGGCTTCTTCGTTGCGAAAGACGTCGAATCCGGTCGGCCATTCGTGCAATGAAAACTGGTCGAGCGAGGCGTCGTAGAGTGAAGCCACCATCTCGGCGGTGGCGCGTTGGGCGTCCGGGGCGGTGATAACGGCGGTCCAGGTTTCCGGCTGACCGGGCAGAAGTTTCGAGCGGAAGCTCTCCCATTTGAGACTCAGCTGCTTGTTCGTCCACGGCACGTTCACAATCTGTTCGTTGGAATAGGCCCGGTTTTCCCGCACGTAGGTCACGCGCAGGGTGAGGCCGCCGCGCAGGTTTTCCGTAATGGGCAGGGTGATAATTTCCTGGGTGCGCGCGGCGTCGGTCCAATAGCTCTTCAGCTTTTGCCCTACGCTCTCCAATTCGACGAATGCCCGGCCCGTGGGATAGCCTGTGCCCCAGAGCGCCGTGAACTCCTCGCCGGGTTCGACCGACCACTTGGGGGCGGCGAGGTGATTGGGTATCTTCACGTCGTAGTGTGGGGCCACCGGGTCGAGCACCTGCAGGATATGGCGGGCAGTGACGGCTTTGCCGAAGCGGTCCTTGGTGGTGAGTTCGGCGCGGTAGATGCCGGCGGGCAGGGTGGCCTCGAGTTCACAGAGCCCGTCGCTGCCGGTCTTGAAGGCGAGTTCGGATACGTTGCGCTCAGGTTCCCAGCTTTCCGGCTTGGTCGGATCGACCTTGGGCTCGGTGGGCGCATTCAGGCGGACAGGAAAATATTGATGGGGGCGAAACGAAGACAGTCCCTCCAATCCCGGACTCGTCCGGACCACGTTCAAAGGTTGCCTGAGCGCGTGAATGGTTAGTTTGCCTTCGGCCACCTGCGGCACGCCGTCGAGCGAACGGGTGCCGATGACAAAAGTCACCGGATTTTCAGGCGTCTGCCATTCATCAGTGAGGAGGGTGGCCTCCAGTGCGGTGTAGCCCGCGCGGATGTGCCGATCGGCGGAGCGGGTCTCGCCACTGCTGTCCACAACGTCGGCGTGAACGGAGAATTGGAACACCGGCTCGTTTTTTTCTGGCACGGCTCGATCCGGCGCGGCCGTGAACTCGACCGTGAATGTCCCGTCCGTCGCGGTTTCGGCGGTGCCATGGGCGATAACCTGCATGGAATGGCTCGGCCACCACCAGCACCAGTAGGGCATCTGGGTTGTGCGCAGAACGCTCCATTTGACCTCGGCTCCGCCGATGGCGGCGCCGGTGTAGGCGGTGGCTTTGCCAACCACACGGGTCGGGGCACCGAGTTTGGGAGCCTCGATCGGCGCGGCGATCTCGACTTGGAATTTTGGTCGTTTGTATTCCTCGACGCGGAAGCCCGTGGAGCCGTGCGGTGCATTTTGTGTTCGCAGCGACATGTAACCGGTCACGCGATCACGCGGAGCAATGAAGCTGCCGCTGAACGAGCCGTAGTCGTTGGCAATGTGTTCGGCGCGGGCGACTTCCTTGCCGTTGCTGTCTTGGAAAACGACCATCACACTCCGACCTGCCAGTGTCTCGTAGTTGCCGCTGCGCTGCGCGTTCCGGATGCAGATGCCTTTATAGTGGATGGTCTGGCCCGGTCGGTAGAGCGCGCGGTCGGTGAAAAAGACCGTTCGCTGGTCGTGAGGTTGGTCGTCGTCCCTTGAATAAACGCCCAGCGGATCACGGTTGGCGATTGCGTGGCCTTCGTGCTCGGCCAGCAGCATCACGTGTCGAGAGCGGTCCCGATTGGCCTTCAGGCGGAAGCGGCCGTCGGCGTCAGTCCGGACGCGCTCGGCCGGCTTGAACCAGCCTTCGTTGTTTCGTTCCCACGCCTGCACCAACGCCCCGGCGACCGGCTCGCCACTGCCGCCCTTGAGCACAAAACCATTGAGATAACCGTCGTTCTGATCCGCCTGCGTGACCAGGGCGAGTTCGCTGACCCAAACGCGGGTCATGCTGACTTGGTTTTCCTCATGACCGAAGGAAGGATCGTGGCTGGCAAAGATCAGGTAATAGCCTGGTTTCAGCGTGGTCGGCGTAGGCAAGGGTTCCATGCGGGGTCGAAAATCCTTCGTTGCGGGCAACTCGGCCGACCACTCCAGCGCCGGTGTGCGTGCGAGGTTTTCCTGGATGAAAGTTTGCGTTTCTCCCCAGTGCGACCGCGAGAGGTGGTCTATGAAGTTGACGGGCACGGCTCGGAAATAAACCCGAGTGACGTTGCGGTAGCTGACGTTGAGGGTCGGCCACGGAGGGGTCCAAACGGACTCTGTGGTCAGCCAAGCCTGTTTCGCTTCGATCTGTTGGATGAGATTGTAGCATTCGGCCGCGCCCACGCTTTGTGGAAATGTGCGCAGGCCGCGGGTGGCCAGTTCGCGCGCTTTGGTCGGATCGCCGGCTACGTTCAGGCGTGCCGCGAGTTCGGCCAAGGCGCGCGCGGATATTTCGTGTTTCGTGGTGGTCTTGATGAAACGTTCCAGTGCGGCTTGGTAGCGTTCTTCCTTGTCGCTCCCGACTGCGAGGTTGCGACCGTAGGTCAGGCGGGAGAAATCGGCGTCATAGAAGGCCGACCTGTCGCGGTCGCGACGGTGAAAGGCGAGCAGCCGCTGGTAGAGGCGCACTGATTTCAGCGCAGGGGAATCCGTGTCGGGGGTGTTCGGTTGCCAGTTGATGAAGGTATCAACGTCCGCGAAAATCGGGTCACTCGCTTCGATGATGAAACGGTCTTCCGCACTAATCGCGCCGTGTTCACCCGTGCGGTAAAACTCCAACGCTTCATAAGCGAAGAAATCGAAAAGGGTGGGGCGGTAGGCATCGGGCACATTGCCGCGCTCCAGCAAGTCGTCGTAGGCACTGATCGGCGTGGCTTTGAGGTTTTTTTCGTCAGCGAGTGCGACGGTGAAACGTCGGTCAATCTCCGTAAGCAACCGCGCCAAGTCCCAGGTTTGAAAATCGTCGCCGGGCGGCGCTGCGGTTTGGGTGCGCTGGAGAAAACGACCACGGTTGCGCTGGAAATAGTTCCAATACCAGCGCGCAATCATCGCCTCGACGACGGGTTTCATTTCGGGCGGGGTTCGAGCCAACTCGGCAAGAAGTCCCGCGATCTGAGCCTCGGGGTGGTTGCCTTGGATCTGGCGTTCGAAGGAGATTCGTTGGCCAATGGCTTTGAGGGCCTCGGCATATTTTTTGTCGGCCAGCGCGCCGGCGATGATGGGTTCGAGTGCGGCGATGCCCGACTGGGGGAGCTTGGCATCGCGAGCCTGTTCCACCTTTTCCCACTGTGCCTTGCCCGAAGCGGCGGGCAGGAGCGTGGCGAAGCATGCGAAAAACACGGCAAGGCCGAAAGAAAGGCGGATTTTCATGGGGCGATGAGCGGGGGAGCCGCTGGGATGTGGCGGCCGGTTCTCAGGCACCCGGCCTCAGGTGCCTTGATGCGCAACACCCTTGCCGCGGCACTCGGGAGGCGCAAGCCGTGAACCACGCCCCAACTCCGGGATGGACAACCGCGAGGCGCTGCCAAGCATCGCGGGCGATGCAGAGCCTGAAGCACCTTTTTGAACAGAACCAGGCGTGGGCCGAAGCGATCAAGCGGCGCGATCCGGAGTTTTTCCAGAAACTGTCGAATCAGCAGAGCCCCGAATATCTCTGGATCGGCTGCTCCGATTCACGCGTGCCGGCCAACGAAATCATCGGTCTGCTTCCGGGCGAGGTGTTCGTGCACCGCAACATCGCCAACGTCGTCGTCCACGCCGACCTCAACGCGCTATCCGTGATCCAATTCGCGGTCGAGATGCTCAAGGTGAAGCACATCATGGTCGTGGGCCATTACGGCTGCGGCGGTGTGAACGCCGTGTTGCGCTGCCAGCGCGTGGGCCTGGCCGACAACTGGCTGCGGCATGTGCAGGACGTGAAGGTGAAGCACGACGCCTGCCTGTGCCGTCTGCCGGACGACGCCGCGCGGAGCGCACGGCTGTGCGAATTGAATGTGATCGAACAGGTCGCGAACGTCTGCGCGACGACCATCGTGCAGGACGCGTGGAGCCGCGGGCAGCCGCTGACGATCCACGGCTGGATCTACGGCCTGCGCGACGGCCTGATACGCAACCTCAACGCCACTGCCAGCAACGCCGAGGAGGCCGTCGCCGCCTACGGGCGCGCGGTGGCGACAGTCGGTGCCGGCGCGACGTCGGTGCCGTGGTAGTGGGCTCCGGGTGTGGGTTGTCGGTCAAAAGAGTGGCGGGGTAGTGAGCCTGATTGCCGTTATTCTGTGCGCTGTGAAAACACGAGCCCGTGGGCGATTGGGCTCAAAGCACAGCGGGTTTGAATCGAGCCTCTCCTTGGATCCTTCGCGCGGCTCAGGATGACACGGGGCTAATGTTCGCGCCGCACTGCGCGTTGCGCTTTTCCGATCGATGGGTTTCGTCATTGCAACCCCACACCCCATGATTCGCCAGCTCGCGCACCTTTGCCTGATGTCACATCAACTGCCGGAGATGACGGCGTTCTACCGCGATGGGCTCGGCCTGCCGATCAAGTTTTCGCTCAAGCACGACGACGGCACGGTGTTCGGGCATTATTTCGAAGCGGGGCACATGAGCTTCATCGAAATTTTCGACCGGGCCGGCGCCGCGAGACAATGGGGCGGCGATGCCGCGGAGAAGCTGCGGCCGCATGCCGGTTCGCATTTCAACCATTTCTGCTTCGAGGTTCTGAACCTCGAGGAATTTTGCGCAAAAATTGAAGCGCGCGGCATCAAGATCGACCGGCCGGTGAAGGTCGGCATGGATCACTCGAAGCAGGCGTGGGTTCACGATCCGGACGGCAATGTCATCGAGCTGATGGAATACACGCCCAAGAGCATGCAGTTCTGAGCGCGGTCGGGTTCCGCCTTGCCAAACAAAAAACCCGCGGCGTGAACCGCGGGCTGGTTGGTGTCTGGCTTACGGCTTAGCGCTTAAAGCTGTCGCGAAGGAGTCGCGGCTCAGGCGCGGCCGAGATAGGAGGAGTCGGCGGTGCTGACCTTGATGAGCTCGCCTTCCTTGATGAAGAGCGGCACCTGCACGACCAGGCCGGTTTCGCACTTGGCAGGCTTCTGGACGTTGGAGGCAGTGTCGCCCTTGATGCCTTCGGCGCTCTCGATGACCTTGAGCGTGACGCTGGACGGAAGGTCGATGGTGACCGGCACTTCATTAATGAAGAGCACCTCGGCCTTGCCGTTGGCGACGAGGTAGTTTTTGGCATCACCGATCATGGCAGCGCTGAGCTCGAAGCTCTCGAAGGACTCGGGGTCCATGAAGGTATAGCTGTCGCGGTCGGCGTAGCTGAATTCGAGCGTGCGGCGGTCGGTCGGGAGCACCTCGACGGGGTCGGGGGAGTTGAAACGTTGTTCCAGCGTCTTGCCGTAGCGAAGATTGCGCATCTTGATCTGCACGAACGCACGGAGGTTGCCGGGGGTGCGGTGCTGGGTCTCCATGACGAGGTGGGGCTCGCCGTTGAACTTGATGACTTGGCCTTTGCGGACGTCGTTGGCTGCGGGCATGACGGGATCGGGTCGGAGGTTTCGTGTTTGGAAAGGGGACAGGAATACCGAGCGATTTTCAGAGCTGTCAACACCTGCGCTCGGATTTCTTCGCTCGTAAAATCGGCGCGGAGCGGACGGTCCGGACCATCTCCAAGCTTGTCATTTCCAAGTGGTTTCCGACACTGCGCGCCATACCCATGAAGCAGCGCACCCTTCTGCGCGAGGTCTCCATCAAGGGCAATGCCCTGCACACCGGAGATGCCGTGCAAATGACTTTCAAGCCCGCCCCGGCCGATCACGGCCTCGTGTTCAGGCGCGTGGACCTGCACGGCCACCCGGAGATCAAGCCGCGCGTGGACCTCGTCACCGACCTCGTGCGCGCCACCACCATCCAACAGGGGCACGCCAAAATCCACACGGTTGAACACGTGCTCAGCGCGCTCAGCGGCTGCGGCGTGGACAATCTTCTCATCGAGATGAACGCCAGCGAGCCGCCCATCATGGACGGCTCCGCCCGCGAGTTCGTGAAGATGATCCAGCAGGGCGAGCCCGTCGAGCAGGACGCCGACCGCGAATACTTCTCCCTCGCCGACACGGTCTCGGTTTCGCGCGGCAATTCCTCCATCATCGCACTGCCCTACGACGGCCTGAAGATCACCTGCACGAGCGCCGACGATCGCGGCATCCACACGCAGCACCTTTCGCTCACGATTGATCCCGACGTTTATGTGACGCAGGTCGCCGCGTCGCGCACGTTCACCGTTTACGAGGACATCGAGGAGCTCATCAAGCTCGGCAAGATCAAGGGCGGCTCGCTCGATTGCGCCGTGGTCATCAAGGGCGACAAGATCATCTCGAAGGAGCCGCTGCGCTTCGCCGACGAATTCGTGCGGCACAAGATTCTCGATATCATCGGCGACATCGTGCTCCTCGGCATCCCGTTGAAGGCGCACATCGTGGCCACGCGTCCCGGCCACGCGCTCAACGCCGAACTGACGAAACAGCTGCTCGAAAAATACGAGGCTTGGAAAAAAGGCGGCAAGAAACCCGCCAAGCCCGCTGCGCCGCGTGCCGAGATCACCACCGAGACCACCCTCGATGTTCGCCGCATCCTCGATACGATTCCGCACCGGTATCCGTTTGTGATGATCGACCGGGTCGTGGAGATGGGCGAGGGCACGCTCACCGCCATCAAGAACGTCACCATCAATGAACCGTTCTTCCAAGGCCACTATCCCGGCAACCCGGTGATGCCGGGCGTGCTGCAGATCGAGGCCATGGCGCAGGCGGCCGGCATTCTCCTGCTTCGGCGTGCGACCATCGAGGGCAAGACCGCGCTCTTCATGAGCTGCGACAAGGTCAAGTGGCGCAAGCCCGTGCGCCCCGGTGACCAGCTCAGCATCCAGGTGAAGCTCACCAAGGTGCGGGGCACCGTCGCCTGCGCCGAAGGCTCGTGCAGTGTCGGCGGCCAGGTCGTCTCCTCCGCCGAACTCATGTTCGCTGTGGTGGACAACGCCGACATTGACTGACGCCATGGCCAGACAGATCCATCCCACGGCCATTATTGAGACCGGTGCGGAACTGAGCGAAGATGTCGTGATCGGGGCCTATGCCTTCGTTGGCAACCTGGCTCGAATCGGCGAGGGGACCGTGTTGCACCATCACGCCAACGTCGAGGGGCGCACCACGATTGGCGCGCGTTGCGAGATTTTTCCGTTCGCGTGTGTCGGCACCAAGACCCACGACTTGAAATACAAGGGTGGCGAGCCCGGTCTCGTCGTCGGCGACCGCAACGTCTTCCGCGAATACGTCAGCGTGCACGGCGCCACCAACGAGGGCGACTTCACGCGCATGGGCGACGACAACGTGATGCTCGCCTACAGCCACATCGCGCACGATTGCGTGGTCGGCAATCACCTCGTGATGAGCGCGCAATCCGCCCTGGCGGGGCACGTCATCGTCGAAGATCACGTAAACATCGGCTGGGGCAGCGGTGTGCACCAATTCTGCCGCGTCGGCACCCACGCGATGCTCGGCGCGATGTCCAAGGTCGTGCAAGACGTGCCGCCCTACATCATCGCTGACGGTAACGCTGCCATCGCGCGTTCGATCAACAAGGTCGGGCTCGAGCGCCACGGTTTCAACCCGGAGCAACTCGAGGCCATCAAGCAGGCTTTCCGTCTTTTCTACCGTTCGGGTTACAACCGCACACAGGCTTTCGAGCACATGCGCACGCACAAGCTCGCCGAGACCCCGGAGTTCCAGCACTTCCTCAGTTTCGTCACCAGGAGCGAGCGCGGCGTCATCGCCGGGAAGTGAGACTGCGGGATGGAACCTGGCCTCCGGGCAGGTTTCTTCTCGTGGCGTTGCGGACCAAAGCCCGTCCGGAGGCCGGGCTCCACCCTTTAAGCCGTGCCGCCTCCGCCATCGCGACCGGTCGGGGACCGATCACGCCTTCGGCGCTTCGCCCAGCTTGCGCAACAGGTCGTAGGCGTAGAGCCCCGTGCGATGGCCGTCGCTGAAATCGAAGCGGATGGCATAGTTGCCGACGCGTTCCCAAGCGGTCACCTCGACTCCGCGGTAGTCCCGCGGGGCCTCGCCGCCATATACGGTGCCAAAGATGTCGCGTTCGCCTTTTACTTCCGCACTGGGCGAGTTGGCCCGCAGGGTGGCGAAAGTGATGAAACTTTCGATGCCATCATCCCAACGGATGGCGACTTCGGAGCCAATGAGCTGGATATCGGCGGGGGAGGCCATGCGGCCATGGAGACGCAGGGGCGCGTGTTCGTCAGCACAAAACCCCCGCGAGGGCGTGGTTTGGGCTAAAGTTTGGCCGTCCATGCCGATCTAGGGCGGGTCCCCGCATGAGCGCGCCGATCCGTTTTCCCTCTCCCTTGCATCTGATCCAGCAGATGAAGACGCTGCCATCGTCGTTGCATACGATGCAGCGGGTCATGCAGTTGCTGGACGATCCCAACTCGAGCCTCGACGACTTGGTGGACTTGATCCGGATCGAACGGAGCCTGGCGGCCAAGGTCATCCATATGGCCAACAGCGCGGCGCACGTCGGCGAGCCCTGCGACACGATCGAACTGGCCGTGCAGCGCCTCGGTTATTCCGTTGTGCAGGATGCGGCGATGGCACTGATGACCATCGAAACCTTCCCCGGACCGCTGCGCCTTTACAGTTATCCGCCCCAAATCCTGTGGCGCCACTCGCTGACGATGGCCTGCGCGATGCGCGAGCTTGCGCGTATGACCGGTGAAGACCCCACGCGGGCTTACGCACTCGGTTTGCTGCACAACATCGGCATGGTGCTGATCGACAACTGGGTAATGCATCGCGATTCATCGGCCCGCTTGGAACACCGGGAGTGGCCTGATGAATGGCAATCGGCCGAAACCCAACTACTCGGCTTCGACCAGGCGGCGGCCACCGCCGAGGTCATGGAGAAATTGAATTTCCCTGCCGCCATGGTGGAGGCGGCGCGCTATCAGGGCCATCCGACCGGCGCGCCGAATGAGCAGCGCATGGCCACGTTGATGTTCACTGCACGGTGGATTCGCCGGCAGATCAGTGGTGGCGGTGAGGTTTGCCCGCTTCCCGAGCCAGCCCGGCTACGCGAACTGGACCTGCGCATTTCCGATCTCGTCGAAGTCACGCAGCGCGTCACCGCCGAGCTCGACACGCTTTGGGACCGCCTCGGTCTCGGCGCACGTCACGCTGCCTGAGGCGGCGTCTGGGATGTAACTTCGGAGGGAGTTTCACCACACTTCGGGTTCCTTCGGTGGCGGCTTGGGCTTCTTCAAACGGCCTTCGAAACTGCGGTCGATTTCCTCGATTTCCGGTTCGGGGATGCGCGTGAAGGCGATGCGCATGGGCGCTTCCTTGGTCGCGCCGTGGGCGCCGCCGAAATACACGGTGTTTTTGCCGAGCACCTTGTTGAGATGGTCCACGGCTTGAAAGAGCCGCTCGTGCGACTTCTCCGTCTGTTGCTCGAACAGGTCGGGCGTGTGCTGGTCCATGCCGATGAGGTGCGTCAGGTGCACACCGATGCGCAACGGCGGTCGGCTGCGGTCGGCCGCGGGGCGTCGTTTCCAGAGCTGCGTGAGTGCGCGGGTGAGCGCGAGCGTGTCCTGTGTTTCCGTCAGGCGGAGCTCGGCGTGCCAGCGTATGTCGTCGCGGTAATCCACTGACACGCTCAACCCGCCTGCGTAGCTGCCGCTGTGGCGCAGGCGCATCGCGGCCTTTTGCAGCAGCCGGTGGAGCACGGCGAGGGCGTCATCGGCATTCCGCCGCGCGGGCGGGAGCACATGGCCGTGCCCGATGTTCTGGCCGCCTTTCTGTTCGAAGTAGTCGAGATCCTCGCCGTGCAACAACCGCCACATTTGCTCGCCGCGAACGCTCTTCCAGATGCCGCGGAACTCGGCTTTGGTCGCGGCATAGAGTTGCGCCATCGTCGTGATGCCATGCGCCTTGAGCCGTTCCTGGATGTTGGGGCCGATGCCGGCGATGTCGCCCGGTGCAAGGTGCAGGATTTTCGAGGGGAGGTCGGCGTCTTCGAGGATGACCAAGCCGTCGGGCTTTTGCATGTCGGAGGCGACCTTCGCCAGCAGCCAGGTCGGCGCGATGCCGATGGAACTGCGCAGCAGGGGACCGACCTCCGTGGTGATGCGCTGCTTGATGCGTTTGGCGAGCTTTTCGGCCTCGGTGCGCGATATCAGCACCGAACTCAGGCGGCAGGTGACTTTGTCAATGGATTGCACGTTGGTCTCCGGCACGCATTCGCGGATGATGCCGACGAGCCGGCGGTGATAGTTGATGTAGGTTTCCGGCCGTGCCTCGACGATGGCGATGCCCGGACAGATACGGCGCGCGTCGGCCACGCGGGCGTTGCGGGTGAGGCCTTGTTGTTTGGCCTCGATGCTTACGGCGATGCAACCAGTCGTCTCGGCGACCACCGGCACGACGCCCACGGGTTTGCCGCGCAACTCCGGCCGCTCCTGCTGCTCCACCGAGGCGAAGAAGGAGTTGAAGTCGATGGTCAGGTAACGCAGCGGCACGCCTTGGGAATTTCGCCCGAATCCGCGGGCTGGCAAGAGCGAGTCGGTGACGGCCGCCTTGATTCGGAACCATGCAGTCGGATCTGGGTCAGCGCGCTTGCGCGCGCTCAGGAAATGCGCCCGCAAGCGGGCTGCCCACAAAATCACGGAAGGAAGCTTTCACCGCCGAATGCGATCAGGTTGAACTGCCTCGTTCCCTCGTGATGGCGGCGTGATTCCACCCGCCCTTCGCGCTGGTTTGGAATCCTTGCGCATCGCTTGTCTTTCGCGTCGAAGACGGTTGCCCAGAGCGCGGTGCGGGAGTAGGGCAGAGCTGCGATTTCCGTGCATCGATTCGTTTCGACACGGGCCAAACCTCAACTCCCATCCGCCATGTCTGCTCCGTCCCTCCCCGGTTATTCGCGTCGTCAGTTTCTCAAGACCGGCGCCGCCGTCTCGCTGCTTCCCTTGCTCGGTTCGGTCACGCCCGTGTTTGCGGCCGGCTCCGATCGCCTGCGCATCGGTCTCGTCGGCTGCGGCTGGCGCGGCATTGACGCCGTGCGCAATTGCGTGGCGGCCGATCCTTCCGTGCAAATCGTCGCGCTGGGTGACGCTTTTGCCGACCGCGTGGACGTGGCGTTCAAGGAACTCTCCGAAGGCGGTTCCGACGGGAAACGTCCGCCCTTGTCGAAGGAGCAGTTTGCCGTCACGCGCGAGCGCTGCTTCACGGGCTTCGATGCCTACAAGCACGTGATCGCCTCCGGCATTGATCTCGTGCTGCTCGTCACGCCGCCGCATTTCCGCCCGCAACATTTGCGGGCCGCCGTCGACGCCGGCGTGCATGTGTTCATGGAGAAACCCGTCGCCGTGGATCCCGTCGGCGCCCGCCTCGTCATGCAGTTGGCCGACATCGCGGCGCAGAAGAAACTCGCCATCGTTGCCGGCACGCAACGCCGTCACTCGGCCGATTATCTCGAGACGATGGCGCGCATTCGCGATGGTGCCATCGGCGAGCTGGTCGGCGGGCAGGCCTACTGGTTGCAGGGAGCGCTCTGGCACCGCGGCCGCAAGCCGGAGTGGAGCGAGATGGAATACCAGATGCGCAACTGGCTCTATTTCACGTGGCTCAGCGGCGACCACATCGTCGAGCAGCACATGCACAACCTCGATGTCATGAACTGGGCCTTCGGTGGCCCGCCCGTGAAAGCGCTCGGCATGGGCGGACGCCAGAGCCGCACGGATCCGAAATACGGCGACGCTTGGGACCATTTCTCTGTCGAGTATGAATACGCCAACGGCGCGCGCGTGCAGAGCCTTTGCCGTCAGGTCGAGGGCACCGCGACGCGCGTGAGCGAACGCCTCGTCGGCACCAAGGGCACCGCGATGCCGTCGGGCAGGATTTGGGGTGAGCAGCCGTGGAAATTCGAAGGCCAGATGGTCAATCCCTACGATCAGGAGCACATCGACCTTGTGCGCAGCATCCGTGCCGGCACACCGCTCAACGAAGGCCGCCAAGTCGCGGAATCCACCCTCACGGCCATTCTCGGCCGCATGTCGGCCTACACCGGCCGCGAAGTGAGCTACGCCTGGCTGCTTGAGGCCTCGAAACTCGAACTCAAGCCCTCCGCCTACACATGGGGCGACGCTCCCGCCGTGAACATCCCTGTTCCCGGCCTAACGCCGCTGATTTGAGCGAAGGATCCGCCTAGGCCTTCTTCAGTGTCTGAATACGCCGGCGGTTGTTAGACCGCCGGCTTTTTGCATTAGTTTCTGAATCCAAGGTTCAGGTTTGTCTAAAGCGGGTGCTTTAAATTTGAAGCATCGGCGGCTGGGTCAGGAACTGCAGCTCAGACGGATAAATGAGCCCACCTTGTGGTCGAGCGGCCTCCAGTCGCCCCTATAAGGGAAGGCAACTGAGGCAAACGGGCTTACGGCTGAGAGGGCAGACTCATGCCGAAACATTGCGGCAGACTGCGTGTTCTGTGTTTTTTCTTCTCGGAGGCATCGGGGCAAAACCATGGTTTGTCCGCGTCTTTAGCGGCAAAGGTGGATGACCGATAGGCTGAATGCACTAGACAGATTCTGTAGGTTCGAGAGGCCGAAGCTCATACAGCCATCCGCTCTTCTTGCAGAAGGTCTCGATTTTCGAGCTGACCGA
Organism: Opitutales bacterium; assembly: GCA_044507675.1. Taxonomy (GTDB): domain Bacteria; phylum Verrucomicrobiota; class Verrucomicrobiia; order Opitutales; family Opitutaceae; genus Lacunisphaera. The sequence goes on along the minus strand of JBIQJF010000003.1, from coordinate 1,941 downwards.
CGCCCAATCGAATCTATGTCCCGGCCATGCAAACCCAAGTATGCGCGACTTAGCCGGTGTCCCAAAGGGCTCTTCCCAGGGGGCGCCAGCGGGCTCGTCAAGGAGCGCAGCGCCGCGAAGCCGGACCTTGAAAGTCTTTTGTTTGCGGTAAGCCAGAAGCCAATTGAGCTTATCCCCTTGGTTTAGTAGTTGTTCAAACTCCAGAAGGTTTATCGCCTTTGGTGGCGTCTGAAATTCGAGTTTGAATACAGGATCATACAAACGGCGATACTTTGCGAGGATGGCGAGCTGCTGCGCAACAGGATCGTCGATTCGTAGAAGCTCCCTAAACAATTCGTCATCGGTCAGTGGCAATATGTCAGTTACCCTCGACGGCCTGCGTTCGTGGCAGACCGTGCGCGGCCTGCTCAGCACATCCGTTACCACCTTGGACGGCGCGGGCGGTCGCACCGTCGTCACCACCGCACCTGACGACACGGTCACGACCCAGGTCTTCGCCGCCGACCGTCTGCAATCCGTGGCGACCACCCGGGCATCGCTGGGCACGCTTTCCTCCACGGTTTACGCCTACGATCCCCACGGCCGTCTCTTCACCCAGACCGACGCCCGCACCGGCGCCACCACCTATGCTTGGTTCAACGACGACCAGCTTCACACCGTCACCACACCCGATCCTGATCCCAACCAGTCGGGACCGGGCTATGATCCGCAGGTCACCACCTTTGGTTACGACACCGCCGGCCGGCAGAGCACGGTCACCCAGCCGGACGGCGCAGTCGTCACCACCGAGTATTATTCCTCGGGCTTGGTGAAGAAGGTGAACGGCGCGCGCACCTATCCGGTGGAATACACCTATGATACCCAGGGCCGGCTCAAGACGCTCAAAACCTGGCGGAACCACGCCGGCAACAGCGGCATCGCCACGACCACCTGGAACTACACTCCCACGCGCGGTTTCCTGCTAAACAAGCGCTATCACGACAACACCGGCCCGTCCTACACCTACAAGCCTTCCGGCCGCCTCCTTACCCGCACTTGGGCGCGTGGCATCACCACCACCTACTCTTATGGTGCCGCGGGCGATCCCTCGGGTTGGACCTACTCCGACGCCACTCCCTCTGTCACCATCGCCTATGACCGGGCCGGCCGGCCGTTGACGCGCACCGATGCCTCAGGTGTCAGCACCTGGGGCTATCATTCCAACGGCCAGCTTGATACCGAGACCTACGCCGGCGGCCAGCTCGACGGCCTGAGCCTTGATCGCGATTTCGATTCGCTCGCCCGTCTCAGCTCCCTCTCCGCGCTCAACGGTGCCACGGCTCTGAACCAGATCGGCTATGCTTACGACGCCGCTTCGCGTCTCGACACCGTCACCTCCGGAGCCAACACCGCCACCTATGGTTACCTCGCCGATTCAACGCTCGTGGGCAGCGTCACCTTCAAGCAGGGCGGCTCCACCCGGCTCACTACCGTCAAGAACTACGACGACCTGAATCGCCTCTCCGGCATCACGAACACGCCATCGGCGGTGTCCACCATTTCGGCCGCCTACCAATACAACTCCGCCAACCAGCGCACTCGGCTCACGCGTGAGGACAACGCCTATTGGGACTACGGCTATGATTCCCTTGGCCAGGTGACCTCGGCAGTGAAGAAGCTCTCCGGTGGCGCGGCCATCCTCGGCCTCGATCATGGCTGGACCTTCGACGACATCGGCAATCGCAAGACCGCCACGCTCAACGCGCAGACCTCGACTTACTCGCCGAATCTGCTGAACCAGTATTCGAGTCGCACCGTGCCTGCGGTAGTGGACGTGCTCGGCTCCGCAGCCACCGATGCGACCGTGACGGTCAACGGTCAGTCAGTGACCCGACAGGGCGAGGCCTGGCATTTCAGCGCCACCGGCTTCAACACCCAGACGGGTGCCTGGCTCGACTTTGC
>JBIQJF010000037.1:0-42105 GCA_044507675.1 Opitutales bacterium | reverse complement strand
CAGCCGACAGGTTGGCGCTTCCTGCGCCGCCTGTCGGCTTCATGTCATCTACAGCAAAGCCCGCGCTCAGATATTCCCCAGCCGGCCGGTCGAGTCGCCGAAGCGCTCAAGCGTGCTGACGCCAGCCTGGTCGGCGAGATCGAGGAACAGGTTGCTGAGCGGCCGGCCGCCGTGCTGCACGTAGCGGCCGCCGTGCAGCTGGCCGCCACCGCCGCCCGCGAGGATGAGCGGGAGGTTGTCGTGCGTGTGGCGGTTGCCGTCGGCGTTGCCGCTGCCGTAGAGGATGCGGGAGTTGTGCAAGAGCGTGTTGCCGTCCACGTCCTTGATCTGGTCCATCTTCGCCAGGAACTTGGTGAACTGCTCAACATACCAGCGATCGATCTGCGCGACCTTGGCGACGCGCTCGGTGTTGTTCTGGTGGTGCGAGAGGTCGTGGTGGCCCTCGGTGATGCCGATCTCGCTGAAGGAGCGGTTGTCGCCGTCGTGACCGAGCACGAAGGTGGCGACGCGCGTCGAGTCGGTCTGGAAGGCGAGCAGCATCATATCATACATGAGCTGGACGTATTCGACGTGCGTGGCGGGAATGCCGGACGGCGTCGCCACCACTGGGTCAGGTCCCGGGCCGAAACGTTCGGCCTTTTCGATGCGGGCCTCGATGTCACGAATGCCGGTGAGGTATTGGTCGAGTTTCTCGCGGTCGCTGAAATCGAGGCGGTTCTGCATGCCCTTCGCGTCTTCCATCACAAAATCGAGGACGGAACGCCGCTCCTGCATGCGACGCAGGGCGTTTTCGGAACGCTCGCCGTGCGAGCCGGCGCCGAAGAGGCGCTCAAACACGAGACGCGGGTTGTTCTCGGGCGTCATGGGCGTGGTGGGCGACTGCCACGAGATATTGTATTGATAGGCGCAGGAGTAACCGGAGTCGCAATCGGCGGACTTGCGGTTCAGATCGCAGGTGAGCTCCAAGGAGGGGAAACGCGTGAGATGTCCCACCTGGTTGGCAATGGCCTGGTCAATCGAAACGCCAGCGCGAACGTCGGTCGCACTCTTGTTGATGCGCACGCCGGTGAGGAACACGGCGTTGCCGCGAGCGTGGTCACCACCGCCGTCGTTGCCGGCATTGGCGTTGGCCTGTTCGAGTCCACCGAGCACCTGGATGTGAGAGCGCATGGCCTCGAGAGGTTCAAGCGTGCCCCGGAGGGCGAAGTCGGTGAGCCCGCCGGTTGGCCACCATTGGGAAGGAATGGCTCCGTTGGGGAAGAACACGAAAGCCGTGCGCAGCGGCGCGCCGGTAGCCGTCGTGGCGAGCTGCGCAGCCGAGGCGGCGGCCAGCAGGCGGGAAGGCAGCAAGGAACCCATCGCGGGGAGGGCGATGCAGGCCCCGAGTCCTTTGAGGAAGCGGCGGCGGTCCATGAGGGCGATCTGTTCGCGGAGTGTGGCGGAAGTGCGGCGGGAGGTCATGGGATAACGGGGTCAGGGTTCAGCTGCGAGGGGTGGACGTGGAAGCGGGATGGGCGGCGGTGCGGGCGGAAGGCTCCGCGCGGCGCTGTTGGAAAGGAGCGGACTCAATGATACCGTGGATCAAGGCCGAAGGCTTGGCACCGGACTCGTCAAGACGACGGGTCAGCTCATCAAGCGTCTCGGTATCGTAATACTCAAGACCGCGGCCGAGGGCATACATGAGAAGTTTCTCGGCCATGTTGTGCAGATAATCATGCCGATGCTCATTGGCGAGGATTCGCTTCAACTCCTGAATGGTGTCGAACTTCTCGCCAGTGATGAGCTTGCCGGAGGGCTCGACCGGCTGGTTGCTGTCCATTTCACGCCAGCGACCGAGGGCATTGAAGTTTTCCAACGCGAGCCCAAGCGGATCCATGCGGTTGTGGCAGGAACGGCACATGCCATTGCTGGCGTGCAGGTCGAGCGTCTCGCGGAGCGTCATCTTGGCGAGCTCCTCCTTGGTGGCGATGTTCTCAAGCGGCGGGATGTTGGGCGGCGGCGGCGCCGGCGGCGTGCCGAGAATCTTTTCCAGGATGAAGACGCCGCGTTTGACGGGTGACGTGCGCGTGGGATTGGAAGTCACGGCGAGCACGGTGCCCTGCGTGAGCACGCCACCGCGGGGGCTGCCCGGCGGGAGAGTGACTTTGCGCATTTCGCGGCCGGTCACGCCCTCGATGTCGTAGTGCTTGGCCAGCTCCTCGTTGAGGAAGGTATAGTCGGCATCGATCAATTCGGTGAGCGGGCGATCCTCCTGGATGACGTGGGCGAAAGTCATCTCGGTTTCACGCTGCATGGCCTCGCGAAGGCTGTTCGTGAGTTGCGGCTTCGGCGCGCGGAAGACGGGAATCACAATGTCGCGCAGGCGGGCGATTTCATCCTTCTGTTCCTGGGTGCGCTGATCGGCGGGCACCCGGTTGGCCTGACGGAACTGTTCCAGCGCGGTGTTGAACTCCGGGTTGTTATTCTCGCGGAGAAAAACGTCGAGCGGGTTGATGATGACGGTCGCGATGTCACGCGCCTGCAACCACTGACCGGTGAAGTTACGCACAAACTCCGTGGCCTTGGGATCGGCCAGCATGCGGTTCACCTGTTGTTTCAGGTTGGCACGCAGACGACCTTCGCCCGCGAGGCGGAAAAGCTCCTCGTCGGGCATCGTCGACCAGAGGAAATACGACAACCGCGACGCAAGCGCCCATTCGTCCACCAACGGATAGGCCTGACCAGGCTCGAGCGGCAGGGTCCGTTCCTCGCGGAAGATAAAGCGGGGGGAAGCGAGCACAGCGACCATGGCCTGGGCCACGCCGGCCTCAAAGGTGCCGTCCTCTTGCGCGGCAATGCGTTCGGCGAGGCGGGCAAGCTTTTCAATCGTTTCCGTCTCCACGGGCCGACGGTAGGCGCGGAAAGCAAAATCGTTCAGCAATTCACGCAGGTAGGCGGCGCGGTCGGCCTGACCGGTCGGAACCGGACGGGGAAAGAACTTGGTGTAGTCGGCCGGTTGCACCCAATGCGCCGGGTCGAACGGCCCACGCACATTGACGCCATCCAGACTCAGACGCAGGGAACGGATTTGATCGCGGTCAGGACCGACCGGACGGATCTCGACCGTCATGCGATGTTCACCGGGTTCCCAATCGCGATCGAAGGCGAACTTGAATGCCTTCGCATAACCCTCGCGCACGAATTCCTCATCGAGCACCTGCTCGCCGTCCACGCTGAACACGAGCCGGCACCGGTTGTAATCGAACTGGTCGTCCACATAGCGCTCGAATGCGCGCAGATCGAGTTCGACCTGGTAACGACCGGCGTGTTCGATCTTGTGCACCGCTTCGACGGTCAGGGGCGTATAGTAGGAAAGAACCAGCGAGCGCCCTTGAATGGAAGGAGCGGGCCGCGCGAATGGCGAAGTCGGGGACGCGAGTGCTGGCGCTGAAGTCGTGGCGTCGGCGAGCAGCGTCGCCGGCGTCTCCATGCGCAGCGTGACAAACTGGCGACCTTCAACGCGATTCTCGGCCACGACGAGCGGCTGCGTGGGCACGACGCCCATCACGATGGACTGCGCCGCATCGAGGTATTTTTCCATCAACATCGGCGAAATGGTCAGCACATCGCCGTTGTTGTCGAAACCGTGGCCGGTGTCGTCGGCGGGGAATTCTTTCTGTGTGTCGTAATCGACGCCGATCAAGTCGCGCACCGTGTTGCGATAATCCACGCGGTTGAGGCGGCGCACGGTCACGCGACCGGGATCAGGCTTGGCCGGATCGAGCTCAAAGATGTCGCGCTTGATGAAGCTGGCGAACTTCTCGAGTTCTTCGTCGGTCAGGTAGTCTTCCTCGATCGGCGGCATGATGCGCGAACGAGTGTTTTTGAGCACGCGCAACCAAAGCTTGTGATCTTTCAGCGACGCCTCGTCCTTGAACGCGTCGAGCGTCACCCCGCCCTCGCTCTCGCCATCGCCGTGACAGCTATAGCAATAAGTCTCCAGCATCGGCTGGATATCCTTCTTGAAGGCCTCCATGGCCGGCTGGGCGCAGAGAGAGGCAGGCAACAGGAGTGCAAGGGGTAACCGGGAACGAAACGACATGATGGGGTGCCGAGAGAGAAGCTGCATCGACACACTTTGCAAATAGTTGCGCGAGAATAATGTGTTAGTTTATTCCGCGCGAAAAATTAACCGAAACACTGTTTGCGAAGCGTGGCGTGCGTTGACGTTCCATGACGCCAAAAACTGCGACACCGTTACCACCGATCGCCATCAATTTTTATATGGCCATCATATGCAGCGTCACCGCCCGCGCCGAGACAGGGGGGAGCGTAACAAACACCTGAAGCGTTCCACCCTACCCGCCCGCGAATACCGGGCGGAAACCGGCTTCGGTGAGGATCTGCGCGATCTTCTCGCGCTGGTCGCCTTGGATCTCGATGGCGCCATCTTTCACCGTGCCACCGCAGCCGCAGGCGTTGCGCATTTTTTTCGCAAGCGTCTCCTTCTCCGGCAGACCAATGCCCACGAAACCGGTGACAACTGTCACGGTCTTGCCGCCGCGTCCTGCCGTCGTGCGCTTGATGTCCACGCGACCGCGGTTCTTGACGGACGCTTTAGCCGGAGTCGCGGACGCAGGTTTGCCGGGCTCACTGCTCCCGGCTGCCGATTGCGGCAGACCCGCGCCACTGAGCGCGCCAAAAGGATTGGAGCCGAGCGATTGACCGCCGTCCGTGGGAATTTTGCCGGAAGTGCTCATTTCGCGGTGAACCAGCTCGGCGTCAGACGCTGCCTCCGCAACCACCCGGGGGCGAAGCGGGCTTCGCGCCAAGCTCGTCGCCGGCACCCAGCCACGCCAGAGCCTTCGCGTAACTGCGACCTTCCAAAAAGTGTCGCAACTGCGGATGCAGCTCAGCCCGGTGCGCCCCGAGCAACGACTCCACTTCGTTCAACGCGACTGAGAGTGCGACACCATCAGCGTTCTTTATCGCTCCGTTGAAACGGATAAGCGCGTCTTTGATTTTGACCTCCACCATGAGCTTTCAGCTTTATTATGTTATCTTAAACAAGCGTTTAAGTCGGGACCAATAAACATCATTCCGGCCCTTCCGGCCGGGAATCCACTTGTCTCGTTTTCACCGTGATGCTTCTTTCTCACTTCCCGCAGTTTCCTGCCGTTTCTTTCGGTGGCAAGCTGCGATGCCTCACTTTTCCGCCAACTTCATGAAAACCGTTTCCGTCTCTGCGAGCGCCAATGCCGCCCTCATTGAGGAGTATCATCAGCGCTGGCTCGACAACCCCGACTCCGTGGACCCCACGTGGCGCGCCTTCTTCCAAGGCTTTTCCCTCGCGGGAGGTCAGCTGGCTCCCACGGCTGCGCCAGCGGCAGAAAACGTGAGCATCGTGGACAGCCTCAAGCAGGCCCATGTCCACTACCTCATCAACGCCTACCGTGCCATCGGCCACACGCAGGCGCACCTTGATCCGCTGAGCGGCCCGCCGCCATCCCAACCCAAGCTCGAACTCGCCCAGTTCCAACTCACCGAAGCGGATCTCGACACCTCTTTCGATACGGGCACCTACCTCGGTGGCGGCCAGATGAAACTCCGCGACATCGTCGCCGCCCTCCATCAGACCTATTGCGGCCATGTCGGCGTCGAATACGCCCACATCCAGGACACCGACGCCCGCCGCTGGCTGCAGGACCGCATCGAGTCCACGCGGCTGCAACCGAAGTTCACCAAGCCGCAGAAAGTCCGCATCCTTCGCCGCGTCCACAAAGCCGAGCTGTTCGAAAAATTCCTCCACACAAAGTATGTCGGCCAAAAGCGCTTCTCACTCGAGGGCGGCGAGACCATCATCGCCGCGCTCGATGCGGTGATCGACCACTGCCCCGGCGCGGGCGTCGAGGAAATCGTCATGGGCATGGCCCATCGCGGTCGCCTCAACGTCCTGTGCAGCGTGATGCGCAAGTCCTTCGACCAACTCTTCGAGCAATTCTCCGAAAACTATATTCCCGACACGGTCGCCGGTGATGGCGACGTGAAATACCACCTCGGCTACGAGTCCATTTTGACCACGACCTCCGGCAAGAAGGTCGAAGTGCGCCTCGCCGCCAATCCCTCGCACCTTGAGATCGTCAACCCGGTCGTCGAGGGCAAGACGCGCGCTCGTCAACGCATTCGCGGCGATGTGCCCGAGCGCCGCCAGGTCATGCCGCTGCTCATCCACGGCGATGCCGCGGTCGCGGGCCAGGGCATCGTGGCCGAGACGCTCAACTTCTCGCAGCTCCCCGGTTATCGCACCGGCGGCACCGTTCATTTCATCATCAACAACCAGATCGGTTTCACCACCGATCCCAAGGACTCGCGCTCGACCCGCTATTGCACCGACATTGCGAAGCTCGTCGAAGCGCCGATCTTCCACGTCAACGGCGACGATCCCGAAGCCGTCTGCATGGTCGCCCAACTCGCCGTGGATTTCCGCGTGCAGTTTAAACGCGACGTGTTCGTGGACATGTATTGCTACCGCAAGCACGGCCACAATGAGACCGACGAGCCCTCGTTCACCCAGCCGATGCTCTACCGCAAGATCGCCGCGCACAAGCAGGTGTCGGCGCTCTACACCCGCCGCCTCGTCGAAGCAGGCACCATCTCCGAAGCCGAGGGTGAAGCCATCAAGGCCGAATACTCCGCCGCACTGGACGAGAATCTCGACAAAGCCCGCTCCCGCGAAGCTGCCAAGGCCGCGAAGCGCAAAGCCGCCGCCGGAAACGAAGCGCTCAGCGCGGCCGCCTTCAAAGGCTCGACCGCGATCTTCCAGCCTGCGTTCAAACACACGCCGGTCACGACCGCCGTGGACGCCGCGACCATTGACCAGGTCGTGCGCGCACTCACCACTGTGCCCGAGGGCTTCAAGGTTCATTCGAAGATCAAGCGCTTCACCGACACCCGGCTCGAGGCGCACAAAAACGGCGGCCCCTACGACTGGGGCATGGGTGAAGCCCTCGCCTTCGGCACGCTCTTGCTCGACGGCACGCCTGTGCGGCTCAGTGGCCAGGACTGCGAACGCGGCACTTTCACGCACCGCCACGCGGTGTTCAATGACATCGAGTCCGGTGAAAAATACAACCCGCTGAACAACATCGCCGAAAAGCAGGCGAAGTTTTGCGTCTACAATTCGCTGCTCTCCGAGGCGGCCGTGCTCGGTTTCGACTACGGCTATTCACTCGATTACCCTGACATGCTCTGCATCTGGGAAGCGCAATTCGGCGATTTCGCCAACGGCGCGCAGGTCGTCATCGACCAGTTCCTCGCCTCCTCCGAATCCAAATGGCAGCGCTGCAGCGGCATCACGCTTTTACTGCCCCACGGCTATGAAGGACAGGGACCCGAGCACTCCTCCGCCCGGTTGGAGCGATTCCTCCAGCTTTGCGCCGAAAACAATCTTCAGGTCGTCAACCTCACCACGCCGGCCCAGCTCTTCCACTGCCTGCGCCGTCAGATGATGCGTGATTTCCGCAAACCGCTCGTCGTGATGTCACCGAAGTCGCTCCTGCGCCACCCGGGCGCCGTCTCGCGTCTGGAGGATTTCACCAAGGGTGCCTTCCAGGAAATCATCGACGATCCCGTCGAATCGGCGAAATGCGACCGTCTCATCCTCTGTTCCGGCAAGGTTTACTACGACCTCATCGAACATCGCGAAAAGACCAAGGCCGCCAACACGGCCATCATCCGTGTCGAGCAACTCTACCCCCTGCACCGCGAGCGCCTCGCCGAGATCGCCGACAGCTACGGTCGCGACGCCCGCCTCATCTGGTGTCAGGAAGAACCGCAGAACATGGGCGCGTGGACCTTCATCGTCCCGCAACTCGAGGAAATCTTCGGCCGCCGTCCGATTTACGCCGGGCGCGATGCCGCGGCTTCTCCCGCCGTCGGCCTGCTCGCGCTGCATCGCCAGCAACTCGCGTCGTTCCTCCGCGCCGCCTTCACATTATAAGAGCCTGCTTGCAGGCTTTCCCGCCCTTTCCGTTTCAATCTCACACTTCTTTCATTTTCCATGGCCATTGACGTCAAAATCCCCCCGATGGGCGAATCCATCACCTCCGGCGTGCTCGCCAAATGGCACGTCAAAGACGGTGATTTCGTTAAAAAAGATCAGCCTCTCTTCGAACTGGAGACCGACAAAATCACCTCCGAAGGCACCGCCGAGCTCGCGGGCAAAATCACCTTCAAGGTCACCGCTGGCACCGATGTGAAGATCGGCCAGATCGTCGCCACGATCGATGAAACGGCCGCTGCCCCTGCAGCTGGGGCCAGTGGCCCCGGACCGAGCTCATCGAGCCCGGCTGCAGCATCCGCTGAACCCGCCGTCTCGCCCGCCGTCCGCCGTCTCGCCGCCGAGACCGGCATCGATCCGGCCACCGTCACAGGCACCGGCAAGGGCGGTCGCGTCACCAAGGGCGACATGCTCGCCGCCTCAACGAGCAAGCCACCATTCGCTGTGCCGGCAACGCCGGCGCCTGTGGCCGCGGCCGCAGGCCCCGGACCGGGCGCACCGAGCCCGGCTCCATCGACCACTTCGCGTCAAACGCGCACCAAGATGACCAAGCTGCGCCAGACCATCGCCAAGCGCTTGGTCGCCGCCCAGCAGCAGGCCGCCATGCTCACGACGTTCAACGAGGTGGACATGTCCGCGGTCATGGATCTGCGCAAAAGGTATCAAGACGACTTCGTGAAGCGCCATGGCGTGAAGCTCGGTTTCATGTCCTTCTTCACGAAAGCGGTCGTGCAGGCGCTCAAGGAAATCCCCGGCATCAACGCCCAAATCGACGGCGACGAAATCGTTCAAAACCACTACTACGACATCGGCATGGCCGTCTCGACCGACAAGGGCCTCATGGTTCCGGTCATTCGCGACTGCGACGTGCTCGACATGGCCGGCATCGAGAAATCCATCGCCGACGCCGCCAAGCGGGCCCGCGAGGGCAAGATCACGCTCACCGACCTCGATGGCGGTGTGTTCACGATTACCAACGGCGGCATCTTCGGCTCGATGCTCTCCACGCCCATTCTCAATGCTCCGCAAAGCGCCATCCTCGGTCTCCACGCCATCAACGAGCGCCCCGTCGCCATCAATGGCCAGGTTGTCATCCGCCCGATGATGTATCTCGCCCTCAGCTACGATCATCGTCTTGTGGACGGCAAACAAGCCGTCACCTTCCTGGTGAAGGTGAAACAAGTCATCGAGGATCCGGCCCGCCTCCTCATCGGCGCCTAAACCAATCTTTCTCTTTCCTCATTCTCTCAATCTTTCTCTCCGTCGCATTTCCCTGACGAAAGAGAAAGGTTGGGAGAACGAGAAAGATTCAAACCATGCCCTCTGAATCTTTTGATCTCATCGTAATTGGCGCCGGCCCGGGTGGCTACGTGTGCGCATTCCGCGCAGCGCAGCTCGGACTCAAAATAGCGCTTGTCGAAAAGCGCTCGGCGCTCGGCGGCACCTGCCTCAACGTCGGCTGCATCCCGAGCAAGGCCCTGCTTCATTCCTCCGAGCAGTTCGTCTTCGCAAAACACCACGCCGCCGCCCACGGCATCAAGATTGCCGGTGTCGAGGTGGACCTCCCCGCCATGCTCAAGAAGAAGGATGACGTCGTGGCCAAGCTCACGGCTGGCGTCGCCCAGCTCGCGAAGGCCCGCAAGATCACCGTCGTCACCGGCGCCGCATCCTTCGTCTCCGTCAACACCGTCGCCGTCGGCGACCGCACGCTCACCGCGAAAAACATCGTCATCGCCACGGGCTCCGCCCCGGTCGAACTGCCCTTCCTGAAATTCGACGGAAAAACCGTCATCTCCAGCGATCACGCCATCGCTTTGCCAGCCGTGCCCAAGAAACTCGTCGTGGTCGGCGGCGGCGTGATCGGCCTTGAACTCGGCTCCGTCTGGGCCCGCCTCGGCGCCGAAGTCACCGTCGTGGAATTCCTGCCCAAGATCGCGGCAACCTACGACGACGACATCGTTCGCAATTTCACCCGCCTGCTCCAGAAACAGGGCCTGAAGATCGAAGTGAACGCCAAGGTGACCGGTTTCGCGAAAGGCATTCTCACCGCCGAGCGCGATGGCCAGAAACTCGAGTTTCCCGCCGACGTGGTTCTCGTCGCTGTGGGTCGCCGTCCTTTCACCGACGGCCTCGGCTTGGAGAAAGCTGGCGTCGAACTCACCGACAAGAAGCGCATCAAGGTGGACGCGCATCTCAAAACCACCGCTCCTGGCGTCTGGGCCATCGGCGACGTCATTGATGGACCCATGCTCGCCCATAAGGCCGAGGAGGATGGCGTCGCCGTTGCCGAGTGGATCGCTGGCAAGGCCGGCCACATCAACTGGGATCTCATGCCCGGCATCGTCTATACCGATCCGGAGGTCGCATCCGTCGGCCTCGGCGAAGACGAAGCCCAAAAGCGCGGCCTCGCGATCGCCGTCGGCAAGTTCAACTTTGCCGCCAATGGTCGCGCCATCGCCGCCGACGCCACCGATGGTTACGTGAAGATCATCGCCGACGCCAAGACCGACAAAATTCTCGGCGCGCAGATCATCGGCCGCGGCGCCGGCGAACTCATCAGCGAGATTGTCACGCACATGGAATACGGCGGCAGCGCCGAGGACCTCGGCCGCACCATCCACGCCCACCCGACCATGAGCGAAGCGGTGAAGGAAGCCGGTCTCGCCGTCAGCAAATCGGCGATACACAGCCTGTGATTGCGGCCCATACAGCCTGACGCACCTTGACCGCGCCCCCAATGGGCGCGGTCTTTTTGTCCGCATGTCCGCCCACCGTCGCGCCCTTTCCCTGATGCTGCTCTCCGTGGCGGCGTTCACGGCGAACGTGCTGCTCGTGCGCGCGCTCGACAACCTGCACTTCGCCAACATCTGGCTCGTATCCTGCGCGCGCTTTGTGATCGGGCTCGGAGCCGTGGCCGTGGTCTATCGACGCGAGTGGCAGCCGCGCAACCTCGTGCGTAATCCGCGGCTCATCGAGCGCGGTCTGCTGGGCGGTTTCGGCGTGTATCTGACCTACCTGTGCGTGGTGAAACTGGGTGCGGGGCGCGCCACCTTCATCAACAACACCTATGTCATCTGGGGCGCGCTGCTCGCCGCGTGGCTGCTGCACGAGAAATTGCGCCCTGCCCTGCTGGTCGGCGGCGTCGCCGCCCTCACCGGACTCGGCCTCCTCACCAACGTGCTGGGCGGCGGTGCGCCCGGACTCTACGACTGGCTCGCCGTTTTCTCCGCCCTCGTTTCGGCCTGGGTGGTGGTCACTATCCGCCAGCTGCACGCGACCGAACACTCCGCCACTATCTTTGCCGCCCAGTGCGCCTATGGACTCGTGCTCTGCGGCATCCCAGCCCTTGTGCAACTGTCGCCCATCAGCGGACTCGGTCTCGCGGTCACCGCACTCGCCAGCATCTCGGCTGCCGTCGGCCAGCTGGCGATGACGCGCGCGTTCCGCGATCTGAGCGTGGCCGAAGGTTCGCTGCTTCAGATGCTCGTGCCGGTCGGCATCGCCGCCGGCGGCGTGCTGTTTTTCCAGGAGCGCTTCACGCTGCACGAACTCGCCGGCGCCGCCCTCATCCTCGGCGGCACCGCCTTCATCGCCCTCCGCCAACCCACGCGCGCCAACGCCGAGGCTGAGTGAACTGAGAGAGGGACACGCAGAGGCAAAAATCCACCGAAACGTTTCGCGGCACTTTGCGACCAAAACTCAGCGGACTTGAACCTGCTGGCATATCACATTCCATCTGCATCCATTCGTGAAATCCGTGGCTAGAAATTCATCCGCCCCAAAACTCATCCTCTGGGACATCGACGGCACCATTATTGTCTCCCACGGCGCGGGCGTGCGCGCCATGGAGAAAGCGCTCACGAAGCGCTTCGGCGTGACCGTGGACCTTGGCGCCATCGACTGGGCCGGCCGCACGGACAGCTGGATCACAGGCGAAGTCTTCCGCTACTGCGGCCTGCCCGATACACCCCAAAATTCGCACGACTATCTAGAGACTTATCTTGAGCTCCTGCCCCGAGAACTGGCTGATGGCCCACAAGGCCGCGTGCTGCCCGGCGTGCTTGAACTGCTGGAAATGCTCCACCATCGCGCCGATGTCGCCCAAGGCCTGCTCACGGGCAACCTGAAGCGCGGCGCCGAATTCAAGCTCACGCACTACAAAGTCTGGCACTATTTCGAGTTCGGCGCCTTTGCCGACGACAGCGCACTCCGCAACGACCTCGGTCCGCACGCGCTACGCCGAGCCAAGGAACGCCACGCGGTGGAATTCGCCCCGCTCGACACCTTCATCATTGGCGACACGCCCCATGACATCGAATGCGGCAAGTTCATCGGCGCGAAAACCATCGCCGTCGCGACCGGAAAATTCACCGTCGAGGAACTGTGCGCTCATCATCCGACGGCGGTTTTCAAAGACTTCAGCGACACCGCAGCCTTCCTGCGCGTAATTGACTCGGAGTGATCAGCCTGGAGGGCTCAGCTCCAGCTGAGCCGCGGCCCATCGGGAGATGGCCCTCCACTCGCTCACCGCCGCACAGTCTCCACCGCCACGACGTATCCGTCACGCACGATGAGGCGCATCGTTTCCATGTCCGCATCAGGCGTGCTGCTCATGCTGATGCCGGTGCTGGTGCTGCGATAGCCGCCGCTGCCCACAGCCATACCCACACTCACGCGCGGCCGGTTTTTGTAGTAGATCCAGACCTCACTCTCTTCGTTGGTTTCATCGCGACGCGACACCTTGCGCCCGGGTTTTCCCAAGGCCATCTCCGCCATCTCGGCTGTGTAACCGACTTCGATCCGCCCTTCGCGAATGTTGCGCCGCACGGCTGAGGGATACTCCGAGTAGGCGGCGCGGTTGGCATCGATACGGGACTGCGGCGTGGAAGAAGCACAACCGCTGGTAAACATGGCAACCAAAGTGAACGACAGAATGAGAGATAAGACGCGCATGGCGGGAATTTGATTTGCCGAGCGTGTCGGCGACCGAACTATGGACAGCCACCTTTTCACCAAGTTCAATCCGCCTCGCTCGCATGAAAAAATTCACCATCGCCATCGGTTCCGACCACGCCGGCTTCGCCTACAAGGAGAAGATCAAGGCCCTGCTCCTCAGCGAAGGACACACGGTGCGCGACTACGGCACCAGCTCCGACGCCCCTTGTGATTATCCGGATTTCATCCGGCCCGTCGTCGAGGCGGTCGCACGCGGCGAGTTCGAACGCGGCATCGTGCTGGGCGGTTCGGGCAATGGCGAAGCCATCGTTGCCAATCGCGTGAAAGGCATTCGCTGCGGACTCTGCTGGAACGAACAGGTCGCCATCTGGAATCGTTCGCACAATGACGGCAACGTTCTCTCCCTCGGCCAGCGCACCATCACCGAGGAAGAGGCTTTCAAGATTGTGAAGACCTGGCTCGCCACTGAATTCGAAGGCGGACGCCATCTCGGCCGAATCAACAAGATCGACGCCTGAGCGATAGAACGCTGCTCTGATTTGCCTTGGGTCCTTGTAGGGGCGGCGCTTGCGCCACCCTCGAGAATAAGGTCGTCGCTAGCAACGGACCTTACAGTATAGGCGACATAAATATTTATAAATAAGCGATTTGAAATATTGATTTGACATCGTAATATTTCACGCAACTGTCTTCGCCATGGGAACAAGACACCGCGGCACAATCGAAGAGATCAACGCCCTGAACGCCTTCATCAAGCTTCAGCGGGCGGCGGAGTCGGTGTCGGCACGTGTGCACAGCGTGCTCCCGGAGGATCTCACCACCACGCAGTTTGGCGTGCTCGAAGCCCTTTACCACATCGGGCCGCTTTGCCAGAGCGAGCTGGCCGAGAAACTCCTCAAGAGCGGCGGCAACCTCACGCTCGTGGTGGATAACCTGGAAAAGGCCGGCTACGTGCAGCGCGAGCGCGATCCCGCCGACCGTCGCTTCGTGGTCGTGAAGCTGACCCCCAAGGGACAGACCTTCATCGCCGCCCTCTTCCCTAAGGTAGTCGCCAACGTGACCCGCGAGATGGCTACCCTCTCCTCCACCGAGCTCTTCGACCTCGGTCGCCTCTGTAAGAAGATCGGCCGCCAAGCCTGACTTTTTATCCCTAATGCTTTAACATCAAACCATCATGAAACACCACGTCACCGGCCTCCACCACATCACGGCCATCTCCTCGGACGTTAAACGCAACGTCCAGTTCTACACCCAAGTCCTCGGCCTGCGCTTCGTGAAGAAGTCCGTCAACCAAGACGATACGGGCACCTACCATCTCTACTACGGAAACTATACCGGTGCGCCCGGCACTGCGCTCACATTCTTTCCGTGGGCTGGACTTCCGCGCGGACGCCCTGGTCGCGGCCAAGCCTACGCCACGGCTTTCTCCGTGCCAGCCGGTTCCCTGCACTACTGGCAGGAGCGCCTCGCGCGCTTCAAGGTTGCCAGCTTCCCGATTGAGGAACGTTACGGCGATCAAGTTCTGCCCTTCATGGATCACGACGGCCTGCGACTCGAGATCGTCGCCACTGCGGAAACCGATCCGCGTCCGCCGACTCCCTCGGCCGATGTGCCGGCCGAACATGCCATCCGCGGATTCCACAGCACGACCCTCGCGTTGAACGACGCGTCTGCCACCGCCGCCGTGCTCACCGAGCAGATGGGTTACCGTCAAGTCGGCGAAGGCGGCTACCGCACACGTTTCACCGTGGCCGACGGCGGTCCCGGCACCTACGTGGACCTGCTCGTTGATCCTGCCATTCCACGCGGTCTCAACGGGGCCGGCACCATTCATCACGTGGCTTTCCGCGTGCCCGACGATACCACGCAGGTCGCCACCCGCGAGGTGTTACTCAATAACGCGCTGCAAGTGAGTCCGGTCATCGACCGGGCTTACTTCAAATCCATCTACTACCGCGAACCCGCCGGCGTGCTCTTCGAGATCGCCACCGACCAGCCCGGCTTCGCCATAGACGAACCGGTGGAAACGCTCGGCACGAAGCTCTCGTTGCCGCCACACCTCGAGCCCTACCGCACCGAGATCGAAGCCTCCCTGCCGAAGATAGACTGAACCCTATCGTGAGTCAGCGCGCTTGCGCGCGCCCAACCAGCGCCCGCAAGCGGGCTGCCCACAACTTCCTGATATCATGCCCTCTCTCTCCTACATCCACCGCTTCGAACCTGCCACTGCGCCCGACGCATCTCCGCTTCTGCTTCTCCACGGCACCGGTGGCAACGAACACAATTTGATTTCACTCGGCCGGCAGCTCACGCCCGGCGCCGCATTGCTGAGCCCGCGCGGCGACGTCAACGAACACGGTATGCCGCGCTTCTTCCGGCGCTTTGCCGAAGGCGTCTTCGATCTCGACGACGTTGCGAAGCGCACCCACGCCCTCGCCGACTTTATCGCCGCAGCTGCGGCACAATATGGTTTCGACGCGTCCAAGTTGACTGCCCTCGGCTACTCCAACGGCGCGAACATCGCCGCGTCGTTATTCTTACTGCGACCCGCGTCGCTCGCGGGAGCCGTGCTGTTGCGCCCGATGGTCGTGCTCGAACCCAAGGAGCTGCCAGACCTCCGCGGCAAGCGCATACTAATTCTCTCCGGCCGTCATGACCCGATCGTATCCGTGGATCACCCGGAGCGCCTCGCCGAACAGTTTCGCAAGGCCGGAGCCGACGTCACGCTCCACTGGCTCGACGCCGGCCACCAGCTCACCGAAGCAGATCTGTCGCATGCCGCAGCTTTCCTGTAACTGATCTCGATTGAGGCGTGGGTCGACAGTGGCGCCTTCGCGCCAAGCTCTGGGCTTTATGACATCATAGCCAAAAAGAGTCGTAATTTATTCTGGCCCCTTCCACGTGTGACGCCTTTTATTTTGGCGGGCCACGGCCAATAGGGTAACCACCCTCTAGGCCGGACAGATTCATCGTGTGCGCGGCGAACCTATCACGGTAAGCCCGACTTCGATGCAATCGCCCCGCATTCCTCGAGAATAGCGGGATTGTCAGTCGGCATTGTCCTAAACCATGCACCGCTTCTTTACCGGCGCGGTGCGCAGAAACCGCACAACCATGCCTCCATCCTGCCCACCCATCTCCGCCCATGTCCGCCAGCGTAAGTCAACAAACCGGGGTGAAATCGCCAGAGCAGCAATCCATCTTCTGCTCGGCATTGCTGTCATCTCAATTATTTCCAGCCAAGTCGTCGCCGCGCCCGTCATTAGCGAGTTCGTGGCGTCCAACAAGACCACACTCACCGATGCGGACGCCGAATATTCGGATTGGATCGAAATCCACAACCCCGATCCCACGCCGGTGGATCTTAAGGATTGGGTCCTCACCGACGATGCCAGCAATACGACCAAATGGCGTTTTCCGGCCGTCACTATACCCGCCGGCGGCTATCTCGTGGTGTTCGCCTCCAGTAAAAACCTAACCGATCCCACCAAGGAACTGCACACCAACTTCGGCCTGAGTGCGGATGGCGAATATCTGGGTTTACTCAAACCCGACGGCAGTGTCGCCAGCGACTATGCTCCCGGGTTTCCCGAACAGTCTGCCGACATTTCCTACGGACTGCCATCCGGTGAATCCACCCCCGGCTACCTGCAGACCGCCACTCCCGGAGGGGCTAACAGCGCCCGGCGAGCCACCAGTCTCGATCAAGTCGTTACTTTTTCCCAGCCCGCCGGACTTTTCACGGGCACGCTTAACCTCAGCCTCAGCGGCGCCATTGAAGGCCAGAAAATTCGTTACACCGTTACTCCTCCCTCCGCAGAAGGCGCCAAAGCGCCTGCGCCCACGGTCGAATCGCCAGAATATGCCGGACCCATCGAACTCACGTCCACGGCCATCGTCCGAGCCGCTGTATTCTCCGCCGACGGTCTCGCGCAGGGCACCACGGCCACCGCCCACTATCTGCGCTACGCCGACTCCGGCGAACAGCGCGTGGACAATTTTTCCAGCAAGCTGCCGTTGCTGGTCATCGACAACCATGGCTTCGGCCCAATGGTGAAGGACGATATTTATCGTCCCGGCTGGCTCTATGGCTTCGCGCCCGACACCGATGGTAACACGACATTCGGAAAAACTCCCTCCTTCGCCCTGCCTTTGGACTTCGCCGTCCGTGGAAACAGCTCCGCTCTTTTCCCGAAAAAGAGCTTCAAAACCAAACTGCTCGACACCGCTGGCAGAAAACAGGCCATCGCTCCCTTCGGTCTGGGCAACTACGACCGCTGGCAAATCATCGGTCCTTGGGGCTACGACCGTGCCTACATTCGCAACGCATTCATCTACGAACTCAGCAACCGCATCGGCCTCTGGGCCCCGCGCACGCGTTTGGTTGAGGTATTCTTCAACAACAATGCTGACGGCCTCTCCGCCGCCGATCACGCCGGCATCTATGTGATAACCGACCGGATCGAACCAAAACCCGGCCGGGTTGAAATCGCCGAACTAAAAGGGACTGATCTCACCACTCCGTCGATCACCGGCGGCTACATTTTCAAGGCGGACTGGCCCGACGAAGATGAATACCGATGGAAGACCAAAGGAAACGTCCTCCTGGTGCTCGACACTCCTGACGTGGACGACATCGCGCCCGAGCAAATTCTCTATTTGGAAAACTATGTCCAGCAGTTCGAGGACGCGATATCCGGCGACATCGCAAACGGATGGAGCACGCGGAACTACCTCAACTATATCAACCGGGATACTTGGATAGATTTTCACCTCCTGCTCACGCTATCCAAGAATGCCGACGCTTTCGCCGGCAGCGCGTTCTTCACGAAGGATCGGAACGGGAAGATTTCTGCCGGCCCCTTGTGGGACTTCGACCGCAGCATGGGCTCGGATGATCCGCGCAACGATGCTTGGAACGAATGGCGCTCGACCCAGGATGGAGGCGACGGGTGGAACCATCAGTGGTGGGGTAAACTCGTCCGCGACCAGGATTTCATGCAGGGTTGGATAGACCGCTGGCAGAGCCTTCGTAAAAGCCATCTATCCAACGAAGGCCTCACTGGGCTGGTCGATGAACTGGCGGGCCAGATAGGCGAAGCCGCCGCCAACCGGGACTCAGCCACATACGTGGGGAACACGAGTCGGTTTCCTGGCGGCTATGCCGGCGAAATCGCCCACATGAAGGACTGGCTGGTCAAACGCGCCCAGTGGATCGACCAACAACTCATCGCCGCGCCAGTCGTCGTGGAAAAAGACGGGCAGATCACCATCACCCCTCCCACAGGAGCGAGCCTCATTTACACACTCGATGGGTCAGACCCACGCATCGGCAGCGGTGGCATCTCTCCAAATGCCATACAGACGGCGGCACCGCTCGTGCTCCCCGCCGACACCACGTTTTCAGCGCGGGCTCGCGCAAACAATTCGATGCCTTTCCCGGTAACCCGTTGGAGCAACCGTGTCACCATGATTGGTTCGACTCCGCCTCCTCCGCCCACGCTTCCCCAACTCAGCGCCGTCACCACCGCCGCCGGGCACGATGTCACCCTTTCCGCCGGCACAACGCCCGGCACCATCCGCTGGCAAATTTCCAATGACAAAGGCGTCACGTGGACGGATCTCTCCGATAACACCGCATATGCCGGCACAGACACAGCCACACTTAAAATTCTGGCCCCAGGTGAAACGCTGAACGGAACCTTCTATCGGTTTACGACCAGCTACTATGGCACGTCTTACGCCAGCAACTCCGCGACACTATCGGTCGTGCCGGTGTTTTTCCCCTTCCCGACCGACATTACAGCCGATGCTTCGGGCAACCTGTTCGTGACTGACGCCAATGCTGACAACGTCGGCATCATCAACGCGGCGCTGCAAGTCCGCATGCTGGTTGGCGAAAACAGCGCGACTAAACTCAATCGCCCTGAAGGCGTCACCACGCTCCCCAACGGCTCTGTCGCCGTGGCCGATACCGCCAACGATGTCATCCGTCTCATCAACAGCAGTGGCGTGGTAACAAACCTGGCCGGGCAGACCGGAGTGCGTGGCCATACGGACGGACCTGCCAATTCAGCCACCTTCTCTTCTCCCAAAGATGTTGTCCGTCACAGCGACGGCTCGATCTATGTCGCGGACGCTTTGAATCATGTGATTCGTAAGATCAGTCCCGAAGGCACCGTCACCACCTTTGCCGGCGCGCCGGGAGCCACGGGCACGCTCGACGGCACGGGTAGCGCAGCACGCTTCAATCAACCCAGAGCACTCGTTCTTGGCCCGGATGGAAGCCTGTTCGTTTCCGACTCCACGAACAACACCATCCGCAAGATCAGCGCCAACGGTGAGGTGAGCACCTTTGCCGGTCTGGCCGGCATTAGCGGCTACGATAACGGCACAGGTGGCACTGCCCTGTTCAACCGTCCGGGCGGTCTGGCCGTGGACGGATCGGGCAATCTTTTCGTGGCCGACACGGGTAACTCCACCGTCCGGAAAATTACTCCCGATAGAACTGTCTCCACTTTTGCAGGTGTCCCCGGTGTAGCCGGCGTGGAAAACGGCACCGGCAGTGCCGCGCTGTTCAATCAGCCTCAGGGAATCGCCCTCGGTGCTTCTGGAGACCTTTTTGTAGCCGACACTGGCAACGCCCTCATTCGCAAAATCACACCGAACCGGGAAGTCAGCACCCTCACGCTCTCCGCTGCCCCCCCGCCACCACCTCCTCCGCCGCCTCCCCCTTCTGATCCGACACCCACGCCAACACCGCCGGCTACTCCTCCCTCAAGTGGTGGTTCCGGCGGCGGCGGTGGCGCCCCCTCGTTGAGTTTTCTCCTCGGTCTGGCGCTGCTCGCGCTTGGTCGAATTTACGGGAAATCGCGGGCTTCACATGGATCAGGCTAAGCGGTCGAGATTTTGATTCCCGCGGGAGGAAATACCCGGCAACCTGCCGGTTACAATCCTTCCCGTGGCCAAATCCAAAAGCGCCAAATCCCGCCTCTCTCCCGCCCGCTGGGCCGCCATTCGCCTGTTCGCGATGGACGTGGATGGCGTGCTGACCGACGGCACGGTCGAAATTCACTCCGACGGCACCGAATCCAAGGAGTTCTCCATTTTGGACGGCATGGGCATCGTGCGCCTGCACAAGGCCGGCGTTGCCGTCGCTTGGATTTCGGGCCGGGCTTCCGGCGCCACCACCGCCCGCGCCACCGAGCTCCGAGTTTCTCATCTCGTTCAAGGTCGCACTGACAAGCTCATGGCTTTGCAGGAACTCGCCAGCCAACTCGGCCTGACCGCCGCGCAGGTTTGCTACATGGGCGACGACGACATCGATGCTCCCGCAATCGCCTGGGCCGGCATTGGCGTCGCCCCTGCCACCTCAATGCCCGCCGCCCTCAAAGCGGCCAATTTCGTGCCCGCCCGACCCGCCGGACGCGGTGCTGTGCGCGAAGTGTGTGAACATATCGTCGCCCGTCGCGGTCAATAACGCCTCATGCGTCCATTTCCGCGCCTTTTCGTTCTGTTCGTAATCGCCGCCGCGCTCGCGCTGGCTTCGACGACGCGCATCGCGACTGACAAGCCCATCGTGAATTTCCGCCTGCCTGATTTCACGCCCGAGGGCCACCGCTCCTGGCTCGTGCGCGGCAGCGAAGCCCGCTACGCCAACGACGGCCTCGTGGACATTCAGGGCCTCAACCTCACCATCTTCACCGGCCAAGCCGACGACAAAGTCGAAACGCTCATCCTGAGTCCCGCCGCCCAAGTGCACATCGCCGACCGGATCGTCAGCGGGCCGGAGTCCATCCGCATCATCAATGACCGCTTCGAAGCCACGGGCGTCCAATGGAGCTACGACCATCAGCAGAAAAGGATTTCCATCGCCAAGGACGTGCGCGTAATCCTCAACACCCAGCTGAACGACATCCTCAAATGAAGCTTCTTCGCCTAGGCCTGATTCTTTGCCTCGCCTCGCTCGGCGGCGTGCTCCGCGCCCAAGGCGTGCCGGAACAGAACACCGTCATCGAAAGCGAGTCCTTCGACTGGCGTAGCTCGGACACCGAAACCACCTCGGTCTTCACCGGGCGTGTCGTAGTGACCGGCACCAACCTCCGCCTCACGTGCGATCGCCTGGAAATTGTCGCCCTGCGTTCTGGAGACCCCGCCGCCACCATCGGCAAGATCGAAGCCTTCAAGTCCCTCGTCGCCACCGGCAATGTCCGCATCATCCAAGGAGATCGCGAGGCTGCCTGCGGCCGCGCCGAGGTGTTGCCCGGCGACGATAAAATCCTGCTCACCGGCTCGCCCGTCGTCGTGGACCATTCCGTCAATTGGACCTGGACCGGTGACGAACTCGAAATGCTCCGCGGCGAACGCCAGATCCGCGGCAAAAACGCCCGCTTCACTGGCCCGCCGATCAAAGACCTCGGCGTGGACCTCGACACAAAGGCCGACGCCGCGCCCGCCGCGGAATCGCCCAAGCAACCCTGAGCATGGTTGCCGCCACGCCCACCGCCGAAATTCGCACCGAGGCCTTGGTCAAAACCTACGGCCACCGTTCGGTCGTCAACGGTGTCAACATCCGCGTCCGTGCCGGCGAGGTCGTCGGCCTGCTCGGCCCCAACGGCGCGGGCAAGACCACCACGTTCTACATGGTCGTCGGCCTCGTCCCCGCCTCCGCCGGCCGCGTGTTCATCGGCGACAAAGACGCGACCGACCTGCGCATGCATCGCCGCGCCCGCCTCGGTGTCGGCTACCTGCCGCAGGAAGCCTCGATCTTCCGCAAACTCACCGTTGAGGAAAACATCCTCGCCATCGTCGAAACCCTGCGCGTGGCCTCTTCCGAACGTCCCGCGCTGGTGAAACACCATCTCGACGAACTCAGCCTCGGCCATCTCGCGAAGCAGAAGGCCTACACCCTTTCGGGCGGCGAGCGTCGTCGCCTCGAAATCGCGCGCGCCCTCGTCACCCGTCCGAAGTTCCTGCTCATGGACGAGCCTTTCGCCGGCGTCGATCCGATCTCCGTGGCCGAGGTGCAGAAGATCATCCTCGAGTTAAAGCAACGCGGCATCGGCGTGCTCATCACCGATCACAATGTGCGCGAGACCCTCCGCATCGTGGACCGCGGCTACATCATCAACAAAGGCAAGGTCCTCACCGAGGGCAACGGCGACTTCCTCATTAACGACCCCCAGGCTCGCGAAATTTACCTCGGTCAGGACTTCAACCTGTAGCCGCACCGGTGAACAGCGCGTAGCGAGTAGGAGCTTGTTGTCTCAGGAATCTTCTTCTACTGACTACCTGCCACTCGCCCCTGTCCTCCGCCCATGCCCGCCAAAGCCCTTCACGGCATCACCGTTGCGCATTTCTTCGAGACCTACCGGGAGAAACTCCAGTTGGAGCTCCTGCACGGCAGCAATGGCCTGCACCGGCTCATTCGCGAGGGCTCCATCAACCGCCCCGCCCTCGCCCTCACGGGATTCTTCAAATATTTCGCGAACAAGCGCATCCAGGTCTTCGGCGCGGCCGAGATGACCTATCTCAAAACGCTCTCGCAAAAGCAGCAGGTCGAAATTTTTGGCGAAATGGCCAAGCGCGGCATTCCCGCCATCGTCCTCACGCGCAACTACAACGCCACGCACGCGATGCTGGCCGTGTCGGAGGAGATGAACCTGCCCATCTTTCGCACGCCGCTCATCACGATGAATTTCGTGAACGCGGCGACGTTGTGCATCGACAACGAGTTTGCCCCGACCACCACCGAGCATGCCACCACGCTGGACGTGAAGGGCATCGGCGTGATGATCCGTGGCGACAGCGGCATCGGTAAATCCGAGTGCGCCCTCGCGCTCATCGAGCGCGGACACTCCCTCGTCGCCGACGACCTCACTTGCATCCGGCTGATGGACGAACGCGAGCTCTCTGCCAGCTCACGCGCCCTCAACCGCGGCTACATGGAATGTCGCGGCATCGGCATCATCAACATCGCCGAAATGTTCGGCATCAAGAGCATCCGCCTGGACAAGCGCATCGATCTCGTCGTCTCCCTGCGCGAATGGTCGCCCGACGTCATCGAGGAGCGCACCGGCCTCGAGGAGAATTACTACAACATCCTCGGCGTGAAAGTTCCGCACATGGAGTTCTACGTCCGGCCCGGCCGGGATATCGCCCGGCTCATCGAGGTCGCCGCCTTGGTGCAGGCACTCAAGCTGATGGGCCACGACCCGGCGCGCACCTTCAACGAGCGGCTCATCGCGCACATGGCGGAGCAGCAAACGAAGACCACTACCACCCACAAGGTGGTTTCCACCGTTCCTTTCCCCGACATCGATGAGGACCCCGGCATCTCGGATGACGGTCGCCTGTGATTTTTCATGCCAGTAACTCGTTCTGACTCCCGTCTCGCCTCGCAACTGCGTCCCATCACGCTGGAAGCCGGCATCGCCCCCTACGCTTCCGGCTCGGTGCTCATCGGCTTCGGGGCCACCCGCGTCATTTGCGCCGCGACCATCGAACCCAAGGTTCCTTCCTGGATGAAACAACAGGGCGTCAGGGGCGGCTGGCTCACCGCCGAGTATTCGATGCTTCCCTACAGCACGCTCGACCGCAAACCGCGCGACATCGCAAAGGGCAAAATCGACGGCCGCACCGTTGAAATCCAGCGCCTCATCGGCCGCTCGCTCCGCGCCGTGCTCAACTTGGAAAAGCTCGGCGAAAACACCCTGTGGATTGACTGCGATGTGCTCCAAGCCGATGGCGGCACCCGCACCGCCTCCATCACCGGCGCCTACCTCGCCGCCCGCCTCGCCATCCAGAAGCTCCTCGACGCGAAAAAAATCTCCGAAAGCCCTCTCGTGGACTCCGTCGGCGCCGTCAGCGTCGGCTTGTTCAAGGGCGAAGCGTTGCTCGATCTGAACTACATCGAAGACAAAGACGCTGAGGTGGACGCCAACGTCGTCATGACCGGCCGCGGCCAGTTCGTGGAAGTCCAAAGCAGCGGCGAGGAGTCAACCTTCTCCCAAGAACAGCTCGACGTCCTCCTAGGCCTCGCCAAAGCCGGCCTCCGGGAACTCACCACCATTCAGAACGACTTCCTCCGCAAGCACCTGCCGCCGGGACGGTCTGACCAATTGGCCCGGTAACTGCTCTTTCTCCCCCATGAAATCGCCCCATCTCCGCCTCCTTTCACTCGTCGCCACCCTCTCCCTCCCCGTGCTGGCCCATGCGCATCCCGGCCACGACGGCGACCACGATTTCGTGTGGGACTTCGGCCACTTGGTCGAAAACCCTCTCGCCACCCTCGCCTGCCTTTCCTTGCTCGTCGCCGCCGGCTGGGGCGTGCGGAAGCTCTTGAAATCCCGCGCCGCTCCGAAAACCGAGCGCGCCAAGCGCCGATGAGCGGAGGGCACAGCTCCAGCTGTGCCGCGGCCCATCAGGAGATACGCCCTCCAAAGCGCGCTACAACTTCCGCGGATCGCATTTCATCCGCGGAAAATGTTCGGCCAAAATTGTCCGCAATTCCTGCAGCGTCCTACGCAGCCGGATGCTGTCCGCGGCCACGAACTTGATGCTCCAACCGCCGCGACGCAGAGCACTCACGCCCAGCCACACGGCGTCACCATGCAGCGCCCGCACCGCATCCAGCCAAGGCGCTTCGCCTTCCGCGATAAGCACGGCATTGCCAAAACAGGCCTTCGCACCCGATCCCGTGAGTGTCGCGAGCGCCTTAAGCTCCGCTCCTCCTGTATCGAAGCGCTCGCGTAAAGCCAGTTCGCCGTCCATGCGCACTTCCGTTTCCAGGCAAAGCCGGTCCCACAACCAAGCCTCATCCTTGTGCGCAATGCGGCCCGGCATGAGCAGATCCGCGAAGAAAAGTCCGCCCCCCGACTCGACTTCCACCGCTGTCGTCTGGCGATAGCGACTGCCGCGATGCGGCACGAGTGGTTCGGGCAGCACCTCCAGCCAACCGCCCTTGGCCACCGCAAAACGCTGCCTGCATTCCGCCGAACCATCCTTCATCTTGAAGACCCGGCTCGCGCTCGGCGTGGTCACAAGCAGCGCCGCTTCCTTCGCTACGCCGATATCCGACTCCAACTGATCGCCTTCGAGAATGCCTGCCGTGGGATTAACGACCTGCACGAGCAACGTGTCGGCATCCGCATCCCAGTAAGGCTTGCTGACGTGATACGGTGCGCGAAACGACTGTCCCGTCAAAGCCGTGCGCCCGCCGGTGCAGGCGGTTGCTTTGAGTCGGAGATGTCCGGAAAACGACGTCATGCCCGAATCGCTCCTAAATCCTCGTGTCTTTTCGCGGTAATCATGCCTTGGGTTTCTTCGCGAACAGCACTTCGCGTTCGATCCACGCGATTACCTGGTCGAGATTGTGCTCGCGCTTCAGGTCGCAAAACAGAAACGGCCGCGCACCGCGCTGCGCCTTGGCATCGCGCTCCATCACGCCGAGATCGGCGCCAACCAGCGGAGCGAGATCAATTTTGTTGATGACCAGCAGATCGCTGAAACGAATCGCCGGACCACCCTTGCGCGGGATCTTATCCCCTTCGGCCACGTCGATGACGTAGATGAACGCGTCCACCAGCTCGGGCGAAAACGTCGCCGTGAGATTATCGCCGCCGCTCTCGACCAGCAGAAGCTGCAAGTCGGGAAACTTCGTTTCCAGCGCCCGACAGGCCTGCTCGTTCATCGTTGTATCGTCGCGAATCGCCGTGTGCGGACAACCACCGGTCTCCACGCCCACGATGCGCTCCGCTGGCAAGGCGCTGTGCTGGATCAGGAACTTCGCATCCTCCGAGCAATAGATATCGTTCGTGACGACCGCCATTGAGTAGCGGTTGCGCAACTTTTGGGCGAGACGAAGACAGAGCATGGTCTTGCCCGAGCCAACCGGGCCGCCGATGCCGATGCGAGGAGCGCGCTTCATTATTTTCGATTTTGGATTCTGGGTTTTCTATTCAGGAAATAAACATCCGGCTGTCGGCCGTTTCGTGGCGGGCCGCGGCGATATCGAGCCAGGGATTGAACCAGCCGATGTCCTCACGTGAAACCTGCTGCGCCGCGTCGATGATCGCCGGAGCCTGCTGCATCAGCTCGGTCATGAGCGACTGGCTGGCATTCTGGCCGAGCCGCAAGAGCTTCAGCGCGGCCGAGAGCAGTGCGGCCACCGAGGCGTAATACACGCCCGCCAGCACCGCTGGCAGCGGTGCGCCCAACACGCGGCCTTCCAAGGCTGCGGAGATCGCCGCGGAAAACGGCCAACCGTCGGTCGCCGCGCGCCGCAGGTATTCCTCCGCCAGCGGATGCGGTCGCAACGTCCCAATGAGTTCCGCTCGCTGCCGGCCGATGTTTTCGGCCGCGACCCGCGCTTCCCGCGCGGTCTTGAGCGCCGACGACAACTGACAGAGTTCGCCGACCTGCTGCCAATTTTCCTCGCCCAGTGCGCGCCATGCATGCGCGGCCAGCGGCAGCTCCGCCTGGCGCAACGCCGGCAACACCGACAGCAGCATGAACTCCCGCAAGGTCGCCCGGTCATGCACGACGCCTTCCTGCGCGAGTCCTTCGAGACCGAACGAATGCGCGTAGCTGCCCGTCGGGTAGAATGAATCCCCCGTCTGCAACAAACCGGCGATCCACGCCGCGTCAGTGCTTGTGACTCGGTCCGAGTTCATGCGTTGAAAGGTTGCCACGGGCAAAACGGCCGGGACGGAAGACCGCGGTCGTCGGTTTGAAAGGCACGTTCAACCGCCCGAATAGTTGCCGCACGGCAGGCTCATCCAGAGCCAGCAGGCGCGTCGGTTCGCTCTGCAGTTCGAGATGCAGGTTGCCGACCGCCCAGCCGATGCCGGCCGCAGCCGACGGCGCCATCTCCAACGCGACCTCCAGCACTGCTTCCGGCTGCTGCTGGACGACATATCGCGTGCTCGCCGTCTGCCAGAACACGTCGCCGGGTTGGAGACGCTTCTCGAGCTCGAAACCGAATTCCATGCCGTCCGCCGCCGTTCCGCGCCAGATGCGCTTGGCCAATGTCAGCCGGTCCACCGTCAGGATGGTTTCGGGCAAAGATGAATCCGGGGCGGCGACAGGGCCGGAAATGAGCTGCATGGATGGGGTCAAAGCTTCAGCCAGCTACGCAGCTGCCGTTCCAAGGCCTCATGATCTTTGGCCGAAAGCCGGCCTATGACTTTTAAGACGAGCCGCGATTCGACGGTGGCGATCTGCGATTTGACGCCGCACGACACATTCAACCCGGCCGCTGCCCAGTCGGCTAGTGGCACGTCCACATTTTGAAGGTGCGAAGAAACCGGCACCACAAAGAGGTCGCCGGTGCGTGCGGCACTGCCGATGACCACGGCCGGGCGGACCTTACGACTGGTCAGATCGGTGAATGGGATCGGCAGCAGAACAACTTCACCGCGGGAGAAGCTCATTGAAGACATCGTCTCCCTGATTGGCCCAAATCTTGGTCAAGGCATCCTCGGAAGCCTTCAGCCAGAGCGCCCGCTCCGCATCCTCCGCCACGGCCAGTTCGCTTTCGATGGTGACCGTGACCGGCGTCTTGTCCGGCAGCGGCAGAGCCTCCGGCAGCTTCAGCACGCCGTTCTCATAGATGGCTGCGAGGGTCTTGGTCATGGGCGAAAAGTAGCCTTAGAAGAGTCCTTGGCAAGGCAGCGAATGGCACATACCAATTTGTTGCCCAACGGGCGGCTTCTTCACGCTGAAAATTTTACACAACATGGGAATTGTCCCACGACTGGCCATTACTGCGGCAGAAAGAATAGTTGCAGGCAAAATACCGGTCGTAGCAGTTGAGGATCTCCTCAAAACCTAGCCGCCTGTCAAAAGGCTCCACAGTTTAGAACAGAAAATACCGCTGCGCCAGCGGCAGAACCTTGGCGGGCTCGCAAGTCAGGTGCTCCCCATCGGCCTTGACCGTGTAGGTCTCGGGATCGACCTCGATCTTCGGCATGGCGTCGTTGAGCACCATGTCCTTCTTGCCGACCTTGCGGCAGGATTTCACGGCTTCGAGACGGCGTGACAGGCCGAGCTGTTTCGGACCGGTCTTGCTACGAAGCGAGGCGGCACTGACAAACGTGAGACTGGTCGAAGTGAGCGCCTTGCCGGCGGCGCCGAACTGCGGACGATAGAAAGTCGGCTGCGGCGTGGGAATCGAGGCATTCGGATCGCCCATGTTGGCCCAGGCGATGAAACCACCTTTGAGCACGACCTCCGGCTTCACGCCGAAGAGGGCAGGCTTGAAGATCACGATGTCCGCGAGCTTGCCGACTTCGATCGAGCCGACGATGTGCGAGATGCCATGCGCGATGGCGGGATTGATCGTGTATTTCGCGAGGTAGCGCAGCACGCGGAAATTGTCGGCGGCTGCATGTCCCTTGCCGGTGAGCGCGCCGAACTGGAGCTTCATCTTGTGCGCGGTCTGCCAGGTGCGAAGGATGACCTCGCCAATGCGGCCCATCGCCTGCGAGTCGGACGACATCATCGAAATAGCGCCGAGATCATGCAGGCGATCCTCGGCGGCGATGGTCTCGGGCCGGATGCGCGACTCGGCGAAGGCCACGTCTTCCGGAATCTTTGAGTCAAGGTGATGGCAGACCATGAGCATGTCGAGATGCTCATCAATCGTGTTGACCGTATAAGGACGCGTCGGATTGGTCGAAGAAGGCAGCACGTTGGCTTCGCTGCACACCCGAATGATATCGGGCGCGTGGCCACCGCCGGCACCCTCGGAATGGAAGGTGTGAATGGTGCGTCCTTTGAATGCCTTGATCGTGTCGTCCACGTAACCCGACTCGTTGAGCGTGTCGGTGTGAATCGCGACCTGCACATCGTAGTCATCGGCCACGCCGAGACAGACATCAATTGCCCCGGGCGTGGTGCCCCAGTCCTCGTGAAGTTTCAGGCCGATGGCGCCGGCAAGAATCTGGTCCTTGAGCGGAGCAGCAGTGCCGCAGTTACCCTTGCCGAGGAACCCGAGGTTCATCGGATAGGCTTCGGCCGCCTCCAGCATGCGATGAATATTCCAAATGCCGGGCGTGCATGTCGTGGCGAAAGTGCCATGCGCCGGGCCCGTGCCGCCGCCGAGCATCGTGGTGATACCGGAGCTGATGGCCTCGTCGATCTGCTGCGGACAGATGAAGTGGATGTGCGTGTCGATGCCGCCGGCGGTGATGATGCTTCCCTCGCCCGCGATAACCTCGGTGCCGGCGCCGACGATCATCGGATTCTTCTTTTTGGTGCGCGGATCGACGAAGATAGAGCCGATGCCATTCTGGATGCCGGGGTTGCCCGCGTGACCAATACCGACGATCAAGCCGTGCTTGATGCCGATGTCGGCCTTGATGACGCCAAGGATGGGATCGAGGATTGTGGCGTTGGTGATAACAAGATCCAACGACTCGGCATCGGTCGCAGTGGACGACTGGCCCATACCGTCGCGGATGACCTTGCCACCGCCGAACTTCACTTCGTTGCCGTAGCCACCGCCTTCAGCGATGAGGTCTCGCTCGACCTGCACGAACAGCTCGGTGTCGGCGAGGCGCACGCGATCACCGACGGTGGGGCCGAACATCTCGGCGTATTGGCGGCGGGAAAGCTTGAGCGGCATGAGGATTATCTCCGTTTGGCGGGTTTGGTCTTCGCCTTGGGCTTGGTGTCCAGCTTGCCGTTTATTTTCGCTTGGAGGCCATAGACCTCCCGCAAGCCGGCAAGGGCGACCAGTTCGACGCGCTTGGTGTCTCCCGCCTCGAAACGAACGGCAGTGCCAGCGGGGATGTTGAGCCGAAATCCACGCGCGGCAGCACGATCAAAGCTCAGGGCCTCGTTGGTTTCAAAGAAATGATAATGCGAACCGACCTGAATCGGACGATCGCCGGTATTTGTGATGTCGAGCGTGAGCGTCTTGAGCCCGAGGTTGGCGTCGAGCGAGGCCGCTTCGGCCGCGGGAATGATTTCGCCGGGTATCATGGTCAGCGAATGGGATTGTGGACGGTGACGAGTTTCGTTCCGTCGGGGAACGTAGCTTCGACCTGCACCTCGTGGATCATCTCGGGCACGCCTTCCATCACGTCGCTGCGTTTGAGGATCGTCGTGCCGAAGCTCATGAGGTCGGCGACCGACTTGCCGTCACGGGCGCCTTCCATGATTTCGTAAGTGATGATGGCAACAGCCTCGGGATAATTCAGTTTCAAACCGCGGCCCTGGCGGCGCCGCGCCAGATCGGCGGCGGTGACGACCAGCAGTTTCTCTCGTTCACGGGGGGTAAGATGCATGGGCGGGTCAGACTTGAAGGTGCTCCTTCACCACCTCGTCGGTCAAGCTGGCGATGTCGCCGGAGGCGACTACCACACCGCGATCCATGGCATAAAAGCGGTCGGCAACCTCGCGGCAAAAATCCACATATTGCTCAACCAACAGGATGGCCAGGGCGTGCGTCTCCTTGAGTCTCTGCACGGCGTGCTTGATCTCATCCACGGCACGGGCGGCTTCGGTGAAAGTGTCAGGCGGGGCTGCTGGCGCTTTGAGTTTCTTCAACGTGTCGCCGATCTGATCGATGATCGAAGGCTGAATTCCCTCGGTGGGTTCGTCGAGGATGAGCAGCTTGGGATTGGTCAGCAGGGCGCGGCCGATCGCGAGTTGTTGCTGTTGTCCGCCTGAAAGCACGCCGCCCTTGCGTTTGAGCATGTCCTTCAAAACCGGGAAGAGATCATAAACGCGCTCCAGCGCAGACTTCGCGTCGGCACCCTTGCGCTTGTGGACGACGAGGCCGACGTGCAGGTTCTCCTCGACGGTCATGTGCGGGAAAATGTCGCGCCCTTGTGGCACATAACCGATGCCCGCACGAGCACGCACGTCGATGGATAGTTTTTCGATGGATTGTCCGTCAAACATGACCGATCCCGAACGCACCGGCAGCACGCCGGTGATGGAACGCAGCGTCGTGGTCTTCCCCACTCCGTTGCGGCCCATGAGCGCGACCACCTCGCCCGGATTTATCTCAAGGTCCACCCCGCGCAGGATGCGGGAGCCGCCGATGTAGGTTTCGACCGAGGAAAGCTGGAGAAGAGCGCTCATCGTGTGCCGTGTTTGCCGCGGCCGAGATAAACTTCGCGGACTTTCTGGTTGGATTGCACCTCGTCGAATTTGCCCTCGCAAAGCACGGTGCCTTGATGGAGCACCGTGACCTGGCCGTCGCGGGCGATCTGTTTCACGAACGTCATGTCGTGCTCGACGACGACAATGCTGTGCTTGCCGGAGAGACTGATGAGCAGCTCGCCCGTGCGATGGGTTTCCTCGTCGGTCATGCCCGCGGCAGGTTCGTCCACCAACAGCATCTTGGGTTCCTGTGCGAGCAGCATGCCGATCTCGAGCCACTGTTTCTCGCCATGCGCGAGCAAACCGGCCTTCCAATCGCGCTTGGCGTCGAGGCGAATGAGCTTGAGCAGTTCGTCGATGCGATCGCGATCGGTCGAGGACAGGCGTCGGAAGATCGAGGCGAACACCCCGCGCGGTCCGTTCAGCGAGAGCACGATGTTATCGTAAACGGTGTGCTCGGTATAGACGCTCGGCGTCTGGAACTTCCGGCTGATGCCGAGCCGGTTGATTTCGTATTCGTTCAAGCGCGTGAGATCGCGCGTGCTCGCGGGATCGGCACCGAACTCGATCTTGCCTTTGTCAGGCTGGGCGCGACCGGTGATGAGGTCGAAGAAGGTGGACTTGCCCGCGCCGTTGGGACCGATGACGGTGCGCAGTTCGCCTTCGTAAAGATAGAAGTTCAGATTGGTGATGGCCTTGAAGCCATCGTAGGTCTTGGAGACGTCCTCGACGGTGAGAATCGGATGCGGCATGACTTATTCCCGGTTTTGGATTTTCGATTCCCGGTTCAAGGCTTGGCCGCCGGGGTGACCGGTGCGGCGACGGATTCGGAGGTTTCCTTGGGTGCGCGAAGTTTCTGCCACACGGCTTTCAACCGGGCGGGCAGGCTCACGAGGCCGCCGGGCAGGAAGAGCACGACCGAAATGAACATGGAGCCCAGAATAATAAGCCAGTAGTCCGGAAATTCCTTGGTGGCCCAACTCTTCAGGGCGTTGATCACGATGGCTCCGATCACGGGCCCGATCAGTGTGCCCCGGCCGCCCACGGCAACCCAGACCACCGCCTCGAGCGATTTGTCCACCCACATCACACTGGGGTTGATGCCACCGACCTGCGGCACATAAAGCGCTCCGCCGATGCTCGCGATAGCCGCACTGAGCACGAAGATGAAGAGCTTGAAATGGACCGTCGCGTAGCCGCTGAACAGCACGCGGTTCTCACCGTCCCGGATCGCCCGCTGCACCAATCCAAATTTTGTTTGGCTGAGCAACCGGCAGCCGATGTAGACCAGCAGAAGCGTCACGGCCGTCGCGATAAAGAGCCAGCGCTGCGTCACCGGTTCGCGCAGATCGGAGCCGAGGATCAGCTTGAAATCCGTGAAGCCGTTGTTGCCGCCCATCAGCATGCTGTTGCGAAAAAAGAGCAGCGCCGCTCCGTAGGTGAGGGCTTGGGTCAGAATTGAAAAATACACGCCCTTGATCCGCGAGCGGAAGGCCAGCAGGCCAAACACGGCGGCAACCAATCCTGGTATGACCAACACCATGAGAGCCGAGAACCCGAACGAATAGAAGGGTCGCCAAAACGCCGGGAGAAACGTGTGGCCAAGGAACACCATGAAGTCGGGCAGCAGGCTGGGATTTTTGCCCGCCTGGGCATAGACACCCTGTTCGCCGATCATCAGCATCAGGTGCATGCCCAGCATATAACCGCCGAGGGCGAAAAACAAGGACTGGCCGAGGCTCAGCAGACCGGTGTAGCCCCAAAGCAGATCGACCGAAATCGCCAGCAGCGCAAAACAGAGATACTTTCCCCAAAGATTAATCGAGAAATTGCTGATCATCCCCTGCGCGTTGAGCAGCGGCAGAACCACGACCAGAAGGATCGCAATGACGGCGACCGAGATGATTTCAATCCGGCGGACAGAGGTGGCACTCATGGATCAATCGAGACTGCGGCTGCGGGTTACGAAAAGCCCGGCGGGGCGCCATTGCAGGAAGAGGATGATGCAGGCCAGGACGAGGACTTTGCCGATCACGGGATCCCCGAGATACTGCTGCAAAGCCTGATCAGCCTGCCCGATGGCAAACGCGCTCACGACCGTGCCGGGCAGACTGCCCACCCCCCCCACCACCACGGTCATGAAGCAATCGACGATGTAGTTCTGCCCCATGGACGGGCCGACATTGCCGATCTGGCTTAAAAATGCCCCCGCCAATCCGGCCAGTCCGCTGCCCAGTCCAAAGGTCAGCATATTCACCCGCTGGGTTTTGACTCCCATGCAGCCGGCCATGGTTCGGTTTTGCATCACCGCGCGGATGAGCAGACCAAGCGAGGTTCGCGTGAGCACAAGCCAGACTCCGAAGACAATCACGATCGCGAATCCGATTACGAACATCCGGTTCCAGCCGAGGATGACGTCGTTCACGGTCCAATTGCCACTGAGGTAAATCGGGCTGGATACCTGAACGTTGTTCGAGCCGAACATCAGCTTGAAAACCTGCTGCAACACCACGGACACGCCCCACGTGGCGAGCAGGCTCTCCAGCGGACGCCGATAAAGCCACTGGATGATACTCCGCTCCAAACCAATCCCGACCAGCGCGGCCATAAGAAAACTCAGCGGAATCGCCGCGATAAAATAGCACTGATACGCCCAGCCGCTGAGGTTCATCCCGGGAATGCCGAGGCTGAGGCCGAAAAACGGGATGACAATACCGGGACCAAAGATGTTTTGCACCAAATAGGTCGTATAGGCGCCGACGGCGATCATCTCGCCGTGCGCCATGTTGATCACCCCCATCAGGCCAAAGGTGATGGCAAGACCCAGCGCCAGAACGAGCAGGATGCTTCCGAGGCTCATGCCGCGGAAAATCGTGCCCATGAAGTCCACCGTGGAACGATGCGACTCGACCGATTGCAGCGCGGATTTCGCGGCAGCGGCGACGGGCGCGTTTTTCTTCTCCTCGGCTTCCTTGAGCGCACGCTGGAGAAAATCGGTGCTGGAAAGCGTGTGCAGGACTTTCAACTCGGCGAGAGCCGCGAGCTTCACCTCGTCGTTGGCATCCTTCAGCCCGATGAGCGCAATGCCCTCGCGCAGGGCGCGATGCGTGCGCGGGTCGGTTTCGACGGCGAGTCGTTCCTTCAGCAGGGCTAGCTTGCTCGCGTCCTGCGTCAGGCCGATGGTCTGGACGGCCTTGAACCGGCGCGTTGCGTCGGGCGAAACGAGATCAAACACATCGAGCACGCCCTTCATCACGCGACGCAGGCTGGTGGTGTGGTCCACGGCCTTGAGCGCGGAACCGGGCGCGAGCCGCATCGGCTGGCCGGCGGCATCGGTGAGTGGTTTGCCGTTGTCCACCCGGAATGCAGCACGCGCGCCGTCGGCATCCTTGTCACCCGTGAGCAGGACCGGCACGGCGGCATCGCCGTCGCCATAAACGAACAGATTGTCGGTGCGCCAGGCAGTGAGCAGCTCCGGAATCGCTTCGTCGGGATTACCCGTGAGCGAAGCGAGCAAGGTGCGTGTTTCAGCGGAGTCGGGCGCGAGGATTGCCCTGACGATGGTGGTGCGCGCGGGTTCGGCGGCCGATACGACCACTCCGCAACACACCAGGAGAAACAGGGCCAAACGCTGAAAAAATTTCATACTTACGAGGTTTTTCCCAATGCTGGATTCATGCCAAAAAAAGCGGGGCGGGCATGAAAACCCGCCCCGCGTCCAATACCTACAAACAAAGTGTGTCAGTGCGTTGGCATCCGTCTCCGGGGGCCGTCTCCCTGCAAGGCGCGCCTGCAGGAAGCGGTGCGGAGCGGGCTGCCTTACTTGAACTTACCCTTCAGCCAGGGCTCGCCGTAAACGTTGGCGAAGGACTTGAGGATCTTGAACTGGCCGTCGGCCTTGGTCTCGCCGATGAACACGTTCTTCGTGAGGTGCATGTTCGGCTGGGTGGTGACCGTGCCACCGGGGCCATCGAAGGAGAGACCCGACTTGAGCGCAGCGCGAACCTTGTCCACATCGAAGCTGCCAGCCTTTTCGACGGCGGCCTTCCAGAGATACATGCCGTCGTAGCTCAACACCATCGGCGAGCAAGTCACGCGGCCTTCCTTCACGATGCCGGCAAGCGTGGTCTTCTTGAGCCAAGCCTGGAAGTCGGCGACGAATTTCTTGTTGGCCGGGGTGTCGATCGACTGGAAATAGGTCCAGCAACCGAGCTGACCGACGAGCTGGTCGGCGGGCAGGCCGCGGAACTCATCCTCGGAGATCGAGAACGAGACAACCGGGCAGGTCTCCGCGGTGAGGCCGGAGGCGGCGTATTCCTTGAAGAACGGGACGTTGGTGTCGCCGTTGAGCGTCGAGATCACGCAGGCGTCGCCGGAGGCGGCGAACTGTTTGATCTCGGCGACGATCTGCTGGTAGTCGGTGTGGCCGAAGCCGGTATATTTGCCGGCGGAAATGATTTTGCCGGAAGCGTCCGTCTTATATCCGCCACCGATGTTCTCCAGCGGCACGCCCTTTGAGAGCAGATACTCGAGGAGCACGAGATTGGTGGTCTGCGGATAGACGTAGTCTGTGCCCAGCAGGTAGAACTTCTTTTTGCCCTCGGCCAGGTAGTAATCCACGGCGGGGGTGGCCTGCTGGTTCACGGCCTCGGCGGTGTAGAAAACGTTCTGAGACTCTTCTTCACCCTCGTATTGCACGGGGTAGAAAAGCAGAGCGTTGTTCTTCTCGAGCACGGGGAGCACGTATTTGCGGCTCACCGAGGTCCAGCAACCGAAGGTGACGGCCACCTTGTCCTGCTCGGTGAGTTGCTTGGCCTTCTCGGCGAAAGTCGGCCAGTCGGACGCGCCGTCCACGATGACGAGCTCGATCTTTTTGCCGAGCACGCCGCCCTTGGCGTTGATTTCATCGGCAGTGAAGGCGAGCACGTCGCGCAGCGAGGTTTCGCTGATCGCCATCGTGCCGGAGAGGGAGTGGAGCACGCCGACTTTGACGGTATCGGCGGCTTGGGCAACGGCGGAGGCGAGGAGCGCGCCCGCGGCAATGAGGTAACGGGATGACTTGAACATGGTGGTGACGGAAAAAAGGTGGTGTGTGTGACCCGGCCGGCCTCCGGTTGCACGGAGTGCCGGCGGGTAAGAACTGTCAGTTAACAGAGGACCCGCGCAGGATTCTGGCAGGCCCCCGCATTCAGGCCGTTGCCTTAGAAGGTGAAGAGAACCTGCACACCGAGGAAGTTGGAGCTCTTGGCGGCGAAGTCGTCATACTTCGTGTAGCTGTATTCGAAGAGCACGGCGAGGTTGTCGGTGACCGCCACAGACGGGGAGATGGTGGCCTTGAAGAAGCTCGGCGAGGAGAGACCGGTTGCCGCGGCCTCGTTTTCGCCGCCGGAGATACGACCGGTGAGCGACCACGAATCATTCAGCGGAGCCTGGGCGAGGAGCAGCCAGAAATAGCCGTCCGTGTCGCCGAGGCTGCTGTCGGTCTTGGAGAAGCAGTATTCGGCCGCGAGCGTGACATTGCCGACCTTCGTCTGCGCCCAGATATCGAAGGTGGTCTGGTTGTCGTTGGTGCCGGCGACGCCGTCGTCGTAGGCCACACCGGCAAACAGGCTGGACTCGCCCTGCGTGAACTTCACGTAGGCTTCGAAACCGGCGCCGTTGTCGAGATCGCCGTCACCTTTGTAGTAGGTGGGGCCGTAAACCGAATCCAACACCGCAAAGCCGCCGGAGAAACCCTCGGAGGTGAAGTCCATCTTCACACCGGAGTGGTAGGCGGGAATGAAGCCGGAGAAGTCGTTGGCATAGGAGATCTGCAGCATGTTCGGGTAATCGAATGCTTCGAAGCCGAGGTAGCTGAGGAACTTGCCGACCGTCACCGTGGTGCCGGAATCGATCGTGTAGGTCGCGTAGGCATCAAGCACGATCGGATCGTGATCGGCGAAGGTGTGGAGGCTGACGGTGCCCGACACTTTCTCAAAGCTGGCCGTGCCCTGCAGCTTGACTGCATCGACGTCCATGAAGGAGTCATCGTCGGAGCCGCCGCCGGTATAATCCCAATCGGAGTAACCGGCGGAGCCGCTGATGTAACCGGAGACGGAGAAATTTTCGTTCAACTTCACCTCGGCCTGGGCCGTGGCGAGAGCCAGGAGGGCCGTGGCCCAACCCGCGATGCGGAGTGATTGCTTGGTCATGAGTGCAGTAGGTTTATTTGCTGGGTTTGTGGTTTGGCGGATCCGCCGCCAAAAACGACGACTTGATCCACCGACCACTCAGCAACTCCCCTGCCATCGCGAAAAAGACCTATTGTCATATTCGCAGCATTTCGTTCATGGAAACGATGAACGAAATTAATGCGTCACGATTTCCCGAATGAAACCGCGCGCCACGAACCTCCGCCGCCGCGCCGGCGGGGTCCTCGCAGATCAACTCAGATTAATGGCTCGAGGCAGTTTCATCAGCCTTGTTTATGCCTGATTGCAGCGTGCTGAAGTTTCCTTCCTCGCAACTGTGCACAAATCCCTCGGTCACTGACTTCAAATCTTCCCAGCGGCGCCGGATGGCCTTGGCCTCTTCTTTCGAGATCGCGCTGTCGGATGCGGCCATCGCAATCACCCCGAGCATGTCGGCGAATTCCTGCACAATGCTGTTCGTAAACGGAATCAGCTGGTAGGGATGTGGCTTGGCTTTGGGGTTGGTGATGAAGAAACCGCCGGCGCGTTCGCACACCCATTGCGCAATGCGCGTGTCATTGGTGATGCGCAGAAGCTGCTCGATGCGATCAAGCGGGTTGTTGGCGCCGCTGCCCGTCTCGTCCTGCGGCGGCTCGGCCCACTTGTAGATGAGCGAAAGCGAAAGGCCCATGTCCGCCGAAACCTGTTTCGCGCTGGTCTTCTTCAGCACCTCCTTGAGCAGCTCGTGAGATTGCATGGGCGGGATGGTGCCGGATGGCCCTGCAAAGGCAATCCTCCCCTGCCCCGACGTGTGTCACCCCTGGCCCGCTCGAAATCGCAGCGTATAGCCGCTCCTAGAACCCAGCCTCCGCCCTCAGTCATGACTGTCCGATGTCATCCGACCGGACATCGCTGCTCGCGGACCGGTTTCGCCGCTCTTTTTTGTGTCAATTGCCCCGCCTTTGTGGCTAAAAGTTGGGCCTCTTTCCCATGAATATTCACGAGTATCAGGCCAAGGCCCTGTTTGAGAAATATGGCGTCGCCGTCCCCAAGGGCGTCGCCGCCCGCACCCCGGCGGAATTCGAGTCCGCCCTCGCCACGCTCGGCCACGAGGGCCCCATCATCGTCAAATCCCAGATCCACGCCGGTGGCCGCGGCAAAGGCACGTTCACCGACGGCTTCAAGGGCGGCGTGAAGTTCGCCAAGACCAAGGCCGAGGCCCTCGACTACGCCAACAAGATGTTCGGCAACACCCTCGTCACCGCCCAGACCGGTCCTGCCGGCCGCAAGGTCCAGACGATTTACTTCACGCAGGCCTGCGACATCCAGAAGGAGTATTACCTCGCCATCCTCCTCGACCGCGTCACTTCCCGCCCGGTCATCGTCGCCTCCACCGAAGGTGGCGTCGAAATCGAGAAGGTTGCCCACGAGACCCCCGAGAAGATCTTCAAGATCATCGTTGATCCGGCCGTCGGCCTCCAAGGCTACCAAGCCCGCGAGCTGGCCTTCCGCCTCGGCTTTACCGGCGACACCTTCAAGAACGCCGTTAAGCTGATCCCCGCTCTCTACAAGATGTTCTGGGAAACCGACGCCGCCATGGTCGAGGTCAACCCGCTCATCACCACGCCGACCGGCCAGGTGCTCGCCCTCGACGCCAAGGTCTCCTTCGACGACAACGCCCTCTTCCGTCACCCCGAAATCGTCGCCCTCCGCGACCTCAACGAGGAGGATCCCAAGGAAATCGAGGCGTCCAAATACTCGCTCTCCTATATCGCGCTCGACGGCAACATCGCCTGCCTCGTCAACGGCGCCGGCCTCGCCATGAGCACGATGGACATCATCAAGCATTTCGGCGGCAGCCCGGCCAACTTCCTCGACGTCGGCGGCGGCGCTTCCAAGGACCAGGTCACCGCTGCCTTCAAGATCATCCTCACCGATCCGAACGTGAAGGGTATCCTCGTAAACATCTTCGGCGGCATCATGGACTGCAATACGATCGCCACCGGCGTCGTCGCCGCCAGCCGCGAACTCGCCCTCAAGATCCCGCTCGTCGTCCGCCTCGAGGGCAACAACGTCGCCGCCGGCAAGCAGACCCTCGCCGAGTCCGGTCTCAAAATTGAGTCCGCCGACACCATGGCCGACGCCGCCCAGAAGATCGTCAAGCTCGTCGCCTGACGATCAGTTGAAGTGAGAAGTTTAGGTTGAAGCCAAGTCACTCCCGACCCGCTCCCCCGCTTAAACTTCAACTTCAGACCTAAACTGACGCGCCTCCCACCACCCTTTTCACCCACCTCTACTTTCAGACCAAAATGTCTATTTTAATCTCCGAAAACACCCGCGTCCTCGTCCAGGGCATCACCGGCGAGTTCGGCGGCCGCCACACCAAGCTCTCCCTCGACTACGGCTCCGCGATCGTCGCCGGCGTCACGCCCGGCAAGGGCGGCCAGTTCTTCGAACACAACGGACACAAGGTTCCGATCTTCAACACCGTCCGCGACGCCGTCGCCGCCACCGGCGCCACCGCCTCGGCCGTGTTCGTCCCGCCGCCCTTCGCGGCCGACGCCATCCTCGAATGCGCCGACGCCGACCTCGATCTCTGCGTCGCCATTACCGAAGGCATTCCGATCCGCGACATGATCGCCGCCAAGCGCGCCATGCAGGGCAAGCGCACGCGCCTCATCGGCCCCAACTGCCCCGGCCTCGTCACGCCCGGCACCGGCAAGGATTCCGCCGGCGGCTGCCGCATCGGCATCGCCCCCGGCTACATCCACAAGAAGGGCCACGTCGGCGTCGTCTCCCGCTCCGGCACCCTCACCTACGAGGCCGTCTTCCAGCTCACGTCCAAGGGCCTCGGCCAGACCACGTCCGTCGGCATCGGCGGCGACCCGGTCAACGGCACCTCGCACCTCGACGTTATCAAGATGTTCAACGATGACCCCGAGACCTACGGCATCATCATGATCGGCGAAATCGGCGGCAACGCCGAGGTCGAAGCCGCGCGCTGGATCAAGGCCCACTGCAAGAAACCCGTCGCCGGCTTCATCGCCGGCGCCACCGCTCCCGCCGGACGCCGCATGGGCCACGCCGGCGCCGTCGTCGGCGGCGCTGAGGACACCGCTGCCGCCAAGATCGCCGTCTTCAAGGAGTGCGGCATCGAGTGCGCCATCACGCCGTCCGACATGGCCGACGCCCTCATCCGCGCCGCCCAAGCCCGCGGCACGAAGTTGGCGTAATACCCAGCCGATGATATCCTCGAGCGAGCTCGCGATCCACACGCAGCTCGCTTTTTTGTAAACTCATGAAACGCGTTGCGCTGGTGCTGCTGTTACTCGGAGCGGCCTTTCTTCGTGCGAACCCGGTGGCCGCGCCGGCCGTTGTCATGACGGCAGAGAACGTCATCGTCACTGTTTCTCAGGACGCCATCTTGGTGGCAGGCCTCAGGCGCATTCCTCTCTCCGAGTTGGAACGACGCCTTGCCCGTCCGTGAAAAGCCAGCCAGTCGAATTCCTGGAGTGGGTCGAGCACGACCTCAACCACGCCATGGCCTTCTAGGAATCGTAGCTGACCGAGGGCGGCGAACGCTTCTTCCGCCAGTTTCGCGAGACCGTCTTCAGCATCGAGGAGAATCCCGAACTGTTTCCAAAGAAACACCGCTTCTTCCGCCGTGCCCTCATCCGTCGAACCTATTTCGGCATCTACTTCGCCATTGAGCCCGACGTGACCCACGGTCGTTGCCGTGCTCGACCTGCGTCAGGATCCCCGCGTATCCGCTCGCTCATCAAACTGCGGATTCAACCACATTGAAGGCGCCAAGCCTTGTCTCCACCAGGTGCACATTGGGCTCGCGCAATTTCCGGTTCGCTCCTGAACCACCTCGGCTTTCAATCAACCCATGCGAACCACCCCGGCGCTTCTCGTCGTCCTCCTGCTGGCAGCGCTTTGCCAGCCATCTATAGGCGCGGCCCAACCGCTCTCGCTAAAAAACACGCCG
The DNA here is from genome assembly GCA_044507675.1 of Opitutales bacterium. Taxonomy (GTDB): domain Bacteria; phylum Verrucomicrobiota; class Verrucomicrobiia; order Opitutales; family Opitutaceae; genus Lacunisphaera. The sequence continues at coordinate 836 of JBIQJF010000037.1, read as the reverse complement.
GTGATCGGCGGCCCCTGCCAAGGTTGCGAATTCGTCTTCCAAGGACTGCCCTCCTCTCTGGCGTCCGAAACCCGGATCGCTCCACCCGAAGAACCGGGTGAACCGCTCATCCTTGCTGGCATCGTCCGTGATGCAAACGGTGCTCCAGCCGCCGGGATCGTGGTCTATGCCTATCACACCAACGTCGAAGGAGTGTATCCGAAGGACACCACGTTTCACGGGCGTTTGCGCGGATGGGCGCGCACCGATTCCGAGGGGCGCTATCGCTTCACCACGATTCGCCCCGCCGGCTACCCCGATGGCGCCGAATGTGCGCACATTCATATGCACGTGATCGAACCCGGTGTCGGCACCTACTATATCGATAATGTCATTTTTGACGACGACCCTGATCTGCCGCGGCGCTTGCGTCAGCAATCCGTCAACGGGCGCGGGGGCTCAGGACTGACCTATCCCAAACGCGCAGACGGTGTTTGGCACGTGCAACGCGACATCACCCTGGGCCGAAACATCCGCAATTACCAAGGGTCATCGAAAATACGCTAACCGGAGGAAGAGATTGTCGGTAGCGGTGGAAAACATCGTCTACGGTGATCCGCTAGGCCCTCCGCTCGGCATCACCCAACTCGCCGCCGCCCAGGCCACCGGCATTCCGCAGAGCCGCCTGAGCGAAATCCTCGCCGGTCGCCGCTCCATCACCGCCGACACCGCAGCCCGGCTCGGTCGCTTTTTCCAGGTGGCAGCAGAAGACGTCACTGGCAGCAGAAGACGTCACGTCTTGAGGGCGTGTTGCCCAAACGGTCGATCAGTTGAACTGAGGTGAGCGGATCATGACG
>JBIQJF010000036.1:0-43268 GCA_044507675.1 Opitutales bacterium | reverse complement strand
ACCAACGCGTGTTTTTCCTTGGTGTTGAAAATCCACAGGTGCGTGCCGGGCGGCAACGGCACGCGCGAAAAGGCCGGACCGCGACAATCGATTTGGACGAGTTGCCCCGCCGCCCCGAAAGCGCTCGTGCCTTGGTCGAGAATGCCGCACGGCACGCCGACATAAGTGTTCTCCGCATGACGTCCCAACGCAGCGAGGCGATCGGGCGCGATTTCGCCGCCAGCCAGTTTCAACAACGCGAGCGCGGTCGCCAACTCAAGTGCCGCGCTGCTGCTGAGACCCGCGCCGGCCGGCAAATTGGAATCCACCAACAGGTCGAAACCTGCCGGACGTGGCAGATTGAAATCACCCAGCGAACGCCACACTCCCAACGGATAATTGGCCCATGCCACCTCGCCCGTCAGCCGCTCCGTCGGGGGCGAAGCAAGATCCACCGGCGCATTGCCACCCGTGCTGCGCAGCCGAAACCGGCCTGCTTCCGCCGGTGCGGCCGCGACAGTTACAAAGCGATCGATCGCCGCCCCGAGCACCGCCCCGCCGTTGTAGTCGGTGTGGTTGCCGATGAACTCCACCCGCCCCGGTGCCCGCGCGATGACCGCGAGCGCAAGGCCGAAGGTTTGTTTGAATTGCTCAGAAATCGAAGCCACGGAACCGGGACTTTCGCCAACCCGGACCACAGGAGCACGCAAAAAACGCGCCATATCGCGCCAGGCGATCCGCCATCAGCACCCCATCCGCCGCCTCAATTTGTCCCCTGCGGGGTGTGATTGATGAGCTTGTTGGCCCAGGCGATGAAGTGGCTCATGTTGCTGCGACTCTCGTGGCCGCCGTCGTGTTGGCGCCAGGCGAGATAACCGTCGAGCTTGCCGAAGGTGGCCGAAGGCAGCAGCGCGGCGCGATAGTTGGTCGTGTCACCGAGGTCCTTCACGCCGAGCAACCGGAAAACTTCGCCGGCGGCAACGGTCGCCATGTAGCTGCCTTGCTGGTCGAGCCAGTGCGCGTCGCCTTTCTCGGGCACGCCGTAACTGACGAACGTCGGACGCGGGGCACAGAGCGCGAGCAGGAAGTGCGCGTCCATCGGAATGTCGTTGGCATCCTTGCGACCGAAGGACGATTCCTCGGCGCCATACTTGATGAAGTTGCCGGCCATCCAGTGGTAGGCGCCGGAACCCGTGAGATTTTCCACCAATTCGCCGAAGTCGCGGCGGTGTGGCTTGGTGCCGCCTTCGCCGGAGGAGGCGATGAGACCCAGCGCAAAACGCGGCTCGAACGCGAGCGTGACGAGCGCGGCCTTGCCGTAACGCGACACGCCCTCGATCCCAACGCGCTTCGCGTCCACGGCGGGCAGCGTCTCAAGATAATCCAACGCCCGCGCGGCGCCCCAAGCCCAGGCGCGGAGCGAGCCCCACTGCTCGGGCGTGCGGCGGGCTCCCTTGTTGGTCAGGCCGATGATGCCGGACGTGAGCCCCGCGCCGTTGTCGGCCTGAATGCTTGAGGTGTTGAGCGACACATAACCCCAGCCGGCGGCGATGAGCATTTCCTGCGAAGTGGGCCGCGGCGGCTCGGGCGCATTGGGGAAGCGAAATGGCGGATCGTCAGGCATGCCGCCGAAGCCGAACATGACCAGCACCGGCACAGGACCCGGCGCGGACGCCGGCACGACCACGGCCATCTTGATGTCCACGGAGATGTCGGGATGCGCGGAATTGTCCACGTGGCCGACGAGCCGGCGGGCGACCACGCGCACGTCACCAACTTTCGTGTTCACGGTTTCGGTGACTTCCCAAGTGACCTTCGGCACACCGGCCGGGATGCGACCGACAACCTCGCGCTCGACGTCCTCGGCAATCTCCGCGCGGCGCTGCTGCCACCACTGCTCCGCAGTCGTAATTTTCGTGCCGTTCTTCGCAACGAGCAGCTCCGGCCAGTCGGGAAACGGGTTGGCTTTCGTCGGATCGTAGTTGGGCGGATTGGTTGAACCGGCGTTGGGATTGCGGCCTGGGCGAAGTTTCGTGATGCCGAGTTGCTTCAGCATGTCCTGGTGATCCTCGTGCGTGAGCCGGTTGATCGCCGTGCGCTCCTCGGGAGTGAGCTCCCAGAACGGTTTCGTGAGATCGGGTTTGGCCGGCGCGGCCGCCGGGGCTTGGGCAACCAGCATCGCGGCCGCAAGCAAGGTGACAGGAGTGAGAATCAGGGCACGCAGAGTGACAGACATGGGGGTGTGGGGTGGAAACGCGCACCACCCTAGCCCAAGTCGCCAAATCCGCCAGCGCACCCCCGCGCTAAACTATGCTAACTTGTGAACGCCGGCCTCAGTTTTGCCGTGCAAGAACTGTGGACCAGTGCCGGGTTGCGAGCGCGCAACAACGGCACGCCCGCCCGTCGTCAACGCGGCAGCTTCATCACTTGCGAACCCGCGGCGAGAAAGGCCCCGGCGCCATACTCCTGCGAGGTCGTCGCGTCGTAAGCTCCCGGGGCATAGCCGATCGGCTGAACCCAGCCGAGACGGCCCTCGTCGTCCACGCAGGCGAGCAGCGCACTCCACGTGCGCCGAACCGCTGGCAGATATTTCTCCGCAGGCAACAAGCCTTGATTCATACCCCAGGCGAATGCGTAGCAGAAGAAAGCGCTGCCGCTCGCCTCACCGTGCGCCTCTTCGGGATGCAGCAGATCGGAGCGCCAGAGCCCGTCGGCCGGCTGCAACTGCACCAGGCGCTCTGCCATGGCCTGGAACAGCGCGATGTATTTCGTGCGCCGCGGATGATCCGCCGGAAGCGCGTCGAGCAGGCGCGCAAGGCCGGCGATGACCCAGCCGTTGCCGCGGCTCCAGAAAATCTTCGGGCCGTCTTTCGGGAAGAGGTAGCGTTTGTCCCGGTAGAACAACCGCTCGGCGGGATCGTAGAACTCAGCGTAAGAATCCCAAAACCAGCGGTCCATCGCGTCGGTGTAGCGCGCGTCGCCGGTGGCAGCACTCAGTTTCGCGAGCGTCGGCGGCGCCATGTAGAGCGCATCGCACCACCACCACAGCTCGCGACCCGTGATCGGTTTCTCGACGAGTGCGTCGAGCGTGGCTTTGATCGGCCCGATCTTGTGGTCGGCGGGTTCAAGCGCGTGCAATTCGAGATAGGTCTGGCCGACAATGTGATCGTCGGCGTGCACCGGCCGCGGGCCGGGCTGCCAGCTGTTGGCCTCGGACCTGCGTTGCGCGTAGTCGAGATAGGCCGCATCTCCGGTCGCTCGATATGCCTCCATCACGCCGGTAAGAAACGCGCCCTGCACCCAACCCCGATTGCCATGCGACTTCGTGATGTCGTGCTGGCTGCTCCACGGGTGCGCCACCTGCCATTCGAAGACCCGTCGCATCACCGCGGTGGTATCGGCGGTGTCGCGGGCGACGGCCGCATTGCACAGGAGCAGGGCAAGGATGAGCCGGATTTTCATGATGATGGTTGATTGAGGAAAATTCAGTAATGGATGAGCCCGCGCTGCACCGCGGCGATAACCGCCTGCGTGCGGTCGGCCACGCGGAGTTTGCCGAGGATGCTCTTGAGGTGGCCTTTGGTGGTGTGCTCGCTGATGCCGAGCGTGTCGGCGATTTCCTTGTTGGCCTGGCCGCGGGCCAGTTGTCCCAGCACCTCGAGTTCACGACCCGTGAGCGGCTCGAAGGCACTGCCGAGTTTCAACCGGGCGGCCACGTCCTGCGGAATCCACCGACGTCCGGCCGCAACTGCGTGAACGGCAGGAATGAGTTCTTCGCCGGTGGCGCTCTTGAACACGTAGCCGTCTACGCCCGCCTCCAGCGCGGCTTGGATGTCGGCATCGCCGTCGTAGGCGGACAGCATCAGGATGCGCGCGGCCGGCGCGATCTTGCGGATGTGTCGCGTGATTTCGTGTCCGGTTTTCCCCGGCAGCAAAAGATCGATCAACATGAGGTCGGGTCGCTGCTGTTCGAACACCCGGATCGCCTCGTCGCCATCGGCCGCTTCACCGATGACCGAAAAGCTCGGCTCGGTGTGCAGCAGCGAGAGCAGGCCCGTGCGGACGATGAAATGGTCGTCGGCCACCACGATCCGGATCTTGGCGCACGCGCTCACACGATCACCTCCGGCAGCGGGGTTTCCTGCAAAGAAACCGGCACGGTGACGCGCACGGTCGTGCCGTCGCCCGGCGGTCCGCTGACTTCCAACCGGCCACCGATGCGCTTGGTGCGTTCCTTCATGCCGAGCAGGCCGAAGTGCTGGTCGCCGTGCGCGGCGACGTGCCCCGCCACGAGACCGGAACCATTGTCGTGAATCTCCATGACGACAGAATCGGGATCAAAGGTGAGCTGGACCGAAACGGTCGTTGCGCCGGAGTGCTTGAGAACGTTGGTGAATGCCTCCTGCGCGATCCGCAGCAGGTTTTCTTCGACGGTCTCCGGCAACCGGCGGCGTTCGCCCACGGTCGAAATCGCCGCGGTGATCGCACTGCCGGTGAAAGTCTGCGCACTCGCGATGGAAAGCGCCTGCGTGAGGTCGAACTGCTCCAGCTCACGCGAACGCAGATCCCAGATGGACCGGCGCAATTCCAGGCGGCTCTGCGCAAGAAAGCGGCGGGCCAGCTCCATCGGCGGACCGGCCTCCGCCGGATTGCGCACAAACAGCCGGCCGGCGGTGTCGAGTTGCAGCGCGATGCCGGTCAGCGCCTGTTCGAGCGTATCGTGCAATTCGCGGGCGAGACGCGTGCGTTCGGTGAGCACGGCGCGAAACTCGACTTCGGCGGCCTTGCGCACCGACATCTCGTTCTTGAGTTGCTCCGTGCGCTCCTTCACGCGCGCCTCGAGCTGGTCGTGAGCGCGCTGCAATTCGTGCTGCGCTTTTTCGCGTTCCTCGATGAGGAACTTCAACATGACGTTTTTCTTGGAAACGGTGAGCACCCAACCGGCGGCGGCGGCGAGCAGCACGGAAAGCACCGCGGCGCCGATCAACAATCTCTCGGACGTGAGCGCGCTCGGTGTCTCCAATACGCGCATGCTGGCCGGCGACGGCAGCAGCAGGGTGAGCGCCTTCAACCGGCCTTCTTCGCCGGTGTCCATGGCGGCAATGCCGCTCAGTTCGACGACGCTCCCGATCGGAATCGCCTCGAGTTCGGGACTTTCATGCGCGCTTTCGAGTTCGGCAGTGAAAGAAAGCTCGTTGTGCCGGATCGTGCAAATCGTGCGCACGCCCGCAAAGCTCGCATCCTCGCGTCGCACCGGACGTGTGCTGCGATCGAGCAACCGGCCCTGCAACACGATGAGCTCGGCGCCGTGCTGGCCCTCGCGCAATTCGGACACCGGCACCGGTTTCGGCGCGACCGCGGGCCCCGGGCCTGCGAGTTCGCGGAACACAGCGTCTCGCAACACCGGTTGGAAGTTCACGATCTCGAGAAACCCGACCGCCTCCACGAAACGCCCGGCCGGCAATTGCAGCGGCGTGCGGCTTTCGAGATGCAGGCCGCCTGTCTCGTCTTGGATGAACAGGTCGAGCCCCGGCCGCTGGAGCGTGATCACACCTTTCACGTGCAACCGCTCGGCGAGATTCGCGCTGGTGCGAAACTTCCCCACGTTGTCGAGCGCGAGAAAGGGCTGCGCGAAAGGATCGTGTTCCTCGGGTTGCTCCACGACGAAATCCTCCGCGGTGGGCACCATGAGATTGACGGCGGTGAGCTGGCGACGCGCTGGATTGAAGGTCGTCGCCGCAGTGCCGCGCACGCGCACCCGGGCCGCCACGAGCGAACGCGGGTTGAGCTTCGGCGGCAGCTTCGGAAATACGCGCACGCGGTAGCCGCCGACGGAAACCTCGACCATCGTCTTCTGTGACGCGACGTAGCTCACCGAGCGCACGAGTCCGGATATCTCGATGCGCTGGCTGGCTTCGACGCCGGCCATGAGCCGTTCGATGGAAACCTGTTTGGGCGGCGGCAACGGGGCCGTGCCGAGTTTTGTCCAGCCGTTGGACTGGATCACCGGCGCGAACCAGCCGGGCCCCGTCGTGCCGCTGACTTCGATGAAATCGCCGATTTGCGGCTGCGTGCCCATGTTCTGCACGAAGATGCCCGCGGTCTCATCCTGCACCACGAAGCGCCCCTGCCAGTCGGGTTCCGCTGCGGTGACCACGCCACGCAGCGTGGCGGGCAGTTTGGATTCGGCCTGGCTGACCGTAAGCGCCCGCACCGCCGCGGCCGTGGTGAGGACTCCACCTGTTTCGGCAGCCGGCAACGCCAGCAGCGCGCCGAAAACCAGGACGGCAGTCGCGACCCGGCGGAGAATACGGAGGCGACGCATGGGGCGGAAAAGACCCGAAGAAAATCTCCGGGACGGCCCGATTCCAAGCGTTCTTTGCATCCGCTCTTTCATCACGGTCGAGGCAGCCAGAGCACGGGTTGCGTCACCGCCATGTTTCGCCGGATCTCGGCGTCCGTCGGATCGGCGTCGAGCCGTTGCCAAAGTTCGAGGTATTCGGGCTTGGCGAGCCGATGGCCGGCGAGCAAGAGCGCCGGCTGCCGCACGGGCCAGCTTTCAAAATGCATGACGTCCGCCGGATACGGCCACGCGCCGCGATCCGCCAGATACGGATGGAGAAACGCCACCGCCTGCGCGACGCTCCGGCCGTCGGGCAACGGCGTGCGCCAAAAATCCTCCTGCGACGTGGAGAGCAACTCAGCCAGGAGGGCGACGTTATCGAGTTGGAATATCGCGTAGCCGTAGGGTTTGGTGCGCGCGAGTTCGCGCGGGAAACTGCCGTCCGGTGCGAGCTGACCGGGCAGCAGCACGTCGCGAAACATCCGGCGCGTCTCAGCCAGCGCGGCTTCGTCCTTCGTCAGCTTCGCAAAAGCCGCGATCTGGAGCCAGTAGGCGACGCTGTGGTTGTTCTTCGCCACGGCCTCGTCGCGACCGTAGGGATGCGTGCGCAACCAGGTTGTGTAATCGGCAAACCACGTGCGCACATTCGCCATTACTGTTGCGGATACACCGGGCGCGGCAGCGATGGCGTCGGCCGCCAGCGCAACCTCGGCGAGATGCAGCGTATCAATGAGGCCAAAACTGCGGCCCGGCGCGCGTCCGGGCACACCTTGCGCGAAACGCAGGTGCGGATGCATGCGCGTGGCCGGATCGTCGAAAAATACCCGCAGCCATTCGGCCGCGCGAACGGCGTAGGCGGAATCACCCGATACCAGCCATGCCGCGGCCAGCGTCGCGACGGCATCGCGCATCTCGCGCATGAGCATGCGATGGGCGATGAAGTTGTCGGGATTCGTCTTCCCGTCCACGCTCACATAGGGCAGGCCATCGGACGTATTCGGATTCGGCCACCAGTAATCGCCCATCGAAACAAAATCGCCCGGCACCGCGCCGTAACCGACCGCGAATGCCGGCAAGGGCTGCGAGCGCAGCGACACCGGCGTCGCCTGCATGGCGGCATCCGCCAGTCGCAACACACGGGCGCGTTCCGCCTTCGCGGTTTGTTTGAACAGGTCCGCGTCCGGCGTCGGTGCGGAGGCGGAGCGCCGGTGGATTTCTACCCATTCCACCGGCACCCCGTCGACCGTCGCACTGATCATCCCTCGTTTTCCACGGGACAGGGCGAGGTCAATTTGGGCGCGCCCGTTGGCCAGTTGCACCTGCCGGGAACCGCCGGCGGTGCCGAGACCATCGAGCAAACGTCCGTCACCCAGGTGGGCGAAGCGGACAAAGTTCTGCGCGTCGAGGCACACGACGCCGGCGGCATCGAGCAACTCAACCTGCACGCGCACGCGATCCTCACCGGGTGCGGGCAATTCCTGAAGACGGAGGCGCGCCGGCGCGCCCCATTGGCGGGTCTCGTAACGCACGAACGTTTCGTCGGTCACCGTGCGACCCTCACGGCGCCCGGCCGCGCGCAGCGCATTCATGCCGTCTTCAAAGGGCACTTCCCAGCGCAGACCCGCGGCGGGAAAATCCTGGCTGTCGCGCCGCCGCACACCGAGCGACACACCGTTGTGCCACAGTTCCACTTCCTCGCAGTTGGAGTAAACCTTCACCGTGCGTTTCGCCCCGCGCGGGCCCCAACGCACCGGCCACGCATGGCCTTGGATGCGGATCATGGGCTCTGTCGTCCAGTAGGATTGGTAAACGTAATAGCTGTCTTTCGGCGTGAGGTCGCGCTCGACCGCACCCTTCTGGTTGACGAACGGCACCGGGTTTTCCGGGCGCAGCGGGGTGGAAAAATCCTTGAAGAGCCACGCGGCCGTGCCGGTGAGCTCGGGCATTTTTTCCTGCTCCTTGAGATGCCAGTCCACGAGATCGCAGATGTAGCTCTCCGACCAGTCGCCATCGCGCGAGGCGCGGGCCTGGCCGCCTACGCTCATGAAGTCGAGGCCGCGCTCGTCGGCCGCGCCGGCATCGCCGATGGCGCGCAGCGGCGCATAAGGATCCTCGGCGAAACGACCCGCATGGCTGTCGCCGCCCCACTCCACGTGCAGGAAACGCGAAACGCGCGCGATCTCCTTGCGCGTGACGTCGGCGTATTCCGGGAACCGGCCGCGATACCAACCCGCCCAAATGGACGGCGAATAGACGTCCACGATGTCTTTGCAAAAATCGCAGCGGCGGATCGCCGTGAGCCGTGTCGGATCGAGTGAGTGCGCCAGTTCGTGCAGCTCGCGCATGAAGGCGCGAATCTGCTGCTTGTCGAATTCCGGAAAATCGCCGGGCCAGTCGTTCTCGTTGCCCAAACCCCAGAGGATCACCGCCGGGTGGTTGTGATGTTGCTCAATCATCGCGCGCAGCATGCGACGCGCCTGCTCACGGTAACGCTCGCCACCGAGACCGCCGCGGCACCACGGAATCTCCTCCCACACGAGCAGGCCGAGTTCGTCGCACAATTCGAGGATGCGCCGCGACTGTTGGTAATGACCGAGTCGGATGAAGTTCGCGCCCATGGCCTTGATGAGGCGCATTTCGCGCTCCATGAACTCTTCGGTCATCGCTGCGCCGAGACCCGCATGGTCCTCGTGCCGGTGCGTGCCGCGAAGCAGCAGGCGTTCGCCGTTCAGCTTGAACGGCCCCTTCTCGACAAACTCGAAGGTTCGCAAACCGAAGCGCTGCCACACGCGGCTGGTGCCACCCGGGCCGGTCGTCGTTACCTCGACACCATAAAGCGCGGGCGAATTGGGCGACCAGAGTTGCGGGTCGGGCAACACGATCGACGGCAACTGGAGCGCCGACTCACCCGCGGCAACCGGCGCCTGCACCGCAGCGATCTCCCGTCCATCGGGCGCCACCACCCGGGCCGTGACCTGGCGCGCTTGGACCGGATCGGCATCATGAAACCGCAGCCGCAGGTTCACGTGCCACGCTCCCTCCGATGTCTGCACGGGAAGGGCATGCACGCGTGTCAGGCCGCCCGCGGGCAGATAGACGAGATGCACCGGCCGGTAGAGACCGCCGTAACGGTTGAAGTCGCTAAGGTCGGACGGAATCGACTCGAGATCACGCGAGTTGTCGCAACGCACGGACAGCGGCACGCGACCGGGCGCGACGCGGTATTCCGCCGCCGGTCGTTTCGCCAATGCCGACGCTCGATAGGCCGCGACGGCCTCGGTGATATCCACCACGAATTCATCGTAACCGCCCGCGTGCGTCGCCACGCGCTGGTCGCCGATCCAGACTTCGGCGTTCTGGCCGCTGCCCTCGAAGTGCAACAGCGTGCGGCCGCCCGGATGCGGGTTGCTGATTTCCAACTGCGTGCGATACCACGCCGGTCCCTGGTAGTAGGGCACATCGGGATCCACGGCATCCACCGCATTGTAACAATGCGGCAGCGTGACCGCACTCCAGACCGGCAGGTCGAGCGCACGCGAATCGCTGCGCAGCGCGGCCCACACACCGCCGATTTCGCCACGCACGAACTCCCAACCATTCGCCAGGGTCGTGCGCTCCTGCCAGTCTGACGGCCTCACCGTGGATGGCAGTTCCGCGCGCAGCAGAATGGCCGGCATGGCGAGAACCAGGGCACCGATGAAAACACGACGGGCGATTACGGAAAGAAACAGCATAGGGGTTCAGAGGGGGAAGATCCATCCATAGCCGCGTTCGGAAGCGAGCGCAGCGACAAAGGACCGGGGTATGAAACGGCTCGAGCGTAGCCGGTGACGGGAATTTTTTCACCCCCCCTTTGAGGGGTGCGGAGCCTTTACCAAAAAATGCGGCTTCCCCCTCCAACGAGGGGGGATATGCGCGGCGCGCTTGGGCTATGCTCGGCGGAACGTGATGCACTGACGATCCACGTCACGTCTCACCGAACCCCAACGGCGGCCTGCACGCCGTTTACCCCGAACACCATGAATCGCAACCTGACCCGATTGCTCACATTCGTCGCGGGCTTCCTGCTCGCGACCGTGCCGCCCCTGCTCGCCCAGAGCGAAGGCACCGGCACCATCACCGGCCGCGTCTATAACAACGTTACGAAGGAATACATCCGCGACGCCGAAATCTCGGTCGAAGGCACCGACATCAAGGTCGTCTCCGGCACCAGCGGCACGTTCACGCTCGCCCGCGTGCCGGCCGGCGAAGCCATGCTCCACGTCGCCTACGCAGGCTTGCCGCCCGTGAGCGTCAAAGTCGCCGTCGCCGCCGGCGGCTCCACCGACCGCGAAATCGAAATCGGCGGTGCGCCCGCCAATGAGGACGGCAAGGTCCTCGTGCTCGAAGCGTTCAAGGTCACCGTCGAGGCCGACGGCAACGCGAAGGCGCTCCAACGCCAGAAAAACTCCATGAATCTCAGCCGCTCGGTCGCCTCCGATTCGTTCGGCAATGTCACCGAGGGCAACGTGGGCGAGTTCCTCAAGTTCCTGCCGGGCGTCGAACTCGAGTATGTCGAGGCCGACACGCGCGGCCCGCGCATCGGCGGCATGAGCTCCGAATACGCCAGCGTCACACTCGACGGCAAGAACATCGCCAGCGCCGACTCCTTCGGCCAGTATGTCGGTTTCGAAAACTCGCCCGGCGGCACCGCGAACCGCTCCTTCGGCTTCGACAGCATTTCGATCAACAGCATCGAGTCCATCGAACTCAACCGCGTCACCAGCGCCGCGATGGATGCCAATGCACCCGCCGGCAACATCAACCTGAAAACGAAAAAGGCCTTCGACCGCAAAGGCCGCTTCCTCGGCGGCTCGATCAGCACCGTGCTCAACAGCGAGGAGTTCACCCTCGGCAAGACCACCGGCCCCGGTGATTCCAAAGGCCGCAAGTTCAAGCCGAACTACAACCTCAACTACTCCGACGTCTTCTTCAACGGTCGCCTCGGCGTCGTGCTCAGCGTGCAGGAATCCAATCTCTACAACGAGCAATACCGCGTGGACCACACCTACAACCGCACGCCGACCGCGACCGACGCACGCCCGCAGGTGCTCACCCAGGTGTTGCTCAAGGATGGCCCAAAGTGGACCAACCGCGGCAGCTACTCCGCCGTGATGGATTTCAAGGCCAGCGAGTATCTCACGCTCTCGCTCTCGACGCTGTTCTCGCGTTATCACGCCGAGTTCTACAACCGTCAGGTCACCATGCAGGCCGGCGGCACCCGCGCCACCGTGCCCGGTGACGGCGTCACCACCTACGGCACCGCCACGGACACCGGCGGCACCCTCGTTTTCGGCGGCGGCAACGGCCAGAAGTTCACCAACACGCTGACCTTCATCCCCAGCTTCGAGTATCGCCGGGGCAACTGGATCATCGACGGTTCGTTCACCTCGTCGCACTCGCGCAACGACTACGACAACCTCTCGCACGGCACCGTCGCCAACACGCCCGTCAACAACGTCACCGGCATCGGCTTCACCGCGAGCCGCTCCAGCAGCGAGGACGCCGACTGGAAGATCACGCAGACCGGCGGCTCCGACTGGACCGACCTGTCCCTCGCGAAGAATCCGCGCATCTCCGACGACAACCGCCAGAACACGATCGACGTGAAGTCCGGCGAGCTGAACTTCCGCTACGCCCTGCCCGTCAAGATTCCGACCTTCGTGCAGTTCGGCGGCAAGATGACGCGCAACGACCAGTTCGCCCGCAATTCCAACGACCTCGACAAGTGGCTCTACGTCGGCCCCGGCGGTGGGACCACCGGCAGCTATGCCGACTACCCCTCGGCGTTCCGGCTTTATCGCGGCTCCAACCAGCCCGGCGTGGTCTTCCGCTCGCTCGGTGGCGGCGGCGCTCCGCCGTTCCCCAACCGCGACGCGCTCGGCGCGCTCTTCAAGAGCAACCCCGAGTATTTCGTGCAAACGCTGCCCACCAGCGCCTCGGGTTCCAGTTCCTCCGGCATCAGCCTCGCGAATTACGAAGCCGGCAAATACCTGCATCAGCCGACTTACGACGTGAAGGAAACAATCACCGCCGGCTACGTGATGCTCAACAGCCGCTACAAGGAACTCCAGCTCCAGGGTGGCGTGCGCTACGAGCTCACCGAAATCGATTCCACGGAGCTGAACCCCTACTCCGACCAGGAGGTCGCCGCCGCCGGACACGCGGTCACCGCCGCCGGGGCGCCCAACAGCATCGCTGCGATGGACTACAAGTATTCGCGTCCACGCATCGAGCGGCATGGCGAATACAAGGATTTCTTCCCGAGCTTCACCGCTAAATACGCGATCCGGCCCAACCTCCTCGCCGACATCGGCTGGGGCCGCGCCATTCGCCGGCCCGATCTCGCCAAGATCAGCGGCACGCGCCAGATCAACGACGACGCCGAAGAAATTCGCACGCCCAATCCCAACTTGGATCCCGAGCGCTCCACCAAGATCGCCGCCGCCCTCAGCTGGTTCTTCGGTGACGCCGGCATCAACAACCTCCAGGTCGTGGCCAGCCGCAATCGCGTCACCGATAAAACCATCCAGACCACGCTCACGTCCGCGGAATACGGCAACGACGATCCAACCTATGAATCCTACGATTTCATCAGTTACAGCAACGCCCCGGCGCCCGTGACCTACAACTCGATGGAATACTCCTACCAGCAGTATCTGTCGTTCCTGCCGCGCCTGTTCCAAGGCACGTCCATCACGGCCTCCTACACGCGCACCTATGTTGATCAACCCGCCGGCACGACGCTTCTCGGCATCTTCCCGCACACGTTGAAAGGCACGCTCCGTTACCGGCTCAACCGGTTCAACATGAGCTTCAGCGCCATCTGGCAGGATGATTCCGGTCCCTATCAAGCCGCCAACCGCTACAAGATCGCCAACACGAAGTGCGACCTCACGATGGATTACCGGCTCACCGAACGCTTCAGCCTGTTCGTCGCCGGTCGCAACATCTTCGAGGAATCGCACCGCCTGATGGAGAAGAGCACCGACAATCCGGACCTGCTCTTCCGTTACGAAAACTACGGCACCAACTGGACCTTCGGCATCCGCGGCCGCTTCTGAACTCAACGTCTCCCGGCTTATGAACTGTCATTGCGAGGAGCCCGCCACGGCGGGCGCCGAAGCAATCCAGCTGGATCGCCACGGCACGCGCTGCGCACCTCGCGATGACTATGTTCAACGGATCGTAGACGTCACCTGAGCCGTGCACGCCGACTGGCCACCTCTCGTCTGCCCAGCCCGCCCTGCTCCCGCAGGGCGGGCTTTTCTTTGGCCTTCCGCGGCAACTCTTCACTTGAGTCTGGCGCTGCACCGCCGCCCCCGCCTAGCGTCTCATCGGGCCACGCGCCGGCGTTCTCCGGTGACAGATTACTCATGGCCCTATGCTTAACCGAATACTGCGGTGCATTCTAATCCTCGGTCTCTTCGCTCAGATCGCGGCCAAGGAAAGTCAGAAAGATGAAGCGACGCTGGAATTCGAGCGGTTGGACCTGACCGACGGACGGAGGCTCAGAAAAGTCAGCGTGAAAAACTACGATGCCGAGAAAGGCAGGTTGCTCCTCGTGGCGAGCGGCAAGGCCATGACGATTAATATCGATCTGGTGCCCGAACCCTTTCGCACGCGTTTGAAGAAGCATGCACCTCAAGCCGGCTCATCCACGACTTCTATACCCGCGCCACGTCAGCCAACGTCCCCTTCCGTCCCGCCAGCGAGGCCACCGCCAGTCGTGACACGCCCGGCTCCCCCCAAAAATACCGCGGCCCAACGGGAGAAATACAAGTCGGCTGCTCTGGAACGTGCAGATCACTACTATGGATTCGAGCATCAAGCTGGTTCAGCCACGCTTTCGTTGCGCGCCGTCGCCTACGAAGCCGACGATCCCGAACCGGTGGTCGGCTGGCCCAATCGATATCGCATTCAGGGGCGTGCGTTTTTGGAATACTACGAGACGAAGAATTATACGACCATACGTTCCACGGATCGCTTCGAAGTCCTCATCGAGGACATACCCGACAAGAGCATCAAAGTGATCGATTTCACGCGGAAGTAGAAATTTGGCCGGCCCCCTCTACCATACTCGTTGCCATGAACAGTTTCATTGTAACAGTGCTGATAGCTATAGATCATTCCGCAGTTACGATTGAATGAAAGCTGGGAATTTGAAGATGAAGACCATCTACGACTACGATGGTAACTATGAAGAGTTTCTCGCTCTTCCAGACGATGAATCGGTCCTTATTAAAGGAGCCTGTCACGCATTCGCGCTGGAGCTTTACGAGTGGTTTATGGCTCAAGGCAATGAAGCGCACCTATATTATGCAACAAGCGACGGTGATGTTTATGCGCGCCATGTATTCGTGAAAATGAGCGCATTTTATTGGGATGTATATGGACGGAATACAGCCTACAGCATAGCAAAGCGCTGGGCGGAATCTGACGAGTCTCGAATCCGCCAAGTCGAGCATACAGGATGGATTTCGGTAGCTAAGCCAAATTCCAAAACTTCATTCTTGGGACTCATCGTTGAGACGAAATTCCTAGAGCTGGCACGAGCACGTGCGCGGATATTTATTCAAGCGAATCCCGAGCGATACACTCTGCCATTCTAGTTTTATGCCCATTCAACACGCCATCTGGAAAGTCGGTCCGCAGCCGATCCCACTCAATCTCGGAAAACTCGCCAGTGAGCAGATGCTGGAAGACATGATCGTCCGCGAGCCGGGTATCCTGTCCGCGGAGTGGATGCTCATCGGCCGGCAGGAGCAGACCGGCTTCGGCGGGCGTATCGATCTGCTGGCCATTGCCCCCGATGGCTCACTCGTGCTCATCGAACTGAAACGCAGCCGCACCCCGCGCGAGATCGTTGCCCAAGCACTCGATTACGCAGCGTGGGTCGAAAACCTTAGCGCCGACCGTATCGCCCAGATCTACCACCGCTTCTCAAATGGCGGCAGCTTGGACACCGCGTTTGAGAAGCGATTCGGCACCAAGCTCGATGAAGAGACGCTCAATGAATCGCACCAGATCGTCCTCGTGGCTGCCGAACTTGATGATGCCACCGAGCGCATTATCCAATACCTCAACGACCGCGACATCGCCATCAATGTTCTTTTCTTCCAAGTCTTTCAGCATGGCGGCGACCAGCTCCTGAGCCGGGCATGGCTGATTGATCCGGGTGTCACCCAGGCGAACGTCGCCACGACGACCAATCGCACCGGCGAAAAGGAACCATGGAACGGAGAATACTACGTTTCTTTCGGCACAGGTAATTCGCGCAGTTGGGAAGATGCGCGGAAATACGGTTTCATCAGCGCGGGTGGCGGCAGTTGGTATACACAAACACTCAAGTTGCTGTCGCCCGGTGATCGCGTCTGGGTCAAGGACCCCGGCGTTGGCTACCTCGGCGTTGGCCGTGTGGTTGAGCCAGCTGTGCCAGTCAATGATTTCAAAGTGAAGACTCCATCTGGTGAGAAACCCGCGCTGGATGTGCTTTCGACAGCCGCCCGGCTCCGCGAACGAGCCGACGATCCCGACAAGGCCGAACACTTCGTTCGAGTGGAATGGCTCGACACCGTGTCAGAATCGGAAGCCGTCAACGAAGTCGGTCTCTTCGGCAACCAGAACACCGTTTGCCAGCCCACAACCCCAAAGTGGCGACACACTGTGGAGCGCCTGAAACAGCATTTTCTCAAGTGGGATCGGAGCGCGAAGCAGTGAAGGCTTATGGGGAAGTGGCCGTTGCTGCCGTAACACTCTGTTCGAAATTTGGACACGATCCTCGAGCGGCTTGGGATACGGCGGCTAAACTTCAGTTCCCGCACAGTCCATCGCTGGTGATGAAGAGCTGTCCGCGTGGAGCTTTCTTAGGCCTATGCACAGCAGATATGATTCGCGGAGTTAAGGACCGAACGATTGGAGACCGGTTGGGAAAGAACGCCCAATACGCCATAGATGCGGTAAGGTTTCTTCGCGCGGCGAAGCCAACGGAATTATCACCCTTGGCACTTTGGCGCGAGGTAGGCCATGGCAAAGCGCACAACAATCAGATGGATGTCGTCCTCGCGCTTTGGAGCCGTGGCCTGATCCAAGGCAGTTGAGCCTCCTTATGGCAGACCAGTGAGTGCCGAACCAAATCCTGAGCTTTCCCGCCACCGGGATGCCGTTCTCCAAGAGATTGGGCGGAGTGTTACCTTATAGATTCTCCTGCTTGGGTGAGCGGACGGGAGGATTAGCGGAGGGTGTGGGATCTTTGCCCGGGGCGCTCTTTTCCGGGCGACGCGGTTGAGGCGGCGGCTCCAAAAACGGATTCGGATCGGGGCTCGGCGTGGCGGGCGCGAGCTTCCGCGATGGCTCGTTGGTGCGGCTGCGGTTCGATGTATCGGAGTTCATGGCGCGACTATAGCCTGCGGCTGGCTGATCGGTATCGGGCGCTCTCCCGAAATGCCTCCTCTCCTCCGGCTTCACTCCGAGGCCATGCGCGGTAAATGCCCCGATGGCAGGAACGCACGAGATCGGCTAAGGTTGCTCCATCGCAGACGAGCCAGTGCCTGAATGAAACGTGGTCGAATAGGCCCTCCGAATCATTCGCCAAAGCACCCGACCCGTCTGCGATTTTTCTTTTTGCGGATCGCCGGGCAGGCAGACGGCGCTGATTTACAATTGGAGTGATTCCGCCGCGTCGCGGTGGCCGCGCGATGAGAAACCTGGATCGGTGGCGATGGATTTCGTGCCCCTTCGTGGCCACTCTGCCTTGGTTTGATGACCCTTGAGCCCAACAGGTTACGCGGCTGATTCGTGTAAAAAATTCCGACGAACTGGCGGGGTTTTGGTCGCAAAACGATGCGAACTGAGACCTCCCGACTTCGGGGGAGAGAATTTTAACAAATCCACAAAATATTGCAGGACAATATTAAACGTCACAATAAAGCCACTCGTATGGCCAAATGTCACTATTTGGTAAAAACCGGCATCTCTTTTGCTATAACCGGCTCACCAACAAACTCCTACTCCCTGTTTACGTGAAAATCCGTTACATCCTGCCCAGCACCCTCCTCGTCCTCGCCACAGTCCGTCTCGTCGCCTTGCCGGTGAGCCTCGCCTCCCAGTTTGACGTGGTCGTGAAGAATAACTTCACCCTAGACGACGGCCACATCCATGGCTCCAGCGCCGTTGGCGGCAACGTGGTGCTCAACGGCAACAAGAGCGAGTTCGGCAACAACATGAACCCGGCGGCGGGTCCGGCCTTGGTCGTCGCGGGCAATGTTGTGATGAACACAGGTGCCAACGTGAACGGCTCCAAGACCGCCAACATCGGCTCGCTCACGCTGGGCCAGTCAATCGACAGCCAAGGCCTGAACGCCCCCGGCAACCCCGGCAACCTCAGGCTCGAAGCGCAGACGGTCAACGTTGGCCCCGTCGATCTCGATTTCAACGCGGCCTTCGATGAGTTCGCCCTCCTGTCCAAGTCCCTGGCCGACCTCGCCAGCACGGTGGTTCTCTCCTCGCTGACCTCGGGCGACGCCCAGAACAGGACCCTTAACCTCGGCTTCACCGGCGCCAACAACGTGCTGAACCTTTCCTACGAGGATTTCCTCAGCATCAAGAACATTCAGGTCGGCAACCCCGGCGCCGACGCGGGCAGTTGGATCATCAACGTGGACCTCGATGGCTACAACGGCGACGCGATCGTGCAAAACCGCAACGGCAACGACGACGGCGCAGACCTGATCCTCTGGAATTTCTTCGGCGCGAGCACACTGACCCTCCAGAACCAGTTTTACGGCACCGTCCTCGCCGCCGAAATCGACTTCACCTACAACGGCAACAATCTCAAGGGTCAGGTCATCGCCTCCTCCTTCACGATGCTCAAGGGTCAGGTGCACATCCACCCACACCTACGACGGCGGCCTTCCGCCTCCGCCCGCGGTTCCCGAGTCCGGCAGCGTGCTGTTTGCCTTCGCCGGTGCCTTGACTCTCCTCGTCAGCCTCCGAGCCCGCCGCTCGGTCCGCTAAACGCCGCCCTCCCTCCGTTTTCCCGGCCGCACCGATCAAGGTGCGGCCTTCTTTTTGTCCTGTCGGGAGGATCCCGCGAGGTTTGTCTCCAGCCTGTAAGCGCTGCCAACCCGTCGTCTGGATGAGCGTCAGGAATAAATCCAACCCGCACAGGCCGAGGCAGAGCGGGATGCCGCCGGAATTTTCTGTCCTCCGACCACTGACTTCTGTCCTCTGCTGAAGCGCTCATGTCCACCTCCCTCACCGCCCCGGCCCACCGCATTCGGCTCGTGCACAGCTTTGCGGAACTGGCCGCGAACCGTTTCACCGAAGGAGTGAACGCTCTCTGCTGGGAACGAAACCTGGCCGGCGACTTCGGGGAAATCATTCGTGCGCTCACACCTGAGTCGCATCGAGCCGTTGGCATCGAGGTGATCGACGAAGCGCGTCTGCAGGCGCTCGAACTGAGTCCGGCTGGCCGCGCAGCTGTCGCGGCGATCATCACGGACCTGGCATTCTTGCGCGAGCAGCAGCGCGATCCGGTGCTCAATTGCATCCATGGCTATCCGCGCGACGAGGAGTCCGGACCGGTGGCGACGGATGTGTTTTCCTGGCACGCCGACAGCGCGCCGGTCGAGGCCGACACCTGGCTCTGCACGTATCACGGTTCGCCCAGCGAGGGCCTCCGCAACGAAGAAGCCGTGCGCCGTGTGGACGTGCCCGCCACGCGCGCGGAGCTGCTCAAGCTTTTCGGCGGCGCGGACGATGAGGGCTTCCGCGAATTTCTTCACGAGCACTGCTACGACCTGCACTACGCCGCGCTGCCCGGCGCGACACCATATTCCTTTGGGATCGGCAACCTGTGGCGCATCGCCGTGGACTGGCCCGGCAGCCCTGTGCCACCCTGCATCCACCGCGCCCCGCCCACCATCCCCGGCCAGCCCCGGCTGATGGTGATCTGCTGAGAGGAAAAACCGTATGAAGGGACGCATCACCGAGTGGAATCGCGAACGGGGCTTCGGTTATCTCGAATGCGAGGGTCGGCGAATTTTCCTGCACTGGCGCGATTTCAAGGAGCGCCACAAGCGTCCCGAAGTCGGCGACGTGATTCGGTTTGAGCCGGGCGAGGACCAACAAGGCCGGCGCTGCGCCAAAGCCGCCATGCATGCCCATGACGGTGGTCGCTTCCGCCTGTGGCATTTCCTTGTGCTGGCGGCTCTGCTCGTGCTGCCCGTCATCGCGATCGTGCGATCGTTCAATCATGTGCCAGCCCGCTGGTTCGGCGGCTGGTGCGCAGCCGTGTCACTGTTTACTTTCTTCGCCTACTATCGCGATAAGCGGTTGGCCCGGGAGAAGGCTTGGCGAACGTCCGAAGCGACCTTGCACCTGCTGGAATTGTTGGGCGGCTGGCCGGGAGCTTTTCTCGCGCAACGCAAGCTGCGCCACAAATCCAGCAAAGACTCGTATCAGGCCGTGTTCATTCTGATCGTCGGCGCCTACCAGTTCTTCGCCATCGATGCGCTGCGCGGCTGGCCCTTCGTGCACCTGCTCGCCAAGGCGTTCAAGGACCTCGCCTCGCGCTGAAGCGCGACTTGTCCACTGGCCCATCCGCTCAAATTCAGTGCCGTCTTTCTGCAAAGATCCCGCCCCTCAATCCCACATGTCACTTAATGAGTGACATGTTCTTGTTACTCTCACGGGGGCGTGTTCTCTGATCATATGTCACCTATTAAGTGACATGTGATCGAAGGATCGGCTTGGTTTGGCTGGCCGCGCGAACCTGCCTTTAGGTGGTTTTAGGCGTCGGACCCAGCCCGACAGGCTTGTGAAATCCGGTCATGAACCCAGCCATGTTCGACTACATGCCACCCAGTCTGGTTGACATCGTGACGGCCGCCGCGAGGGAAATGGCCAAGCAGACGTCGCAAGCCTTTCGCGTGGAGCCCAAACGTCGTTCCCGAAAAGGCGGAGCCACCCTGCGCCCGGGAAAGGAGACTCCCCTGTGGAATGTCCTGCGCGCCCAATTACGTCCGCATCTCAAGACCTACGGCAGCCAGGCCAATCTTGGCCGGTTGCTGGGTCTGCCACGCCAGCGCGTCAACGCCTTCGTCACCGGCGGCGGACAAATGCCCGATGCCGAGCGCACCTTGCAGTTGCTGGCGTGGCTGCTGGCCGTGCGCCAAGGGCGGCCGCCGTCCTGAACTTGAGAAACGCACATGTCACTTAATAGGTGACATGTCCTCCTTGGCTTGTGGCTGTCCTGCCTATTCGCACACGTCACTTATTAAGTGACATGTGGGATGGAACGTTTGCGATAAAAACGGGCGCGGCGACCTCTTAGCGGTGGGCTGCTGCGGTGCGCGGCGCCCAACTTCATGGCGATATTCAGGGCCAGAGGAAATAGAACACGAGGGCGGAGCCGATGGCGTAGAGGGCGGAATCGAGGAGGTATTTGGCGCTCGTGGCCCACGAGCGATACATCCAGATCGATTCGGTGATCGTGCCGAAGCCGTAGGCAACGAACGTGACAGCCGCGACCAGCTTGGCCCCGGCGCGTGCCCGCCAAGGCGACAACCCGACAAACTCCGCCACGATGAAGCCCGCGGCGAGCGCGACGATCAGGCTCCAAAGAAACCAAAGGCCGAGTTGCTTGCCCATCTTCGGCTGGCCGTTGGGTCCGAACACGATCACGGCGTTCGGCCCCTCCGCGTATTTCTTCTGCATGGCCTCGCTGGCCATCTCCTTCATGTCGGTGCAATAGGGCACGACGCAGCGCTTGCCGGGCTCGGGGTTGCTCACGCGAAGGGCGTCGCGCACGGCATCCTCATTGGCGAAACCGTTGTAGTCGGAGGCGTGCCATTTGAAAACCATGTGGATAAGGGAACTGATCACGAAAACGACCACTGCACTGAGCAGGATCGGCAGCCAGAGGGAGAGTAAGCCGGACAAGTTCATGGGTGGGGCGGGGTGTGCCCCCGATTATTCTCACAAGGGCGCCCCCGACTAAAGCCGGAAAACGGCTCCTCTCCTACTTTCGCGCCGCCGGCACAAACCGCACTTCATCGGCCGCGAGGAACTCGCCGGTGCGCGGGCCGCTGAGGCGGATGGTCGCAATCTCCGCCGCTCGCACGGTCAACTCGAACTGCGGGACGGGATCGGCGGGCGTCTTTCGTCCGGGCACTGCGGGAACCGCGGCCTCCGCGACGAGCCGGTCGTCCTTATCAAAGGCTTGGAGTTTCGCGGGACAACCCGTCGAACCCCACAAGACCAGCGTCACGGCCGAAACCGGCGCCGGAAATTTCGCCTGCAACGGGAGCTGCTGTTCGTGCGCCATCGCGTTCAGGATGCCCTTTCGCTCCGTCGAAATGTAGGGGAAGAACATCACGCGGCCGATGGCCTTGCTGCGTTCCGGCTTGCCCGCGAGCGAAAAGACAACGCCATGCTCCGTCCATTCCGGCACAGGCTTGCCGATTTCCGCCTGCTCGAAATCGATGACGATCTCGCGCGATTCCGCAGCGGACATGGACCACGTCGAAACGAAAAAAGCGAAGGCCGCCCACCCAATGCCTTTGGCCACGGGTGACCACAGATGGCGGCGGATCGGCAAAGCCCGCGCGATGCGCTTACACACCCCGGCGCTTCGCGCCACCCCTCTTGATAGAGGGGAATCCGAACCCATGCTGACGAAATCCCCTCTATTAAGAGGGATGCCCGTTGCCCGGCGCGTGGCTGCTTGGTCGGGGCGCAAAGCCCCTCCTACACCTGATCCATGACATCCATCTGTGTTCATCCGTGGCGAAATTTTCGTGCCTTCCGTGGTTTGGTTTCGGCTCACACCATCTCCAAGCCGTGCATGCGGCCGGTGGACGAAGCGAAGCTGCCTTCCTCGATGCCCATGCGTTGGAGCATCGACACAAAGAGATTCGGCAGTGGGTAATTCTGATTCTTGTCGAACACGAGATGCTGCCCGTGGCGGAATCCGCCACCGGCGAACAACGTCGGCATGTTGGTCGTGGAGTGCGCGTTGGCGTCGCCGAGATTGGAACCGTAGAGGACCATCGTGCGATCGAGCAGCGTGTCCTCACCCTCGCGCACGGTCTTCAGGTCGCGCATCAAGCCGCCGAGGAGTTTCATGTGCCACTCGTCGAGCACCTGGAGCTGCGTGAGTTTGTCCTGCGATTTTCCGTGGTGGGAAAGATTGTGGTAATCGTCGGTGATTTCCTCGCCGGGGATCTGCGGCACGGGCGTGCCGACACTGTTCAACATCAGGCTGACCGAGCGCGTCGAATCGGTCTCAAACGCGAGGCGCACGAGGTCATACATCACCTTCACCTTGGCCATGTATTGCGCGGGACTCGGCGGATCCACCGGGACCGGCACGTTGACAACCGGCTTCGGCTTCCGCTCCCAACCCTTCGAAGTCTGCAGGCGCTGCTCGAGATCACGCACGCTCGTGAAATATTGATCCAGCCGGTCGCGATCACGCGCGCCCACGTTGCGCGAGAGCGCCTTCGCCTGGCCGGCCACGGCGTCGAGGATGCTGCGACCGGTGTCGAGTTCGCGAATCTGCGCCTCGATTTCCTCGGGCGTGCCCTGCAGGAACAACTGGCGGAACACTTCGGCCGCTTTCTCCTCGGGCGGAATCGCCACGCCGGCGCCGGTCCACGAAAGGCTGCGCGTGCTGGTGTTGACCGCGAGCGTGAGCGACGGGAAACGCGTCTGCCCGCCGATGCGCTCGGCGATGTGCTGGTCGAGCGAGATCGTGTTGCGGAATGAACTGCTCGCCGGGTGCGGCGCCGCCGTGAGAAACGCGATGTCCGACGGATGGCCGCCGTCCACGTTGGGATGCGACACGCCGCTGAACACCGTGAAGTCGCTGCGGTGCTCCGCGAGCAACTTCAGATAAGGCGACTCAATGTAGCCTTTGCCGTCGCCGGTCGGAAAAAAGTTTTCGCCGAGCAGCCCGAGGTTGTTGCAAATGCCAAACATCCGGCGCGGCTTCGCATTCGGCGACAGCGGGGAAGACGACACCGCCGCGCGGGCGAAGGCCGGCAGCATCGCGTCGAGAAACGGCAGCGACAGCAGGATGCCGGTGCCCTGCAAAAAGCGGCGGCGCGAGATGGCGCAGCGCGTGGCGACGAAAGGAGCCGGGGATGAGTTGTTCATGAGAGATTGCCGGCAGCGGCGTTGGAGGTGGTGAGAAAGTGTCGTTGCAGGGTCGGTGCTTGCGCCGACCTCGCGCGTAAGGTCGAACCGAGGTCCGACCCTACAGCTGCCAACCAGACGGCGAACCCGGCCCGCAGGGAGGCGGGCCCTTCGCTCAATCTGTGTGAATCGGTGTTCATCGGTGGTTGGTCTCTTCCGTGTATTTCGTGGGTTCCGTGATTTCCTCTCATTTCACCTGGAAGAGATCACTCTGGATGACTTCGTGGACGAGGCTGCGCACCCCGTATTCGCTCGCGGCAGCACGCTGGAGAATGGCCTCGAGTTCGTTGCGCTCGGAGAAGCGCACAGGCTGGCCGGTGGCGTAGGTCACGAGCTGCTTCGCCAGCGCCCGCGCGATGAGCGCTTCGTCGGACAACAACAGGCGCTTGAATTCGCGCACGTCGTGGAACGAGCGCCCGTCGGGCAGTTCGCCGGCGGCGTCCACCAACAGAGCATGATGGAAGGCGAAGCGCTGGCCGTTCAGGCCGACGCCGGCCACGGGCGCGATGTCTTCCTTCACGGCGCGGTAGCGGTCGCGCCAGCCGCCCATCACGTCGAAGCTTTCGAGCGCGAAGCCAGGCGGATCCATCTTGCTGTGACATGACGCGCAGCTCGGGTCGGCGCGGTGCTTTTCAAGCTGCTGGCGAATGGTGACCGCACCGCGGATGTCGGGCTCCACGGCCGCGACCGGCGGCGGCGGCGGTGTTTCGATGCCGAGGATGCGCTCGGTGATCCAATAGCCGCGCAACACCGGCGAGGTCGTCGTGCCGTTGGCCGTGACTTTCAGGATGCTCGCCTGCGTCATCAGTCCGCCGCGCACGCTGTCGGCGGGCAGGTCCACGCGACGCATCGTCGCGCCAGTGACACCGGGAATGTCGTAGTGCGCCGCCAGGCGCTCGTTGGCGAAGGTGAAACGCGAATCCACCAGGTTTCGCGCCGGCAAGTCGGCGCGCAACAGTTCGGCGGCGAAGAGCCGCGTCTCCGCCAACGCGGCCTGCTTGAGCGGGTCGTCGAGTTCGTAGTCGTTGTAGAGCGTGGCCGAAGGCGAGGTGTCGTCGATCTTGCGCAGGTCGAGCCAGTAATCGGTGAACGCGTCCACAAAACGCTGCGACTTCGGGTCGTTGAGCAAGCGCTCGGTTTCGGCGCGCAGCATCGCGGGATTGCGCAACTCCCCGCGATCCGCGCGGGCGCGCAGCGCCTCGTCGGGCGCGGAATTCCAGAGGAACAACGCGAGTCGCGTCGCCAACGCGTGATCGTCGAGCCGGCCCGGCGCTTCCTCCACAAACACGAACCCCGGCGACGCGAGCACGGCGGTGTAGGCCGCGAGCAATGATTTCGCGAAACCATGTCCGAGACCGAACTGTTCGCGGAAGAGCGCGAGGAAACGCTGCACATCCTCCTCCTGGACGGGTCGGCGATAGGCTCGAGCCATGAAACGCCGCAGCAGGCGTTCGCCATCCTGTTCGGGTTTCTCTGTCAGCACCTCGACCGGCACTTGCTCCAACCGGAATGACGGCGGACCGGGCGGACGCGGAGCATCCGGCGGCAGAGGCGGTGGCACCATTTCGAGCATCCCGCCGCGCGCACCGGGTTCGAGCCGCCGGAGCGGAAGATCACCGAAAAGCAAACGGTAGCCCGCGCCGGTGGATTCGTCGGCGAGAGGTCCCTCGACTTCCATCCATTGCACCGCGTAGCCGGGCATGCCGTCGGGCTGCGCGAGCGGGTTCACGTATTGTTCATCGGTGCCATTGACGCGCGTGCGGAAGAGTCGCGAACCATCGGTCTGCATGACTTCGCCGGCGGCGAGGATCACTTCGATTTCGTTGACGCCGGGTTCGGGATGAAAATCAAACGCGCCCACCTGGCGGCGCAGGCCCTGTCCGGCGGCGGCGTAAACGCCGATCGGCTCTGACCGGCGGCCGGGCCAGACCTCGTCGAGATTCGGCCGGTGCCAGACCGGCAGCCAGTAAACCGGCGACTTTTGCTCGGCCTGGCCCTCGAAGAACCAGCGGCCGATACCGCCACCGCTCACCCACACCGAATAGCCGCTGAAGCGGAGTTTGTAGCGTCCGGCGATCGGCGCGCGAAACTGACCCCAGCTGTAGGCGCCCGCGTCGCTGAACGTGCTCGACACCTTGCCCACGGCTTCGCGCTCGCGGGTTTCGGGACTGCTCACCGGCGCGCGGCCGGCCCGCACGTCGGGCTGCGCGTGGGAATCCAGCACCGGAAACGCGAGGCGATCAGGCAGCGTGCCGTTTTCACGCGGCATGAACGCCCGCGCGAGGCTCGGTTCGTCGCGCGCGTAGTAGCGGCGGACCGCCGGCTCCGGCCGGTCGAACTGCTGGCGCATGGCCTGCCGCATCGCGTAATCCGCGGCGCCCAGATAACGGGCCATCTGGACGTGCGAAACATCGAGCGCCTCGCCGCTCTTGTTATAGCGGTGCGCCTCGCCGTCCTGCGGCAGCATGGCCATCACCTGCGCCCACGGCACGTCGAGCAGATCGCGCAGCGCATTCTCATATTCATAGCGGTTGAGCCGACGCTGGACCGTGCGACCGTCGCGCGCGGTAAGGGAGCGCTCCGCGTCCGTCAGCGTGCCCGCGAGCATCTGCAGGAACGACCCGGCTTTTTCGGCATCGGGCCGGCGTTTTTCCTTGGGCGGCATCTCACCGGCCTGCACGCGATCATGCACCTTCACCCAGAGTTCAAAGTTCGCACGATTTTCCGGGTCGTAAACCAAGTTTTCGAGATCGAGACGGCCCTTCCGTTCCTCGGGGTTATGACAACCTGTGCAATACTGATCGATGAAGGCCACGCCCGGCGGCTCCGCCGCACGCAGCGGCACGACGCACGCAAGCGCGAGAATAGGAACGGACAAATTAAGCCGGGGGTAAGGCACGTGGAAGGGGTGACTGCTTCACGCAAAAACGAAACATTACTCCCGCAAATCGCGAATCGCATTACCGTCCCACATGAGACTTGCCCGGTAACCGTGCGTCGAGCGCGCGTGCGTCGCCAGCGGTAAGCGGGAAGCAGTAAGCGCTCAGCTGTTAGCCTTCAGCGAACAGTTCTCCGTCTTCAGAATTGTGGACAAAACACACCCCGCCCTCACGGGCACCCCTCTTGATAGAGGGGATTTTCGTCGGCGTGGGTTTGGGAATCCCCTCTATCAAGAGGGGTGGCGCGAAGCGACGGGGTGTGTAAGTCAACACGCGTTCGCAATCCTTCTCCTACTCATAATCCTACTCGTTCTCTCGCGGCCGTTGTCGCCGAAGGACAGGATCAGGAGAATGAGTAAGAGAAGGACTGGCGTCCCAGTCGTCTCCGCGGTTCAGGCGACGACCAGTTCATCCTGCGCAACCGCGGGGCGCGCGATCTCCGGACCGATACGGATTTCTTCCGCCGAGGTGGCGTGATCGAGTCGCGCGAGATCGGCGGCCGAGAGCGGCAGCTCCGATGCCTGCATCAATTCCTCGAGCTGCGCCACCGACTGCACGCCGATGACCGCGGAAGTGACCACCGGGTTGTGGAGCACCCACGCCAGCGCGACGCGGGCGGCGGAAACCTCGTGACGCTGGGCCACGTCGGCAACCACCGACAGCGCGGCCTCGCCGTAGGCGTTGCCGAAACGCTCAACCAGCCAGTCGCGCCGGGCCGTGTGAAACACGTTTCCGAAATCGCGCCGGCTCGCGAGAAAACCGCCGGCCAGCGGCGAGCGCGCGAAGAAACTCAGCCGCTGCTCCTGGCACAGCGCCATCGCCTCGGGCTCGAAACGCGCCCGCGTGATCAGCGAGTAGTCCGCCTGCATCGCTTCAAAACGGCAGTGACTGCGCAGGTAGGCGCGCCCAAGGCTGTCCACCACGCGCCAGACGGGGAAGCCCGACGCACCGAGGTAGCGCGCCATGCCACCGCGCACGGCGTGATCGAACCCCTCCAGCGAGACGCGAATCGGCATCAAACCCTCGTTCCACTCGAAGATGACCAGGTCGAGGTAGTCGGTCTGGAGACGCCGGAGCGAATCCTGACAGACCTCGCGGACGATGGCCGCGAAGGCCGCGTCACCGCCTTCCGTCGGCTGGCGGACATAGACGCGCGTGGCGAGGAACAGGTCTTCGCGTCGCAGTTGTCGCGATTTCCACCAGCGGCCGACGATCTCTTCCGAGAAGGTCGCGGCCAACGAGGGCAGGGAAATTTCCGGGCCATGGTTCGTGGCCTGGATGAAATTCCCGCCCGCGGCGTGGTAGGCGTCGAGGATCGCGAACGCAGTGTTTTCGTCGGTCTTCCAACCGAAGTTGAGGGTGCCGAGGCAGAGTTCGGAGATTTTGAGGCCGGTTCGGCCCATGGTGCGTTGTTTGATCATGGCGGTATTCGTTTGGGGCGCGGAGACGCGCAGGAAACTTGAGGGTGAGGTGCGCCGGACAAGCAGGCGCAGCCCGCCCCGCGCAGCGGCGCGGGCGGGTTGATGAGACGGAAGCGATAACAGCGCCCGTGAACGCGGTCCGTCTTCGCTATGAAGACAGGAGCCGCCGGCTCACGGCGCCGGGCCGGCAGGAAAGACGAGCGCGAAGTTCACGACAAAAAGCGGTTGAAACGTGAACAACTCAGGCGAAGGCCAGCCGCCCCGCATGGGCGCGGATGTCGCCCGACGTGCGCCGCCGAAGCAGGTTGCTCGTCCGCTTGCGCAACATGCGGTCGAGCCGGCCGATCAGGCGGTTGATCGCGACGTAGGCGTTGTCCGCGGTGACCGCCGCCGAGAGGTCGGGTCCGGCGATTTCCACGCGGCCCTTCGCGGTGAACGTGCGCAAGCGACCGTGCAAATCGTGTTCCACGTCGATGCGCAGGCGAAGGATCTCCGGCTCGTGCCGGAAAAGGCGTTCCGCTTTCGTGCGGAGAGCCGTTTTCATCGCCTCGGTAATCCACAGGTGGATGCCGCTGATGATGAGCTTGGGGGAGTCGATCTTGTGGGAGGAGCGTGAGTTCATGGGGAGGTGCGGGTTGCGTCCGTGTCGCGACTCGTCAAAGCCGGGCACGAACGGTTCCGGTGCGGAGAGAAACGCGCGCCGGGCGGGGCCGGTGGCGTCGGTTCAGAGAAAATCGCGACGCAGGTTTTGCGTCCGATGTGTCCGGCGGAGCAGGCAGCTCAAGCCGGTGGGGGCAGACGGGGCGCGGGCGGGTTGAACAACGCCCGGAAAAATCAACCGGGCCAACTCACCGCGCCAACGCCGCAAGGCAGACGTCAATCCCCTGGAAGGATTGGCACTGCAAAAAATGGGAGCGTCGCGTGATCATGGTTGAAAGGGCAACCGCACCAACGGCCCGAAAACTGTTTTTGTCAAGCCCCGCAGGCACGTGCGCTGTCGCGCGTGATTTTTCGCGCAGATGATTTGTCGCGAGTGAGCGGTCAGCTCTCAGCATTCAGCTGTCAGCCATCTGTCTTCTGTCATTGCGAGGATCCTGCGAACGCGGGAGACGAAGCAATCCAGCTGGAGTTGGACGGATCGCTGCGTCCGCTGCGCCGGACTCGCGATGACAGGCAACCTCCCAAACCGAGCACACACCCCGTCGCTTCGCGCCACCCCTCTTGATAGAGGGGATTTCAAACCCACGCTAACAAGGCTGTGGGTCAGCGCGCTTGCGCGCGCTCGGTCAATGCGCCCGCAAGCGGGCTGCCCACAGAAGGAGAAAGCGGTGCGCAGGAGGATCACGCGAATTCTCATGCCCGCGCGCTGAGCACGAGCGAGCGATTGGCTCAGCCTTCAGCGGTCAGCTGTCAGCCATCCGTCTTCCGCTCTCTGTCCTCTGTCCTCCGTCCTCTGCCTTCTGTCATTGCGAGAATCGCGCGCACGCGCACTGCCACATGAAAGCTCTCCACGCGTGATGACCCGTGGGACTTGACAATACAAAATGCGGGCGCACGGTTAAGCTCGTGAACCCGAACACGCATCAGAAATCCAACTTCTGCGCACGCCTGCAACAGGCGGCGGCTCTTGCGTCGTCTATCCGGCTCTGCCCGGAGCGGCCCGGTGCCGCGAGCTGAAGGTCGGCGCGCTTTGCGCGAACAGGCCTCGGTCACGGCTCCGGGATAAAAGGCAGCAATTAATCGCGGCGCGTCCTGTCGGGACGTGCGCGCTTTCCACCACCCCGCGCGCTTTCGCGCGGACCGTTCCGAAAAACCCCTTCCCTTCCGCGCGCCCCAAGCGCTCGGAGGCGGAGCTCAGCCTGGACCGTTCACATGACCATTCTTCACGTCTCCGATTTCCATTTCAACCGGCACTGGTTCGACTGGCTGCTTCATCAGGCGCCACCGCACGACCTGGTGGTGATGTCGGGCGATCTGCTCGACCACGCGGCCGCAGCGCCGCAGCGCCGGCAGATCGAGTGGGTCACCGCGTGGCTGAATGCATTTCCCCGCGCACTCAGCGTGTGCAGCGGCAACCACGACATGGAGTGGGACTCCGCCGCCGGACGCTGGATGCCCGCGTATTGGCTGCGCACGCTCGCCAACCCGCTCGTTTGGATCGACGGCCAGCGCGTTGAGCTCGACGGCCTCTCGCTCCTCAACCTCGGCGCGACCACGCAGCCCAAGGGCGGCGAGGCCGACGCGTGGATCGTGCACGCGGCCCCGAGCGGAACCAGTGTCGCCACGCAGGTCAGCGGCGCCGATTGGGGCGATCCCGATCTGATGCCGGCGGTGCGTCGTTATGCGCCGCGGCTGGTGTTCTCCGGCCACACGCACGCGCCGCGCCACTGGCGCGAGTTCCGCGACGGCACGCTGTTCCTCAACCCCGGCCGCGACCGGGACGCGGCGTTCCCGAACCACATTCTCGTGCAGACCGACTCGCTGCACAGCCGGTTCGTGGGCGCCTCGCGGGAGGAAACCTTCATCCCGCCGTTCCCTGTCGCAGACAGCCTCGTCGCCGAAAACGCGACAACCGCGGTCGCCTGATGGCGCGGCCGCTTTCCGCGGCTGCGGGCGTCCTCCGATGCCGCGCGGCCGATCCCCCTCAAAACAACCCCTCCAAAAAAATATCATCATGAATCACACTCCCATCTACATCTCCCGCGACGACTACTCGAAGCTGCGCCGGTTGCTGGCGTGCACGCCTCACTTCCCGGGTGGCACCGCCCTCCGCAAACTGCGCGAGGAACTCGATCGCGCCGCTGTCATCGATCCTGCGGCCTTCCCCGACGACGTCGTGGCCATGGAATCCACCGTGGCCTTCGAAGACTTGGATACGGGCGAAATCGAGGAATACACGATCACGTTCCCCGAACGGGCCGACCTCGGGCGGAATCGCATCTCGATCCTCGCGCCGATCGGCACCGCACTCATCGGCTGCCGTGTGGGCGCGGTCGTGAGCTGGCCCACGCCGGGCGGCATTCGAAAACTCAAGATCCGCCACGTGACCGCATCAGTCGCCGTCGAAGCCGGCGCCACGCCGGAACTCTTCGCCCTCGCCACTTCGTAACCATCGCGGCCTCTCCCGCCCGGGTGCCTCCGCCCGGGCGGACCGCCGTCCCTTTCAACCCGTCCCGCCCCCATGGAATTCAAGAATCGCATCGTCATGATCGGACACGGCGTCGTCGCCCACGCGCTGTTGCCGATGATCGTCAAACATCTGCGTGTGCCCTGCGCTAACATCGTCGTCATCGACTTCGTTGACCGCACGGCGGCGCTGAAACCCTGGCTCGAAAAGGGCCTGCGGTTTTTCCACGAACGCGTCACGCCCTTCAGTCTTGCCCGGCTGCTCTCGACGCATGCGCGGGCCGGCGACCTCATCGTGGATCTCGCCTGGAGCGTGGACTTCTTCGACATCGTCCAATGGGCGCATGACAATGAGGTGCTCTACGTCAACGCCTCGCTCGAATCGTGGGATCCCACGTCCGAGATGCACCGGAAGCCACTCATCGAGAAGACGCTCTACGCACGTTACACGAAGCTGCTGCCGTTGCTCGAAAAATGGCGCGGCGCCACGACCGCCGTCGTGGACCACGGGTCGAATCCCGGCCTCGTGTCGCATTTTGTCAAAGCCGGCCTGCTCGACATCGGCGCAGCCGTGCTGCGCGAGAACAAGCTCTCCGCGACGCGCAAACGCCGCATCGAGCGCCTGCTCTCCGACGAAACCTTCCCCGAACTCTCCCGCGAACTCGGCGTGAAAGTGATCCATTGCAGCGAGTGGGACAGCCAGCGCGCGGACAAGGCGAAGTCGCCCGATGAATTCGTCTCCACGTGGAGTCCCGAAGGCATGTGGGAGGAATCCATCTCCCCGTGCGAAATCGGCTGGGGCACACACGAGA
Organism: Opitutales bacterium; assembly: GCA_044507675.1. GTDB lineage: Bacteria > Verrucomicrobiota > Verrucomicrobiia > Opitutales > Opitutaceae > Lacunisphaera. The sequence continues at coordinate 11,410 of JBIQJF010000036.1, read as the reverse complement.
AGTGGCTGCCGCCGACGGCCGCCAAACCCACCACCGGTCCGGGCAACCAGATCGTTCTCCCGCAGATGGGACTCAACACCTGGGTCCGCTCCTGGGTGCCGAACCAGGAGATCGTCGGCATGGTCGTAACCCACGGTGAATCCTTCGGCCTTTCCCACGCGCTCACGGTGCAGGAAAACGGCAAAACCGTTTACCGCCCGACCGTCCACTACGCCTACCTCCCCTGCAACGACTCCATCGTTTCCGCCCACGAGCTGCGCGCACGCAACTACGAGCTGCATCCCCGCACCCGCATCCTCACCGATGAAATCGTCACGGGACAGGACGCGGTCGGCGCGCTCATCATGGGGCACCGTTTTCGCTCGTGGTGGACCGGCAGCATGCTGTCCATCGCCGAAGCCCGAAAAAAGATCCCGGGCGTCAACGCCACCGCCGTGCAAGTCGCCGCGGGCGTGCTCGCCGCGATCGTGTGGGCCGTTCGGCATCCGCGCCGGGGCCTGTGCCTGCCCGAGGACCTGCCCCACCGCGATATTCTCGACGTGGCGCGTCCCTACCTCGGCACGATCTCCTCGGCCCGTTCCGATTGGACACCATTGAGCCGCCACCGGGTCTATTTTGAAGAACCCGCCGAAACGCCCGTCGATCGCTCCGATCCGTGGCAGTTCCGCAACTTCCTGTTCCGGCCGTGAGGCCCAACCCCCTCCTCCCATGCACTTCGATCTCTCCCCTCCCGATTCCCGCTTCATCAACTGTGTGGACTGCGAAGCCACATTGACGCGCCTCATCGGCAACCTGCGCGGATTCGTCTATCGCCGTCGCCCCGATGCGCGGTGGACGATGGAATTCGTCAGTGCCGGTTGCCTCGACGTCACCGGCTACGAACCGCACCGCTTCATCGCCAACGCCAGCCTGGCCTTCGGTGACCTGATCGCCCCGGCCGACCGGCCGCGCGTGGACGAGCGCGTGCGTTTCGCGATCCGACAGCGCCAGCGCGCCACGGTCGAATACCGCATCCGCACCGCACACGGCGCGTGGGCGCTCGTCGAGGACCGGTTCGCCCCGGTCGTCAACACTGCCGGCGAAGTGCTCGCCATCGAAGGCGTCATGGACCGCGTCCGCCAGCATCATCCGGCGCCGTGGCCGCGCGCCCGGCGCGCGCGGACTGCGTCCGACACGCCGGAGACGGCGCTTCTTCCGCTCCACAGCGACGCGGAACGAGCATGACCGCACGACTCTCCGAGCAAATCCGGCGTTACGGGCGCGCGCGTGTTTCCTCCCCGGTGAAATCCGCGGGAGCCATCGCGGCCGCTTCCGGCCGTTGCCGCGCCATCTGCCTGGAACACCGGCCGGCACCGCCGCGCTGCTGACCGCGCCGGACACGGCCCGCCCCCGTTCACCAGAACGGCTCCGCTCGCACCGGGCGGGGCCGCCGCCTGACCGCGTCCCAGCGGTCGCATCCACTCAATCAATCATCACCTCATCATGAATACCGAATCCCAATACACCCTGAGCAAAAATAATCTGCGCCGCATGCAAGGCTGGGCCCGCGCCATTTATCCCGCCGACTGGCCCGACCGCTGCGCCGTCGTCACCGAATATCTCGCGCAGTTGAGCGAGGACGCAGCCACCGCCCTGATCAAACAGGAATGGCCGGCGGTCTTCGCCGCCGCCGAGCGCGACTGGCCGGAAGCCTTCGCCGGCTGGAAACAGGAAACGTCAGACCAAACCTGACGCGCCCACGCGCAATCGTTCTCTTACTCTTAATCCTTCTCATTCTCTCTATCGGTGACGTCCTTCGTCTACCGCGAGGATGATTAGGAGAATGAGTAAGAGAATGATTTTGGTGCGGTATTTAGGGTTAGATGGATCGCCACGGCTGGTTTCACCAGCCTCGCGATGACCGCGGCCCAGCCGAACACACACCCCGCCCTGCGGGCACCCCTCTTGATAGAGGGGGACTCAAACCTACGCTGCGAAAATCCCCTCTATTAAGCCGGAACGATGCAGTTGAACCTGATCACACTCGGTGGCGAGAATCTCTATGGTGGTGCTGTGGGCAGCCCGCTTGCGGGCGCATTTCCAAGGCGCGCGCAAGCGCGCTGACCTACATCCCACTGCATGGTTCCGGATCAAGAGGGGTGGCGCGAAGCGACGGGGTGTGTAGCTGCGCGCCATGTCAGGTGAGTGCCCCAGAGAGGGACCGGACGGCTACCCAGGTGCGCGACCCTGACGGAACCGTCGGTGTCGCCCCGATACTATAAAGCTGCATGCCCACCTCCGTCGCGCGATCCGGCCTTCCTCTCAAGTTTAGCGTGGTGGCCGCCTACACCGGCGTCATCTGCAGCATCGTCGCCATTTTTGCGCTCTGTTGGTTCCTGCGCGAAATCCTGCTGCTCGCGTTCGGGGCGGTGATCCTCGCGGTGTTCATCCGCGCACTCGCCCGCCCGGTGGTGCGCCACACCCGCCTGAAGCAACGCGGGGCGGTGGTGACGGTCGTGGTGATCCTGACGTTGGCGACGATCGAAACGTTCTGGTTGTTTGGCTCCCAGGTTGCGACGCAGCTGCAGGGCGTATCGGAGCGACTGCCCCAGGCGATCGACAGCATTCGCACGTGGTTGGAGAACAACATGGCGGGACAATTCATCGTCGAGCGCGTGCAAGAATCCGCCCCTGATTCCTCCTGGCTCGAAAAAGCACCGCGTTTCCTCGCCGTCGGCGCCAACACCGTGGCGCACCTGTTCCTGATGCTGTTCACCGGGATCTATCTCGCCGCCAGCCCGAAACTCTACGTCAACGGCTTCGTTCGCCTCTTCCCCGAGCGACAGCACGAGAAACTGCAAAGCGCGTTGCTCGGCAGTGGCGAAGCCCTGCGCAAATGGCTGATCGGTCAGTCCGTCTCAATGGTGTCGGTGGGCGTGCTCACCTCGCTCGGCTTGTGGGCCGTGGGCGCACCGCTGCCGCTCGCCGTCGGCATCATGGCGGGGCTTTTGGAATTCATTCCCGTCATCGGCCCCGTGCTCGCATTCGTCCCCGGCGTGTTGGTCGCGCTCACCGAAGGGCCGCAAATCGCCCTCTACGCCGCGCTGGTGCTGGTGGTCGTCCAACAACTCGAAGGCAGCATCATCATGCCATTCGCCCAGCGCTGGGCCGTGGAGTTGCCACCGGCCTACGGACTCATGGCTGTGGTGGCTTTCGGCCTGATGTTCGGATTTCTCGGTGTCATGTTCGGCAGCCCGCTGGCGGTGGTGCTCATGTTTCTCGTGCAACGCCTCTACCTCGACGCCGGCCGCAATCGCAAAACCGCATCGCGTTCCCCCGCCGGCTGATTCGCCGCGACCGGCGGGTGACAACTACGCTGACCGACCGACGGAATGCTCCGGCTGCGAGATTTCCTGGAGCGCTTCGCCGGAAAGCGCGGCGCCCGCCTCAAGCGCGAGATCGCCGAGCGAGACGATGCCGACCAGCCGCTTGTCGCGATTCAACACCGGCAGCCGACGGATTTGTTTCACTTCCATCAGGCGCGCGGCCTCCTCGACGTCCTGATCGTCGAAGATATAGACAATGCCCGGCGACATCACGTCGCGGACCCGCGTCGATTGCGGATCCAACGCCTCGCCGACGCCGCGCAACACCAAGTCGCGGTCGGTGACCATGCCCGCCAGCCGGTCGTTTTCGCAGATCGGCAGCGAACCCACGTTGAGTTCACGCATTTGCCGTGCCGCTTCCACCAGCGTGCTGTCGGGACCGATGCACCGCGCGTGGGACGTCATCACTTCGCTGATCTTTTTCATAACGCAGCATAACGACGGCGCGCGGCGTTGCCATCAGAGGGAGTGCCGCGCACCGCCCCGGATACGAGCCCGACGGCAATCCCGCTTAGGGCGCCTCCGGCAGACCTCCGATGGTCGGTGCGCGCGAAGTATGGTTTCTTGCGGCATGAAACTCCGATCCACCGTCCTCGTTGCGCTGCTCGCCTTCGTTACGGCGCTGGCCGCGCGAGACGAAATCTCGCCCAATGACATGCCCGACGCCGTTCGCAGCGCGCTCTTTCAACTGGTCGGGACCGAACCGGTGAAGAAAGTCATCCGCGAGAGCGTGGACGGCCGCGCCACCTACCGCGTGGAACTCGAGCGGGAGAACGCGATCAATCCCCAGCTGCGATTCGCGGAAACAGGAGAATTGCTGACGGAGCGCGGCACATCGTCGGGACTCGCGCTCGATCCCAGCACGCCCGCCCCGGTCGTTTACGGCCCGTCGCCCACGCTCGCGGAGCTACCGGCCACCGTCCGGCAAACCATCCTTCGCGAAGCGCGCGGTCGCGAAGTGGCCGACATCGATCGCGAAATCCGCGACGGCCGCACCGTTTACGAAGTGCAGTTTCGCGCCAAGGGCATCAACCCACGCATTCACGTCGATGCGGACGGACGGCTGCTCAATCTCGATGAATCGCCGGCGAAGCCGCCGCCGGCCCGACCCTGACGCTTCATGCTGCGCAACGTGCAGGGACTTCTGAATCACACACTGCGGGCCGAAGACGGCCTGATCGGCACGGTGCGCGATTTCTATTTCGACGACCATCAGTGGACCGTGCGCTACCTCGTCGTCGGCACCGGCGGCTGGTTCAACCGGCAGAGGGTGTTGATTTCGCCCGAGGCCCTCGGCGTTCCCGATTGGAAAGGCGAAACGATTCCGGTGCGGCTCACCCGCGAGCAGGTCAAGACCAGCCCCGGCATCGACACCGCGAAACCCGTCTCAAGACAACACGAGGAAGCCTTGCGCGCACACTACGGCTGGCCGCCGTATTGGGGCTCGCTGTATATGCCGCCCGCGGCCGCCGCGCCGCGTCGTGCTCCCGTGGGCGATCCGCACCTGCGCAGCACGAGCGAAATCATCGGCGATCGCCTCGAAGGCCCCGACGGCGAGATTGGCCACGTGGATGATGTGTTGATGGACGATGAATCCTGGACGCTGCGCTATCTCGTGATCGACACGCGCAGCTGGTGGCCGGGACGCAAGGTCGTCATCTCGCCGCAATGGGTTGCCGACATCGACTGGGCCCAATCCAAAATTCGCTCCGACATCGACCAGTCACTGATCAAGAGCAGCCCCACCTACGACCCACAACAGACGATGGACATCGCTTACGCCGACCGCCTCCACGATCACTACGGCCACCCGCGGACCGTGCCCTGAGTTGCGCCGTCGAAAATCCCCTCTATGAAGCCCGAACTATGCAGTGGGATGTGGGTCAGCGCGCTTGCGCGCGCTCTGTCAATGCGCCCGCAAGCGGGCTGCCCACAGAAAGAAAAGGGGTGTGGGAGAATCACGCAAATTCTCACGCTCGCTGTGCTTCATCCCACATGTCACTTAATAGGTGACATGTTTGCGCAGGCAGCCCCCACGAGCACATGTCACCTATTAAGTGACATTGTTCGGTAGCCGTGTTTGAATTTCGCGCCGGTGAGGTTATGGTGAACGTGCACTCGATTCCATTATGACGATTGCGACCCATCATTCCCGGGCATTCGGATTCGTGCTGCGAGCAGTCTGCCCCGCGTGAGCCGGGCTCGAGGGCCCAGCCTTCCCCGCCTCCGGGACATACAGCCCGCCTTCGAGCGCCGGTGCCTGTTTTGCGCGAAGCGGTCAGCCTTGGCCGCATCGCTCGCCGCGCGCAGGTGCGCGCAGATCGTCCGGCTTCGCGCCGGCGGTTCATCTCGTTCAACCCTCCATCCCTCCTTCCATCATGACATCGTTTATCTCCGCTACGCTGCCCATCGCTCCTCCCGCGAACATCCAGTCCGTCCTCGTCCAGGATGGCTTCGCATGCACCCTGCTGACGCTCGCTCCCGACGAGGAAACTTCGCTTCACGAATCCGCTCCACAGGGCAAACACCTGCTCTTCGTCGTGGACGGCACCATCACGGTGCAACGCGGCGAAGTGAATACCATCCTCCGCAAGGATCAGGCGCTCCTGATTCCGAAAGGCGAAGAGCCGGTGATCGCGGCCCGACCCGGAGACGGCGCGAAAGTCCTCCAAGTGGACATCCCGCCGCGTCAGGTCGTGACCCCGCAAATCCTCACGCCAGCGCGCTGAGCGCGCGAAGCGCGAGCGGTAAGCTGTCAGCTGTCAGCCATCCGTCTTCTGTCCTCCGTCCTCTGGGCCGTAGCTGCGCTTGAGTCCCGCGCAGGCGGGACGAAAGCGCGGGCGTGCCGCAATCGTTCTCTTTACTCTTAATCCTTCTCATTCTCTCTGTCCGCGGCGTCTCTCGTCCGCGACGGAGGATGATTAGGAGAATGAGTAAGAGAATGATTTTGGTGCTGTATTTAGAGTCAGATGGATCGCCACGGCTGGCTGCGCCGAACTCGCGATGACAGACCACACACCCCGCCCTGCGGGCACCCCTCTTCATAGAGGGGACTCCCAAACTCACGCTAACAAGGCTGTGGGTCAGCGCGCTTGCGCGCGCTCGGCCAATGCGCCCGCAAGCGGGCTGCCCACAGGATCCATGGAAATTCGAACAGAGCCCTCTGGATTCTTCGCTACACTCAGAATGACACGTTTCGGGGATGATTCATTTGTCGGGTCATCCTGAGCACGCGCCCTTGCGAACGCTGCGCGCTGACTTGGTTCCCCTCTTTCTCGCAAAACTTTGTCGTATCGGCCCTTTACCTTGCTCTCTGGGATTAATCACGGAATAGTGAACCACTTTGCTGGCCACACACCCACGCCCCGCGTTTGAGCCACTGTGTGTTGCCGCATGCGCGGAAACGCCCTCGCTGAACCCCTTTCTCTTTTTCAAGGGCTTCGCGCGCACCAAACCCAGACGAAATCCCGCATTTCCTCCTCTCCGCGCGCCCTCACCGGCCGATCGGGCGCCACCGGAGGCACGCGCCTTCTTCGCCCTGCTCTTCGGCGCCGCGGGCCTGGATGCCGGGCACTATCGCGATCGCGCGCTGGTCCGGCGGTTGCCGGCGTGTTTCCGCGCGCTGGGCGTGCGCTCGCTCGCCGAGGCCTCGGCCCGCATCGCCTCCCGCCCCGAACTCGCCCGCACGGCCCTGAGCAGCGTTCTGCTCGGGGTCACCGAGTTTTTCCGCGATCCCGCGGTGTTCCACGTCTTGGAAACCACGCTGCTGCCGGAATTGCTGGCGCGGCAGACGCGACCGCGCATCTGGAGCGCCGCCTGTTCCGACGGACAGGAACTCTACTCGGTGGCCATGCTGCTCGCGCGCCAGGGCCAACTCTCCGCCTGCGAGTTGCTGGGCACCGATTGCCGCCGCGACGCCCTCGCCCGCGCCGCCCAAGGAGCCTTTATGGTGGAGGCAAGTCGCCGGCTCTCCGCATCCGGCGCGCTGGCCATGGCGCAAGGCCGCCATCACATGTCCGCCGACCTGCGCGGCGCCATCACTTGGAAACAGGCCGACGTCCTCACCGCCGCGGAATCGGGTCCGTGGGATCTCATCCTGTGTCGCAACCTCGCCATCTATCTTGAACCGGCCGCCGCCACCCGTTTGTGGGCAACCTTGATCGAAGAGCTCGCACCCGGCGGCTACCTCGTCGTCGGCAAGGCCGATTATCCGGCGCGCCATCTGCTCCTGACCCGGGTCGCCAACGGCATCTACCGCAAAGACACCCCATGAGTCGTCCCCCCTCTCGCCCCAATCTTTTCCTGAGCACCACGGTCGTCGTCGGCCTGACGATCATCTGGGGATTGCTCCGTCTCGTGCTCTTTGCCGATTCCGTGTTTTCGCTGACTTTCGTGCTGCCCCTGCTGGTGTGCGTGTGGTCGCAGCGGCGCTGGCACCTGTGGGGCATGACGGCGGCGTTTGTCATCATGACCTTCGTGAAGGCCGCGCGATTCATCATCCTCGACATTCAAGGCGTCCAGCCGGGCCAATATTTCGCGACGACCCTGTTCAACATCGGCTTGGGCGCGCTCGTGGTGCACTTCCTCATTCTCTATCGGGCACGCATCGAAAGCGACCGGGCGCGCATCTTCGCCCAAAACGCCAAACTCGAGGCGCAGACCGAGCGGCTGCAGCAACAAAACACGGAACTGGAAACCCAGGCCGAGGAACTCTCGCAGCAAAACGAAGAGATCAAAACGCAGAGCGAAGAGCTGGCGCAGCAATACGAGGAAATCGAAGCGCAGACCGAGGAACTCGCGCAGCACAACGAAGAACTCTCCGACGCCAACCAGCGAATGCGCAGTCGCGAAGACCTCCTGCAAGCGATGTTGGATGCCTCGCGCCGGCCCGACACCTCGTCCGATGCCCTCGCTGATCTCTGCGAACGCGCGCTCGCCATCCTCGGTGGACCCGCGAGCGCCCTCGCCGTCCTCGAGCAAAACGACACGCAACTCGAACTCCGCGCGCGCACGGGCCAGTCACATCTCGTGCCCGAGCGCTGGCCGGTCGCGGGTTCCCTCGGTCATGTGGTGCTCGAAGAGGATCGCACCGCGTATGTGTCCGATCTCGCGGCCGAACCCACCCTGAACGCCCCGTTCGGCGCCGACGGCCCCGTGCGCTCGTTGCTCGCGACCCCGCTGCGCATCGCCGGCCGGCGCGAAGGCATCGTGATCGCCTGCAGCACCGCGCCCGCGCATTGGAGCGAGGAGCAATTCCGCCTGATCGAGTGGTTCGCCGCGCAATGCGGATCCATCCTCGAGGCGCAGCGCTGGCAGGTCGCGCTGCAACACCACGCCCGCGACGCCCAGGCGGCCAACGAAGCCAAGGACCGCTTCCTCGCGATGCTCTCCCACGAGTTGCGCACGCCCCTCACGCCCGTCCTCGCGGCGGCCGGCGCACTGGCCAAGGACGAATCCCTGCCGCCCGCGGTCCGCGAGGAACTCGCGATGATCCGCCGCAACATCCGCATTCAAAACCGCCTCGTTGACGACCTGCTCGATCTCACCCGCATCGCCCGCGGCAAGATGCTGCTGGAGCATGAGCGCGTGAACCTCGCCGCCTTGGTGCAGAGCGCGCTCGACATCACCACCCCCGACCTCGACGCCCGCGACCAGCGGCTGTCCGTGAACCTCGCCGCGCTTGACGACTGCCATCTCCTCGGCGACAGCGCCCGCCTGCAACAGGTGTTTTGGAACCTGCTCAAGAACGCCGTCAAATTCAGTCCGCCGCGCAGCGAGATCACCGTGAGCGCCGAGCGGCGCGACCAGCGCATCGTCATCCGCGTGCAGGACCAAGGCGTCGGCCTGACCTCCGCCGACCTCGAGCGCATTTTCCTCCCGTTCGAACAGGTTCAAGCCAGCGGCTCCGCCGACCACAGCGGCGGCCTCGGCCTCGGCCTGGCCATTGCGCGGACCATAGTCGAACTGCACGGCGGCACCTTGCATGCCGAATCAGACGGCGCGAGCCACGGCGCGACCTTCGTCATCGAACTCCCCGTGTTGTCCGGCGCGCCCGGCGCGCGTTCGGCCACCCACTCGCCCGCCCCGACCTCCGCCCCGCTCACGCCCCTGCGCATCCTGCTGACGGAAGATCATCCCGACACCGGCCGCGTCATCACCCGCCTGTTGCAAGGCGCCGGGCACAAGGTCGAGCACGTGGCCTCAGCCGAGCGCGCCATCGAGCTCATCGCCCCCGGAAAGTTCGACCTCCTCGTCTCGGACCTCGGCCTGCCCGATTTCGACGGTTACGAATTGATTCGCCGGATCCGGGCCATCGACCCCGACCTGAAGGCCATCTGCATGAGCGGCTACGGCACCGAGAACGACATCCAGCGCGCCCGCGACGCCGGTTTCTCCGAACACCTCACCAAGCCCGTGGAATTAAACACGCTCCACAGTGCCATCGCCCGTATCAGCCAGCAGACCACTCCACGCCGCGGCCCGGCGTGAAACGCAAATTCGCACGCTCGCGCGGTGAGCGCGTGCGGTGCGAGCGGTCAGTGGTCAGCGCGATAAGCGGTCAGCTGTCAGCGGGTCAGCCCTCCGTCTTCTGACTTCTGTCTTCCGTCCTCCCTCTTTAGCCGCCTGTCATTGCGAGACTCCCGCGCGGGAGCCGTGGCAATCCAGCTCGAGCCAGCTAAACCGCCTTCAGACCGAAGCACTCGATAAGCCGTTATGGACGTTATAGATGAATTTATATAGTTGAAATATTCATATTGATTATTTTTAATGTGTTTGTGCGGAAAACCTCGTTGCCCGGCTCTAATCAGGCTCTCCGCCAGTCGCTCGTCGGCCTGCTGTGGCAGCAATGGTCCGCGCTTGGTGTGTCCGGGCATGTAGTCCCGGGCGGCCAAGCCATCGTCGACCCCGAAGCGCTCATCCTCTTCTCGACCGTGTTTGCGCGCCACGATGCACGCCTCTTCGACGAGATGGCGGACTGGCTCCAGCAAAACGGGAGCTGGATCAATGTGCTTCGCCTCGCCCGAATGCAGCACGAGTTCGAATTGGGCGATGCCACCATTCTGGGAGCACTGGCCGGGCATATGGCCGGGGATTCGGCCCACGCGAAGTGGAAAGTCCTGGCCAAGCGCCCCGGCACGGTGGGTGAACTGCAGCCGCTTTTTCCGCACCTGATCGTGCCGAACCAATCCGATGAAATTTTCCGCCATTGGGGCTGGTTGCGGCCACCGATGGAAAAAAGAGGCCTCAGCCGTCCGCCCAAACCCAATCAACCCGCCTCGTTCCTTTTGAAAATGCGCTCCCTCTTCGGGCGGCAGTCGAGGGCGGAAGTATTCGCGTGGCTTTTGACCCACGAGTCCGGTCATCCCGCCCAGATTGCCCGCGAAACGGGATACTTTCGCGGATCCGTGCAAAACGTCCTCAACGAACTCGAATTCTCCGGGCACATCTTCGCGACTCGTGAAGGCCGGGAAAAGCATTTCGTCATCCCGCGCGAACCATGGCGATTTTTGCTCACGTGGTCGCCCAACGGAACGGCGGAGTTTCCCCGGTGGGTGCCGTGGGCGGTGCTCTTCACCGCGATCCGTCGGTTTCACGACCTGCTGGCCTCGCCGGAATTCGGCTCCTACTCTCCCGACCTTCAGGCCATCGAACTAAATCGCGCGTTGAGCCCGCTTCTGGCCCGGCTGACGAGCGAAGGCTACCGACCCCAAGCCCTTGCCGAGCCGACGGAAGGCCGCTCGCCCGAACAACTCCTGCCACGATTCCAACAACTCATTTCGGAATTGATGGAATAACACGCAAATTCGCACGCTCGCGTGGTGAGCGCGTGCGGTGCGAGCGGTAAGCGATTAAGCGCTCAGCTTTCAGCATTCAGCGGTCAACCCTCCGTCTTCTGACTCCTGTCTTCCGTCCTCTGTCCTCCGTCTTTAGCCGCCTGTCATTGCGAAAAGCCCGCGAACGCGGGAGCCGAAGCAATCCAGCTCGAGCCAGCTAAACCGCCACGCCCGGCCCGGTAATCCCGCAGCCGTCCACGAACCGGGTTG
>JBIQJF010000035.1:3843-43529 GCA_044507675.1 Opitutales bacterium | reverse complement strand
TTTCCTATCGACAACTTCGGCCTCATAGCAGGGCGGGGTCTCCGAACCCCGCCTCAGATGCGTTACTGTTATCGAACAAAGGCGGGGTTCCTCGACCCCGCCCTACAATCACGGTCTCGCAATCCGCTCCGTGCCCGGGCGCTCGCCGAGGAAGGTGCGCACCTCGGCGTCCACGAGCGAGCTGAGGCGCTCCGCACCGGTTTGGTCGTAGAACCACACATCGTAATCGCCGGCGATGACCGTGCGATTGGGTTCGCCGTATTTCATCCGCAACGCCGTCGGATCGAGGTCGTTGACGATGATGAATTCGTAGCGTCGCGGTTGAAGCATCATTCCGGACGCATCGGGCGTGAAATGATGAAACGCATTGTTACCCCAGAACTGCACGCGTCCGTCGGGCCGCACCTGATTGAGCCGGACCTTTTTCGAAACGGCGTTCAGGTGGTTGGCGTGCCAGTAGTCGGCCAGCCCGTGAGCGTATCCTTCCTCGGTGAAAAGCCGGTCCAATTCGGCAACGTTGTCGGGATACGGCCAGGCCCACTTCGCAAAGTCGATCTGTGGTGCGCGCCAGACCGCCAGGCCGAGCAGCGAAGCCGTGACGATGCCGGCGACGAAGGGCGTGCGCAGCCTGGCGAACGGAATCGTGGTCAGCAGCCACCACAGCGGAATGACCAGGCACGGCAGCAGGTAGCGTCCGTGCTGCGGATTCTGCCAGTAAACGGCCAGCACCGGCAGGGCGAGCGTGCTGATGAGGCAGGTCGCGGCAAACCAGCCGGCTTGGCGTTGTTCGGAAGTTTGTTGCACGCCGGATTTTTGGCTCCGGCGCACGAGCCAGAGGGTTGCGCTTACGCTGATCAGAAACAGCAGGACAAGGCCTGGGATTGCTGAACTGACGGGACCGAAGATATCTGCCGCCATGCGTCCGGCAGCTCCGGCCATCGCCGCCGGTGTTGGCGCGTAGCGCACGACATTAGGAAAGTTCCACCAGCTGGCGAGGGCCAGCGCCGCGCGCAGCAAGCCGACCAGCGCCAGCGCGACGCCGAGTGAAAGCAGAAACGCCCTCAATCGTTGCGCCCGCCAACGTGGCGACGGCGCAGTCACGACCAGCGCCACGCCGAGTGGTATGATGAATTGCGTGAGCAGCAATGTGTCGGAGGCGAGCCCCAGAAACAGCAGGAGGGTGGCGACAATTTGTCGGCTGCGCATGGGAGCGGTTTCCGCCGGCCCGGTCCACAGCGCGAACTGGACAAGTCCGAGCAGCACGGCGCCACCATGCATGTTGGCCGTGCCGAGCCACCACAGCCAACGGGCGTGATCGGCGGTTCCCTGGCAGGCGAGGAGGACGTTTACGAGGAGCGCGCCAAGCAGCCAGCCGTGGTTATCCGGACCGAGCGCACGCCGCAGGCTCCAGCCGGCCAGCAGCGCGAGCGCGACGTAACTCGTCACGGCATAAAATGGCAGCAGCGGCGCGCCGCTCAGCACAGCCTGCCAGAAGATGCCCAGCGCAAAGTCGGGAAACAAATACGGTGACGAACTGAGGGTCCAACCCGAGAGCGGATAAACGCCGGCAAGCACGTCGGCCGCGAAGCGCTGCACGAGCAAGTAATCGCCGTCGAGCCACGGTTGAAAATACCGTGTGGCCAGCGCCATGGCTTGCACGACGACGACCGCGAGCGCGGCGAGCCAGAGGAGAAAGGAGGCTTTCCTCATGGGCTCAGTGATTCAGACCGGCCGGCATGAAGCAGGGGAGCGACACTATGCCGTGACGAAGTGGATGCGAAGCACGCTGCATGTCGGGACGTAAAGTCCCTCCCACATAAACAAAGGCACGTCAAACCCGGGCGCGGCGGTTGCCGCTACTGCCTGCTACTCCTTCTTGTCGCCCGTGGTGGCGGTGATGTCTTTCAGCCAGTCGAGCAACACGGCCTTGTGGTTTTCATTGTTGTAGGTGGCGCGGAGAGCTTCGAGACGGGCTTGCGCCTCGGTGTTGCCGCGGAGACGACGGGAAAGGCGCGGTTTGTGCGGCATCTTGTCCTCGAGGATCACCTGCTTGAGCTTGCCGGTGTCGGGCAGCGTGCGGCGGAGCAGTTCATCGGTGCTGAAGTCGATGTCGTCGCGGATTTCCTTTTCACCGTCGAACACTTCGCCGTGGCACATGACGCAGCTCGCATCGATCACTTGGCGGACTTCAGGTTTGAGAGGCACCAAGGCATCCGCCTTCGGATTGGCGGAAAGGTTGGCGACGACAAAGGTGAGGACGGCGGAGACCAGGATGCGGCGGACAATCATGATTGGGGAATGAGGAGTTGGGTGAGTCGCTCGATTTCCGAAGCGGAGAGCGGTCCCGTTTTGTTAAGCAGCAAAAGGTAATCGGCAAGTAGCTCTTTTTCCGCGGCGGAGAGCTGGTCGCCATAGCCCGGCATGGGGATGGCCTGACCATCGAGAAATCTCTTCGCGATGCGGCCGAGCGGACCCGACTCGATGGCGCGACCGCGACCATGATCAATCCAATGAAGAATCTCGGCGCGGTCGCCGTCAGCGGTGAGTTTGAGGAAATCGCTCCCTTGAAAACCGGGAATGTAGCCTTTGAGTGAATCGGGGTTGGCCACGCCGCCTTGTCCGAGTTCGCCGTGGCACTGATAGCAACCGTGGCGGCGCGAAAGCGCGTCGCCGGCGATGAACAACTGGTCGGATGTGAGCGTCTGGCCGGCGGGAGGAAGCTTCACGGATTTTGGATCAGCCCAGATTTTCAATCCTTCCGCCAGAATCCACGCGGCGATGTCTTCGATTTCACCGGGCGAGAGCCGGTCCTTGTAGGCGGGCATGCGAATGAAGAGATGCTTGTGCTTCGCGGCCTCGTCTGCGGGCACGCCATGGGCGATCCAGTCCACAAGCACTTTCAGTTCGGTGATCTCGCCCTCCCACAACGAAGGATTGTTCTTGCTGCGCCAGTCGCCCGGGGCGGCGAGCCGGAGATTGAAGCGAGGTTCCTCTTCGCTGCGTCCGTGGCAGGCGAAACAGCCTGCCTCTTCGGCGAGGCGGGCGCCGCGCGAGACGGGCGAGGATTCGGGCCACCGCTCGATCTGCACGAAGACGGTTGCGGCGACGGCGATGATGAATCCGGCGATCAGGAGTAGGCCGAGGATCTTGCCGGCCTGGCGATGGGGTGGCGTCGGGGAACGCATCCGGGCAGCAAACGAGCCTCCGCCCGAAAGGCAAACCGGCAGCGCGTCAGACCTGCGCCAAGGTCGGCCGGACGTTCAGGTGTTCCTCGCCGGTGTATTTGGCGGATTGCTCGTCGGCGTGGTAGCTGGAGCGCACGAGCGGGCCGCTCTCGATGACGCCGATGCCGAGTTCGAGGCCGAATTTCTTCCAATGCGCGAATTCCTCCGGTGGCACCCAGCGGTCGATCTTCCAGTGCTGGGGCGTGGGCTGGAGATACTGGCCGAGCGTGAGGATGTCGGTTTTGTCAGCCGCAATGTCGCGGAGGGTCTGTTCGATTTCTTCGGGCTTCTCACCGAGGCCGAGCATGATGCCGGTCTTGGTGGTGAAGCCGTGACTCTTGGCGTGGCGCACGACGGCGCGCGAGCGGTCGTAACGGGCCTGCACGCGCACGGCGCGCTGGAGGCGCTCCACGGTCTCGAGGTTGTGGTTGAAGATGTCGGGCTTGGCCGCGAGCACGATGTCCACCTGGTCGAGCTTGCCGACGAAGTCGGGCGTGAGCACCTCGATGGCGCAGTGCGGGTTCTTGTAGCGGATGGCGCGGATGGTGGCGGCCCAGACGCTGGCGCCGCCGTCCTTGAGGTCGTCGCGGGCGACGGAGGTGACGACGCAGTGGCGCAGGCCCATCTTGGCGACGGCGTCGGCCACGCGGGCGGGTTCGCCGAGGTCGTGCTCGGTGGGACGGCCGTTCTGGATCGCGCAGAAATTGCAGGAGCGGGTGCAGATGTTGCCCAGAATCATCACCGTGGCTGTGCCGCGGGACCAGCACTCGCCGAGGTTGGGGCACTGGGCGCTCTGGCAGACGGTGTGCAGCTTGTTGTCCTCCACCATCCGGCGGGTCGCGTTGTAGGCGGGGCCGGTCGGGAGCTTGGCGCGGAGCCAGTCGGGTTTGCGTTGGGCGGACATCGGAAGGATGGGGCCACAAAAGTCAGCCCCGGGGCAAAGACAATCTTCGGTTCAAGGCGGCGGTATTAGCCGCGACCGCACAGCGATTACCAAGTCAATCAGCCGAGGAGCCACCAGCCGGCCGCGCCGCACAGGGCGGTGAGGGCGAGCACGCCGCCGGCGGTGACACGCAGGGCCGGCGAGCCGAGGGCGGCGGTCAGGCCGGCCTTGAGCAGGGTGTTGCTGATCGTGGCGATCAGCACGGCGTGGGCGGCGGACAGCAGCGGGATGTGGCCGTCGTTGAGGCCGCGGACCACGGAAAGCGAGATGGCGTCCACATCGGTGAGGCCCGAGACGAAGCTGAGCGGCAGCAGGGTGGTGCGCAGCATTTCGAAGCTGGCTGCCGCTTTCACGAGGAAACCGATGCCGGCGTAGAGCGCGGCGAACTTGATGGCGGTGACGAGGCTCAGCGGGTTGGCGAGCGCGGGTGCGGCCACGGTTTCGGTCGCCGGTCGCCGCAGCCAGAACCACAGGCCGTAAACCGCCGCGGGCAGGAGCAGCAGGGCGAAGGCCGGCAGGAGCCGCCAGGCCAGCCCGGGGTTGAGCACGCCCAGAACCACGAGCAGACGCGGCGGCATCATGCTGCAGGCGGCGATCACCGCGAGGGCGTAGTGTCGCGACAGCGCCGGGTCTTCCCGGCTGCGGCGGCTGAAAGCGAGCGTCGTGGCCGTGCTGGAAGCGAGGCCGCCGAGCAGGCTGGTGACGCCGATGCCCGCCGAGGCGCCGAGCAGGCGCATGGCTGCATAGCCCGTGAAGCCCAGGCCGGAGATCAGCACGACCATCAGCCAGGTGGAATAGGGGTTGAACGCGCCGAACGGCCCGAGATCGCGATTGGGCACGAGGGGCAGGATCACGCCCGTGATGGCGATGAACTGCAGCGTGGCGTGGACATCGGCTTCGGTGAGCGCGCGCGTGAGGGCGTGGATGCGGGTCTTGAGACCGAGCAGCACGCCGGTGGTCGCGGCGATGAGCACGGCCTCCTGATGGTGCTGCCAGTAAACCATCGCGCCGATCAATACCGTGAGCAGCGAGGCGGCGAAGGTCGTGCTGCCGGTTGGATTGGTCGCCCCGGCGGACCATTGCCGCAGGGCGAAAAAGCTCCCGATGAGCGCCACCAGCACGGGCAGCAGGGCGGGCGCATAACGGTCGCTGAAAAACGCTCCGGTGCAGCCCAGCAGGCTCCACAGCGTGAAGGTGCGGAGGCCGCTGTATTCCGCGCCCGGCGGACGGTTGGCCTGCTCGCTCCATTGGCGGATGAGGCCGATGAGCGCACCGAGGCCGGCGCTGGCGATCAGGGCAAGCATGAGCGGGTGCATGCCCGCATGATGACGGCCTGGATGGCGCGCGCAAGCCGGGGGCGGGGGCACTGTGGCCTTGACTCGTCAGGGCTTCGGGATGCCTTGGGAGGCATGACTGCGAATGCCCGCCAAGTTCTCGATGAGGCGCTGCGACTGCCAGCCGCCGAGCGTGAGCAACTGGCCGAAAAGCTGGTCGAGAGTCTGGTCACGACCCTTGATCCGCAGGTTGAGCAGGCGCATCTGCACGCCGTGGAGGAACGCCGGGCGGCCTATCTGGCCGGCCGGACGGAACTGATCGAAGGCGATGAAGCACTGAAACAAATCCGGGCCGCCATCCGGAGATGAGGCTTCGCCTGGACCGCGCGGCGCGCGACGAATATCTCGCCGCGGCCCTGCAATATCTCGAAATATCGCCGCAGCTCGCCGCGGCGTTTGTGGTGCAAATAGAAGCAGGTATCGCTCAAGTTCGGACCGGACCGGCGGTTTGGCGCGTGGTTGAACGCGATGTGCGTCGTTATCTTGTCCGGCAGTTTCCATTTGGCATCTACTACACGATTGAACGGGACGAGATTATCGTCTGGGCCATCATGGATTTGCGGCGCAAACCGGGCTATTGGCAGGAGCGGCGTGGTTAATTTTACTGCCGGTATGAATAAGTTCCAAAGAACGTGTGGTTTGGCTGTGATCTTGGCGGTTGCGCTCTTTGTCAGCGGTTGCACAAGGCACAAACGAGGGAACGATGCGTTCGAGCACTATTTCGGCATACCTCCGCCCGAAGGATTGACACTGATCCAAGCGCAGTGGGCCGGTTTCTATATTGCTACTGGTTTGGACGCGGAGCAAATTGTGCTGGAGTTTGTTGGCTCCGATAAAGTCATCGCAGATTTGTTCCAGCACGAGAAAGCGGAGGAAAAGCAGGCCGTAGCACGTGAAGTGATGGATAAAATCCTTGGATGGAAAACTGTGCCAACTGAGGCGATAAAAAGAAGTATGGAGGCAGCCCCGAAGTGGTTTGCGCCTGCCGACGTGGCGGTATGTAGAATTGTGTTTCTAGGCGAGCAGTCAGCCTTGGTGGAGTTTCCTGATGAAGGTCTGCGATATCGCCTTATCATTTACGATCATGGCAATGGACGTATCTACATCGACCGGCTGGCGGATCGCGTGTATATCGCCCAAGAAAACGGCAAGTTGTTCTAATTCACTTTCCGTTTGCCCCGGGCGGGTGGGTTGCCAAGCGTGCGCCATTCCATGAGCGACATCCCCCAGGACATCACCCACGACCAGCATGCCGTGCGGCTCAAGAAGCTGCAGGACCTGCGCGCCGCGGGCTCGGATCCGTTCCGCGCCAACGCCGAGCAGACGCATTTCTCGGGCGAGGCGCTGAAAGCCTACGTGGACGGCCAGGACTACACCGTGCCGGTCAAGGTTGCCGGCCGCCTCGTCGTCATCCGCGACATGGGCAAGAGCCAGTTCGTCAAGATTCTCGACCAGCAGGGCCAGATCCAACTCTACGTGAAGAAGGATCTCGTGGGCGACGAGGCCTACCTGGCTTTCAAGAAGCTGGATTTGGGCGACATCATCGGCGCTGAAGGCACCCTTTTCAAATCCAAGAGCGGCGAAATCACCGTGCGCGTGGACAAATACAAGCTCGTCTCCAAGGCGCTACGCCCTCTGCCCGAGAAGTGGCACGGCCTGACCGACCGCGAGCAGATCTATCGCCAGCGTTATCTCGACATCATCGTCAACGAGGAGTCCCGCAAGCGTCTCATGCTGCGCAGCCGGATCGTCGCGAGTATCCGCGCGACGCTGGCTGGTCGGAAGTTTCTCGAGGTCGAAACACCCGTGCTCGAGGGTGTGGCCGGCGGCGCCGCGGCGCGTCCGTTCACCACGCACCATAATGCGCTCGGCGCGGATTTCTTCCTGCGCATCGCGCTCGAGCTGCGCCTGAAGCGCCTGCTTGTGGGCGGCTACGATCGCGTGTTCGAGATCGGCCGCGTGTTCCGCAACGAGGGCGTGTCCACCAAGCACAATCCCGAGTTCACCATGCTCGAGGTCTACCAAGCCTACTCGGATTTCCGCGGCATGATGGACCTGCTCAAGGCGATCTTCGCCGACTTGGCGCGCGATGTCATCGGCACGACCGAAATCAAGCACGCCGCCAGCGGCCAGATGATCAATTTCGCCGGCGAGTGGCGCGAGGCGCGCTACTTCGACCTGATCGACGAGGCCGTGGGCGACAAGCTCGGCGGCGCAAAGCTCAGCTCGTTCCGCAACACGCCCGATTACCGCGCCAAGGCCACGGCGGCCGCGCAGGCGCTTGGCCTCGACGTCCACCCGGGCTGGGAGACGCACGAGATCGTCAACGAGATCTTCGGCAAGAAGATCGAACCGACGCTCATCCAGCCGACCTTCGTCACGCACCTGCCCAAGGAACTGTGCCCGCTGGCCAAACTCAACGCCGAGGACCCCGGCCTGATCGACGTCTTCGAGTGCATCATTGGCGGCATGGAGGTTGCCCCGGCCTACTCCGAGCAGAACGACCCGTTCATCCAGCGCGAGATGTTTGAGAAGCAGGTGGGCGAGGAGAAGCAGAACCTCGACAACGACTTCCTGCTCGCGCTCGAGCACGGCATGCCGCCCGCCGGGGGCATGGGCATCGGCATCGACCGCCTCTGCATCCTGCTCACCGGCGCCGAGAGCATTCGCGACGTCATCCTGTTCCCGTCGCTGCGGCCGCAGGGCGCAGCCAGCGATAAGCCATAAGCAATAAGCTTTAAGCATGGGGAACAAACCAGCAGTTTCGGCTTACTGCTTATAGCTTACTGCTGATTCCCATGCCTTGGCCGATCTATCTCGCCCTCAAGCAGCTGTTCCCGACGGGGCGGGTGTCGTTCTTCACGCTGATCTCGGTGGCGGGCGTCGGCTTGGGCGTGGCGCTGATGCTGGTTTCGACGAGCGTCATGGGCGGCTTCGGTCACCAGATCAAACGCATGATCATCGACACCCAGGGCGAGGTGCAGGTGAAATCGCGTGGCCTGATCGATCCCGCCGCCGGCGTGGAAAAAGTGCTGGCGACCGATCCCGGCGTCGCGGCCTTCGCGCCCTACGCGCAGGGCGTGGTCATGCTGGAATACGGCCGTCGGCCGTCGTTTCCGGCTGTGCAGGGCTTCGACCTCGAACGCATTCAGGAAGTCATTCCGTTGCGACGTTATTTGACCGCGGGATCGTTGGACGACCTCGATGACGATTCAGTCATCCTGAGTTCGTTGCTGGCGAGTGGTCTCGGGGTTCGCCCGGGCGATATGGTGAGCATCTACACACCGCTCATGCTCGAACGCATGAAAAACAACGAAGTGCTCCTGCCGCGTGAGGTCCGCGTGGCCGGCATCTTCCAGATCGGCCATCAGCAGCTCGACAGCTCCACCGTCATCTGTCCGCTGCGCCTGATGCAGGATCTCTACGGACTCGAGAAAATGGTCCATGGCTACAGCGTCCGCCTTAAGCCCGGGGCTGATGCCGATGTCGTGGCCACCCGGCTGAACGGCGCATTGCCCACCGGCGTGGGTGCGCTCACCTGGTTCGAGGCCAACGCCGACTTCCAGGCGGTGCTGAGTTTCGAGCGCAACATGATCTTCTTTTTGCTCACGTTCATCATCGTCGTGGCTGCGTTTTCCATCACCAGTTCCCTGCTCGTGACTGTAGTGCGCAAGACGCGTGAGATCGGCTTGCTCGGCGCGATGGGTGGACGTGCGCGGGCCATCGCTGCGAGTTTCTGCGTGCAAGGTTGCTTCATCGGCGTGGCGGGCACGATTGTCGGTCTCGTGCTCGGTTTCGCGCTGCTCCATTGGCGCAACGCCATTGTCGGTTTCATTGCGCGCCTGACGATGGGCGAGGAGGCTTTCGTGCGTTTCTATCAGTTCAGCAACCTGCCGGCCTATACGGATCCGAAGGACGTGGTGATCATCGTGGTGTTTTCGATTCTCGCTGCGACGCTCGCCGGCCTGATTCCCGCCTGGCGCGCCGCGCGCCTCAAACCCGTGGAGGCGTTGCGAAGCGAGTAGATGCTACGCAACATCCCACACTCAACTTTCAACGTTCAACTTTCATTCCGAACCATGGCCACCGCTGATCGATCCCTGGACGTTGAGCGTTCGACGTTGAACGTTGGGAGTTCCACCGGTGGCGCGGTTCTCCGCGCCGTAGGGTTGTCCAAGACCTATCCGAGCGGCGATCAGGCGCTCGGGGTTTTGGCTGGCGTGGACATCTCCATCGCCCCGGGCGAAAGCGTTTCCATTCGCGGTGAGTCCGGTTCGGGCAAGAGCACGCTGCTCAATCTGCTCGCTGGTCTCGACCGTCCTGATGCGGGCGAACTCTTCTGGGGCGGCGAAGCGGCGCATCGCTTGAGTCTCGGCGAACTTACCGCGCGTCGCGGCCGTTTTCTCGGCATGGTATTCCAAGCCTACTATCTCATTCCTGAGATTGATGCTTTCGCCAACGTGCTCATGGCCGCGCGTCTCGTCGGCGGGGTAGGGGCGGACGAACGTGCGCGCGCCGCAGCCCTGCTGAAGCGCGTCGGTCTTGGTGAACGTGGCCACCACCTGCCTTCGCAACTTTCCGGTGGCGAACGCCAGCGCGTGGCCGTCGCCCGCGCCCTCATGAATCGTCCGCAGGTCATCCTCGCCGACGAACCCACCGGCAACCTCGACGAGCGCACCGGTGACGAAGTCATCGCGTTGTTGCTCGAAGTTTGCGCCGAGGAGAAAGCCGCGCTCGTGCTCGTGACGCACAATCCCGCTCACGCCGCGCGAGCCGCGCGGAAATTCACGCTTCACGAGGGTGTGTTAGGTCATATCTCATAGATCCCATGAGAATTCCCGGGTTCATCCTTTGCAGCTTTGCGCTGCTGACTGCCGCCATGGCCGACTCCCAATCCGACCTCAATCCTCTTGCCGAATCCTACGTGAAACTCGCGCTGGCCGCTAGTGTGCACGATGCCGACTACGTGGACGCCTATTACGGTCCGCCGGAATGGCGCACCACTGCCGAAGCGGAGAAAGCCCCTTTGTCCGCCGTGCGCGAGCGGTTGGATGGATTGAGCCGCGATCTCGCTGCGTTCGACACTGCTGGTCTCGATGTGGCTGTGCGACAGCGGCACGCTTATTTGGCGAAGGTCGTCCAGGCGCTGCGGGCGCGGCTCGCACTCGTGGCGGGCGAGAAACTCTCCTTCGATGAAGAATCGCGTCTGATCTACGATACGGTCGCTCCGACGCACGGCGTCGCTCACTACGACGCCGTGTTGGCCGAGTTGGATCAGGCGCTGCCGGGCGAGGGCACCGTGGCGGCGCGCGTCCAAGCCTATCGCAACCAGTTCATCATTCCGCCCGAGAAACTCGACACGGTCTTTCAAGCCGCGATCGCCGAGGCCCGTGCTCGCACCCTCAAGCGCATCCCACTCCCCGCGGATGAAAAGTTTACGCTCGAATACGTGACCGGAAAATCGTGGAGCGGTTACAATTGGTATCAGGGCGGCGCCCACAGTCGCATCCAAATCAATACCGACCTGCCTATCTTGATTGATCGCGCGGTGGATCTGGCGGCCCACGAAGGTTACCCCGGACACCACGTTTATAGTTCACTGATCGAGCAGAAACTCCTGCGGGAGCGCGGCTGGGTTGAGTTTTCCGTCAATCCGCTCTTCGGCCCCAACGCCATCATTGCCGAGGGCAGCGCCAATTATGGCATTGAGGTCGCTTTTCCCGGCGTCGAGCGTTTGGCGTTCGAACGTGACGTGCTCTTTCCGCTAGCGGGCCTCGATCCGGCGCGGGTGGATGAATATTATCACATCCAGGCGCTGACCAAGCAGCTCAGCTTCGCCGGTGACGAGGCCGCTCGCGAATACCTCGATGGTCGGTTGAGCGCCGCCGAGGCCGCCGCTTGGCTGGAGAAATACGCCCTGATGGACCCGGCCCGGGCGCAGCAGCGCATGAAGTTCACCGAGAAATACCGCAGTTATCTCATCACCTACACCCATGGGTTGAAGCTGGTGCGCGACCACATCGAAGCCCGGGCCGGCGGTAACGCCGGCCGTCGCTGGGAAATCTTCACCGAGCTGATCTCCAGTCCGCAACTGCCTTCGGGATTGAAGTAGGGTGGAGCCGCGTTCCACGCGGTCTGGCCCGGGAAAACCTGCGCGGAGCGCAGGTTCCACCAAAACAGTCTGGCCGCGGAGGTCTCCGCCGCTACGTTGCCCCCATGGCCAAAGCAAAGATCAAGTGCGGCGTCGTCGGCGTCGGTTCGCTCGGGCAGCATCACGCCCGCATCTACGCCTCGTTGCCCGGCGCCGAACTCGCGGGCATCTACGAGACGAGCGACGTCCGCGCGGCGGAGATCTGCGCGAAATTCAACTGTCGCCGCTTCACCACGCTGGAGGAGCTCGGCGCCGCATGCGAAGCTGTCAGCGTCGTGGTGCCGACCGACAAACACGAACAGGTCGCGCTGCCATTGCTGGCGCAGGGTTGTCATCTGCTGATCGAGAAACCGCTTTGCGCAACTTTGGAGGAGGCCACCAACGTGCTGGCCGCCGCGCAGAAAGCCGGTCGCATCGTGCAGGTGGGCCACATCGAGCATTTCAATCCGGTGATGAGTTATCTCGAAAAGCACACTGGCCGTCCGCAATACATCACCACCGAGCGGCTCGCGCCTTACCAGACGCGTGGCACGGAGGTCGGGGTGGTGCTCGACCTGATGATTCACGACATCGGCATCGTGCTCGCCCTGGTGAAATCGCCGATTCGCAAGATCGACAGCGTGGGTATCAACGTGCTTTCGAAAACCGAGGACATCGCCAACGCCCGCATCGAATTTGAGAATGGCTGCGTGGCGAACCTCAGCGCCTCGCGCATGAGCCTGAAAAAGAACCGCGAGATCCGCGTCTTTCAGGACAACGCTTATCTGTCGCTCGATTTCATGAACCAGAAGGGCCACCTCGTGAAGAAGAGCGACATCATCGCCTATGGCCTGAAACTGAAGGTCGGCCTCGCCAAGGCCGGCGAGGACAAGGTGCCTGTGCATGAAATCCCCATCGAAAAGGGCGAGCCGCTCGCCATCGAACTGGCGCATTTCCTCGAGAGCGTGAGCGAAACGAAACAGCCCAAGGTCGGCGCCGCGCTCGGCAAGTCTGCGCTCGAGGTCGCGATCGCAATTACGGAGGAAATCCGACGGAAGCAGGGTTAAGCTTCACCACGAAGACACGAAGTGCACGAAGAAGGAGCATTTACCCGACAGCGTTATCCTGAGCCGTGCGAAGGATCCAGGTGGATCGTCGCATGCAGGCCAAAAGCTTGGATCCTTCGCTGCGCTCAGGATGACGGGAGGGATGGACTGTGAGTAATCTCGCTCTTCAGGAAGGTCTGCCTGCACCGCAGCACGGTTCGGTCGATTTGTTGGTCGTCGCGGCCGAGCACTCGGGCGATGAGCACGCGGCGCGCATGGTGTGTGGATTGCTGAAGCAGAATCCGTCGCTGAAGGTCTGCGCACTCGGCGGACCTCGCTTGGCGGCGGCGGGCGCGCAACTATTGCGCGATCTCACCGGCCAGTCGGCGATGGGTTTCGCGGTCATCGCGAAGATTTCCTATTATCGCGCGCTCATCGCTTCGATCGTGAGCTGGGTCGGGCTCTACAAACCGCGCGCGGTGTGCTTCGTGGATTCTTCGGGCCTGAACCTGCGCATCGCCAAGGGGCTCTTCGAGCGCGGCTATTCGCACAAGGCAGGCGGGCCGACGGAAACGCTCTACTACATCAGCCCACAAATCTGGGCTTCGCGCGCCGGCCGGCGTTTTGAAATGGCGAAACACCTCGACGGCTTGGCGGCGATTTTCCCGTTCGAGCCGGCGGTTTATGCCGACACCGCGTTGCCGGTCGAATTTGTGGGGCATCCGTTTGTGGCGCCGGATTACGCCGCGCCGGTGACCTTTGATCCCGCTGGTCCCATTCTGTTGCTGCCGGGCAGCCGCCGCGGACCCGTCGCGAGGATTTTTCCGGTGTTGCTGGAGGGTTATCGCGCATGGGGCGCCAAACGCGAGGCGGTGGTGCTTTATCCGAGCGACGAAATCCTTGCCGTGCTCAAAGCCGCTCAACCGCCGGCGAACGTGCGCCTGCAACGCACGAGCGAAAACTCCGCCGTCGCCGCGTCGGCTGTGCTGACGTCGAGCGGCACGATGTCCATGCATTGTGCGCTGGCGGGCATTCCGGGCGTCGTGACCTACCGGACGGATCCGCTCACGTATTTTCTCGGGCGGTTGTTGGTGAAGGTTGAATATATCGGCATCGCGAACCTTCTGCTTAAGGAGCCGATGTATCCGGAATACATTCAGGGAGCGGCCAAGGCCGACGTGTTTGCCCGGGAGCTGGCGGATTGCCTCGAGAATCCCGCGCGCCGCGAGCGCACGGCCGCGCAAGCAAAACGTTTGCGAGAGCTGCTGACTCAACCGACGGCCGGCTCGGTAGTTACTTGGATGGAAAGGCACCTGGCTGGCGTGTAAAAAAACTTCGGTTTTCACTCCAAATGCCGATTGGCCAAGGGAGTCACCATGGATTCTCTCGCCACAGCCTATGGGTCACCGGGCTGGCCTTCGTCGCTTATTCCGACGGAGCCAGCGGCGCGGGATTTTTTCTTCAGCACGATTTTGCACAGCCTGCCCATCGGAGTGTGCTGGCAACCGGCCGATGTCGGTGCCGTGTGTTGGACCAATGAAGCTTTGGGCCGGCTCACGGGTCTCCGTCGCGAGAACATCGGTTCGGTGGACGCGCTGGCCGATTCGGTGCACGTGGAAGATCGGGAAGCTTTCGTCGCGAGCCTCGCCCAGATTCGCACGGGTCAGGCTGACGAACTCGATCTCGAGTTGCGCTGCCAGTTGGGTGAGACCGTGGCCTGGCGACAGGTGACGTTGCAGATGCAACGCACGGTTGACGGACGCACGGGCGATCTCCTGCTCACCCTGACCGACATCACTGAGCGCAAACACCACCAGGAAGAAATGCGCCGTGCGGTTGAGTGTGCCGAATCGCTCAACGAGCAAATCGAGATTGCGATGGACCGGGCGCAGACGGCGGTGGTCGAGGCCAACCTCGCCAACGTGGCCAAGAGCCAGTTCCTCGCGACCATGTCGCACGAGATTCGCACGCCGATGAACGGCATCATCGGCATGACCGGCCTGTTGCTCGATACGCCGCTCAACCGCGAGCAACGCGATTTTGCCGAGACCATCCGCCTGAGCAGCGAGGCGCTGCTCACGATCATCAACGACATTCTCGATTTCTCGAAGATCGAATCGGGCAAACTCGAACTCGAGCGCGCTGATTTCGCGCTGCGCGATTGCGTCGAAGGCGCGCTCGACCTGATGGCTTCACGCGCGGGTGAGAAGCAGCTCGATCTGCTCTACGAAATCGCCGATGGCACGCCGGCCATGGTGCGCGGCGACATCACGCGCCTGCGCCAGATTATTCTCAACCTCGTGGGCAACGCTCTCAAGTTCA
This sequence comes from Opitutales bacterium, assembly GCA_044507675.1. GTDB lineage: Bacteria > Verrucomicrobiota > Verrucomicrobiia > Opitutales > Opitutaceae > Lacunisphaera. Next base: position 28,530 of record JBIQJF010000035.1, on the reverse strand, counting down.
CCGAAAAGGGCGAGGTTGTCGTGCGCGTCGAGCCCGAGACCGGTGGCATGGTCGAAGATGGTCCGATAAGCCTGCACATTGCCGTGCGCGACACGGGTATTGGCATCCCGGCCGATGCGATCGGGCGGTTGTTCCAGTCGTTCAGCCAAGTGGACGCTTCGACCACGCGCAAATACGGTGGCACAGGCCTCGGTCTCGCGATCAGCAAAAAGCTCGCGGAGCTCATGGGTGGTCGCATGTGGGTCGAGAGCGAACCCGGTGTCGGTTCAGTTTTCCATTTCACGGTCACGCTCGGTGCCTTGCCCGGCACACCGAAGCCCGATCCGCAGATCGTGCGCGCGATGATCGGCGGCAAACGTATCCTGCTCGTGGACGACAATTCTACGAGTCGCATGATCCTGCTCGATTTGATGCTGCGATGGGGCTTGGAGCCGCACGCTGTTGGCTCAGGCAAGGATGCGCTCGCGGTGCTCGCCACCGGCCGGACTTTCGATTTGGCGCTGCTCGATGCGCAGATGCCGGGCATGGATGGCGTGTCGCTCGCGCGACACATCCAGCAGGCTTATCCGGCGGGCAAGTTCCCGATGCTGCTGCTTTCCGTTCTTGGTCAGCGCGTGCCGGAAGACGTCGCGCTCCGACAAGTAGCGAAGCCGCTTAAACCGGTTGTTCTTTTCGAGGCGATTTCCGCGGCGCTCGGTCCGGTGCAGGCCGAAACCGCGCTGGTGACTCCGACGACGACCGCGCCGGTATCCGGACAAAACGTCCGTTTGCTGCTGGCCGAAGACAACGCGGTCAATCAGAAGGTGGCCGTCAATCTCTTGAAAACGATCGGCTATCAAACTGACGTCGTGTGGAACGGCGTCGAGGTGCTCGAAGCCATCGAGAAGAAGGAATACGACATCGTTTTCCTCGACATGCAGATGCCGGAAATGGACGGCTTGGAAGCGGCGCGTCGTGTTGTTGAGGCGCGGCCTCGCTCGAAGACGCGTCCGTGGATGATCGCGCTCACAGCAAACGCCATGGTGGGCGATCGCGAGCAGTGTCTCGCCGCGGGCATGGATGATTACATCACCAAGCCGATCAAGAAAGCAGACTTGGCCGCCGCGCTCGACTATGGGCGCACGATGCTGGCCAAACGCCGCGGTGTGCCGGTGTGAGGAAATCGGCGTTTGTCAAACACGCCAGGCGGGGAGAGAAACGCCAACTTCGCCATCGTTACACACCCCGTCGCTTCGCGCCACCCCTCTTGATAGAGGGGATTTAAAACTCACGCTGACGAAATTCCCCTCTATTAAGAGGGGTGCCCGACAGGGCGGGGTGTGTAGCCCCTCTGCCTCAAGGCTCCTGCAGGCTGCGCGCTACCTGTGGCCAGAGGGCGGCGGTGCGTTCGCTGAGGATGGCGTGACAACGGCTGACTTCGGCCTCGCGCTGGGCGAGGTTTTGCTCGGCGATTCTAGCGAGGTCGTCGAGGTTGTAGAGAAACACGTTGGCGAGGCCCGCCGCGGCTGGATCGATGTCGCGCGGCAAAGCGAGATCCACGAGGAACAGGGGGCGGGCGGCGCGTTTGCGCATCGCACCGGCCACGAGGTCGCGCGTGATGACGAAATCGGGGGCGGAGGTGGAACTGGCGACGATGTCGGCTTCGGCGAGAATCTCTGGCAATTCGGCCATGCTCGCGGCCCAGCCACCGGCGGCAGCGGCGGCTTCCTCGGCTTTGGAGAGTGTGCGGCTGGCGACAGTGATGGATTTTGCGCCGCGGCTTTGAAACGCCTGCGCGGTCTTCAGGCCGATGTCACCCGCACCGACGACCAGCACTTTCACTGGTGTTAGTGCGCCGTAGATCCTGCCGGCGAGGTCCACGGCCACGCTGGCCACGCTGATCTGGCCCTCACCGATGCGCGTGTGGGTGCGGATGTGTTTGGCGGCTTGGAAGGTTTTCTGGAAAACGCGGTTCAGCACCGGCCCAGTCCAATGCCGGGCCAGCGCGGTGTCGTAGGCGCCCTTAACCTGACCGAGAATTTCGGTCTCGCCGACAATCTGCGAATCTAGGCCCGAGGCGACGGCGAACAGGTGGGCGATGACTTCGTGGTTTTGTCGCTGCCGGAGCACGCCGTCGAGATCAGCCGGGGCGCAGCCGGTGGTCTCGGCGATCGCGTTGCGCAGGGCGTTGAGCGAATCCTGGTTCTGCGCCACGCCGTAGAGCTCCACCCGGTTGCAGGTGTTGACGAAAGCAAACTCGCGCACGCCGGGCGTGGACTGGAGTTTCGCCGCGAGGGCAGCGGCCCGGGCATCGTCCAACGCGAGCTTCTCGCGGACGGCGAGCGGCGCGGTGTGATGGCTGGCGCCGAGGAAAAAAAGGACAGGCGAGGCGGGCTCCATCGTCAGCGTTCGGCGGGGGTGAGGATAATCTCGTGGTTGCGGCTCGAGTTCACCGGTCCGAGCGAAAGCAGGGCCAGCATGAACATCACGAGGCAAACCCAGGAGAAACGAACGGATACCAGCCAGGCGCGCCAGCGCAGCAGCAGCACGACGAGATAAGCGACCCACACGCCGACGGTGACGACCAGTTTGGGCAGATCGACGGAAGCCATGTCCTGTCGAAACCAGATGCCGCCGACGACGAGCGAGAAGCTGAGCAGCAGCACGCCGAGCGTGAGCATGCGCTGGTTGATCTGATCGAGCTGCACCACCGAAGGAAGAAACCAGAACAGGCCGCTGAGGCGCTTGTGCTTGAGGCTCCAGTTCTGCAGGAGGTGCATGACGGAGGTCAGGGCGAGCAAGCCGAACACACCGTAGCTGAAGACCGCGAGCGCGGCATGAACCTCGATCCACGGATTGTCGCCAAAGATTTTCTGTCCGCGGGTGGAATCCCACACCGGAATCAGCAGCGAAATGAACGCGAGCGCGGCGGCATAGCCCGCGGTGAAAAGACCGAGCAGGCTGACGCGAAAGGCCGTGCCCACAAAGAAATACACAACCATGGCGGACCACGCGACGAATTGGACCAGTTCGAAAGTGTTGCCGAGCGGGCAGCCACCCGTAGCGAGCCCGCGAATGTAGAGACCCGACATTTGCGCAAGCCAGCCGGCGACCAACAGGGAGTTGAGCAGGGTGCGGGGGGCCGGGGAGTTGGGACGCCGGAGCAGCGCCAACAGGCCGGTCAAAAATCCGGCGAGGTAGAGCAGGGCACCGAGCCACAAGAGGGCGCGGTCGGTGAGCAGCGGAGGCATGGGGTCCAACTTGGCAGGCTGCGCGGGGGCCGGCAAGTGCGACGGGCACAAATAAGAGCAGGGTGGACCGGGCAGACGGGTGGCTTATCTCGCTCCCACAAGAAAGGCGACCGCTGTGCTGGTAGTTCCCGATTGGGACTTGGGTGGGCAGGGCTGTCTGGTAGGTTTCGCGCATGGCTTTTGATCCCCAACCTGTCCTCTTGGAAGGCCGTCATGTGCGGCTCGAACCGCTGACGCTTGGCCATGCTGAAAGGCTTTTGGCGGCCGGCCGAGAGCCGGTGATTTTCAAATACCTGTTCATTCCACCATTCACTTCCGTGGAGGATGTGAGGGCGTGGATCGACGATGCCTTGCGGGCGCAGGCTGCCGGCACCGAGGTGGCCTATGCCACGGTGAGACGCAGCGACGGGAAGGTGGTCGGTTCCACGCGTTTCATCGACATCCGGCGTCCGCACCGCGGTTTGGAAATCGGCTGGACGTGGATCGCGCCCGAGGCGCAACGCACCGCGGTCAACACCGAGGCAAAATACCTGATGTTGCGCGAGGCCTTCGATGGCTGGGGTGCCTTGCGTGTTCAGCTCAAAACCGATGCGAACAACGCGCAGTCGCGTGCGGCCATCCTGCGGCTTGGGGCGGTTTACGAAGGAATCCTGCGCAAGCAGATGTTGCGCGCTCACGATGGCTATGAGCGCGACACGGCGATGTTCAGCATCGTCGAGAGCGAATGGCCGGCGGTGAAGGCGGGGCTCGAAGCAAAACTCGCTCGCTGATTTCGTTGGCGCGCTCGAAGGAGAAACCGACGACGCATCGCGAACGGATTGCCGATCGGCTCACTTCGGACGCACCGGCATCAGGAAGTCGAATTCGCAATCCTTGCCGCCGTCGCCGAAACGTTCGTCCTGTCGGTCGAGATTGGGACTGTCACCGTGAACGAACTTCGAGCGGGGCAGCCACGTGCCGAACGCATAGTTGATGGTGTCGCCAAGATTGGCGACGGGACCGCGGTGCGTGAAACACGCGTAGGTGCCGGCAGGAATGCGCCACATTTCCAGCGGGGGCTTGGCCTTGGTGCCAGCGGCGACGTTGATCGCGGCGAGGTATTCCCGTTCGTCCGGATGGCGGCGGTCCTTGTCGGATGGATAGCGGGCGGCGCCGTAAACGTATTTGTCCTGCATCGGGGGCAGGGTCGGAATCAGCGGGCAGAAGCGCTGGTAAAGTTTCGGCACCACGTCGAGGTTGTCGGCGTCGGGTGACATCGGCGGAACGATACGGGCGCTCAGGCCAAGGAGGTGGAGGGTGGGCAGTTCGATAATCGTGGGTTTCATAGTGGTTTGGCGCGGGAGAGTGCGGAGACGGACGGGCGTGAGTTCCGGACGCGTGCGCAACCACGCGAGTTTGCCGGTGCGACGGAATTCGCTCGGGGTGGAATCGAAGGCGGCTTTGAAGGCGCGCGTGAACGCTTCGTGCGACTCGAATTGGTAATCGAGGGCGATGTCGAGGATGCTGCGGTCGGTGCGGGCGAGATCCTCGGCGGCAGCGGTGAGACGACGCTTGCGCAGGTAGGAGCCGAGGGATTCGCCGGTGTGTTCGGTGAAAACGCGATGGAAATGCCAGAGCGAAAAGCCGGCGTGCCGGGCCAGCGCGTGGAGCGCGAGCGGGCCTCGCAAACCACGCTCGATCGCGTCGAGGCTGCGGAGGACGGCCTGCCGGTAGTGGTTCATGCGGGATCGGCGTGGCGGGTTCAGGCGCGCGGCAGCGACTTCGCGAGGAAGCTCTCGATGATGCCCGGCAGCTCGGTGTGGAACTTGTCCCGGTCGAATCCCTCGGGATCTTGCGAGGGAGGGAAACCGGGAGCGCGCATGGAGGCGGGAAAAGGACTGAGGAAGGAATAATGGCCCGCCCCGCGAACGACGACGAGTTCGCTGGAAACCGTCGAAGGGAGCGTGCTCAAGTCCTGGCGAATTTCCTCGGACGGAGTGTCGGGGTCCTTTTCACCGGTGAGGACCAGAAAAGTGCCGGATACTTTCTCCAGTGCGCCGGGGCCGCGATAGTAGCCGGTGGCCGGTGCCATGAGCACGGCCGCGCGGAACCGGGGATCGGGCTGCACGGGGATAGGGGAGCGGTTTCGCGACCAAGGTTGGCCGCCGGCGAGCGCCAAGGCAGCGCATCCGCCGAGCGAGTGACCGACGATGCCGACACGTTGTGCATCGGCGAGGGGACCGAATTGTTGGTGCGCGAGGATGGCGTCCAGCGTTCTGGTGAGTTGGAGGCAGCGGTTGGTCACGGCTTCGTCCGAATAGGAAAGAGAGCGGTCGTTGCGGTTGTCCTTGGGCGCTTCCGGGCAGACCACCAGCCAGCCGGAGCAGGCGAGGTGCGTGGCGATGCTGCGATAAAGCAGATGCGAACCGCCTGCGCCGTGCGAAATCACACACACTGGAAAGCGGCCGGTGGCCGGCGGGGCATCGAGGGTCGCCTCCCAGTTGTATGGCCCGATGGTCACGCCGGCGACGGGTTGTGTCGTTGGATATTGGACGATGGCGGGAAACGTGCCGCCAAAGACAGGATCGGGAATCTGCAGGTGGGCGAAGCCGGAATTCATGGGGTGTAGCTTGGAGCTTAGCAGAATCCGCCAGCGGGTGCTTGATAGTTTGTGCGAAAGCCTGAGAGATCTTTGGGCAAACGCGATCCGGATGGGGAAGGGGCTTTACGCCCCGACTGGATATTGACCGCACTGAAGTCGGGGCTTAACGCCCCTCCCACCTTTCAAACCGGATCAGACTTTCGCGCGACCCAGAACCGACAGTTGTCGGAAAAGTTGCGGACCTTGGGCGTCTCGCTGGCGAGCTCGTTGCGAGTGCGGTCGTGGACGTGGGTCCAGCCGGTGGCGGCGAGATCATCGAGCACCTCTCGGCGGTCAGGCAGATGCATGAACGTGTTGCCGGTGTCGTCGCTAAAGTAGCGGTCGCCGAATTCAAGGAGGCGGGGATTTTGCTCACCGCGTTCCCAACGCGCGGCTTCCTTGGCCCATTCCTTGACGTCCTTCGGATCGTCGCGGTCGTGGGTCGTGAAAAGAAACGGTGCCCCCGGCCGGCACGCGCGATGCAGCTCGCGCAGCGCCTTCCGGCGGTTTTCGCGCCCGGGGATCTGCATCAGGCCGTTGAACATGAAGAGCGCGCCATCGAATGACATGTCACCTATTAAGTGACATGTGCTCAGGTCGGTGGCGTCGGCTTGGAAAAAGGTGATGCCGTCGATGCCCTGTTCCTGGGCGAGGTTGACGGCCTGTTCGACCAGTTCGGAAGCGAAGTCGAAGGCGGTGATATTTCGGTAGCCCTCATGCCACAAACCGACGGCCACGCGACCGGCGCCGCACCCGGCTTCGAGCAGGCGCGCCTCCTTGTTGGTGAAATACTCGCGGATCAGGATGAGTTCGGATTTCCAGAGTCCGATGAAGTGCGCGGCGCGGGTGTAGTGGAGCACTGTGTTGATGGCATTGAAGTCATCGCGCACGGTGTCGCCGGTGATTTTTTGAGGAACGTCGGGCATATCTGACAGGGCCAGTAACAATCGTTTCTACTTTCTGGTCCACGCAGCGATGAACATGCCGTTGGCGTTCAGGTCGTGCGGCCAGAGGGTGGTAGAAGACGAATTTCCCAATACGGGAGACGGAATGAAATCCGGGTGCGCGGCGGTGAAGGCATCGGCGATGGCTGTCGTCTCGCTGCGGGTGAGGGTGCAGACCGAGTAGATCAGGCGGCCGCCGGGCTTGAGTGAACCGGCGACGTGGTTGAGCAGCTTCGTTTGCACGGCGGCGAGTTCGCGAACGTCCTGGGGATTGGTCGTCCAGCGGGCGTGGGGATTGCGCTGCCAGGTGCCGACGCCGCTGCAGGGGGCGTCCACCAAGATGCCGTCGAATTTGGTTTTGGTCGGGAGTCGTTCACCGCCGTCCCAAGGCGCGGCGCGGAAATTGAAGGCCCGGGCGCGAGCGGCGCGCTCCTTGAGTTTAGCCAGACGGCGTTCGGAACGATCGCTGGCCCAGATCAGGCCCTTGCCTTGCATCAGGTCGGAGAGATGCATCGTCTTGCCGCCTTCGCCGGCGCAGGCGTCCCACCAGGTCTCACCGGGTTGCGGGTTGCAGGCGTGTCCGACAAGTTGTGAAGCGAGATCCTGAATTTCGAATTCGCCGCCTTGGAATTCGGGCGTGCGGTAGAGATCCTTGAGGCCGGTGTAGCGGAAGGCAGTTGCGAGCAAGCTCGCTCCCACAGCCGGTGCGGCGGGCTCGCAATGGCCGAGACGCTGAGCGACGGATTCGGACGAATCCGAGCGTGTGCGAATCCAGAGCACGGGATCGCGTTGAAACTGACGCAAGGTTTCCACCGGAAGGTCGATTTCTTCCTTCAGCCAGTCGGGCACGGCGCGGGCGGCGAGGGCTTCGGGTTTGATGCTGGCGGGATTTTTGTCGAAGCGCGTCTGAAGATTCAGGGCGGTTTCCGTTTGCTTCTGGAGTGAATCCTTCGCGTCGAGCCAGCGCCACCACCGGAAATAGACGAAGACCGCGCGGCTGACGGCACGACGGCCAGCCGGGTCGGTGAAGTGCCGGTTCTGCGTGAGCGATTCGCGCAGCGCTTGGTCCGCGGGCATGCCGGTTTGCACCAGTTTCAGGATGCGGGCGGCTTGGTTGAGAACGGGAGAGGACATTGTGTCGTCCACGGAATACAGGGAACCCGGCGGCAAGGGAAAGAGTTCATTTCCCAATCATTAGCCGCCGCGACGCGTCCGATCAGGCGCTCACGGTGTCGAGGGAGCAGCTTTCAATCGGCGTTTCGCAGTTGGGACGGGCAATGACGCCGGCGTAAGGCTCGTCCGCGAAAAGGCGGGCTGACTCTGTCAGCAGGTGGCGATCGCAGACGACGAAGAGTTCGGCTTCGGTCATGGCGCGTCGCATGTCGTGCAGGAAGCGTCCCTCCGGATCCACGCCTTGGCCGACGAAGTTCAGATATTTCTTCATCTTGGCCACGTGGGCGGATTCGGGAATGTCGGGAGTCTGGGTCTCGCGATAGAGGCGTTCCACGTATTCGCGGACGTCGGCGAGGGTGGGTTGGAAGACCGCCGATTCCTTGCACACCCCGCCCTGCGGGCACCCCTCTTGATAAAGGGGATTCTCGGCAGCGTGGGCTTGGTTCCCTTCTATCAAGAGGGGTGGCACGACAGTGCCGGGGTGTGTCGGTTGGAGGGTGAACCGCTCGCGGCACTGGCGGAAAATCCAGGGATTGCGGATGGCGTGGCGGCCGATCATCACGCCGGCGGCACCGGTTGAGGCCAGCACGTCGGCGGCCTTGGAGGCGGAGGTGATGTTGCCGTTGGCGAGCACGGGACAGCGCACTGCGCGGACCGCCTCGGCAATGAAATCGTAATGCACGTCGCTGCGGTAGCCTTCCTTCACCGTGCGGCCGTGGACACTCAACAAGTCCACGCTGTGTTTGTTGATGAGCTCAAGGACGCGCAGGTAGTTGTCGGTCGAGTCGAAGCCGATGCGCATCTTCACCGTGAAGAGACCGGGCACGGCATCGCGCAGACTGCCGATGAGTTCGTCGATTTTGTCCGGGTCACGCAGGAGACCGCCGCCAACGTTCTTCTTGTAGATTTTGGGGGCGGGGCAGCCCATGTTGAGGTCGATGCCGGCGACGGGCAGTTTGAGCAGCTCCTTCACCGTGCGGACCATGTGCGGGATTTCCTCGCCGATGAGCTGGGCGAAAACCGGCCGTCCGGTGCGGTTCTCGACAATGGAGCGGACAATGTGCTTTTCGGGGCGCGATTGGGCGTGGACGCGGAAGAACTCAGTGAAAAAGAAATCCGGCGCGCCGTAGTGCGCCATCACGCGCATGAAGGGCAGGTCGGTGACGTCCTGCATCGGTGCCAGCGCCGTGAAAGGCTGGCCGGGCAGAATGGGCGTGGGAAGCGTGCGGGCGGAAGTCGTCATGCGTGGCGGCGGCTTGTCCGGAGGACTCGCCCTACCTTACTCGTCGCCCTCGTCTTTGTTTTCTTCCTTCTGCTGCTTCAGGACGCGATCGAGGATTTCGCTCATATCCTCGACAGCTTCGAAAACCTTTTGAGCGACGAAAATCGGGCGCTTTTGCTGAAGTGCGAGCACGATGGAATCGCTTGGGCGGGCGTCGAGTTCGAGGAACTTGCGGCCGAGTTCATTCTGCATGTGCAGGATGATGCGCGCGAAATAGGTGCCTTCGTTCACGTCGTTGATGACGATGCGCTCGAGGGCGATTTCGAAACCCAGGAGAAGATGCCCGATGAGGTCGTGGGTCAGGGGGCGCTCCTTCTTGACGCCATTGATGGTCATCGAAATGGCGCTGCCGACGCTAGGGTCCACGTAGATCACGAAGGTTTTGTCGTCGTTGCCGAGGAACACGGCACAGCCGTTGGCCGTGGGCATGAGGCCTTTGATGGAAACTTCGACGATGTCAGCGGGCATGGGGAGAAAGGTGCGGGCGCTCTGGGAAAAGTGCAAGTCAGGGGGAGGGATCGTGCTATAGGAGGGCGGGATTTCCAAATCCCGCCACGTGACGAGCAGGCGGCATTCGGAGATGCCGCCCTACATTCAAAAGCCGTGCAGGGCGAGGCCCCAGGCCTTGGCCTGTTTCAGGACGGCGGGTTTATCGAGGATGATGACTTTGCCGGCTTCCAAGGCGGCGGCGGCGATGCCGGCCTCCTTCATGGTTTCGAGGGTGCGGAGACCGAAAACCGGCACATCGAAACGGTAGTCCTGCGCGGGCTTAACGACCTTCACGAACAGGGTTTCGTCGGTTTTGAAGGTGCCGGCGCGGCGGAGCATGTCGTCGGTGCCCTCGAAGGCTTCGACGGCGAGCACGGTGCCCTTGCGCACCACGCAGCCTTGGCCGATGTCGAGGCGGGCGATTTCACGAGCGATGTGGATACCGTGTTCGAGGTATTCGGCGGAAGTCGGCAGTTTGGGGCCGGCCATGTTGCCGGGGGTGGCCATCTGGTCGTCAATGAAGGCGCGGGCATCGAGGAGTTTCACGCGGAGTTTTTCGATTTCGTTGGCGATGGCGCCGAAGATGGTCTCGGCATTACGGCGCTTCAGCGAAAAGAGGATGGCCGCGGCCTTGAAGTCGGGTGTGAGGCCGTGAAAGAGCTTTTTGGGTTTAACCTGTCCGGCCATGAGCGCGTAGCCGGCGCCGAAGTTTTTCAACGCATCGAGCATCTTGCCGATCTGGCCGACATTGAGCGAGACGCGCTCCGATTCGGGGACACTCGCGATGAGCTCGGGCCGGGTTTCGTCGTCCATGGCGATGAGCCGGAGCGGCACCCCGGCCGCGCGGATGGCCGCGGCGGTGATGACCGGGTAGTCGCCGCGCCCCGCGATGAGAACGACGGGGCGCTGGGGATTGAAATCCTTGGGCAGGAAGGCGGAGGGCACGGAGGAAGCACGTCCCGTCGGGGCGCAACTTTCAACATTCAACTTTCAGCACTCAACACCCAGCGCTCGGGTTCTCTTAGCGCGTTCAACGTTGGGCGTTGGATGTTGAACATTGCGGTTCGCAGAGCTTCAGCTTTGCGAACCGTAATATTTCTTGTAGCTGCGGTAGTAGCGGTAGTTCGAGTAATACTCGATGCGGCGGGGTGAGAGGCCGTTGAGCACGATACCGAGCAGTTCGTTTTTGCTTTCGCGAAGCTGTTTGATGTAAAGGCGGATGTGTTTCCGGTAGGCGCGGTTGAAACGGCAGACGTAAATGACCTCGTCGGTGCGCTCGGAGATGAGCAGTGAATCGGTGACGGCGCCCATCGGCGGCGAGTCCACGACGATGAGGTCGAAATGCTGCTTCATAGACTCGATGAACTGGCCGAAAACGGGGTTCTCGAGGAACTCGGTCGGACTCTTGGAACGACCGCCGGAGCGCAGGAGATAGAGATTTTCCTCGGCCTTGGTCAGGCCGAGCGTTGCATCGGTGAAGGGATCGGCGGGAATTTTCGCGCCTGCCTCGAACCACGCGATCAGGCCCGCTTCGTTGGGCAGTTGGAAATGACGGTGCAGCATCGGGCGGCGCATGTCGCAGTCGATGATGAGCACGCGCTTGCCGTGGCGCGCGAAGGAGGCCGCGAGGTTGCAGCTGATCATCGTCTTGCCCTCGCCGGGGATGGTGCTGGTAACGAGGATGGACTTGGGGAAGTCGAGTTTGGACTGAATCTTGACCGCGCTATAAACGCTCAGGAATGCCTCGGAGCCGGGCGAGGCCTTGTTGTTGGTGACGAGCGCATGCTTCTCGGTGTCGGGCACGTCGTCGAGCTCCGGGATGATACCGAGCAGATGGGCGCCGATGAAACCCTCGATGTCCCACGCACTCTTGATGCGGTCGTCCACGAAACTGAGGCCGACGGCCACGCCGACAAATACGAGCAGACCGAGGCCGATGCTCGTCTTGATGATATTGCGAAGATTAGGCGTGTAGGGAGCGCCGGCGGGCAGGGCGCGGTCGAGCGGCTTCACCGGGATGTTTTCCAAGTTCTTCGAGGTGGTGACCTGCGCGAGCCGGTCGAGGATCTGGAGGTAGTTGTTCTTGGCGACCTGCGCCTGGTTTTCGAGGCTCTTGAAATCGACCGAAAGCTCGCCGAGGCGGAGTTGCTCCTTCTCGGCGTCCTTGTATTCCTTGGCGTAGGAGGCCTCGGTTTCCTTGAGCTTTTCGTGCTGCGCACGAAGCGCGGAGATGGATTGTTCGATGTCGGTCTTGATCTGCGCGCTGACGACTTCGATGGAATTGGCTACGTTGATCATCCGGGGATGACGCTCGAGGTAGCGCTCCGCGAGGATGGCCTGCTGGTTCTGCAGCTCGGTGAGCTGGTTCTTGAGAAGAGGAATGTTTCCGTAGGAGCTGATATAGCCGATATCGAGCAGGTTGCCGCCCGCCTGCTGCATGCGTTCGATTTGGCCGAGCTGGTTTTCGATGTCGATGCGGGCGCGGCGCGCTTCGGTCAGGCTGGCGTTGTAGCCGCGGAGGCGATCGCTGACGATGTTGATGCTGTTGTCGAGCGAGACGAGGGTGTGCTTGCGGCGGTAGTCCTGCAGCCGGCTCTCGGCGGCTTCCGATTCCTTTTGCAGCTCCTCGGCGCGGCTGCGGAGAAAGTTGACCGCGTCCTCGTTTTTGCCGCCGGCGTTCTCGAACAGATAGCGCATGAATTGCTCGACGTAACGATTGGCGAGCAGGGCGGCGCCCTCGCCATCGCGGTTGGCGACGGTGATGGTGATGAGGAAACTGTTGCGGATGGACTGCGGGGTCATGCTGCCGAGCAGCAGGCCCACGGGTGGCGGATTGGCGCCGGGGGCGAGTTCGGCCAAATAGGGACGCTGGAGGATGCGGATTTCCTCGGGGGTGAGGGACCGCGCGACCATCTCGCGCAGTTTGCCGCTGGTGAGGATCTGCAGGTAGGTGTTGAGATCGATCTCGGAGCGGACGGCGGAATCCACCACGAGGTCATTCTGCACGATGCGCTCGGGGCGCTCGAACTGCATGGTGGCCGTGCTGGAGAACATCGGCGTCTCCTGCGCCTTGTAATAGCCGAAGCCGAGCGCGATCAGCACGGCGGTGGGCAGGGCGATCCACAGGCGTTCCCGGAGGATGATGTAATAATCCCTCAGCGTGCGGCGCTCGGACACCTGGTTGTCGTTGCCGTGAAGCGAGGCGCCGTGCCGGGACGAGGAGGAGAAATCCTGGGAAGACATCGGTGTCGGCTCAGATCAGTCTTTCCGGCACGTAAACAATGTCGCCTGGTTGTAGCAGCATGGCAGAGTCGTCAGTTTTACTGTCTTTCCTGCCTCTGATTACACTATCAACGTCCACTGTGAAGACTTTCTTGGTCCCGTTGGGCATGATGCGCGTGACCGTCACGGCCGAGCCCTTGCCGATGTCGGTGATGCCGCCGGCTTTGGTGACGAGCTCCACGACAGTGAGTGTGGATTCGATGGGCAGCGTGTAGCGACCGGCATTACGAATCTGGCCTTGGATGGAAACTTCGCGCGGAGCGTATTCCTCCACGCTCACCGTGACCTGCGGGTTGCGAAGAAAACGGCCCTCGCGGTAAGCAGCCTCGATCGCAGCCTGTGCTTCGATAACGGTGAAACCGCCGATGGCGATCTCACCGATAAGGGGCAGGTTCACCCGGCCGCGCGCATCGATGCGGGTGAGGCTGGTAAGATCCTCCTCCTGGAAGACCACGATGCGCACGCGATCGGCGAGCGTGAGCGTATGGATGTAGTTCTTCTTTTCGAGTGCCTGGCCGGACAGGGTGGCCAAACCGATGCAGAGGAGGACGAGCAGCGAAAAGAGGCGGGGCGTTTTCATGGCGGAGAATCCTTCAGTAACGGCTGGTGACATCGAACGAGAAACCGTGGTTGTCGAAATCAGCCTGGTCGAGCGTGGACCAGTTCCGCAGATAGACGTAGGAGGCGCCCAACTGCAGATGTTCGTTCATGCGATAGCGCACGCCGGTTTCCCAAGAAAAGAAGGTGTCCTGGCGACCGAGATTGTCGGTCAGGAACTTATTACGACCGGAAGACACCATCGCGTGCGCGTCGAGCTTGCTGTTGTAGGAGTAGAGTCCGTTGAGCACGGCGCTCGTGGAGTCCACGGAGGTGCCGGTGGCAATGGTGGAGAAATCGCGGGCTCCCTGGAGGCTGAGGAGGAGCTTGCGGGTGATGGGCCAGTTGACCGACGCGGTGGCGTTCACCTGACCGTATTGGTCGTCACCGCGCACGTCGCGCACTTGATAACCAAGACGAACCGTGCCCGACATCTTCGAGAACAACCCGCCGGTGGCGCCCAGGTTGAACCAATGATCGAAGCTGCGGCGACCGTCGGAGGTGCGAGAGGAGCGGAAGCGATAGCCGGAGAAGAGATCGAGTTTGGACGTGTAAACGTAGGAGAGGTCCACGGCTTCCGTGTAATCCGTGTAGTCCACCAGCGAGATGACGCTGTCGCTGTAGGTCCGGCGCAGGTAACTGGTGGCGGAGGTGACGTAGAGCTTTTCGTTGATCGGATACTTGAAGCTGAGTTCGACGGGCACGTTCCAGGAACTGGTGCGCAGATTGACGGCGCTGTCGGAACGGGTCTCGCGATAAGCGGACATCTTGAGAGCGCCCGTCGTGCGTCCGGTGGACTTGGAGAAATCCACCGAGAGGCGGGGATTGTAGGTGTTTTCGTCCCGGAACTCACCGTAGCGCACGTAGTCCACGCGGGCGGTGGAATCCACCGAGATGATGCCGGCCCGGCGCTTCAGGTCGGCACCGACGTGCGCGGTGACCATGTAGTCTCCCTCGCCGTCACGTTGGGAAAAAATATTGCTGTTGTGCGAAAATGCGACCCCGCCAAAGACGAAGATCTGGTTCTTGGTGCCATCGATGTTGATCAGCGCCTGGGAAGGAATCGCTCCCAGCAACACTGCGGGAAGCAGAATTCGGGTGCGGACGTGGCGCAGCAGACGGGACATGGGGCTCAGGTTCCGGGCAGCCGGTCCGGGCTGATAACGATGTTGTTGGGCGGATTACCGGGGACGGTGGGACTGGCCACGATCTCTTGCGTGTCGGCAGCGGCGCCCGCGACTTCGTCTGATTGTTCGCCCGAGGCGGTGCCGTCGGCCACGAGTTGATCATCGGCGGCGCGATCAAGGCCCTCTTCGGCGCGGCGTTCGATGACTTCGAAGGTCACGGTTTTCTTCGCATTGCAGGCTACCTCGACGCGTTGCTCGGCGATGAGCAGGGCGTCGTGGGGGATGGGTTGGACGGCGACGGGCTGTTCCGACGAGCCCGAGCCGGCGCGGATAACCGCGCGCTCACCGGGACGAAGGATCTGGCCGCCGACATCGAGGTTGCCGGCGCGCACGGTGACGTCGCCGTCCAGCAGATCCACGATGGTTTCATCGGGCTTGGATTCGATGACGACCTTGCCGCCGCGAATGTTGATCGTGGCCAAGGGCGTGGAGTAAAGCATCGAGCTGCCGGAGATCATCTGGCTCGTGCAGAAGCTCAACGTGCCATACCGCACGACCACGTTGCTCTGCGAGGCGGAGGGCTCGTGCGAACCGTCGAGCCGGCGGTCGCCGACAGGTTGGAAGCGCTCCTGTTCAAAGCGGCTGACCTCCACGCGGCTGTTTTCGTCCAGGAGCAGGCCGGTGCCATTGGAAAAGACAAGGGCGCTGCGGGCGTTGCCCTTGGTCTCGATCACGCTGCCCGGGGCGTCGAAGGCGGTGGACTGCCGGGCGGCGTAGATGCGTTCGCCGTTCTGGATGTGGACTTCACCCGAGACCTCGGCCAGATAGATTTTGCTGACGGGGCCCTTGGCCTTGCCGCCCTGACGTTGTGCGAACGAAGCGGGAACCGCGACCACGGTGGCGGCGACGCACACGAGGAACAGGCGAGTAAGGGAAGTTTTCATGACGGGATTTCTGGGGCGACCATCTCTTATACGGATAAATATAGCCGCGTTTGAGTATCCCGAATTTAACTGGGGTGTTTCACCTATAGCAAGTGCTTTTGGGGAAACGGAGGTGAGCACTCACCTAAATAGCTATACGATAATGTTTATCAATCTTCCTTTTACGTAGATGGTGCGCCGGATGGCCTTATCGGCGAGGTGCGGGCCGACTTTGGGGTGGGCGGCGGCCAACGCCTTGAGTTCGTCTTCGGTCACGGTCGGCGGCACGCTGACGTCGCCGCGGTGTTTGCCGTTTACCTGGATGACGATCGTGATGGTGGAGGCCACGAGCTTCGCCGGATCGAAGGCCGGCCAGCCGGCAGCCATGACGGAGCCGGTTTCGCCGAGGCGGGCCCAGAGCTCTTCCGCGAGATGCGGGGCCAGCGGGCCGAGCAGGCGCAACAGGTCGAGCACGGCCTGGCGGGGCAGGGCGGGTTCCTTCTGCAGCGCGTTCACCAAAATCATCAACTGCGAGATCGCGGTGTTGAAGCGCAGGGCATCGAAGTCGTCGCCGACTTTCTTGATGGTTTCGTGCAGGAGTTTCTCGGTCTCCGGGGTGAGCGCAGCACGGGCGGAGATGCGCGGGTTGACCGCGCCCTCGGCATCGAGGCACTCGCGCCAGACCTTCTTGAGGAAACGATGCACGCCTTCAATGCCCTTCGTGTTCCAAGGCTTCATCGCCTCGAGCGGTCCGAGGAACATCAGGTAGAGGCGCAGCGAATCGGTCCCGTAGTCGCGGATGATGTCGTCGGGATTGACGACGTTGCCGCGGCTCTTGGACATCTTCACGCCGTCTTCGCCGAGGATGATGCCTTGGTGAAACAGTTTCTTGAACGGTTCGCTTTGCGGCACGACGCCGAGATCAAAGAGCACTTTGTGCCAGAAACGCGCGTAGAGCAGGTGCAACACTGCGTGCTCGGCGCCGCCGACGTAGAGATCGGGCACGCCCCAATACTTCAACGCCTCCGGCGAGGCGATCGCCGTGGGATTCTGCGGGTCGAGGTAACGCAGGTAATACCAGCACGAGCCGGCCCATTGCGGCATGGTGTTGGTCTCGCGGCGACCGCGCACCCACGCGTCGCCGGCGGGTTGCGGTTGCGAAGCAGGCACGGCTTCGCCGGTGCTGACGTTGAACCACACTTCGAGCCACGGCGTGACATTGGCCAGCGGGCTTTCGCCCGTGCCGCTCGGGAGATAGGATTGCACCTCGGGCAGAGTGAGCGGCAACGCGGTGTCGGGGAGCGGCAGCGCGAACTGCGTGACGCCGTTCTCAACGAAGGTCACGGGTTGCGCGGGTAGGTCCGAACGCAACGCGGCGGCCTTGCGGTAGTCCGCTTCGCTGACCCAGACGATCGGGAAGGGCTCGCCCCAGTAACGCTGGCGCGAGAACAGCCAGTCGCGGAGCTTGTAGTTGATGGTGGCCTTGCCGATGCCCTTGGCCGCGAGGTCGGCGGTGATTTTCTTTTTCGCTTCGGCCCAATCGAGACCGTCGTAGCCGGGCGAGTTGATGAGCTTGCCGTCGCCCGTGTAGGGAAGGGTGTCGCTGCCTTCGGCCGCGGCGATGACACGCGGAGTCGGCAGGTTGTATTGCTGCGCGAACTCGTAGTCGCGTTCGTCGTGCGCGGGCACGGCCATGATGGCGCCGGTGCCGTAGCCCATGAGCACGTAGTCGGCGATCCACACGGGGACGTTGGCGCCGTTGACGGGATTGATGGCGTAGCTGCCCGTGAAGACGCCGCTCTTTTCCTTTGCCGCCTCGGACATGCGTTCGACGTCGCTCTTCGCGGCCGTCTTCTTGCGGTAGGTTTCGACCGCATCGCGCTGCGCGTCGGTCGTGAGCGACGGCACGAGCGGGTGTTCGGGCGCGAGCACCATGTAGGTGCAGCCGAAAAGCGTGTCGGGACGCGTGGTGAAAATCTTCAGGCCACCGAGCGCGGCGTTTTCCAATTTGAACAACACCTCGGCGCCTTCGCTGCGGCCGATCCAAGCCTCCTGCATGCGCTTGGTGGAGTCGGGCCAGTCCACGTCCTTGAGGCCGTCGAGCAGTTGCTCGGCGTAGGCTGTGATGCGGAGCACCCACTGGCGGAGATTGCGACGCTCGACGGGGAAACCGCCGACCTCGGACTTGCCGTCCACGACTTCCTCGTTGGCGAGCACGGTGCGCAGTTCGGGGCACCACCACACGGGGCGCTCGTCCACATAGGCCAGGCCCTTCTTGAAGAGCTGGAGGAAAATCCACTGCGTCCACCGGAAATACTTCGGATCGGTCGTGTCCACCTCGCGGTCCCAATCGTAGCTGAAACCGAGCGCTTTGATCTGCCGGCGGAAGTTCGTGATGTTGTTCTGCGTGTTGGTGGCGGGGTGCGTGCCGGTTTTCACGGCGTGCTGTTCGGCGGGCAGACCGAAGGCGTCCCAGCCGATCGGGTGCAGGACGTTGAAGCCGCGGGCGCGCTTGTAGCGGGCGAGGATGTCGGTCGCCGTGTAACCCTCCGGATGGCCGATATGCAGACCCGCGCCGGACGGGTAGGGGAACATGTCGAGCACGTAGAACTTCGGCTTGGTTGAGTTGTTCTCGGCGCGGAACGGCTTGGTCTGCTCCCAGATCGCCTGCCAGTGCGGCTCGATCGTGAGGAACTCGTATTCTTTGCAGGAGGTGGCGGCCATGGAATAAAACCGGCACTTTGTGGAAAGAGGCCCCCCACCGTCAATCATGGTAAATGAGCATCCCGGAGGACTTTTTCTGGTGCTAACCCCGCCGGGCGCTTAGGCATGGGGCATGTTCACCGGTTTGGTTGAGGAAACAGGCAAGGTCGTCGCTTTTGTCCCCGCGCAAAATGCGTGGAGCTTGCAACTTGCCGCGCAAGTCGTGCCGGCCGATGTGGCGGTCGGCGACAGCGTCGCGGTCAACGGTTGCTGCCTGACCGTCGTGCGCTGTGACGCCGGTCACCTGTGGTTTGAACTGCTGGAGGAGTCGCGCCGGTTGACCAATTTCAGCGAACTCAAACCCGGTTCGCTTGTGAACCTCGAGCGCAGTCTCAAACCCGAGACCCGGCTCGGCGGACATTTTGTGTCGGGCCACATTGATGCGCTCGGCCGCGTTGAGGTCTTCGAACCGCGCGGCAAAGACCACTACCTGCGCGTGGCTGCGCCGGCGGGTTTCGGGCGCTATCTCGTGAGCAAGGGTTCCATCGCGGTGGACGGTATCTCCCTGACGGTGGCGGAGGTGGCGGGTGATTCGTTCGCCGTGTGGCTTATCCCGCACACGCTCGCCATGACCAACTTGCGCGAGAAACAGGCCGGCAGCGGCGTCAACCTCGAGTTCGATCTCCTGGCGAAATATGTTGAGAAACTCATGGCCGCCCGGTCGGTCTGATTCGGCGTGAACACCCGGGAACAACTTCTCGCGCTCAACGACGAGCTTAAGCGCCTCAAGGCCGAGGGCAGGCGCACGGTCGCCGTGTCCGAGGAAGCCGTGCAGGCGTTGCGCGACGCATTAACTGATATACCGACGGACGAAGTCATGGGAGACGCTCCCGCGAGTGCGGAACCCGCGCGCGAACATTTTGCCGTCGCGGGAGGCGCAGCCTCCGGATCGTCGTCCGCAACTTTCTTCAGAAACGAACCGGCTCCCGTGAAACCGGTTGCGCCCGCCAAACCCGCGCTGCCACCGCGTCCCGATGTCGTGTTGCCCGAGGGCGACAAGCAGACGCGCTGGAACGCGCTGCGCGAGATCGTGCTCAACGACCCGACCTGCAAACAGAATGTGCATCCGGGCAAACAGGTCGTGTTCGGCGTGGGCAGTCTCGACGCGTCCATCATGTTTGTGGGCGAGGCGCCGGGTGCCGACGAAGAGGATCAGGGCGAGCCATTTGTCGGTCGCGCCGGCCAGTTGCTCAATCGCATGATCAAGGCCATGGGCCTCGCGCGCGAGCAGGTCTATATCGGCAACATTCTCAACTGGCGTCCCGCGATGGGCGTGCGCAACAGCGACGGCTCGCAAACGGGCAACCGCCCGCCCACGCAGGAAGAGATGGCGTGCTGCTTGCCGTTCATCCGCGCGCAAATCTCCATTGTGCAACCCAAGGTGCTCGTCGCCCTCGGCAAGACCGCGGTTGACGGCCTGCTCGGCCCGGATCGTTTCAAATCCATGGGCGCGGCGCGCGGCACGTGGCATGAATACGCCGGCACGCCGTTGCGCGCGACTTACCACCCATCGTATTTGCTGCGTCAGGAGGGCCTCGTGTCCGCCGCGGCAAAGAAGATCAAGCGCGACGCCTGGGAAGATTTGCTGGCCGTGATGGAACGTGCGGACGTGCCCATTTCCGAAAAGCAGCGGAATTATTTCCTCTGATGAAAATTTCGGAAAGCTGGGCGCGTCGGGCTGACACACCCCCCGGCGCTGCGCGGCATTTCTCTCGATAGAAAGGAACCAAGGCGTCCGTTACCCGTCAGGACAGGGTATGTTGAGAACGATCATGGCCGGGCTGCTTGCGATGACGGGTTTGTGTTTTGCTGAAGCGGTCACCACCGCCGGATTCAGCTTCGAACACGTGCAGGCCAAGGCGCGCGAACTCGCGGCGCAGCCTTACGTAGCGCCGCCGGAAAACCTGCCGGCGTGGATGCAGTCGCTCAACTACGACCAGCACCGGGGCATCGCATTCGTGAGAGACCACGCATGGTGGCAGGCGGAGAAGCTGCCATTCCAGCTTCAGTTCTTTCATCCCGGCTGGCTCTTCAAATCGCCGGTGAAAATAAATGAAGTGGTGGCGGGGCAAGCCCGGCCGATTCCGTATTCACCGGCGTTGTTCGACTACGGTGAGTTAAAGCCCGGCCAGGTGCCGGCCGACCTGGGCTTTGCCGGATTGCGAATCCATTATCCGCTGGTGCTGCCGGGCGACGAACTCGCGGTGTTTCTCGGCGCCAGCTATTTTCGCGCGGTCGGGCGCGGAATGCATTACGGACTTTCCGCCCGAGGACTGGCCATCAACACCGGTGAGGCGGGGCCGGAGGAGTTTCCGCGCTTCGGTGAATTCTGGCTGGCCCGTCCGGAGGCGGGAAGCGGCACCGTGACTCTGTTCGCTTTGCTGGATGGCCCGAGCGTGGCCGGCGCTTATCGCTTTGAACTCACCCCGGGCGACGAAACCGTCATGGAGGTTCACGCCACGCTTTATTTTCGCCGTCATCCGGCTGTGGTCGGACTCGCGCCGCTCACGAGTATGTTCATGCACGGCGAGAACACCGGCTGGTCGAAGGACGATTTCCGTCCGGAGGTCCACGATTCCGACGGTCTGCTGTTGCTCACGGGCACGGGCGAAAGGATCTGGCGTCCCCTGGCGAATCCGGCGGCGGCGCGGGTTTCGTCGTTCTTCGATCGTTCGCCGAAGGGTTACGGCCTGATGCAGCGCGATCGCGATCTGGCGCACTACGAGGATCTCGAGGCGAATTATCACCTGCGGCCGGGCGCCTGGGTCGAACCGCTGGGCGACTGGGGCGAAGGGGCGGTGCGGTTGTTGGAATTTCACACCCCGGACGAGACCAACGACAACATCGCGGCCTGTTGGGTGCCTGCGCAGCTGCCCGCGATTGGTGAACCGCTCACTTACTCTTATCGGCTCCATTGGCTGAAGGAACCGGCCGGCGATGCGGCCAGGGTCAAGGTCGCCTCGACCCGGCAAAGCGCCGTGCTGGGAAAACCGGGGCACCGGCAATTTGTTTTGGATTTCACCGGACTGCCATTTGATGGCCCGCCGCGCGACGTCCGCGCGGTCGTCAGTGTCGGACCGGGTGCAAAACAGGTGGGGCCGGCCGGCGTGCAGGCGCTGGCTCCGCTGGGCGTGTGGCGCGTGGTGATCGAACTGGAGCCCGATGGATCCGGGCGACCGGTGGAGCTGCGCTGCCACCTGCAGGAAGGGCCGGACAGCCTTTCCGAAACATGGAGCAACCTCTGGACACCCTGAACGCCTTCCGGCCGCGCACGGGCACGGCCGACCAGTGGAACGCCGCCTTCATCCGCGTGGAGGATTACCTGCGCGCGCACCGCGTGCACAACCGGCTCCAGCAGATCACGATTTTGCAGAAGGTCATCGCCCGGGCCGCCGCGCGCCACGAACGGAATCCCTCGCTCGATCCCACCACGCTGGCGGCCGAGGAAGCGGACCGCATGATGGACGAGTGGTTTGGCGAACTCCTCGGCGACAAAAATCTGCCGCACGAGCGCATCGCCGTCGAAGGACGCGTCGCATTGCTGTTGTCCGACGGCGTGGAGCGATGGCCTTACGCGTTTCTCGACGAACAGCATGTGCCGGCGGAGTTCGCGCGCGAGATGCAACGACGTTCCATCCAGGCCGGCCCCGACATGACCGTGACCAGCATGGTGCCGCGCGCTATCGAACTCGGCGCGCTCACCGAAGTGGCCGGACAGACTTTCGAGCAGATCGAGAAATGGCCCATTCTGCGCGTCACCCTGCTCTGGATGCTGTTCGTGTCGGTGATGGCCATGGTGTTCTACGCGACGCGATAAAGATGAACGCAGCGAACCAATACACCCCGGCGCGCGGCGCCACCTCTCTTGATCCGAAATCATACCGAAGGAAGTGGGGCAGCGCGTTTGCGCGCGTGCTGGACATGCGCCCGCAAGCGGGCTGCCCACAAAATCACCACAGAGGTTTTCGCCAATCTTTCGCTGCGTGGGATCGGGTCCCCTCTATCAAGAGGGGTGCCCGTCAGGGCGGGGTGTGTGCCGAGGCGCGCCAGTTTGTGATGCGCCCGACTGTGGCAGCCGGCGTCGCTATACGTCGGGGCGTAAAGCCCCTCCCACATTTTTGAAGCATCATGTCCGCGCCCTTCACAGTCGAGCAGGTGGACAAAACGCGCGTGAGCCGGCGGCGCGCGACGTTCTTCTCGCTCATCTTCCTGCTCACGACGTTGGCGGCGTGGTTCATGGCCGACTTGCTCTGGCGCGGGCCCGGCAGCTTCGCCGATCTGCCCGTGCTGGTGTTGTTCACGATCCTGTTCGCGCACATCGCGACCGGTTTCTGCACGGCGCTGCTCGGACTCTACGTTCTCAACCGCGGCGACTCGACACGCATCACGCGTTCCATCGAGGGCGAGCCGTTCGACAAGCTCCCGCTCGGCAGCACGGCCATCGTGATGCCGGTCTTCAACGAGGATCCGAGCCGCATCTTCGAGGGCCTGCGCGTCATTTATCGTTCGCTGGAGCAGACCGGCCGGCTCGACGAGTTCGACTTCTTCATCCTCAGCGATTCCAACGACCCCAACCGCTGGATCCAGGAGGAGGTCGCCTGGGCCGAGCTCTGCAAGCAGCTCAACGCCTTCGGACGCATTTTCTACCGGAAGCGCCGTGTCGCGATAAACAAGAAGAGCGGCAACGTGGCCGACTTTCTCCGGCGTTGGGGCAGCAGCTATCGCTACATGGTGGTGCTCGATGCCGACAGCATCATGACCGGCGAATCCATCGTGAAGCTCGTGGCGATGATGGAGCGCAATCCGACGGTTGGCATCCTTCAAACTGCTCCGCGCATCGTGAACGGTGTCACGCTCTTCTCGCGTCTCCAGCAATTCGCCAGCCGGCTCTACGGTCCGCTGTTTCTTGCCGGGTTGAATTACTGGCACCAAGGCGAGAGCAACTTCTGGGGTCACAACGCCGTGATCCGTGTCGCGCCGTTCATGCAGCACGCGGCGCTGCCCGACCTGCCCGGCGTGGAACCGTTTGGCGGACGCATCCTGAGCCACGATTTCGTGGAGGCCGCGCTCATGCGCAAAGCCGGCTGGAAGGTGTGGCTGGCTTACGATCTCGAGGGCAGCTTCGAGGAGGGGCCGCCCACGCTCATTGACAACGCCAAGCGCGACCGGCGCTGGTGTCAGGGCAATCTCCAGCATAGCTGGCTGCTGTTTGCGCGCGGATTTCACCCCATCAACCGCTTTCACCTGCTCATGGGCATCATGGGCTATCTCGGTTCGCCCGTCTGGCTGTTGTTCATGCTCATCTGCACGCTGCACCGGTTCAATAGCGCGCCCTCCGATGCCGGGGCTGCAGAGGCGGGGCGGCATTATACCTTCATCTTCGGCCATGCCGTGCCCATGCCGGAGGCGCTCGCGTTGTTCGGTTTCACGATGCTGCTCATCTTCCTGCCGAAGCTTCTGAGCCTCGGCCTCGTGTTGAAACACCGGCGCACCGCGGCCTACGGCGGCCCGGTGCGTCTTATCGTGAGCACGGTGTTGGAGGCCGCGGTCTCCGCGCTGCTTGCGCCCATCAACATGATGTTTCATGCGAAATTCGTCACCTACATCCTGCTCGGGCAGGGCGTGGCGTGGGTCACGCAGCAGCGCAAGGCGAACGATGATTCCGACTGGCGCGAGGCCATCATCACGCACTCGGGACAAACCTTGTTCGGCCTCATCTGGGGCGCCTCCACCTATATCATCGCGCCGTCGTTTTTCTGGTGGCTGTCGCCGGTGCTGCTCGGGTTGGTGCTGTCGGCGCCATTGTCCATTCTGCTCAGTCGCGCGCGGCTCGGACGCCGTGCCCGCGAACTCGGCTTGTTCCTCACGCCTGATGAAACCGAGCCCGCGCCGGAGTTGATGCGTCTCGAGCGAAACCTGGAAGAATGTTACCGGCACATGCTGCCCATCCGCGAATTGCGCAGGGACTACGGTCTGATGCAGGCCATCCTTGATCCCTACGTGAACGCCGTGCACGTGTCGTTGTTGCGCCAGCGTCGTCCCGGCAGCTACTCGGTGCGCCGGTATTTCGTGGAGCTGCGGAGACGGCTGCTGGCCGACGGCCCCGGCCAACTCTCCACGCGCGAGAAAATGGCGCTGCTGCTCGATCCCGAGTCCATGAACTGGCTGCACGAGCAGCTCTGGAAGCTGCCGGCGGAGCAGCTGTCGCCGTGGTGGCGCCTCGCCATGCGCCAATACAACGTGCTCACCGCCACGCC
>JBIQJF010000035.1:0-3743 GCA_044507675.1 Opitutales bacterium | reverse complement strand
TGTCGCCGTGGTGGCGCCTCGCCATGCGCCAATACAACGTGCTCACCGCCACGCCGGTCACGGCGCTGTATCGGTAGGCGCCTACACACCCCGGCGCTACGCGCCACCCCTCTTCATAGAGGGGATTCAAATCTCCGTTTTCGAGGATCCCCTCTGGAGAGGGGTGCCCGAAGGGCGGGGTGTGGCGAGGGTCCCTACCACGCATGTTGAGCAGTGGTCGCCGCCCCTACAGATGATTTGCAACCAGCGGGGGCTCTGCCGTGTCATGGCGGGCATGGATATCGTCATTTGGAGCGCCGTCATCCTGCTCATGTTCGTGGGCTTGGTGGGCTGCGTCGTGCCCCTGCTGCCCGGAACGACGCTTATCCTGCTGGCCGTGCTGCTGCAAAAATGGCTGCTGCCCGACACGCTCACCTGGCTCGCCGTCGGCTGGATCGCGGCCTTCTGGCTGCTGTCGGTGCTGGCTGATTTTGGCTGCACGGTGCTCGGCACGAAACTGTTCGGTGGCGGGCGTTGGGGCATGGCGGGCGCCACGGGCGGCGCCCTCGCGGGCATGTTTTTTTCGCTGCCGGCGATACTCTTTGGCACGATGCTGGGCGCGGTCATCGGCGAAAAATGGGGCGGCAAAAAGACCGATGAGGAAGCGATCAAGGCCGGTGCCGGCGCAGCGGTGGGATTTCTGGTGGCGGGCATCGCCAAGCTCGCGTGCGCTTTTGTGATGGTCGGCCTCTATGTATTGTCGGTGTTCAACATCGCGGGCAAAGCGGCGGGCGTCACATAATACGCGCGAAAAGTAGCGGAGTAGGGGTGTAGCTTTCGTGCTCGCATGTGCGCGAGAAGAACACACCCCGCCCTGACGGGCACCCCTCTTGATAGAGGGGATTTTCGATAACGTGATGGGATCCCCTCTATCAAGAGGGGTGGCGCGATAGCGACGGGGTGTGTGTTCGAGCCGTTGACGGCCTTCCGGTCTGAGCTTTACTGGCCGGACGCGCAGATGGCTTTGCGCGGTTCGGCTCACCTCCTCCGCCTCCAACCCCATTATCTTCTCATGATCTCAGGCAATCGTCTCGGCGTCGGCTTTGTCGGCAGCGGCTTCATCACGCGGTTTCACCTCCGCTCGTGGCTCGCGGTGCGCGATGCGGATGTGCTCGGCATCTGGAGCCCCAACGCCGAAAACGCCCGCCAGACCGCCGCCTACGCGCGCGAGCTCGGCGTGGGCGAGACCAAGGCCTACGGCTCCATCACCGAGATGGTCGCCGATCCGGCCATTGACGCGCTGTGGATCTGCGGACCCAACCACAAGCGGGTTGAGAACCTCGAGGAAATCGTGGCGGCGCTGCGCTCGGGCAAGGGCCGGCTCGTCGGCATTGCCTGTGAAAAACCCCTCGCGCGCAACGTGCGCGAGGCCCGGCGCTGCGTCGAACTCATCAAGGAGGCGGGCGTGCTGCACGCCTACCTCGAGGACCAGCTGTTTTGCCCGACGCTGATGCGCGGCCGCATGCTGGCGTGGAAGCGCGGCGCCGCGGTCAGCGGCCGGCCCTACCTCGCCCGCGCCGCGGAGGAGCACAGCGGGCCGCACATGCCGTGGTTCTGGCAGGGACACCTGCAGGGCGGCGGCGTGCTCAGCGACATGATGTGCCACAGCGTTGAGGTCGCGCGGTTCCTGCTCACCGATCCCGACAAGCCGCGCGCCAGCCTTCGTCCGGTGAAGGTGACCGGCCACATTCACAGCCTCAAATGGTCGCGTCCGGAATACGCCGCTGATCTGAAGCAAAGGATGGGACCGGAGGTGGATTACACCCAGCGGCCCTCGGAGGACTTTGCCCGCGCCACCATCGAATACGTGGACGAGGCCGGCCGGCCCCTGATCGGCGAGGTCACCACCTCGTGGAGTTTTGTCGGCGCCGGCCTGCGCCTGAGTTCGGAGCTGCTCGGCCCGGAATATTCCTTCGCCCACAATTCGCTGGAGAGCGGTGGCCGGCTGTTCCTCAGCCGGCGCGTCACCGGCGCGCAGGGCGAGGATCTCGTGGAGAAGCAGAACGCCGAGCAGGGCCTGATGCCCATCGTCGGCAACGAGGCCTCGGAATACGGCTACGAGGAGGAGAACCGGCACTTCGTGCAATGCTTCCTCCGCGGCGAGCAGCCCGCGATGGGCGTCGAGATGGGCCTCGAGGTGGTGCAGATGCTGATGACCGCCTACCGCAGCGCCGAGGAAGGTCGCACACTCGACTGGGACCCCGCCGCGATCGAATCCTTCGTCCCCGCCGTCGCCCGCGGCACGTGGCGGCCGTGAGGATTGCGACGGCGGGCAGAGAGGGCTCACGCGCCATGCCCTCTGCGTCTGCCCATTCCCCTACTGGTTGAGCCGCCTTCTAGAAGAGCTTTCCGCTTTCAATCTGATCTGAAATGCTGACAAGAAATTCGGCAAAGCTCTTATCGGTTTTACCTCTTATAACTACTCCGAATGCGACAGTGAAATCCACAGTGGCAAACATGAACCAGCCACTCTTGATAATTCTGAGTTCATAGATTCGGAGAAAATCCGGGCTTTGCCGAAGCTGGCCCGCTATGTCATGGGCATTTTTAACCGCCTTCCACAATGATGGCTTAACAAAACCGACATCTACTTTTTCTCCGTTCCGAAGCGCAACGCACACGGTTTCTCCCTGTGGAATCCAAACACCGAATGATGTTTGACCATGCTTTTTGAAATTGGACTCAACGAGGCCCATGCGTCCTGTGAGGCTTGTTGCGTTAGTTCGAATCAGTGAACTTGGCTGCTCCTATACTGCGCCAATCTTGATAAGAATTCAGTTTCCTCAGGGTGAATCCAGGGAAGATTCTGTCGCTATTCATGTAATGAGTAATTTCCCTACTTCGTGTTCCATAATGAATATGCATCGACAGTAATTCTCCCGGTAAAACGCAGCTCTTTGTCGAGGCGATAGACAACTTCTCTTACTTCGTAATTTTCAGTTTCATCAATTATGATGCATTCGCCTTTTCGAGGAATCGAAGGGAAGTCCAGATCGGCCTTCTGTTTTTTTCCAGGATCTTTGCTGTCTATCAACCAGATTTCGATTTTCATGGAGTAACACCTTTGACTCATTGTGCGCCGGCGGCCACCCATCGCTTATATGCTTCGAGAATTTTAGGAGCTTCTTTCGCGAGCTTAATCGCATGCTCGCATACCTGTCGCGCGCTTTTCCCGTTGATGGTCGCGCATGCGCGCTGCATTCCCAACTTTGGATCGTAACGTCCACCAACGCCAACAACTGTGCCTTCGTAGAATGTAATCCACAATATGGATGAGAGGAGCTGCTGAAAATCCTCGCTCGACAAATCCTTCTTCAAGCTCGCGAGACTTTGCCCGAGTGCCTCTCGTGAGTTTGCAGCAATCGGACGATCAACAGGATTCGCCGTCCAAGGCCATGCACTGGAGATCGTCGCGAGCATGACTGCGAGAAGTGCTGTAGCAATCTGCTTGGTCATGGGTCCATTTCCCAAAAGTTTATACAGTGCAGCCGAGTTGCTGATAACAGTAGCGATCCGTTGTGGTATAAGGGCTGATAACCTGCCTAAAATCAACGTTGGTCTTGGGGGTGAGCTTTGATCAGGCTCGATCTACTGAGGACCTCACCGCACATTGCCGTAGGCGCTGAGGACGAGGTTCTGGCCGGCGGGGGTCTGGCCGTAGAGGCGGAAGGCGGCGTTGGCGGCTTCCTGCGTGGACTTGGGCG
>JBIQJF010000082.1:0-7141 GCA_044507675.1 Opitutales bacterium | reverse complement strand
ACGTGGTCGACTGTGCGTGACCGGATCGAGAAAAGTATCCACCGGTTCGTTGTAGGGCGGGGTCTCCGAACCCCGCCTTTGTTCGATCACGATGCCGCGTTCGAGGCGGGGTTCGGAGACCCCGCCCTACAATTTAGCTTCCTTGAGAATCTCACCGAACCCCGCCCGAAAATCCGGATACTTCGGCTGCCAGCCGAGCACGCGCTGGATTTTCTCACTCGAAATAATGCGATCCGGCATCGGCGCACCGCCGCGACGGGCAGTCGTCGTGCCGTCGAAGGCGGGCACAGGACGTCCCAGTTGCTCGCACAACCAGGCAACGACTTCGGCCCGGGTCGCGGGCGCTTTGTCGGCGACATTGAAAATCTCGGTGCCGACACTCTCCGGCGCGGTCAGGCACGCGAGGATGGCGGCAACGATGTCGTCGCGATGCGCGAGATTGAGCCGGTGTTCGCCCGAACCGTTGAGCGTATCCGTGCCCGTGCGCAACTGGTCGAGCAAATGATGTCGCCCCGGACCGTAGATGCCGGCCAGGCGCAAAATGAAATGTCGCCGCACCGCACTGGCCGGTGCGGTTTTCAAAAGCACTTCCGATTCGCTGATGGTGCGTCCGTTCGGCGTCGCGCCCGGCGCCCAGGCGGTTTCGTCCACCACCGCACCGTCGCCTTGGGGATAGACCGACGTGCTGCTCGTATAAACCATCGTTCCAATCGGCCCGGTCTTGCCCGCCCAACTCACGATGGACTGCATGCCCACGACGTAGGACTGCCAATACTGGTCCGGCCCGCCGGAACTCACGCAGTTCACGACGAAATCCGGCGCTGGCGCGAGTTGCGCGTGCCATTCGGTCGAATCGAGTTCGGCCACGACAACCTTGGACAGCCCCGCTCCACGCAGCGCCGCAGCCTTCTCCGGGTTGCGCGTCAGCGCCTCCACCCGCGCACCCGCCGCCAACGCCGCCCGCGCCACGGCCGAGCCGATGTAGCCGCAGCCGAAGATAACGAGACGTTTTCCGGAAAGAGACATGGTTTTGAAACCACTAATGAGCACTAATGCGCACTAATCCCAAGCCGGAGTTTTGGCCACAAAAGGCTCAAAAGTCGCAAAACCGAGCCACAGAAATGACCAAGAGAAACGCAAAAGGTGGAGCCTGCGCTCCGCGCAGGCTTGCTTGGAGTTGTCCCCGCAGAGCGCCGGTTCTGCCCTACCACTCACATCTCAGTTCTCCATTTTTGCGCCTTCTGTGCTTTCTGTGGCCAATCCCTCTGATTCAGAAAATTAGTGTCCCATTCGTGTCCATTCGTGGTTAAATTGTCCCCATGCCCACCGTGCTTGTCCCGCTCGCGGAAGGTTTCGAAGAGATCGAGGCCTTCGCTCCCATTGACCTCCTGCGCCGCGCCGGCGTCGAAGTCACCACCGCCGCCCTCGCCGAGGGCATCCACGTCACCGGCCGCAGCGGCGTCACCGCACACGTCGACACCACGCTGGCCGCCGTGCTCGATCGCGATTTCGACCTGCTCTTCCTACCCGGCGGCGCCGGCGTGAAACACCTGCGCGCCGACTCGCGCGTTCGTGACTTGGTGCTCAAACAGCACGCCGCCGGACGCTGGCTCGCCGCCATCTGTGCCGCGCCCACCGTGCTGCATGACTGCGACCTGCTGACCGGGCACCGCTACACCGCGCATTTCTCCGTGGCCAACGAACTGCCCGCCATCCTCGCCCACGAGAAAGTCGTCACCGACGGCAAAATCACGACCTCCCGCGGCGCCGGCACGGCCGTGGATTTCGGCCTGCATTTGGTGGCTTTGCTTACAGGCCCCGAGAAAGCGGCCGATATAAGCAAAGCCATTTGCTTCTAAGGCTTTGCGTTAAAACGGCATTGCTACCCAACAGGCCTTCCTGTTGGCTCCGGCGGGCCTGCGCCCCCGGCCCCCGTTTGCGAGCGGATGAACCCAAAATCTGAACTCGCCGCCTCCCCACCCCGGAAGCGACGCGGCGAAGCTGTCCCGAAGCGGCATCCCCATTTGATTGAGCCACTGCCAGTAGCCCGAACAACCTTTGGCCAAATATGAAGAAGGTCTTTGGAATTTTTCTCGTTCTGGCGACGCTCTCCCAAGCTGCCGGGGAAGAGTCGTCGCGCTGGTCCGCCGTGATCACGCTCCAGCGAATCGAAGAGCGGAAGGAAGTCGAAGGCTATTGGGTTCTAGGTTCCGTGTGGAACCCATACATGGGGTTGGCACTCGAGCTTCGTGGTGACGGAAATTTCCGTTTTTGGTTCAGATCGGATGTTCGGATGAAAGGCGAGCCTCAGTATCCAGTGTCCGGGAAGTATTCCATAGAAGGCGGGGTGCTCACGTTGTCTACATCGACAGATATCTACGACACCCGTTGGCTTCTCATTTCCCATGGCGGACGCACCGGCCTATTTCCGCTTTCGTTTGTTGATACGATAGTCAGTCGGAAGGAAACCCCACCAGAAAGAATGCTTTTCCGGCTCGATGAGCAGGTCGCAAAGAAATCGTGGCCGATATACAACGAGCCAGAGAAGGAACCCAACAAGCGCCCAGAGCCACTGTCCTCTCCGCGATGAGCGACTTCCGTGACTAATCCTCCATGTGCGGCATAGCCGGACTGTTCTCTGCAAAACTGTCGCCCGCTGAGCGCGAGGCGGCGGTCGAGCGCATGGTGCAGCGGGCGGCGCACCGTGGGCCGGATGACCGGGGATATTTCTCCGGTGGCGACGTCACGCTCGGCATGTGCCGGCTGGCGATCTTCGACCCGGCCAACGGGCACCAGCCGATGACGACGCCCGACGGGCGCTTCACGCTCGTTTTCAACGGCGCGATCTACAACCACCGCGAGCTGCGCGCGGAGTTGGAGGCGGCCGGCCACACCTTCCGCACGCACTGCGACACCGAGGTTCTGCTCGCCGCCTACGCCCAGCACGGCGCGGCCTGCCTGCCGCGGTTGCGCGGGATGTACGCCTTCGCCGCGTGGGACGCCCGCGACCGCACGCTCTTCGTCGCCCGCGATCCGCTCGGCATCAAGCCGCTCTACTACGCGCGCCTGCCCGGCGGCGGCCTGGCGTTTGCGTCCGAGCTCAACGCGGTGCTCGCCAGCGGCCAGGTGCCGCGCGAGATTGACCCCGCCTCCGCCGGCGAATACCTCGCGTGGTTCAGCGTGCCCGCGCCGCGCACGATCTACCGCGGCATAGCCAACCTGCCGCCCAGTCACGCCCTCGCTCTCGACGCCGCGGGCACCGTCCGCACGCATGCGTGGTGGCGCCTGCCTGCGTCGGTCCAGCCCGCCCGCACCGCGGCCAACTACCACGACTTCGTCCATGGCCTGCGTTTCCAACTCGAGGACACCATCCGCGCCCACCGCGCGGCCGACGTGCCGGTCGGTGCATTTCTCTCCGGCGGCATGGACTCAACCGCCGTCGTCGGGCTCATGACACGCCTCGGTGGCCCGAAGCTGAAGACCTTCTCCCTCGTTTTCGGCGAAGCCGGCTATTCCGAGCAGGCCGCTGCACGATTGTCGGCACAGGCTTTCGGCACCGAGCATCACGAGGACCTGCTCACGGGTGCGCGCGTTGCCGCCGATCTGCCGCGACTGCTCGCGAGCTTTGATCAACCGACCGGCGATGGCATCAACACCTACTACGCCAGCCACCTCGCCAAGGCCGGTGGCGTGACCGTCGCGTTGTCCGGCCTCGGCGGCGACGAGTTGTTCGGCGGGTATCCGTCATTTCGCACTCTGCCGAAATTGAACTCCCTGCTTCCGTGGTGGCGGCGCCTGCCCGGCGGCGTGCGGCGCGCGGTGATCGCACAGTTGCAGAGCCGATCCTCCACTCGTGCTCGCAAGCTCGCCGATTTTCTCACTTACGCCCGCGATCTTCACGAACTGGCCTCGCTCCAACGCCGCGTGCTGGCGGAAACGCAGCGTCTCACCCTGCTGTCACCCGAAGCTCGCGAGCAGGCCATGCGACTCGGTCCCAACCACCCGATGCTCGACGACTTCGCGTTCGAACTGACCGGCGCCGATGCGTTTCAAATCATCAGCGGTTGGGAACTGCGCACCTACATGGCCGACGCGCTCCTGCGCGACAGCGACGTCTTCAGCATGGCCCACTCGTTGGAACTGCGCGTGCCCTTTGTGGATCGTGTGCTGTTGGAGTGGCTTTGGCCCCAACGCGCGTGGTTCAAACACGACCGTCGTCGCCTCAAGGCAGCACTGGCCGACGCCACCGCCGATCTCGTGCCCGCCGCCGTGCGCAACCGCCCGAAGCAGGGCTTCACGCTCCCCTTCGCGCGCTGGATGCTCGCGGAACTGCGACCGTTCCTCGAAGAAACTTTTTCCCGCAACTCGCTCGCCGCCTGCCCGTGGCTCGACTCCACGGCCGTGGCCGACCTCTGGCGAAACTTCACAACGCAAAACGATCCGCGTGCATGGTCACGCGTGTGGACTGTGGCTATGCTCGTAGCGTTCGCCAATCGGAAGCCCGAGTGATGAAACGCCAAATCACAAACACCAAAGGCCAAATAAAGCTGAGCAAATCTCAGATGCTAAATTCGGATTTTCAGGTTGGGATTTCTTTGGCGTTTGGCCCTTGGCGTCTGGAATTTGCCGGGAACCGGTCGATGGGAGGATTCCGGTCATGAACGTCCTTCTCCTGTCTCCGGAGCTTTTCCTGCACGAAGGCGGCATCGCCCGCATCATGCGGCTCTACCTGAAGGCACTGTGTGAAAACATGGCGCGCGTTGACTCGGTGGTGCTGAACGACCGACCCGGTCCCGAGCCACGACTCGCCCACTACAGCAACGCCCGGCTGGGTGAGCATGTTGGCTGCGATCGTAGCAAGTTCGCTTTCGTCCGCCAAACCTTGCGGCTCGCCCGTCGCGCCGACCTGGTGGTCTGCGCTCATCTGCATCAGCTACCCATCGCCTGGCTCGCGCAACGCCTCAACTCGCGCCTTCGCTACGTGCTGGTCGCCCACGGCATCGAAGTGTGGCGTCCGTTTTCCGGTCTCGAGCGTCGTGCGGTGCTCGGCGCCCACCGCATTCTCTGCGTGAGCGAATACACCCGACGCCAGCTGTTGCGATTTTGCCCCACGCTCGCGCCGGAGCGACTGATCGTCGTTCCCAACACTCTGGATCCACACATTGCACCGCGACCCGACGAGCAGTCCTCCACGCAACCCTTCGCCCTGCCGCGCATCCTCACCGTCGGCCGGCTCACCACTGCCGATATCTACAAAGGCTTCGACACGATCATTGAGGCCATGCCTCTCATCCGGCGGGAATACCCGGCCGCACGACTGCGCATCGTGGGCACGGGAGACGACCAGCCCCGGCTTGTTACCTTGGCATCCCGGCTGGGCGTGGCGGGCTCGGTGGATTTCCTCGGCGCGGTGAACGACGATGCCCTGCGCTTGGAATACACGGCCTGCGATCTCTTCGTCCTGCCGAGCCGCAAGGAAGGCTTCGGCCTCGTCTACCTTGAAGCCATGATCCACGGCAAACCCTGCATCGCTGCCCGCGCGGGCGGCGCGCCCGAGGTCGTCAACGACACGGTCGGCCGTCTTGTGGACTACGGCAATATCCCCGAACTCGCCGCCGCCGTGGACGAATTGGTGCGCCATTCCTGCGATTCGGAGGTTGTGCGCCGTCACGCCGAGTCCTTTGCTTTCCCCGCCTTCATGCGGCGCCTGACCGCGGCCCTCACCTGACCCATGACCAGCCCTGCCGCTCCCGAACTCGTGCTCGAAGCCGGCCGCGCCAGCCGGCACTACTGGGCCGACCTCTGGCGCTACCGCGAGTTGCTCGGCTTCCTGGCGTGGCGCGATATCAAGGTGCGTTACAAGCAGGCGGCGCTCGGCATTGCCTGGGCGGTCGTCCAACCCGTGGTGCAGACCGTCCTGCTGACGTTCGTCTTCGGCAAGCTCGCCAAGATGCCCGACGGTGGCCTGCCCTACCCGCTCATCGTGCTGGCCGGCCTGCTGCCGTGGCAGCTGTTCACCTCGGCCTTCAGCGGTGCGGGGAACAGCCTCGTCGGCAACTCTCACCTCATCTCGAAGGTCTATTTTCCGCGGCTGGTCGTGCCGCTTTCATCGCTCGCCGTGGCATTGGTGGATTTCGCCATCATGCTGGTCCTGACTCTCGCGGTCATGGCCGCGTATGGCAGTTATCCCGGATGGCAGTTGCTCGCGCTTCCGCTTTTCCTGTTCCTCGGCCTGGTGATCGCACTCGGTGCCGGTCTCTGGATCGCCGCGCTGACCGTCAAGTTCCGGGATTTCCGCTTCATCACGCCCTTCATCCTGCAAGTCGGAATGTTTGTCACCCCGGTCGGCTTCCGCACCGACCATCTGCCCAACTGGCGCGATTTGCTCGCGCTCAACCCTCTCGCGGGCGTCGTTGATGGCGTGCGCTGGAGCCTTCTCTCCGGCCGAACCGAACTTCACCTGCCCGGTCTGGTTTCATCGCTGGTCGTTGCAGCGCTCCTGCTCTTCACCGGCCTTTGGTATTTCCGCAAGACGGAGCGCCAATTCGCCGACATCATTTGAGCATGAGCCTTCCCGCCATCGAAGTCACCGGCCTGAGCAAGCGTTACGTGATCGAGCATGAATCGCGTCACGACAGCCTGCGGGACACGCTCCATCACGCGGCTCGAAAAATTTGGCGTCGTTTCCGCTGGGGCACCGGGTTTGACCGGGAGGAATTTTGGGCCCTGCGCGATATCAGCTTCACGGTGCAACCCGGCGAGGTGGTCGGAATCATCGGCCGCAACGGCGCCGGCAAATCCACGCTCCTGAAGGTGCTCTCGCGGATCACCGAACCGACGGCGGGAACGGTGCGCCTCCGCGGCCGGGTCGCCTCGCTGCTGGAGGTCGGCACGGGATTTCATCCCGATCTGACCGGTCGCGAAAACATCTTTCTCAACGGCGCCATCCTCGGCATGACGCGGGCCGAGGTTATTCGGAAGTTCGACGAGATCGTCGCCTTCGCGGAAGTGGAGCGCTTCCTCGACACGCCGGTGAAGCGCTATTCCAGCGGCATGTATGTGCGCCTCGCCTTCGCCGTCGCCGCACACCTCGAGCCCGAAATCCTCATCATCGACGAGGTGCTCGCCGTCGGCGACGCCC
>JBIQJF010000034.1:16482-45299 GCA_044507675.1 Opitutales bacterium | reverse complement strand
CGGCAACAACCACTACGTCGTCACCGAAGGCGAGGAGTCCGACGGTTTCCAGTCCATGACCCCGCGTGTGACCGTCAGCGAGCAAGGAGCACGCGTCGCCTACCACGGCCAGGCGGTGACGGATTCGCATCAGCAGCGCACTGTCATGGTGGACGGCCGCAGGTTCCCAGCACCCAACACCATTGTGCATGATTCGTTCAAGTTCAGCCCCGACGGCTCACGTCATTCCTGGATGGTCAGCCGCGTGTCCCCCGACTACGTCTTCGTTGATGGTCAGGAACTCGGCTTCAACCGCTCCTCCATGCTTTTCAGTCCCAACAGCCAGCATGTGCTGGTGGCCGGCACCCAGGAGAAGAGCAACCAGCACGGCCTGTTTCTCAACGGCACCCTGATCCATGATGGCGCCAAGGCGGGGAGCCTCCGCGACTACCGCGCCTTCACGCCCGACAGCCAGCATCTCTATTGGACGACTGGAACCGTGGAGCGCCAGCCCGACGGCACGCGCCTCACCTGGACGCTCTACCTCGACGGACAACCCGTCGTGACGCTCCCGCGGCCGCACGCCTCGCTCCCTTTCATCCCGACCGCACATTTCCGCGGCGGAGACGAAAATTTCGACCGTATCCCCCACGCATGGCACATGGCTGCCGACGGCACGCTCACCTTCCTCGAATGGACCGGGGATGAAGTGAAACGCTTTCGCGTCACGCCGTCGTCCGCGACAAACGTGACAACGTTGCTGGCGGCCGGCGCCCCCGGAGTGCCGGCACCCGCTGCCCGTGCGGCAACCCCCGCGACCGTGGCGACCCGGGTGGCCGCCACCACCGCCATGCCCGCGCCGGAGGCCGGCCCGGTTGTGGCATTGACGTGGAACGATCTGGTCCGCCGCCCCGAAACCCAACCGGCCAGTTTCAAGGTGAACCGCGAATACCGTTTCCAAGGCGGCACCACCGTGCGCGCCGGCACGACCGTAAATCTCGTCGAAGTGAAACCGACCGAACTGGTGGTGGAAACGCAGGACGGCAGAACCACGTTCGGCGTGAAGCCGGAGGAAACCGATATCCTCGCGGTCGCCAGCGCGGCTTGGTCGCAGCTCACTCCCGCCCAGCGCGAGTTGACCTATCCCGTGCTCATGCAACGCCTGGATCTCTGGCCTTACCGCGTGAAGCTGACCGTGCCCTTCGACCTCGGCAGCCGCAAAACCCGCGCCGGCGACCGCGTGCTGCTCCTCAGCGCCGAAGGCCGCAACCTGCTCGTCCGTATCGAGGGCACCGACGTGGCCTTCAACGTCGAGCCGCAGCAAACGGATCTGATGGCGCAGGCCCGGGCGATTCTCGCCAGCGAAAAAGGCGCGACTGGACGCGTGCTTGAGGAACTCGCCGGCAAGCTCGTCAGCCCGCTCACCGGCCGGTCCGTGACGCTCCCGACGGATGCCCGTCCGAAATACGTCATCCTCTACATGGGTGCCGGCTGGTGCGGACCGTGCCAGCAGTTTGCCCCGCAGCTCGTGAAAGCGATCAAGGGCAACAAAGCAGCCGCGGACGACTTCGTGGCGGTCTATGTCTCAGGTGATCGCAGCCCGGCCGAAGCGAAGGCATACGCTACCAAGCTCGGTATCGACTGGCCGACCATCTACTTCAAGAATCGCGGGCTGATGCCGGCATTCCAGTCGCTGTTTGGTGACGTCATCCCTCAGCTCGTCGTGACCGATCGTCACGGCAAGGTGCTGGTGAACAGCGCCCAGGTCGGCACAGCGCGAGCCCTCCAACAACTCGCCAACCTGCCCTGAGCCGCACAGCGCGGTCAGCTTTCTGGCGGGGAACGGCGCGCAAAGAATCACCACTGGAACAC
The DNA here is from genome assembly GCA_044507675.1 of Opitutales bacterium. Taxonomy (GTDB): domain Bacteria; phylum Verrucomicrobiota; class Verrucomicrobiia; order Opitutales; family Opitutaceae; genus Lacunisphaera. The sequence continues at coordinate 43,448 of JBIQJF010000034.1, read as the reverse complement.
TCATTCGAGCAGCGAGTCTTCTCTTCGATGCCTCGCCCTTGGCTGTTCGTCGTCTCCCTGTTGGTCACGAGCTTGACCGCGCATGCCGAAACCCCGCCTTTGCTCGCCGCAGCGTTCCAGCAATTCCTAGCCGACCAGAATCGTTGGACCTACACCGAAGCCCACTCCCGCCGGGATAAGACGGGGCAAACCGTGCGCGACCGAGTCACCGTCATTGATCCCTCGCTGGCTTATGCACATCAGATTGTGCCGGAAGTCATCAATGGGAAAGATGCCACGCCGATGCAGATTGCCGAGTGGGCCCGCCGCAACGACGAGACCGCCCGGCAACGCCAAGCCCTCGCGGAACGCCTCGGCGGCCTGCCTCCCGAACCGGAATTTCTGCTCAAAATCTTTCATCACCGGGTTCGGCCGCGGTTCGAACGCGCAACAATCCATTCCGAGGATAACACCAGCGTCACCTTTGAGATTCCCCTCGAGCTCGAGGATGGACGCCCGTTTCCCGAGTATCAGCTCACCGCGCGCGTCGACAAAGCGCGCCGCGATTTTCTCCATGCGACTTTTCGCCAAACCACGCTGATCAAGCAAGGAGCGGGCAAGTGGACCAACGGCCTGATCGAAGTCCACTTTACCCGTCCCGATCCGGAGCATGCCACCGTCCCCGCGAGCATCGTATCTCAAGCCACCAATAAACCGCTCTTCGGGCCCGCCAACCAACTACACTATCAGACCGACCGCACCGGCTTCCATCGCGTTACGCCCTATGATGAACGTTTCCGCGTAAAAATAGGGCCTTTCCGCTTTCTCAGTTTCTGAACGGCTCGCGTTGATCTGGCTCTTTCTTGCAAGCGTGGATGGCAATCGGATGACCGTTCTTGAACACGCGAATCTGCTCCAGCTGGCCGAGGGTCATACGTAGAACTGCGTAGCAGGAAAGCCGCTGGACGAGGCTGGTTCTCACCTGCATGCGAGCCATGAAGCCTTGCGCCGACGCCACGCGGCAACATGCTGCCACGCCATGAATCCTCGACCTGCAGCGGTTTGTCATTTCACGATCGGTTTCCTCCTGTCCGTTCTCCTCCTGTCCGCCGCATCGATACCAACGGCGCTCGCGGCTGACTCCAGCACGACACTACGGGATGAATTCTGGGGCTACTCGTTCGTCCACCACGGAATCCCGACCACCGACACGTTTGGCTATCAGGAAGTGGTTGTGTTCCGCGCGTCTTTCGATCCTGAGACCGTTCGGGAGGGCGGCCTGAGCGTTTCGCAACGCCTACTTTCCGGAGAGGGGAGTGAGGAGCACTTCGATCGCCTTGTCCCACTGATGGACGCCGACGGCGATAGCCTGCTCGGACAGAAGCAGAACATTATCATCGGCGGGATGCCTAGCGTGTGGGCCACATTTCGGAACTTCGAAACGAAGGAAATGACGATCCACGCCTTCACCAAAGCTCCCCCCGGAGAACGCAGCTGGTGGTTCCACGGGAGCGTTAAAGCTGAAAGACCTGCTCTAGCCATGGGCGCCATCCGGCAGGCGATTCTTAATTTCAAAGCCTTGAACCCGGGCGAGACACCCACAGCCGAGCCCGACAGCTACGTGCTGCCCGGAAAGTTCCAAATCAAGACAACCGGCTTCGCCAAGATGGATGGCACGTTGAAGTTCGACGCTGCCGAGCGGGCCGTTGAAGCCCCCTTGGAAGCTGGAGGCGGTCGGGCCGCCACGATTACCCTGCAGGCGCTCCGCGTGCCTGCCGATCGACCCGCTCTCCTCCAGGAACTTCGCGACGACGCCAAGGAGAAGAAGCAGACCATTGTTGAAGAAAAGGAGACCACCGTGAGCGGACGTGCGGCCGTGCACATGACCGTGAAGGGCCCGCCGAACGAAACCGTAACCCAAACCCTCTGCGTATGGGACGGGGATCTTCTGTGGAAACTCACAGCATCCGAAGATACCACCAAGCAGAAGAGCCCGCTGCTTCGGAAATTTTTCGTCGACGCCCTCAACAGCTTCACCCTGCTGCACGAGCCGGCCAAATGAGCCCCGGTGAGCAGCGGCGGCCCGCGACTCGCCCTAGCTGCGTTCGAGCAACGCCTCGAATTTCGTCGCATCCTCCGGCGTGTCCACGCCGATGGTCGGATCCTCGGTGACGCCGATGGCAATCGGGTAACCGTTCTCCAACACACGAAGCTGCTCCAGTTTTTCGATCTGCTCCAATTTGCCGGGAGCCATGCGCACGAACTGCTCCAGAAAGTCCGCCTTGTAGGCGTAGAGGCCGAGATGTTTGTAGCACGGATTGGCCGCCACCCACGCGTCATCGATGGTCAGGCCGAGGTCCCGCGAATACGGCATGCGCGACCGCGAGAAATACAACGCCCGACCGGTCTGGCTCATCACCACCTTGACTTGGTTCGTGTTGTAGAAGTCCACCACCCGCTTAAACGGCGTGGCTAGGGTCGCCATCGGGCAGTCGCCTTGAATGAGCCTCGCCAGCGCGTGCAACTGGGCGCCAGTCACGAGGGGTTCGTCGGCCTGCACATTCAACACATAACTGGCACGGACGGTGCGGTTGGCCTCCGCGAGGCGATCGGTGCCGCTTTGATGGCTGGCATCGGTCATAATCGCCCGAAATCCCGCACCTTCGATGCATTCCGCCAACAGCTCATGATCCACCGCAAACCACAGCGGATAATCTGGCGCCTGCGCGACGATGCGCTCCGCCACCCACAGCACAAGCGGCTTGCCCTTAATCGGATGCAGGAGCTTTCGCGGGAAGCGCGTGGACTCCAGGCGGCACGGCACGATGATGGCGAAGGCGGGCATGCGGGGGTGTTTGATATTGCCAGTCGGGGCTCAACCAGATTTTGCGTTAACCTTTAATCCGACCACTTTACCCTTCCGCAATGGAAAAGAACGCCACTCCCGCCGCCAACACCCTCACGAAGGAGCTCCTCGTGCAGAACAAGATGGGCATCCACGCCCGTCCGGCGGCCATGATCGTCCGTGTCACCAACAAGTTCAAATCCGAGGTCTACGTCGAAAAGGACGAGGAACAGGTGAACGGCAAAAGCATCATGGGGCTCATGATGCTGGCCGCGGCCCGGGGTTCGACCGTCAAGTTCGTGGCCACCGGCGCCGACGCCGAGCAGATGCTCGTCGAGTTGGAAGCCCTCTTCGCGAAGAAATTCGACGAGGCTTGAGCGTTACCCACGGAACACACAGTATACGCGGAAAGCAGGGCCGGTCTCTGACCGGCCTTTTCCTTTTCGACCTGTCATTCTGAGCGTAGCGATGAATTCGCCCGCCAGACGCTGGATCCTTCGCTTTGCTCAGGATGACAACCGGAAGAACTTTTTCGCGTTGGCCGTCGTGATTTCCGCCAGCCGTTCATAGCTCACCCCGAACAACTCCGCGCAAAACTCCGCCGTGTGCCGCAGATAGGCCGGTTCGTTGGGTTTCCCACGATGCGGCATGGGCGTCAAATAGGGCGCGTCGGTTTCAATCATCAACCGGTCCAATCCCTGCGCGAGAGCCGCCGCGCGCACGGCTTCGGCGCTCTTGTAGGTGATGACGCCCGTGAACGATCCGTAGCCGCCACGCTTCATCAGCTCGGCCATTTCCGCGGGACCTTCGGTGAAGCAATGAAAGACCACGCGCGACCAGTCGAAACCGCTGGCATCAATCATCGCCACGCATTCGGCAAACGCCCCGCGCGAATGCACGACGAGCGGACATCCCAGTTTCTTCGCCAACGCGAGCTGCGCGGCAAAAGCCGCTTTCTGCCAACCGATGATTTTCTCCGCCTCAGCCGGATTGTCCTTCGGCAGGTGAAACCGGTCGAGCCCCGTCTCGCCAAGTGCAACGGGGTGGAACGCGACCTCTGGGCGCGTTTGGGTGTCAACCAGCGCGTCCGGAGGCCGCGCTCCACCCCAAAACGCTTCCAACCGCCCCACCCGTTCCGCCCAATCCTCACCCACACTGCACGGGTGCAGGCCGACTGTGTAGTGCACGCGACCTGCGTGTTCGCGGGCGATGTCGCGATAAAGCGTCCAATCATCCGTATCGGTGCCGATCGTCACCATCGCTTCCAAACCCGCCTCGCCCGCGCGTTGCAGGATGGCCGGCAATTCGCCGCGCCGGGCGAATGAGTCGAGGTGCGTGTGCGTGTCGATCAGCCCCATATGCGCAATGTCTGAGGAAAATTCTGCAACATGACCCCACCGTGACGCCTCGCGCCGTACGTCTCAAGTCGCGACTGCCTGAAAACAGGGAAGCCGGCGCTTACGCACCGGCCTCCTGCACACACACACTGACAAATTGTTGGCGCCTTAATGGGTGCGAATCCTGATGTCGCCGCCCGAGGAGCGCAGTTTCAGCTTGGGGCCGCCGCCGTTGACGGAGCCCACGAGCTTGCTTTTGCCGCTGCCGCCCTTTTCGAGCGTGATGGTGATGCCGTCGGCTCGCACGTCGCCGCCAGAGGTGCTGGCATCGAGATAAAAGGGAGTGTCCTTGGTGACCTCCACCACCACCTTGCCGCCGGAGGTGCCGAGAGTCACATCCTGCTTGATCGGTCCGGTGATGAACGCTTCCACGTCGCCGCCCGAAGTCGAGGCGCTGAGCAGTTCCTCGACTGATTTGAGGGTGATGTCTCCGCCCGAAGTGGAAACTTCCGTGGGCCCGCCGGCACGCTCCACGTCGATATCTCCTCCGGAGGTATGCAGTTTCGCGCGGGCCGTGCCTTCCTTGAGGGTAATATCGCCGCCCGAGGTGCTGGCATCGATGTCGCCGTCGATACGATCGAATTTCAGATCACCGCCGCTGGTGCGGGCCCTAACATCGCCGCGCAGGCTGGCCACGGTGATATCTCCACCGGACGTGTTGAGGTTCAGATTGAAGTGCTTCGGCACGGTCACCTCGAACGAAACGGACACCGGCGGCCAGTTGCCGAACCACTTGCCCGGGCCGCGCGGCTCGTATTTGGCCTCGGCGGTCACGTCGCTGCCCGATTGTTCGAGCGTCAGCGTAAGCTTCTCCAGGATGGCATCCGCCTCCTGCTCGGTGGAGGCTCGGATGACCTGCTTCGCGACCACATGCACTTTCGACGTGTCGGCGGTGCGGATGGTGATGTCACCGCCCTGCGTGGCGGCCTTGAGCTTGCCGCCGGACTGCACGGAGAAGGTTTTCTCAACCGTGCGGGTGATCTTCGCTTCGAGCAGTGATGGCGAGGCCAGCAGCAAGCCGGCCGAAAGGAAGGAAAGGAGCAGTTTCATGGGGTGGTGTGCTGGGAAAACACGCCGGGCCGCCCCAAAGTTACACGAAAAGTGCACATCAGAAACTGGCGACAGGCATGCCTTCGCGGTGCGGCTGCCCGCACCAGGCGATTATTCCTTCAACAACACCGCTTTCCACGCCGGTTCCTTGAAACCGGTCAGCGCCACGCCGGGCCCGATCAGGAACGGACGCTTCACCAGCATGCCATTGCCCGCGAATACCCGCAGCGCCTCATCTACGGTCATCGTGGGCAGCTTGGCCGACAGGCCGAGCGCGCGATACTCGATGCCCGAGGTGTTGCTGAGCCGGCTGAGCTTGCCGTCCTGCGCCTTCAGCATGGTGCGCAGCTCCGCCAGCGAAGGCGGCGCGGTGCGGATGTCTTTTTCCACGAAGGCAACGTCGTGTTTCTGCAGCCATTCCCGCGCGCGCTGGCAGGTGGTGCACTTCGGATGCGCGTAGAAAACCAATCGGCTCACTTGGCGTCTCCGAAGATTTCCTTGAAGAACTGCTTCATGTGCCCCCACGAGCGCCGGTCGGCCGCGGGATGATAAGAGATCGGAATGCCCGCGGCCTTGCCGATTTCGTCGGCCTTCGGGTTGGTGAACGCATGGACCGCACCCGCGTAGCTGATGAACTGATAGTCGAATTTCCCGTCGTTCATCGCCTTGGTGAAGGCGGCCAACTCGTCGGCCGAGATGAAGCCGTCGGCAGCGCCGTGGCACACAAGGATCTTGGCCTTGGTCTTCTCCGCCGCGTTGGCGGGCACCGGGATCAGGCCGCCATGAAAACTCACGACGCCTGCCAGCGGCGCGCCCGTGTAGGCCAGCGCCTGCACGGTCGAACCGCCGAAACAATAGCCGATCGCCGCGACGCGCGCGCCATCCACCAAGCCCGTGGCGAGAAGCTGGTCGAGGCCCGCCTTAGCCCGCTCGGCCATCAGCGGCTTGCCGTAGAACTGGCCGGCCAATTCGCCGGCGCGCTTCGGATCGCCGGTCACGACGCCGGCGCCATACATGTCGGCCGCAAAGGCCACGTAACCCATCTTCGCGAGCTGCTCGGCCCGGCTCTTCGGGTATTCGGTCAGGCCCCACCACTCAGGGATCACCAACACGCCGGCGGCCTTGGCGCTGGGCTTCACCTTCTCGTCATCGTAAGCGAGCCAGCCTTCGAGCTTCACACCCGCGTGCTCGTAAGCGACAGGTTTGGTCACGAGCTTCGCGCTCAGGGAAACGGCCGCACCGAGCATCAACAAAACGGAAAGCAATCGGGAGGTATTCATGCCCGCGAACCTAGCGGCCTCCGCCCAAAATACAACCGGTCTCCGTGCCCTAATCGCAGCTATCGGCCGCGGTTAACACTCAGGGCCGCAGCTCCACCACGTCACCGCTGTGCAAGGCCACTTTCCCGTCCGTGGCCTTCTTCAGGACGGTGTTGATAATCTTGCCGTCGCGGAAAATCCGCGCGGCCGTGAACCCCGCACGCAGATTGCCTTCTTGGGTCGCCCGGTAGAGCTCGAGCCCGTCACGCCACGGCAGTTCCACGATGGCGCCGGAGCCGCCGTCCACGAGCACAACCATACCCGTGCGGGCCAGCCGAGCGGCTGACTCCATCGAAAGCGCGGCCACATCGCCCGACGAAGTGATGGCCGCAGCCGTTACTTTTCCGGTGGTGGAGACCGTGGCGGTGGTGACCTTAGTCGCGGTTTTTACCGACGTAGCGGTGATCGCCGCCGCGCTGGCGACCGTCGCCGCCACCACGACGCAACCGTTGCACAGCAGGACCGCCAACGAAAGCAGCAGCCCCGCCGCCAACCTCATGTGGTCAACCCGCCCGCAATGTAGGAGCGGAGCGACTCGGCCTCGGCACGGTGGGCGTTGGCGACCCAGCGCGAGACGTCGCCGATGGAAATCAGGCCGGTAAGCCGGCCGTCCTTGACCACCGGCAAATGGCGGCAGCGTTTGTCGGCGAAAATATCCATGACCTCCTGCACGGTCGCCTCGGGAGCGATGGTCAACACGTTGGCGGTCATCGCCTGCGTGATGGGAGTGAGGTGCGGATCGAGATTGCTGGTGATTACCCGGGTGAGGACATCGCGCTCGGTGAAAATGCCGGCCAGCCTTTCGCCATCCATTATCAGCATACAACCGACTCTATGCTGGTTCATTTTCTGGACGGTTTCAAAAACCGTCACCGTCGCCGGCACCACATGCAGTGCCCGTCCCTTGCCTTCCAATAGCGTCGCGATTGAAGTATTCATCGGGGTAATGGGGTTGCTTGCAACTTAGCCAGATGCGCCGTCCCGACAACGCCAAATTCCCGTGAATCCTATTTTCTGAACAACTGGTCCAACGCCCCGAGGCTCTTCAACGGAGCGCTTTTCTTCGTCACGGCAGGAGCCACGACCACGGAGGTCGGAGCCGGCGCAGGGGCAGACGTCCTAGCCGCTCCCGGCGACAGCTCTTCCAGCAGGCGCTTCAGCCGCACCGCCGACACCGGCTCGGCTGTGCCCAGCTCCTGCGCGAAAAGGCTCACGCGAAACTCCTCCACGAGCCAACGGAACGTCTCCCGCTGCTCCTCCTGGAGCGGCGGTCTATGACCGCCGACTCCGTCTTTCCGACGATCACTGAGTGACGCCACCGCCTTGACGAAGGGTGCCAGCTCCGCCGCACGCTGGGCGTCCTTGGCGGTGTCGCGTTTCCAACGATCAGCCCGCGCCTTCATGCCGCGTAAATAACGTGGCAGATGCTTGAGCCGCTCGAAAGGCGTGTGACGCAGAAAGTCGGACGGCAGCAACGCAGCCAAGTCGTCGGCCATTTTCGGATAGGGCTGCGCGTGCGTCTGCAATTCCAGCCTCAACGCGAGTATTTCCTTCAGCCAGTCGGTCAGCCGCGGCACTGAGCCGCGCAAATCCTGCTTCGCTTGTGCCAGCACCCGGCCGAAGTCATCTGCTCGCAGCGGCTGCACCTCTCGGGCGCACACCCAACGGCGGATGCATTCGAGCGCGTCGGCTTGCAACTGCTCCATCGGCGCCAGCGTGGCCGTGAGCGCGCCGAGCATGCGCAACGCCCGCAGGTCTTTTTCCAGCCAACCCAGATCATAGCGCAGCTGCGTCTCCAAAAGCTGCGCGACACCCGAGCGAGTGACCGCAGTGGCTTCCTCCGGCGTGGCGAACAGCCGCACCGCCACGCCCGACGCCAGCGGCTTCAGCCCCGGATACGCCAGCACCGGCACGCCATGCCTCTCTTCAACATGCACCGAAGCGGGCAGATCGCCGAACTTCCACTCGCCCGCCGGTTCGCCCTCCCATTTCGCGCGGGCGGCACGCCAGGCGGCGTTTTCCGCGGTGGCGGCCTTCTGGCTGAATTCGCGACGACGGTCGTGCAACAGCGCCTGGATCTCGCCAAGGTCGCGGCTCGCGCACAGCACGCGGTCCTTCGCGTCCACCACCTCCACGCGCACCCGCAGGTGTTCGGGCAACCCCTTCGCCGACCACAACGTCGGGTCGAGACGCACACCCAGCCGCGGTTGCAACAGCTCTGCCAGCGCCTCGGCCAGTGTGGGTTGTTTCGGACGCGATGAAATCAGCGCCAGTTCGCGCACGAGCTTCTGCGCGGTCTCGGTCAGTGGAATCAGGCTGCGCCGCTGCTCCTTTGGCAGGGCCTTGAGCATGAGCTCCACTTTCTCAGGCAAATGACCCGGCACCGCCCAGTCGAGCGAGGCGGGCGTGAGCGCCTCGGCCTCGGTCAGGCTCACACGCACCGTGACGCCGTCATCATGCTTGCCCGGCTGGTAGGCATAGCTCAACGGCAGCACCTGATTGCTGATCGGCAGCGCCTCGGGAAACGCCTCCGCATCGTGCATCTCGTCCTCGTGTGCACGCAGGTCGTCTTCGCTCAGGAAAAGGAACTTCGGATTCGTGGTCTGCTGGTGGCGGACGAAATCAATGAGTTCGGGCACGCTGCTGATGCCTTGGGATGAAACCTGCGCTCCGCGCGGGTTTGCTGGTTCCTGCTGAAAGCCCGCGCGGAGCGCGGGCTCCACCTTTTCGAACTCCCGCGCGTAAAACCGATACAGCGCCTCGTCGAGATTCATGTATCCCGAGCTGCGCGTGCGCGTGAGGCGCTCCTCCGCCTGCTCACGAAGCTTCCGGTTGTGGGCGAGAAAATCGAAAGGCCATGTCACCGTGTCGCCAACCAGCGCCTCGCGAATGAAAATCTCCGTGGCATGCGCGGGGTTGATCTTCCCGTAACCCACCGCGCGCGTTTCCAACTCCAGGTTGTAGAGCCGGCGACGCTCCTTCACGAGCACACGTCCGGCATCGGCGCTCCAAAACGGTTCGCTGTGCGCCACACGCAGCAGGTGCGACCCGAGGGCGATGATCCACTGCGGATCGACGCGTGCGCAGGTGCGCGCGTAGAGCCGCGCCGTCTCCATGATCTCTGCCGCCATGAGCCATTTCGCAATCTTCCCTTTGGGTGGAACCCGGCCTCCGGACGGGTTTGCCTTGGACTCCCGCTCCCTTTTCTCAAACAGCGTGGACCCGGGAAACACATTCACCCGCCGGTCGTGTGCGGCGTGGTAATCGCCCTCGTCGGTGCGAGTCGCCACGTTCCCCAACAAACCGGAGAGAATGGAACGATGAATCGCCGCGTAGGCTGGTGTGCCGAGGTTCAGTTTCAACTCCTGCCCTTTTTTCAAACCGTCATAGACCGACGAGTGCGTGAAGCCGTCGCGGTCGCGCAGCGTGTCTTCGAGCTGGGCGTGCACGTCGCGCCACTCGCGCATGCGCATGAACGACAGGAAGTGCGAGGTGCAGAACTTGCGCAATTTGCCGAGCGTCATCGCCTCAAACTCGTCGTGGTAGGCCTCCCAGATCGAGAGCAGCGTGAGAAAATCCGAGTCGGGTTGCGTGAAGCGCCGGTGCGCGGCGTCGGCCTTTTGTTGCGCGTCCATCGGACGCTCCCGCGGATCCTGGATGCTGAGCGCGGCGGCGATGATGAGCACCTCGCGCAACGCCTTCTCCGTGCGCGCCTGCAGGATCATGCGTCCGACTGTCGGGTCCACCGGCAGATGCGCCAGTTCGCGACCGAGCTCAGTGAGCACGCCGGCCTCGTCAATCGCGCCGAGTTCGTGCAACAGCGCATAGCCGGCGCGAATGCCCTTGGCGGGCGGGGCGTTCAGAAACGGAAATTCCTCAATGTCGCCCAAACCAAAGGCTTTCATGCGCAGAATCACATCCGCGAGATTGCTGCGCTGGATCTCGGGTTGGGTGAAACGGGGGCGATCGTTGAAATCCTGCTCCGAGTAGAGGCGGATGCACACGCCGTCGCTCACGCGACCGCAACGACCCTTCCGCTGGTCGGCGCTGCTCTGTGAAACCGGCTCGACCGGCAGGCGTCGCGTGCGGCTCTGCGGCACGTAGCGGCTGAAGCGCGCGAGGCCCGTGTCCACGACGAAACGGATACCGGGAATCGTGAGCGAGGTCTCGGCGATGTTGGTCGCGAGGACGATCTTGCGGGCCTGCGTCGGGGTGAACACGCGCTGCTGCTCGGCGTTGGTCAGTCGGCCGAACAACGGCACGACCTCCAGCCTACCCTGCTTGCGCCCTGCCAACAGATCGCGGAGTTCCCGGATGTCGCGTTCGGTCGGCAGAAATACGAGGATGTCGCCACCGGTGCTTTCGTCCAAAATGCGGCCGACCGCCTCGGCCGCGGCGTCGAGATAAGTGTATTCGCTCTCATCGCCCTTCATCTCTTCGAGCGGCGAATAAATCACCTCTACCGGATAGACGCGGCCCGATACCTCGATGATCGGCGCGCCGTCGAAAGCCTTGGAAAAGGCCTCCGTGTCGATCGTGGCGGAAGTGATGACGATCTTCAGGTCGGGCCGGCGCGTGCGCAGACGGCGGAGATGACCGAGAATGAAATCAATGTTGAGCGAGCGCTCATGCGCCTCGTCCACGATGATCGTGTCGTATTCGCGCAAATCCGGGTCGGCCTGCAGCTCGGCGAGCAGCATGCCATCGGTCATGAACTTGATGATGGTGTCACCCGAGGTCTGGTCGGCGAAGCGGATCTTGCAGCCGACTTCGCGACCGAAGGTGACGTTGAGTTCCTCGGCCACGCGGCGGGCCACCGAGCTGGCGGCTACGCGCCGCGGCTGCGTGCAGGCGATGCGACCGTGTTCGCCGCGGCCCGCCACGAGGCAGAGCTTGGGAATCTGCGTCGTCTTGCCCGAGCCCGTTTCGCCTGCGAGCACCAGCACCTGATTATCCCGGATGGCCGCGACGATCTCGTCCGCCCGCGCGCTGATGGGCAGCTCGGGTGGATACTCGATCCGAAAGGACCAGGATTTTTTGGAACGTGACGACATGCCAGTGCGCGCCATTCTGGGGGAAAACAGGAATCCACAACCTGAAATGCAACCCCCGCCGCTCCTTCCCGACCGCAGCCTCAAGCGCGTGCTCGCCATCGCCCGGGGCGACGGCTGGAGCATCGTCATCGTCGCGGCCTTGGGCGGATTATATTCGCTGATAACGGGCAGCTGGTTCGCCGCCGGCACGGCGGCACTCGTGGTGCTGGCGGGCTGGGGCGAGTTGCACGGACGCCGGCTGCTGCTGGGACGTGAGAGTCGCGGTTTGCGTTGGCTCATCGGCGCGCAGTTATCCCTGCTCGCCATCATCTGGACCTATGCGGTTTGCCGCTGGTGGTTCTTCGATCCCGCGGTCCTGTGGGCCGAACTGCCCGCGCTGGCTCAGGCGGAAATCGATCGCCAGATGATCGCGGCCGGCCTGCTCCCCGAACTCGACCGTCCGCTTCTGCTCCAGATGATGAACGCTCTGACCTGCCTGCTGCTGATTGTCCTCACGTTTTTCTATCAAGGCGGCATGGCCCTCTATTACACCCTCAAACGCCGCGCCGTCACCGCCGCGCTGCAGGCACCGCCAACGCTTGCCTAACGGGCCCCCATCATCAGTCACGACTTTCCCTCCAGCGCAACCTGTCGTCCCGCGCAGCCCTCACCACGCCACCCGCCCGGCTGTAACGGCCACAAAAAGGCACAAGAAACCACGAAAAGGAGCCCATGAAATTCAACCACATCAACGAACTCTGTGACTTGGTCCGTGAGACCAGCTTTGCCATTCACCGGTTTCACCGACATGGTCATCTCGAAAAGATCTATGAAAACGCCCTGGTCCATCGCTTACACAAACAGGGCGTCCAAGCCGTGCAGCAGCACCCGCTGAATGTTTACGACGAAGACGGCACCTTGTTGGGCGTTTTCTCCGCCGACCTGTTCGTCGAGAACTGTTTGATTGTGGAACTCAAGGCTGTCCGCGCGGTGACCGACGAGCATGTCGCCCAACTGCTCGGTTATCTTCGCTCAAGCCGCATGGAAACAGGCCTGCTTATCAACTTCGGAGCTCCAATCATGTCTGTGAAAAAATACCTGATGTCCGATCCTGTGGCCTGATTTTTGTGAACTTTCGTGCCTTTTGTGGCCACCCGCCTCAGAGGAGAACCCCGCTTGCATCGCCTTCGTCGTGACCGTAGCGTTCGGCCATGTCGAAAGAGCGTTATATTGCGGCGAAGCAAAAGTGGGCTGAGAAGCAGAAGGCCCAAGGTTTCAAACCACGCGATCTCGCCGCGCCCGGTCGCCTTCCGCCGGGCCAGAAGCTCACGACCGGTTTCCCCGTGCTCGACCTCGGCGTGCAGCCGGAAATCCCGCTCAACCAGTGGACGCTGACCCTCGACGGCCTCGTTGAAAAACCAGTCACGCTCGATTGGACCGCCTTCAACGCCCTGCCGCAGGTGACCGACGTCAGTGATTTTCACTGCGTGACGACATGGAGCAAATACGACTGCCGGTGGAGCGGCGTCGCATTCACCACGCTCTTCGAACTCGCGCAGGTCAAACCGGAGGCGAAGTTCGTCTATTTCACCAGCTACGACGGTTACTCGACCAACGTCCCGCTCGAGCACTGCCTCGACGACGATGTGCTCGTCGCCACGCAATTCGATGGCGCACCCGTCTCCCGCGAACACGGCGGTCCGGCCCGCGTCATCATCCCGAAGCTCTACGCGTGGAAGGGCGCGAAATTCGTGAAGACGATCACGTTTCTCGCCGAGGACCGCCTCGGTTTCTGGGAGGTCCGCGGCTATCACGCCGTCGGCGACCCGTGGAAGGAAGAACGCTACGCCTGAACACCAGGTTTTCACCACAAAGACACGAAGGCACAAAGAAAGCCTCCCTACGCTTCCTCCGATCTTGGTGCCTCTGTATCTTTGTGGTTATTCATTCCTCAGTTCCATGAGCACCCCCGCCTTTTTCCCCCAGGATATCATCATCAAGAAACGCAACGGCGGGGCGCTTTCGCGCGAGGAGATCGAGTTCTTCGCGTGCGGCGTGGTGGATGGCTCCTTCGCCGACTATCAGGCCACCGCATTGCTGATGGCGATTTTCTGGCGCGGCATGACCCCGCAGGAAACAGCCTGGCTCACCGATGCCATGATGCGTTCCGGCGAGATCATTGATCTGCGCGACCTTCCCGGCGCGAAGGTGGACAAACATTCCACCGGCGGCGTCGGCGACAAAGTTTCGCTCATCCTCGCCCCGCTCGCCGCGGCCTGCGGCCTCAAGGTTCCCATGATGAGCGGTCGCGGCCTCGGTCACACCGGCGGCACACTCGACAAACTGGAGTCCATTCCCGGTTTCAAGGTCCAGCTCAGCGTCCCCGAATTCCGCAGCATTTTGCAGCAGGTCGGCACGGCGATGATCGGCCAGACCCCGCAGGTTGTGCCCGCCGATCGCAAGCTCTACTCCCTGCGCGACGTCACCGGCACCGTCGAATGCATCCCGCTCATCTGCGCCAGCATCATGAGCAAGAAACTCGCCGAAGGCATCGACTCGCTCGTGCTCGACGTGAAATTCGGTCGCGGGGCGTTCATGAAGAAAAAGGACGACGCGCTCACCCTCGCCCGCGCCATGGTCGAAACCGGCCGCGCCGCCGGCAAGCCCGTGCGCGCGTTGCTCACCTGCATGGATCAGCCGCTCGGTCGCGCCGCCGGCCACACCACCGAGGTCATCGAATCCATCGAATGCCTCAAGGGCCGCGGCCCCGCCGACCTGATGGAAGTCACGCTCGCGCTCACCGGCCACATGCTCGTTCTCGGCGGCGTGGCCAAGGATCTCGCCGATGCGCAAAAACAGATGGATCGAGCCATCGCGAGCGGCGCTGCGCTGGATAAATTCCGCGCCATGTGCACCGCCCAGAACGGCGACGCTCGCGTGGTGGCCGACTACTCCATCCTGCCCACGGCAAAGAAGCAGATCGCGGTCACCGCCCCGGCGGACGCGCGCGGTTACGTCAGCGCGGTGGACGCGCTCAAGTGCGGCCACGCGATCATGGCTCTCGGTGGCGGCCGTGCCGCGGTGACGGATAAGATCGACCACGCCGTCGGCATCGCAGACTTGATCAAGATCGGCGAACCCGCCGCGCCCGGCACGCGCCTCTGCACGCTGCACGTCAACGATGACGCCAAGACTGCCCGTGCCGAAGCGCTCCTGCGCGAAGCCATCACGTTTTCCGCCACTCAGCCCAAGACGGAACCGCTGATTCAGGACTTGATTGCGTGAGCCTGCGCGCAGGCCTCTTCAGTGGCCGGACAAATTTTCAGGCGTTAAGCGCCTGGTGCAGGGCTCGGAGGAGTTGCCCCGCTTCGCACGGTTTGCCGAGCACGCATTCGATGCCGAGCTCCTTCAATTCCGCCAGGCGTTCCTCGGTGATGGAACCCGACAGCACCACAAACTGCAGCCCTTTATCGACGATGCGCAACGAACGGATCAGTTCGGTTCCGCCCATCACAGGCATCTCCACATCGGTCACCACCAGCCGCACCGCGCCGCGGTGCTCGAGGAATCGTTTCACCGCCGCCTCGCCGTTTGCCGCGGTGACGATGCGGTAGCCGTGCAGCTCGAGCATCTCGCGAGTCGCATCCTGCATCGCCGGTTCGTCGTCCACGAGCAGCACCAGTTGTCCCCGGCCGCGAGGCAGCTGGTCGGCGGTGGTTTCGTCGGCCGCCGCCGCAGGTGCATCCATCGCGGGCAGGTAGATATCGAACGTGGTTCCCTTGCCCGGTTCGCTCGCCACCTTGAGGAATCCATCGTGATTCTTCACAATGCTGAGCACACTGGACAGGCCCAAGCCGGTGCCCTTGCCCACCGGTTTCGTGGTGAAAAACGGATCGAAGATGCGATTGATGATGGCGGGCGGAATGCCGTCGCCGGTGTCGGTCAAAGTCAGCCGCACGTAGGGCCCGGGCACCGCGGTCGAAGCCAGCGCGGCCGAACCTTCCTCGAGTCGCGCGTTTTCCGCGGCGAGATTCAACCGGCCGCCCTGCGGCATCGCGTCGCGGGCGTTCACGCTCAGGTTCAGAAGCACCTGGTGCAGTTGGGTGAAATCGGCCTGCACCGGCCACAACGTCGCGGGCGCCGAATACTCGAATTCAATGTTTCGGGGAAACGTCTCCTGCACGATGTGCGTGATGTCCTTGATGAGATGCCGGATCTGGACACTCGTCCGCGCACCCTCCAGGCCGCGGCCAAACGTGAGCAACTGCCGGATTATGCCCGTGCCTCGCTGCGCGCCGGATTCGATCATCGCGACGATTTTCTGGTCGCCCGGCGCCGTGAGCTTCATCTTGAGCAGGCCCGCCGCCATCAGCATCGGGGCCAGGATATTGTTGAGATCGTGGGCCAGTCCGCTGGCCAGCGTGCCGATCGCCTCCATCCGCTGGACGCGCAGGAACTGCTCCTGCAACACGCGTCGTTCCTCGCTCTCGAGATTGAGCGACACGAGGTTGGCCATCGCCACGGCGAAGGTCTTTTCGTCAGCCGTCCACTTTCGTGCCGTGCCCACGTGTTCGTGACAGAGGACACCGACCACCTTGCCGCCGATGTAGAGCGGCACGTCCAGCATCGCCCCGATGCCGAGCGGACGGAAATAACTTTCCACAAACTCCTGGGTGCGCGGATCCGCGCAGGCATCGTCCACCGCCACGATCCCTCCCTCCGATAAAGTGCGAAAATAGACCGGGTAATCTCGCGCGGTGAGCTGCTGACCCGCGGTGTGTTGGCGGGCGGAGGCATCGTAAAGGTTGCGACATTCGAGCGTGCTTTGGTCGACCGCGTAGCGCCAGACACTCACCCGGGCGGTTTCCAGCGTGACCGCACCGCTTTCAGTCAGGTGTCGCAACGCCGCGTCCAAATCCTCATTCGCTTCCTTCAAGCCGGTGTGACTGATCAACGCGTCGCGTTGACGGGACGTGCGCGTCTCCAACGCCAAACGTTCCTTTTCACGCAGCGCCATTTCCCGCGCCAAGGAGATTTCGCTGGCGAGTTCGTGCAGCAGCCGCGTTTCGTCGCCATCAAAAAAGTCCGGTTCGCCGGCATACAGGTTGAAGGTGCCGATGGCCCGGTCGTTTTCGAGCAACGGCAGCGACACCAGCGACTGGTAGCCGCGCTCCAGGGCCAGCGCGCGCCACGGCAGAGTTCGCGGATTGGTGGCGACGTCGTTGCACACGGCCAGCGTGCCGGTTCGCAGGGCCTCCGCCGTGAAATCACACCCCGGAGCCTCGCCGCTGAACATGCGCTCGAGCACCGCGACGGTATCCGGCGAAGCACCGCCATGGGCCACGAGATGCAACCGGCCGGTCGCAACGTTGAACAACCCGATCCAGGCCAGCCGGAATCCGCCGCACTCGATGGCGACATGACAGGCCCGCGCGAGAATCTCCTCCTGCTCATAACGCCGCACGATCAACTGGTGCACGTCGCTGAGCATGGCATAGGTGCGATTCAACCGCCTCACCTGCTGCTCGGCCTCGGGCTGCCTCTTCACTGTGCCATCCGCCGCAGCGGGCAGCCCGGTTGACGGACCTGTTTTCGTGGAATCCATGGGGTGATCTGATCCGAAAATAAGCTTTCCGGCGGCCCCACCGGCGAGGTTTTTCGGCGCGGGCGCAAATCTAGCCCGGCGTCCCCAGCGGCGCGACACAAATTTCCAGCGCAGTCTCGCGCGAAGGCGGATGCTTTCGCAACTGCCTCAACTCAACTCGGCTGAATCAATCCGAGTTGGATGCCGAGTTTCGTCAATTCCGCCTGCGAGAGCAGGCCGGTTTTCTTGATCAGGTTGGCGCGGTGCTCCTCGACCGCCTGCGCGCTGATGCTGAGTTTGATGGCGATATCGTCCGTGCCGAGACCCTTCGCAATGTGCATGAGCACTTCGCGCTCGCGCTGGTTGAGTGTTTCGCCGGTGGGCCGCACGCCCCAGCGTCCGAGCACTTTCGCAACGGTCGGACTGATATAGGTGCGCTCCGCGGCGACGGCTTCCAAGGCCTCGGTCAACTGGTCCAGCGTGTCGGTCTTTTCCACGATGCCCTTGGCCCCGAGCGCGAGCGCGCGTTCGAGCACGTTGGCATCGGTGATGCCGGAGAAAATCAGACACCGCACGGGCGAGTTCTCGTTGCGCAGCTTTTCGAGCAACTCCAGCCCCGAGGCGCCGTGCAGGTTGATGTCGAGCACCACAATGTCGGGCTCGGCTTTCTGGCAGAGTTCGTAAGCCGCCTTCAGGTTGGAGGCGCCGCCCACGACTTTGAAGCCCGGCAGGAAGCTGATCGCTTGTGCGAACATCTGACGAATGACGACGTGATCATCGACCAGCAGGACTTTCATGCGCCCGTGTCTATCAGCCCGACTCACCGGATAAAGCACATTCCCGCCGCCTGCACTCACGTCAGCAGCCGCCCCTACGGTTGACCCGGGACAACCTCCTGAAACGCAAAAAGCCGCCCACTTTTGGGAAGGTGAGCGGCTTTGGTGAAATGGTGCTCAGGGGGGGACTCGAACCCCCATGCGGTTAGGCACAGGCTTCTGAGACCTGCGTGTCTACCAATTCCACCACCTGAGCAAAAAACAGAAGGGTCATGGATAGGTCCCGCCCCGGGAGGGGCAAGAGTTTTGTTGCTCGGTCGCGGGCCCTTCTACCCTGGCCTGTCATTGCGAGGAGCAACGCGACGAAGCAATCCAGCTTGAGTCAGATGGATCGCCACGTCCGGCGGTGCCGGACTCGCGATGACAGATGAAACTGACCCGCTACCGTTTGCCCGGTAGTTTCAAGACCTGCGCCGGAATCGCAGGACGGTCAGCACGCTGAGCAAGGCGAGAAACCATCCGGAAACAGCTCCGCCGCCGCCTCCGCCACCACTGGAAGGCGGTGGGGTCGTCGGGGGCTGCGTGGTGGGCGGCGGTGGGGGTGGCGGAGGAGGCGGTGTCACCGTGCCGGCGGAAAGCGCCAACGAGACAACCACGGCGCCGGGATTGATGTGCCGGAGGATGGCGTTGCCGGTGTCGGCCACATGCACGCCGCCGGAGCCATCCACGGCCACGGCCCGAGGCTGGTTGAACCAAGCCTCGGACCCGGTGCCATCGAGGTGTCCGGCAATGGTGGACAGGCCAGCGCGCGTCGTGACCACACCGGCCGGCGTCACTCGGCGCACCACGCTGTTACCGGTGTCCGCCACAAAAAGATTGCCCGAGCCGTCGATCGAAAGGCCCGTCGGCCGGTTGAACAACGCCGCGTCGCCCGCACCATCCGACGCGCCGCTCACCCCCGCCACCCCGGCGAGAGTCGTGACCTGGCCTTCCGGCGTGATCCGCCGGAGCGTGTTGTTCGTGGTGTCGGCCACGAAGAGATTGCCGGCGCTATCGATCGCGAGACCGGAGGGTCGGTTGAAGCGGGCGGCGCCACCCGTGCCATCGGTCGCACCCGGCAGGCCCGCGCCGCCAGCGAATGTGCTGACCACTCCCGCGGGCGTGACACGTCGAATGGTGTGATTGGCCGAGTCGGCCACGAAAATATTCCCGTTGGCCGCGATCGCCAAAGCCGCGGGTTCGGAGAACGACGCGGCCGCACCTGTCCCGTCGGTGTTGCCACGCACGTTGGGCGACCCGGCGAGCGTGGTGACCACTCCCGCCGGGGTGATGCGCCGGAGGGTGGAGTTGGCGGTATCAGCCACAAAGATCGTGCCGTCCGCGCCCACCGCGATGCCCACCGGTTGGTTGAAGAGCGCGGTTGTCCCGGTGCCGTCCGCCGAACCAGCGGACCCGCTGGCACCGGCGAGGATTGTGACTTCCCCGGCGGCGGTGACGCGCTGGATCGTATTGGCCGTGGAATCGGCGACCAGCAGATCTCCGCCCGGCGTGCGCGCCAGCCCGACCGGCGACGGGAAGAACAGCGGCCGCACCCGCAGCATGGCGCTGCCACTCGTCGCGCTGCCGCCACCATTCGTGGCAACCAAACGATAGCGTCGGCCATCAAACGTCGCAGGAACATTCGCGAGCGTGAGCGTGCCCGTCGCAGCTCCGGAATGCGTGCCGTCATCCGTCACATCGCTCCACGTAACGCCGCCATCGAGGGAAGTCTGCCACCGCACCGAGCCGGTGGTGCTTCCGGCCGCAATGGTAACGGTGCGCCCAGTCGTGACGGTTTGATTGGCGGGATGACGGACGATGACCGGCGCCTCGGGCGCAGGACCTTGTAGCGATTGAATCCATGACGTGATGAGCGCGATCCCGCCGGCATCGAGTTCGGAGCTGGTCACCGGCGGCATGCGTCCCATGCCGAGGGAACTCAAGCGCGTCAGCAACATGGAGTGCGCGACGTCGCCCGCGGCGATGACCCGGTTGGCGGGATCGCCGCCATGGTTAACGAGCGCACCGTTGATCAAACCCGCGTTCGCCGTCGGCGTGGAAATGCGCGCATCGAAATTCCCCTGCGCTGTTCCACCGGGCTGGTGGCATTGCACGCAATTGGCCGCGAGATAGGAACGCGCCCGATGCTCCACGGTCGCCGACGCGTCATCGGCCCTCGCCAAGGCGCGCAAGGTGGACGGATCGGGCACAGTGTTGGCGATGTAACCCGCGTCGGCCAGCGCCCTGAGTTGGTTCAGCGGACCGTTGCCGTGCGGGCGATTGAGCTGCGCGGTGTTGAAACTGAGCGCGTAGCCTCCGGCCGCCGTGTGACACTGCAAACACTCGCTGCGACTCGGATAACGCCAGGTCTGCGTGCGGGCATTGCCGTTTTCGACGATGTTGAAGGTATCGCTGGCGCCCTCGGCGGGCACGAGAGTGGCCTCGGTCTGCGCGGCGTTCCAGCGATAGGTGAGCCCGTAAACGCCATCGGCGGTCTTCACGAGGAAACGCGTCTCGACGCGTCGCGCCGTGGCGGGATCGCCGCGCGTGAGGTTGAGATCGAAATGCTTCACCCAGACCGTGCCGGCGGGAAACGTCCAGTTGCCATCCGCACTGAAGGTCATGCGCTCCGTCATTCCGGGCACACTGAACCAACGGCGCTTGGTCGCGTGGTCCGACCAGAAAGCGACATTGGGCTCGTAAGCGACGAGGCCGGCGTGCGGCGTGAGCGTGGCCAGATTGGAAAACGCGCCGGTGGCCGAGAGGGTCGCCGGGAGCGTCACCTCCACCGGCGTCGTGTCCTGCACAAGGCGGCGCACCGCGCCCGTGCCAAGGCTGGCGATGAGCACATCGCCGTTGCTCGGATCGGCGCCGAAGCCCGCCGGTCCGTTGTCGCTCAACAATTCCTGCACCTGCACCGGTCCACTGCTGGGAAACGACATGGCGAAGATGCGTCCGGACGGGTAGTCGCCGAAAATATATTGTCCGGTGAGCTGGCTGAAGCGCGTGCCGCGATAAACCACGCCGCCCGTGATCGAGGTCGCCACGGAACGGCCGGCATCCCAAATGGGATCAACGAAGGTAACTCCCGCAGGCGGATTCGATCGCGGGCCCGCGATGGAGCCCTCGCGGTAACTCCAGCCGTAGTTGCCGCCCTTGGTGATGAGATTGATTTCCTCGCGTGCGCCCTGCCCCACGTCGCCCGTGAAGAGCCGGCCCGTCGGGGTATCGAATGAGAAGCGCCACGGATTGCGCAGGCCAACGGCCCAGAATTCAGTGCGCACATTCGCGGGTGTCACCGAAGCGCCGTTGAAGGACGTCGCTCCGACAAACGGATTGTCGGCCGGCACCGAATACGTGCCCGCATGCACCGCCGGATGCGGATTCGGCGCGAGGTTGCCAGCGCGCTGATCCACATCGATGCGCAGCAAGCCGGCGAAGAAATCTTTGTCGATGCGCTGGCTGTTGTTGTATTGGTCGTTCCCGCCGCCTTCGTCACCCAGCGCAACGTAAAGATAACCATCGGCGCCGAAGTGGATGTCTCCGCCATTGTGATTGCTGGCTTCGTCGAACTGCGAAATCAGCGGCACCTCCGTCGCGAGAATGTCGGCGTTGGTCGCCGGTGCCGCGAGCGCGGTGAAACGCGACAAGCGGTCGTGCCGGCCGGTGCCCGCGCTGGTCGTGGCCGTGGTGGTGTAGAAAACGTAGAAATAACGGTTCGTCGCAAACGCCGGATGAAACGCGAGGCCCAGCAGTCCTTCTTCGCCGCTGCTCAGCGTCTTGGCCGATAGATCGAGAAAGAGCGACTTCACTGGCGTGGAACCGATGCCGGATACGACTTGAATGCGGCCCGGTTTTTCCAGGACGAACACCCGGTTGGTTTCACCCGGCGGTGTGGCGAAACCCAACGGCTGGTTGAAGGAGATTCCCGGAAAGGCGACCTCCGTGCGATAACCCAAGGTTTGGGTTTGCAGCGTCGGCGGCAGCGTCAACGTAGTGTTCGCCACCCGTGTGATCTGGCCCAGCGCGGAGAGTGCCGCCGTCGCAAACAAGCTGAGACAAAGCCAACTCCGGAGAACCGGCCGCAGGCAGGCGCGAGGGTGACGGGCGTGGGGCATCGCTCGATAGACCTTAACACCCCGGTTTGGTGCTGCAAATAAACCATAAAGGAGCGCGCAGGACCCGAACCGTGTAGCAGGAGGTGGGTCAGCGCGCTTGCGCGCGCTCTGGCCATGCGCCCGCAAGCGGGCTGCCCACAGCATCACCACGGAAACTCCCGCCACCGAGTGCGAACGGTGCAGCTGCTCCGGATCTACGAAGCCGTCACGAACTTCCGCTCGTGTTCCAGCAGGCGCTGCTTGCGCCAGAGACCGCCGGCATAACCGCAAAGGGAGCCGTCCGAATTGATCACCCGGTGGCACGGAATCACAATCGCCAGCATGTTGGAACCATTGGCCCGGCCGACGGCCCGCGGTCCTTTCGGCATGCCGAGGCGTCGCGCCATTTCCGCATAACTGCGCGTGTGTCCCGGCGGAATGCGACGCAACTCCGCCAACACGCGCGACTGAAACTCAGAGCCGACGGGCGCCAGCGGCACGGTGAACTCCATCCGCCGGCCGGCGAAATACTCGGCGAGTTCGTCCGCAATCTGATCCAACAAGGCGTGCTGGCCCGGCACGATGGCGCATTTCAGCCGGCGGCGCAGAAAGACGAGTTCGCGCTCGAGTCCGCGCCGGTCCACGAACTCCAACAATCGCAGGCCGGCATCGTCCGCCAGTGCGAGCATGGTCCCGAGCGGCGTTTCGATGCGACGCGCGAAAAGGCAGGCGGCATCCTGCGCACCGCGCGGCGGTGAACCAAACACGCGCGCGAAAGCCTCGCGAAATCCACTGGTGGATTCGTAGCCGCGGTCGAGTTGAACATCGACGACCGGTTTGCCGGATTTCACGTCGCGCAAAGCGAGGCCCATACGCCGCGCGCGCTGGTAGGCGTGAAAGGTCATGCCGTGATACGCCTTGAATTGCCGGCGCGCCGTCGAGGGCTCGACGCCCATCGCGGCGAGTTCCTTGTCCGTCACGCGACCATCGGCCGCCTCCTCAACGGCCCGGCGCAATTTTTCGACCAGGGGCGGCACGGGCTTGGTGCCGTCCATCGGACGACAGATCCGGCATGGACGATAGCCCCCGTGCAACGCCTCCGCGACGGTGGGGAAAAATTCGACGTTCTGCGGGAGCGGTTTCTTGGCCTTGCAGGTGGGCCGGCAGAAAATCCCCGTGGTTTTCACTCCGGTGAAAAACACGCCCTCATAGGCGGCGTCGCGCCGGGCCAGCGCGCGATACATCGTGCGCGGGCTGGGCAGAGACTTCGGGGCGGCTGGCATGGCGGGTTCCGGTTGAATCATGCCCTATCCTAGCAAACCGGCGGGCGTCGCCGCCGCCGGTTTTCGGGCAGGTTATTTTTTGGGCAACAGCTCGCGAATGTCGGGCACCTCGCGCTCGCGGCGACCGCTGCGCTGGCGCACGAAATACGGCTCGGGCGGAATGAGGCCGTCGTCTTCGCCGGGTTCGACCGGCTCGCCGTCCTCATCTTCGTCGTCGCCCATCTCGATCACGATGTCGCTCAAGTCCACGTAATCGTCCTCGAAATACTGCGAGACGCGCCGGGCAGTCGGGTCGAGCCACACGAGCGGGGTCGGCAAGTCGCCCTTGGCCTTCACCTGCACGAAATGGCAGGGATAGCGCTCGTCCTTGAAACGCTTGAGGAAGTCACTGAGCCATTTGTTGTCCACGCCCGCGCGGTTGGTCAGGAAGACCACGTCGGAAAAATGGATGCAGGCGTCGAACCACTGGCGCAGCACCGGCTGTTGGGCCGCCAGCGCGCAGTCCACGACCGTGAAAATGCGGGCCAGCTCGGCGCCCTGCGTTTGCAACCACGGTTTGAGCGCCTCGAGCTGGTCGATCGGGCTGGCCAGCGAATCGGCGAGGAAGAACACCGCGGCCCCGTCGGGCAACGCCACGGCCGGAAGCTCCGGCGGAGTCCAGACCCAGCGCTGGACTTCGACGTTGTCCAAGGCGGCCAGTTTTTCGTCGGCGGGATCGGCCGACTCGCCCTCGGCCAGCAGCACGACGGCTTTTTCGTCGGCCCCGAAACCATTCTCAACCAAATCGCGCACGATGGCGCGACGGCCGGAACCGGGAGTGCCGAGGATGAAATAGACGGGATTCATTTCAGGCGAAGATCGTCAACGAAACCACAAACGCAACCAAACCCAAGGCCATGATTATTTGCCACAAAAAGGCTCAAAAAATCTGACGGCCAGTGAAGCGCTCAAGACGCCTATAGGCGCACGGAAATTTCTGGACGGCGGCATAGACATTTTTCGTGCCTTTTCGCGGCCAAAAACTGCCTTTCAGAACTTGAAGGTTTTGTTCTGCGCCGCGTGGCGCATCCAGTGGTCCACGAGCACGAGGGCGGCCATGGCCTCGACGATGACCACGGCGCGCGGCACCACGCAGGGATCGTGACGGCCGCGGGCCTTGAGCTCGGTATTCGCGCCGCGCAGGTCCACGGTGCGCTGGTTCTGCAGGATCGTCGCGGTGGGTTTGAACGCCACGCGAAAGACAATCTCCTCGCCGTTGCTGATGCCGCCCTGCACACCGCCCGAGCGGTTGGTGAGCGTGGTCACGCGACCGCGACGATTCACGAAGACGTCGTTGTGCTGCGAGCCCTTGAGGCGCACGCCGGCAAAGCCGCTGCCGATTTCAAAACCCTTGGTCGCCGGCAGCGAGAGCATGGCCTTCGCGAGATCGGCCTCGAGCCGGTCGAAGACCGGTTCGCCGAGACCTACCGGCACGCCGCGCACGCGGCACTCGATGACGCCACCAACGGAATCGCCCTTGGAACGAACCTGCTTGATGCGCGCAATCATCTTGGCGGCGGCGGCCGGATGCGGACAACGCACCGCCGTGGCCTCGACCTGCGCCAGCGTGGGAAACTTCACCAACTCCGGCGCGACGATGTCGTGGATCTGCGTGACAAACGCGCGCACTTCGACGCCGCCAGCCCGTTGCAGGATCTTGCGGGCGATGGCCCCGGCGGCCACGCGACCGATGGTCTCGCGGGCGGAGGAACGTCCACCGCCGCGATGGTCGCGAAAACCGTATTTGGAGGTGTAAGTGAAGTCGGCGTGCGAGGGACGGAATTTCTCGCGCATCTCGTCATAGGCGCCGGGACGCTGGTCGGCATTGCGCACGAGCATGGCCAGCGGCTGGCCCGTGGTCCGGCCTTCAAACACGCCCGACAGAAACTCGACCGTATCGGCCTCCTTGCGCGGCGTGGTGATATCGCTCTGGCCCGGACGACGGCGATCGAGCTCGGCCTGCACCTCGGCCTCGGTCAGCGGCAACGCCGGCGGACAGCCGTCCACAACGAGGCCGACCGAGGGACCGTGGCTTTCGCCCCAGGTGGAGATGGAAAAGAGTTTGCCGAAGGAATTGGGCACGATGGCCGGAAACGTTGGGGCTGGAACGGAGTCAGGCAAGCCCTACGAAAGCCGCGTCTTCCATCGCTTGAACTCGCGTTCGGCGCGGAGTGCGCAACGAGTTCGGGCGGTGGCTTTTAGTTCATATCGGCTAGCGTTTTAGGAGTCTTCGTCTGTTTACAATACTCTGTATTGTTGACATATATGCTATTCGCGAATTGCGTATATCAATGTCACTTAAGGCACAGGACATCATCGTCGCCCTGAAGCTATCGGCGGGCGGTGGCCGCAAGGTTCCTTATGCCGTCATGGCGGAAGAACTGGGGATGAGCGCGTCCGAATTGCATGCCGCGGTGAGACGGTTGATCGAGGCACGGCTGATCGAGAACGAGGAGCAGGTGCGCATGGCGGTAATGCGAAATTTCCTGGTGCATGGGGTGCCCTATGTGTTTCCGGCAAAACCCAAGGAAGTAACGCGCGGGATACCCACAGGCTGGGCCGCGCCCGTGATGGAAAACGAAGTGTTGGGCGACGAACAGTTGCCGCCCGTGTGGCCCGATCCGGAGGGCAAAACCCGGGGCGTGGCCGTGAAACCTCTTTATCCCAGCGTGCCGCTCGCGATCAAAAACGACCCGCGCCTTTATTCGCTCCTCGCCCTGGTGGATGTGCTGCGACTCGGACGCGCGCGGGAACGCGCGATCGCGGAACGGAAACTCGAGGAACTGCTGCCGAGCCATGGCTGACATGGTGACAGCGATGCGGGCGGTGGCAGACCGTTTGGATCAAACCGGCCTCACCTACGCGTTCGTCGGCGGAGCGATCGTCCCCCTGCTGCTTGATCATCCTGAATTGTCCGAGGCACGACCGACCGACGATGTGGATGTGATTATTTCGGTCGCCGCGAACCGGCGCTATTCCGAGATCGAAGAGATGATGCGGCGGTTGAAATTCGAACATGACATGAGCGAGGGCGCGCCGAAATGCCGGTGGCTGCTGGGCGAAACAGTCGTCGATATCATGCCAACCGATGGAGCCGAGATGGGGCTCAATACGAAGGGATTCCCCGAAGCCTTGGCGACCGCGAAGGAGCGAACGATCCGCGGGGATGTTCGTCTGCGGTTGATCTCGGCGCCGGCTTTTCTCGCGCTCAAGCTGGCGGCGTTTGCCGACCGCGGAAAGAACGACCACTTGGGAAGCCACGACCTCGAGGATATGCTGACGATCATCGACGGGCGGGAGCAGATAATCGAGGAGACCCGAACCACACCGATGGTGTTGCGCCAATCCATCCGCGACGGAATCCGAGCGCTGAATGGGATTACGGATTTTCAGGATTCGCTCGCGGGCGCGTTGCCGTCTGATGACGCCAGTCAGGCCCGGTTACCTGCACTCAGAAAGAAGTTGGAACGGCTCGCGGCCTTGGAATGAGCCGGAAGCTACCGGCGGTTGGCCTGTCAGCCGTAG
>JBIQJF010000034.1:0-16382 GCA_044507675.1 Opitutales bacterium | reverse complement strand
GGCGTGAGGCAACAAGTTCGAGCGGCGGCCGCATCCGGCGCGTGGTTTGCGTTCCGCCCGCACGATGTTGAGCGAGCCGCGTTTCCAAGTCCTCCGTGCAGCCGAGGTAGTGCCGGCCGTCGGCATCGCGAAGCACATAAACGAAAGGCATGGATTTTGGCGCCCCCGCCCGGACTTGAACCGGGATGGGCGGTTTAGGAAACCGCTGCTCTATCCAGTTGAGCTACGGGGACTAATCAGGCTTCCAAACAGGACCGGTTGGCCGGGGAGGTAAACTGAAAAAATGCCCGTTGACAGGCCGGGGTCGAATGCCAACGTTCCGCCCTCTTTTTCCCACCATGAGCACCGAACAAAAGCAGCAGAGCCTCACGCCCGAGCAGGTTCCCTTTACCGCGCCCCAGAATTTCAGCCGTTACATCACCGACACCGGCAAGATCCTCCCGCGCAAATACACCGGCCTCTCCGCCAAGCAGCAGCGCAAAGTGACCAAGACCATCAAGTCCGGTCGCAACCTGCTGACGATGCAATAACCCGTTGCCTACGCGACGCTTTCCGCCGGAGCACCCGCTCCGGCTTTTTTGTGCCCGGATGGAGCCTAGCCAGGCCTTTTGAACCACAGATGAACACAGATACACACCGATGAAGTCCCGCTGCAGGTTATCCCAATCCGTGCCCATCCGTGTCATCCGTGGTCAAGCCTCCTGCTCTTTTCGTGTGTTCCATTTCGTGGTTACGCTCAAACCATCGGCCGCGAATGACGCGGATTAACGCAGATAAGCTTCCGCCGACCGACCTTTCTTAATCTGAGTTCATCCGTGTCCATCTGTGGTTAAACCTTTCCCCGTGCGTTTTCGTGTTTTTCGTGGCTAACCATTCCCGATGAAGGCCCGTCTCCACCGCCCCACCCCCGCCAACCTGCGCCGGCTCGCCGGTGTGCTGCGCGCCGGCGGTCTGGTCGCCATCCCCACCGAGACGGTTTACGGTCTCGCCGCCCACGCCCTGGATGCCAAGGCCTGCCGGGCCATCTTCCGCGCCAAGGGCCGGCCGGCGCACGACCCGCTCATCGTGCATGTGCTCGACCTCACGCACGCGGAGGCACTGGCGGAATTCAACGAAGCCGCGCGCCGGCTCGCACGTGCGTTCTGGCCCGGGGCACTGACACTCGTGTTGCCGAAGAAACCCTGTGTGCCCGACATCGTGACGTCCGGCGGCCCGACCGTCGCGTTGCGTTCGCCCGCGCATCCGCTCGCGCGACGCTTGTTGAAGCTCTTCGGCGTGCCGCTGGCCGCGCCGAGCGCGAATCCTTTCACCTACATCAGCCCGACCACGGCCGAACATGTTCGCCAAGGTCTCGGCACGCGCATCCCGCACATCCTCGACGGCGGCGACTGCACAATCGGCGTCGAATCCACCGTGCTCGACATGACGCATCCCACGCGCCCGCGCATCCTGCGTCCGGGTGCCGTGAGCGCGGAGCAGATTGCCGCGGTGCTGAAAACCAAGGTCGCGACCGTGCATCGTGCCGGCAAGAAAGGCGCGCGCCTGCTCGCGCCCGGCCTGCTCGACAAGCATTACAGCCCGCGCACGCCGCTGGTGCTCACCGACCGGCCGAAATCAACCGGCGGAGACACGGCCGTGATCCTGCTGCGCAAACCATCCGGAAAGATCCCCGCCGGCGTTTACTGGTTCAGCCGACGCGGAGTGTTGTCCGAAATCGCGCGCAATCTCTATCGCGTGTTGCGCGAAGCCGACGTGGGCAAACACCGTCGAATTCTCGTGGAGAAACTTCCGCCAACCGCCGGCGGCCTCGCTGCCGCAATCAACGACCGCCTCCACCGCGCCGCCGCGAAGCTATAATCCAAACTCCCGCTACCGAAAATCCCCTCTATCAAGCCGGAACCATGCAGTTGAACCTGATCACGCTCGGTGGCGAGAATCTCTATGGTGGTGCTGTGGGCAGCCCGCTTGCGGGCGTATTTCCAGGGCGCGCGCAAGCGCGCTGACCCACATCCCACTGCATAGTTCGGGATCAAGAGGGGTGACGCGAAGCGCCGGGGTGTGTTTTCCGACCGACAATATACCCGCGGAATCACGACAGGTGCTTTTCCACGAAAGCAACGCACTCTCTGGCGTGGGTCATCGCGATAAGGTGTCCACCACCGAGGAGTAGGTCGCATTTTCCGGGCGGAGAAATCAGCAAGTCCTTGCGACCATGGATACGCCACACGTGCGTGTCAGTTTCGCCCAGTCCCTCCCATTGAAAGATCGCCCGACACATGCGCCGGATAAATTCGGGATCGGCCTCCGCCAGCATGATGGCGGCTTCATGTGGCAGCTTTCCGGCGGCTTTCTTCAGCCACCCGATCGGCACCTTGTCGGCAAGGGGATGCAATCGGGCCGCCCAGGAACTAACCTCCGCCTTGTTCACTGCGCTGCCCACCATGAACAGCTGTGGAATTTTTCTGAGCTTGGTAATTTCTGCCGCGACCATCCCGCCCAAGGAGCAGCCCACGAGCACATCGCCGTCAGCAATACCAGCCGCAGCCACCATGGCTTCGGCCAGCTGTCTGATGCTCGTCAGATTGGGGGTGGTCACCCAGTTCTGCGCGCGGAAATTCGGCAACTCGCTCCAAGGATCCGGAAACATCCGGTGATCAGCCCCCATCCCTGGCAAAGCATGGATCATTTCCGATCCATCACCGCTTTCAGTTCCGCGAGGAGCCGTTCGTTCTGGGCCTTCGTGCCGACGGTGACGCGGAGCCATTCAGGGAGGCCATAGCCTTTCACGGGACGCGTGATCACGCCGCGGCGTTGCAGGGCATCGAACACCGCGCCGCCGTCGCCAACTTTCACGAGCTGGAAGTTACCGTGTCCGGGCACGAACTCGAGGCCAAGCGCTTTGAAGCCGGCGGCGAGCTGCGCGAGCCCGGCGCGATTCTCCTCGCGGCAACGCGTGACGAAGACCGCGTCATCGAGCGCCGCGACCGCAGCGGCAGAAGCGATGGCGTTCACGTTGAAGGGCTGGCGCGCACGCTGCACGATGGCGATGAGTTCCGGCGCGGCGTAACCGTAGCCGATGCGCAGCGAGGCGAGGCCGTAGATTTTGGAAAACGTGCGCAGGCAGATCACCTTGCGGCCCTCCGCGATGAGCGGACGCAAGTCGGGCGGGTTGTCGAGAAACTCCACGTAGGCCTCGTCCATCACGAGGATGACGTGCGGCGGCAACGCGCGCACGAGCGCGGTGATTTCCTCCGCAGTGTTGGCGACGCCAGTCGGGTTCGCGGGGCTCGCGAGAAACACGAGGCGGGTGTTCGGCGTGATCGCGGCGAGCAGCGCCGACGTGTCCTGCTTCAGGCCCGGGCCGAGCGGCACTTCGACCGGCTTGGCGCCGAACATGAGCGAAACCAGCTTGTAAACCACGAAGGCCGAGGCGTGCATCACGCACTCGCGACCGGGCGCGAGGAATGCGTGGCCGAGCAACTCGATGAGCTCGTTGGAGCCGTCGCCGATGACGAACTGGTCCATGCCGAGGCCGAGTTTTTGCGCGAGCTTCTCACGCAGCGCGTAATAGCCGCCGTCGGGATAAAGGTGCGCCTCCGATAGCGCGCGTTGCGCCGCGGCCAGCGCGAGCGGCGACGGTCCGTGCGGATTCTCGTTGGACGCGAGCTTGATGATGCCGGCGGGATCAAGCCCGAGTTCGCGCGCGACCGTTTCGATGGGTTTGCCCGGTTCATAGACCGGTTGCGTGAGGATGCCGGGGTTGGCCAGCTCGGCGAAAGTCATGACGTGAGAAGGTAGATTTGAACCACGAATAGACACGAATTCACACGAATGAAGCCTGAGGCTTTCCTACTATTCGAGTCCATTTGTGTCTATTCGTGGTTAACCAACTCCTGATCACAAGAAGGCGTTTGGGGCCGCAGACTATCCGCACGATCCGTGGTGAAAGGCTTGGATTTGCCTTTTGGTGGCTCTTTGCGCCTCTTCGTGGCGAAACTCACGTCGTGCGGCTGGGCACGCGCACGAACTGCATACCGGCCGCAATGGCCGCTTCGAAGCCGGGGCCGGCATCCTCGAACACGAGGCATTTCTCCGGCGGCACGCCCATTTTCTTCGCCGCGAGCAGAAACATGTCGGGCGCGGGCTTGCCGTGCGCCACGTCCTCGGGGGTCACGACCACGGGAAAGAGATCGGCGAGATGCATGAGTTCGAGCGTCTTCTTGACCACCGGTTTCGGTCCGCCCGAGGCCACGCTCATGGGCTTGGTGCCGTGCAGCTTCTTCGCGAAATCCACGACGGGCTTGATGACCTTCATCTCCGCCTGCATTTCGAGAAAATACTCCTCCTTGTGGTGGAAGACCCAGTCCACGTCGATGGTCAGGCCGTAGTGCTTGGCAAAAGTCGTCGCGACTTTCCGCGTGGGCATGCCGCCGAGCGAGTAAAACAGCTCCTCGCTCAACGTGCCCTTCAGACCCGCCGCCTGCATGGCCCGGTCCCAGGCGCGGTAGTGCAGCGGCATGGTGTCCACCAGCGTGCCGTCGCAATCGAAGATGTAGCCGGAGAAGTCGCCGGACGGAATGTCGAGTTTCATGCGGAATGGCGAGCGAAGCACCCCGCCCCGCCCGCGCCAAACCTTTTCGCGGTCACGCCGACCGCAGCCGGCGTTTCCACGCCAACGCCACTGTCACGAGCCCGATCAACGCCGGCACCTCGACCAGGGGTCCGACCACGGCCGCGAAGGCCGCGCCCGACGCCAAGCCGAACACGCCGACCGCGACCGCGATCGCCAGCTCGAAGTTGTTGCCCGCCGCCGTGAAGGCCAACGTGGCCGCGCGCGGGTAATCGGCGCCGGCCCGCACGCTCATCCAGAACGTGGCGCCGAACATCAGCGCGAAATACACGAGCAGCGGCACCGCGATGCGCAGCACGTCGAGCGGAATGGCCAGCACCGTGTCGCCCTTGAGGCTGAACATCACGAAGATCGTGAACAGCAGCGCGCCCAAGGTGAACGGGCTGACGAACGGGATGAACTTCCCGTCATACCAGGCTATGCCCGCCGGACCGCGCCGCAGCGCCAGCCGTCCGAGCCAGCCGGCGAGAAACGGAATGCCGAGATAGATGAACACGCTCTCCGCCACGCTGCCGATGGTGATGGCCGACAGGTCGAGCGCGCCCAGCTCCACGCCGACGAGCGGCGGCAGCACCTTCAGGAACAGCCACGCGAGCGGCGCAAAGCAGAACACCTGGAACAACGCGTTGAAGGCCACGAGCCCCGCGCAATACTCGCGGCTGCCGCCGGCGAGGTCGTTCCACACGATTACCATGGCGATGCACCGCGCCAGGCCGATGAGCACGAGGCCGGCGAAATATTCCGGTTGGTCGCGCAGGAATATCACCGCGAGCGCGAACATTAGCACCGGCCCGACCAGCCAGTTCTGCACGAGCGAGAGCGTCAGCACCTTGCGGTCGCGGAACACGTCGCCGAGCTCCTCGTAATGCACCTTCGCCAGCGGCGGATACATCATGATAATGAGACCGAGCGCGATCGGGATGGACGTCGTGCCCACGCTCCAGGCCGTCAGCGCCTGCGGGATCGCCGGCAGATAGCGTCCGGCCAGCAATCCGGCGGCCATGGCGAGGAAGATCCAGAGCGTGAGGTAGCGGTCGAGAAACGACAGCCGGCGGACGAGGGATTCGGTCATGACAGTTCAGCTTCGACGGACCTTCAGGGCGTCGCGACGACCAGCCACATAGGCATCGAGCGTGCGACGGATCTCGTTCCGCACCCGGCGGAACACGGCGAGTTGTTCCTCCTCTGTGCCGGGGGCATGGGCGGGGTCCTCGAAGGGCCAGTGATGCCGGTTCACCTGCCCCGGATAAACCGGACAGGCCTGGTCGGCCTTGCCGCAGACGGTGATGACCGTCTCGATCGGCGTCTGGAGAAACTCGTTCATGGATTTCGAGCGGTGCCCGGAGATGTCGATGCCGATCTCCTGCATCACGCGGATGGCGAGCGGGTGCACATAACCCGCGGGTTTCGAGCCCGCGCTGTGCACCTCGAACAAATCACCAGCGGCGGCGCGCAGCAGACCTTCGGCAAGGTGGCTCCGGCAGGAGTTGCCGGTGCAAAGGATGAGGACGGCGGGTTTGTTGGTCATTGAATCTGTAATTTTGTAGCGGCGGTCTGCGACCGCCGGGATTGTCAGCTGCAACCGCACCCACGGCGCTCATAGACCGCCGCTACAGCCTCGGCGGGCGCGAGTTTCTTCAAGCGGGCGAGGTCGCGGCGGAAGACCGCATTCTCCCGCGCGCAGTCCTGCAGGCAGGCGAGATTGGCCCGCAGTTCGGGCGACGGCTTCGCGGGCAGCGCATAGACCATCCACTTGCCCTCGCGCTCGCAGGTCACGAGGCCGCGCTCACGCAGGTAGGCGAGGTGCTTGGAAATCTTCACCTGCGGCTCGTCCAACACCGCTTGGAAGTGACACACGCAAAGCGGCCCCTGCCCCAGCACATGCAGCAGGCGCAGACGGGTCACGTCGCAGAGACACTCGTAGATTTCGACCAATTCCATGCCCCGATTTCATATTCCTTTGAAGGAATATGAATCAAGCCCGGAAAACTCCGTCACGCAATCGTCACTTCCGGCCGGCGCAGTCGTCGCAGCACAGCTGCTGGCGGCGCTCGAAGCCGATCATCCGGCCCAGCCGGTCGAACTCGAAGCGGCAGCAGGCCTGCAGCTTTTTCTTCAGCATCGCCCGACCGCGCCGCACCCGGGATTTCACGGCGGTGAGCGAGAGGTCCAACCGGAGCGCGATGCGCGCCAGCGGCAGCTCCTCCAGCTCCGCGAGACGCACCGGCTCGCGATAGGCTGCGGGCAGCTCACCGAGGAAGCGTTTCATCGAGGTCAGCACCCGGGCGCGCATGGCTGCCCGCTCATCGGGACTTTCTCCGGTCAGCGCGGCCGGCAGCTCCTCCGTCGGGCGCCGCCGCCGGTAATGGTCAATGATCGTGCCGCGTGCGATCTGGTAGAGCCAGGCCTCCAGTCGCGTGCCATCGCGCAGGGTGGCGCGCGAGCGATAGACCTTGAGCAGGGCCTCCTGCGTGAGGTCGTCCGCCGTGGCATCGTCGCGCACGCGGCGGCGGATGAAGGCCCGCAGCCGTGGCGCGAATTCCAGCACGCCGGCGTCGAAATCCCGCGGCGCCTTGCGGACGGAACGTGCGGAACGGGACGGTGGGGCGACAGTGGGCATGATACCGGTCATCGTTTAGACTGGAACTGTAGGGGCGGACCTTGTGTCCGCCCGCGAAGGGCGTGGACAAGCCACGCCCCTACAAAAGATTCAAAATACTCTGCGTTGGGCATGTTCAGGGTTTCCAGGCGGTGATGATGGCCGAGACGATGTAGTCGGCAACCCTCGGATCACTGCCCCACTGGGCGATGAACTTGCGCGAGGCACCCTTCTCCACGATGTCCACCCGCTTGAAACCGGCGGCGTTGAGCATGGCGCGCAGCTCGTCCACGAGCGTGGCGCCGCCGATGCAGGCTCCGATGAGCGGGAGCTGCGCGCGGATGTCGTCGGGCAGCGGCTTGGTCGCCACGACATCGGAGATGGCGAGCCGGCCGCCGGATTTGAGGACGCGGAACGCCTCGGCGAACACGCGCGACTTTTCCGGCGAGAGGTTCACCACGCAGTTCGAGATGATGAGGTCCACGCTGGCATCGGCCACAGGCAGGGCTTCGATTTCGCCGAGGCGAAACTCGACGTTGGCGAAGCCCGCTTTGGTGGCGTTGCGGCGCGCCTTCGCAAGCATGGCGGGGGTCATATCCACACCGATCACCTGCCCGGTGCCGGCGAGCTGACGTGCAGCGAGCAGCGCGTCGAAACCCGCACCGCTGCCGAGATCGAGCACGGTTTGGCCCGGCCTGATCGAGGCAATAGTCAGCGGATTGCCGCAACCCAAGCCGAGGTCGGCCCCGGCGGGCACGCTGGCGAGCTCCTCGGCGCTGTAGCCAAGCTGACTGCTGTAGCTTTCCGACGTTGGACAGCAGCCTTCGGCCGACCCGGCAGGGCTACAGCCGCAACCGGCCTGACCGGCGGCTTTGCTTTCCTCGTCAGCTACGCAACAAGCGGTAGCATCGGCTTGCGGGGCGCCGCCGCAGCAGCCGACAGGTTCGCCCGAGTCGGCCTCGACCGCGATGGCAGCGTAGCGCTCGCGGACATAATCACGGATGGTTTCGGTGGTGGGAGTGGGATTTTTCACGGGTGATTTGGATTCACCCAAGGCAGACGCACTATTGGCCGAAAGGACGCAGGAATTTTTTCTTGGGTAGCACGGTCTTTCGAGAAGGCGCGCACTCCCATTCGCAGATCGAACACACACCGCGCCCCGGCGGGCACCCCTCTTGATAAAGGGGAATTTTCGAAAGTGAGCACACGTCCTCGCCCCGAATAACAAAGGCGGGATTTGGAAATCCCGCCCTACAAACGATGTCGTTTTATGCGAAGATTGGCCCGGCTTAGCGGCGGCTGCCGCGCGTGAGCCGGCTCTTGGGTTTCTCGGGCGCGGCTTGTGGCATGCCGCCGCCGTCGAAGATGCCCGAGTAGGTGTAATTGAAGTCTTCGAGCTTCTTCCACGGGATGCTCTGGCCGATGAAGCGCTCGATGCTGCGGGCATCGCGCCAGGTTTCCTCGGTCACGAGCGTGAAAGCGTCGCCGGTGTTTTGCGCGCGACCGGTGCGGCCGATGCGGTGCACGTAGTCCTCGGGATTCTCCGGCACGTCGAAATTGATGACGTGCGACACGCCGGCGATGTCGAGGCCGCGAGCGGCGATATCGGTGGCGACGAGCACCTCGTGTTTGCCGGATTTGAAACCCTTGAGCGCATCGACGCGTTCCTGCTGGCTGCGGTCGGAGTGCATCACAGCGCAGGTATGGCCGGCGTGCTTGAGGCGGCTGGCGACGTAGTCCGCGCCGCTTTTGGTGCGCGAGAAGATGATGACGCTCTTGTATTCCGTCTGCTCAAGCAGGTGCGCCAGCAGGTCGAACTTTTGCGACTGCACCACCGGGTAGAACGCGTGGGTGATCGTCTCGGCGGTCGAGCGTTCGCGGGCCACGGCGATCTTGAACGGATCGCGCAGCGCCCAGGAGGCGAGTTGTTCGATCTCGGGCGGCAGCGTGGCGGTGAAGAAGAGTGTCTGGCGGTTTTTCGCGACCTTCGCGACGATGCGCTTCACGTCGGGCAAAAAGCCCATGTCGAGCATGCGGTCCACTTCGTCGAGCACGAGCACCTGCACCTGGTCGAGGCGGATTTCGTTCTGCTCCATGAAATCGAGCAGGCGGCCGGGCGTGGCAACGATGATGTCGGGCCGACGCGCGAGTTCCTCGCGCTGCTTGCCGTAGCCGACGCCGCCGTAGATCACGGTCGTGCGCAGGTCGGTGAACTTGGAATACTCCTTGAACGATTCCTCGACCTGTAGCGCGAGTTCGCGGGTGGGTTCGAGCACGAGGCAGCGCACCGCGCCGGCATGACGTTCGAGACGCTGGAGAATCGGCAATGAAAACGCCGCGGTCTTGCCGGTGCCGGTTTGGGCCGAACCGATGACGTCGCGCCCGGTGAGCACCTGCGGAATGGCCTGCGCCTGGATGGGTGTGGGATTCTCGTAACCTTTCTGCTGCACCGCATAGGCAATGCGATCGCCCAGGCCGAGTGCGGTGAATGAGGTGTCCAGCTTCGGCACCTCCGGCAAAGGCTTCGGGGCGTGAGCAGCAGCTGCCTTCGGCGCGGCGTGGGCCGGTTTGGACGAATGGGCGGAAGCGGAACGCGGAGCGGAGTGGCTGCCTTTCTTATCGTGGCGCGGACGCTGGTCGCGCCCGCCGGACCGGCCGGACTTGGAGGAATGGGCAGGGCGGGTGGTCTCGGAACGTTTGGAGCCACCCTTGAGCGTCTGGGTGATTTTAGAGATGAGCTTGCGGAGCATGAAAAGTAAAGCGTGCTTATCACGCTCTCCATCGGGCTTTGCAACCCCGCAAAACCACCCCGGTCCCGGTGGGATTCATGCCAAGTTTTCAGGCTCTTGTCATCGTGGGAGTCCGCCATGCGGGCCGTGGCGCAATTCAACTGGATTGCTTCGTCGCTACGCTCCTCGCAATGACAGGTCCGAAGGGGTCTGCTTTGGGCGTCAATCCAGCTCGGCGCGGATCTTGTCGAGCAGCGTGAGCGACAGCTCCTGGTCGCCGACGACACCGACCCGGATTTCAATCTTGGTCAGGCGGTCGGTGATTTTCTTCAGCTTGATCTCCACGCGTTTGTCGAGCGCAGTGCGGTGGATGAGCTGCGCGTCGATCCCGCTCTTGCGCTGGTCGATACGGGCGAATTCCAGCTTGTTGAGCGCGCGCTGTGCGGCCGCGTAGGTGGTCTCGAGATCCGCCTCGACGCTCGATTCGAGTTCGCCGCGCACATAGGCGACGGCGCCCGCGCCAACCGCGCCAGCGGCAACCACCACGCAACCGGTCAACCACGGAAGGCTGGCCACGGCCAGCAAGGCGGCCGCAAGGCGAAGATGGCGGGAGACCGACGAAGAGGAATGGGCTTTGTTCATGGTCTCCCCTGACCGCAGCCTGCCGGCTTTGTGCGGAAAAAAGCGGTCAAAATCAGACCGCGCCTGCTCGACCTTCGAGCACATCATTCATGATCTTGCGCAGTTGCTCCAGACCGTAGGGCTTGGGCAGCACCGCCTTGAAACCATGGGCCCGGTGATTGGCCATCACGGGATCGCGCGAGTAACCGCTCGACACGATCGCGCGCACCGCGGGGTCGATGCTGCGCAGTTGCTCCATCGCTTCGCGTCCGCCCATCCCGCCGGGCACGGTAAGATCCATCAGCACCACTTCGTAACGCCGGCCTTCCTGCATCGCGGCTTCGTATTTGCGAATGGCTTCCGCGCCGTCGGCGGCAGTGTCGCAGTCGAATCCAAGCCGTTCCATGAAAATGGTGGCCATGCCGCGAATCGGCGCCTCGTCGTCCATGAACAACACGCGCGTGCGCATCGGCGGCCGGCTGCCCGAGCCCTCGGCTTTCGGCCGGCCCGCCGGCGCGTTGCCCGCGGGCAGCCATGCGCGGAACATCGTGCCCTTGCCCTCTTCCGAGTCGGCCATGATGTGGCCGTCGTGCTTGCGCACGATCGAGTAAACCGTGGCCAGGCCGAGGCCGCTGCCCTGCGTCTTGGTGGTGAAATACGGATCGAAAATCTTCGCGAGGTGATCGCGGGCGATGCCCATGCCCGTGTCGGTGACGGTCAGCCGCACGTAACGCCCGGCGGGCAATGGCAGCATGCCGGCGGCCAGTTCGACGTTCTCCGCCGTGAGCGTCACCACGCCGCCATCAGGCATCGCCTGCACGGCGTTGATCATCAGGTTTTGCACGACCTGGCCGAGCTGGCCCTTGTCGGCGTGCACCGGCCAGAGATCCGCCGCGATGGCGAATTCCGCGCGCGCCTTCGCACCGTGCAGCGCAAACGACGCCGACTCGCGCAACAAATCGGGCAGATCGACGGAGGCCTTCACGGGCTCGCCGCCCTTGGCGAAGGTCAGCAACTGCAACGTGAGATCGCGCGCGCGCATCGTGGCGCGACGCGCATCGGCCAGTCGCGCGC
Source organism: Opitutales bacterium (assembly GCA_044507675.1). Lineage (GTDB taxonomy): Bacteria > Verrucomicrobiota > Verrucomicrobiia > Opitutales > Opitutaceae > Lacunisphaera. The sequence continues at coordinate 4,729 of JBIQJF010000034.1, read as the reverse complement.
TGATGGCGCTGCCGGCATCGGTGTCGGCCTCCGCCAGCGTGACGTTGCCGAGCACGACGGTCAGGATGTTGTTGAAATCATGGGCGATGCCGCCGGCGAGGATGCCCACGGCCTCGAGCTTGGACGCGCGACCCTGCTCGGACTCGAGCTGGCGGCGCGCGGTGATGTCGGTGACGAAGCCTTCGTAATAAAGGAGACTGCCCTTGGCATCGCGCACCTCGCGCGCGTTTTCGGATATCCAGATGCTGTGGCCGTCGCGCGCGGTCACCTCCGATTCGAAATCCTGCAACTGACCGCGCGCGGCGAAGGCAGCCTTGAATTCCTCGCGCCGGCCGGGCTTCACGTAGAGCGACTGGTTCGTGTGGCTCTCGGCCCAGGCGATCATCTCCTCGGGACGGCTGAATCCAAACATGCGCGCCATCGCGGGGTTCACGGTCAGGAAACGGCCGTCAGGCGTCGAACGATAGATGCCGCCCGCGCCTTGCTCGAACAGCTCGCGGTAGCGCGCTTCGCTCTCGCGCAGGCGACGCTCGGCGGCGAGACGATCGGTGACATCGACCAGCACCGACTGCGTGCGGCCGAAACTGGGGCGACCGTCCACGCTGAGCATCCGCCAGTGGAACGAGAGCGTGCGCAGCTCGCCGTCGAACCGGCGAATTTCGAATTCGCCGGTCGCGGAATAGACGCCCCGCCAGATACGCACGGCATTTTCGCAGCGCACCCGGAGATAACTCTCGGTGTGGATGTCGCTCTGCCGCGCGACGAGCTCTTCCTTGGAACCCGCGCCGAGCAGCTGCAGGGTGGATTGGTTGACGTTCACCAGCGGTGCCTTCGCCAGCAACGTTTCGCGCACTTCGGGGTGCGCCGCAAAATGTGCTTCGAGATCCTTCACGCCCAGCGCGCGCAGTTCCGCGAACCAGGATTCGAGCGGCGCGTAGTCGAACTCGACCACGGCCAGCGGCGCCTGCTCGAAGAGCAGGCGATAACGCGCCTCGCTTTCGCGCAGCGCGCTCTCCGTCTGCTTCTGCTTCGTGACATCGGTGAAGACGAAGCGGACCTTGGATAGATCGGCGCGGCCATCGCGCTGATCCACCTGCCAGGTGATGAGCATGTGCACCGGCTCGCGACCGGGAACCCGGTAAACCTTCTCGAGCGTGAGGTGATTAACTCCCTCCCAGATGGCCACCAGCTCTTCGATGAATTTATCCAACGCCTGGTCGGTCATCACGTCCAGCAGCTGGCGGTTGATGTCCTCGATCGAGCCGAGGCCCGCCTGCGAAAGGGCGATGCGGTTGGCCGCCACCACGCGTTTTTTCGGCAGGAGTTCACGCACCAGCGCGGGATTGTTCCGCAGGTGCGCCCGCAGGTCCGTCACGCCAGCATCGCGGAAACGAGCGAGGTCGGGCTCGATCGCGGTGTAATCCTCGATCGCGATCGGCGCGGGCGCGTGTTCGAAATACTCGCGTTGTTGTTGCTCCGACAGGGCCAGCTCGGCGGTGCGCCGCGCGACGAGGGATTGCAACCGGCGGTTGGCCAATACGGCGCCCGCGGCGATCGCCAACGCGGCAATCAAACCCCAGAGCAGCCAGGAAACGAAGCCTTGCAGACGCTGCGCCGTGGTCGGCGGCGGCTCATAGATCATGCCCACCACGCGGGATGGTTCGCCCTTGCCGGTGTAGCCGTGGATCACCTCGGCCATGCGCTGCCAGCGACCGGGATTGATGCGGCCGAGTTCGACGAGGTCGGCATTGATGAGCAGCGCGGTTTGCATGGCCTCGTATTGCAAGGCCTCGCGGTTCATCGCCGGGTTGCGCAGTTCCCGATCGTCCACGGGATACAGTTCCAGGATCAACCGGATGATTTCTTCGGGCCGGGCGAGTGCGTATTCCCAGCCTCGCAGCAGTGCGCGGCGCAATCGCATGGCCTGCTGCGCATCGCGATCAATGCGCGCGGCGCTGGTGAACAGGCAGTCGCCGTAGAAATCCACGCCATAGTCCATGGGGCGTATGATGTGCACGGGCACGCCGGCGAGTTTCATCGTATGCGGCGTGTCGATCACGAAGCTGTTCATCACGTCGGCTGTCCCGTTCAGCACTTCGTTATCCGGCCAGGTGTTGGGTACGACGTGGATCCGGTCGTAGCCGATGCCCTCGCGCTCCAACATCAGGCGGATCTCGGCCTGCAGGAGCGAATCGTCGAGCGCCACGCGCTTGCCGATCAGATCCTGGGGCGTGTTGATGCTGTCCGCCGCGCGCGACACCAGCACTTGCGGGGAATGCTGCATGATGGCGGCCAGCACCACGAGATCGCGTCCCGCCAGCCGGTCGGCGATGAGCTGCGGCCCCACCGTGATGCCATAATCGGCCCGGCCCGACACCACCTCCTCGCCCACGGAACGGCGTTCGGCCGACGCCACGCGCAGCTCAAGTTCGAGGCCTTCCTCTTTGAAGTAACCCTGCGTCACCGCCGCATAGATTCCCGCAAACTGGAACTGATGCGTGTAGGGCAGTTGCAGCACCACTTTTTCCAATTCCTGATCCGCGGCGCCGCCCGCGATCATCGCTCCTCCCATGAACAGAACCGCTGCGAAGCGGCGGAACTGGGCTCGAAGAATCTTGCTCACGATGGGAAACGGGTAATCGGAGCCATAGCAATGCTGGCGCCCCGGATTGTCGAGGCGCAAACCCTCCGTGGGTCGCCCGAATCCTGTCACCCGCGGCCCACCGGGGGAAATTTCCCCCGATCTTCCCCGCCCTGCTCCGAACGGCGACGGCAATCAACCACAGTCGTCCCGATGGATCGCAGACACAGCGCGAAGGGTCTCGCGCCACGACCAGCGGGTCTTCCAATCGGAGTTACCTGAACCGACCAACCCCCATGAGCCTGCCCCTTTACTGGATCGATGCGTTTTCGGACAAAATCTTCGCCGGCAACCCGGCCGCGGTGGTGCCACTCGAGAGCTGGCTGCCCGACGCGTTCATGCAACGCATCGCCTTCGAAAACGGCCTGGCCGAGACCGCGTTCTTCGTGAAAACCGGCGAAGCCCGTTTTCATCTCCGCTGGTTCACGCCCGGCGCGGAGGTGGACCTTTGCGGACACGCGACGGTGGCCACGGCGTTTGTGTTGTTCACGCAACTCGGTTTCACCGGTGGGCGCATCACTTTCGATTCGCGCTCGGGGCCGCTGCACGTGACCCGGCTGGCCGACGGAAAAATCGAACTGGATTTCCCCGCGCGCCCGTCCGTGCCAACCACGCCGCCGTCCGCCATCCTGAAAGGCCTCGGCGCCACGCCTGTTTACTATGCGCAGGCCCAGGCCAACCTCGCCGTGTTCAACACCGCCGCCGAAGTGCGCGCGCTACGGCCTGACTTCGCCATGCTGGCCACGCTCGAGCAATACGGCACCATCGTGACCGCGCCGGGCGACGGCGAAGGTTGCGATTTTGTTTCCCGCTTTTTCGCGCCGCGCGTCGGTGTGCCCGAAGACTCGGTGACCGGCTCCGCGCACTGTATGCTCACACCCTACTGGGCGCAGCGGCTCGGAAAGACCCGGCTTCACGCCCGCCAACTATCTGCGCGCGGCGGCGAACTCTGGTGCGAACTGGTTTCTGCGACGGACGCGGGACAGACAGGCGACCGGGTTAAGATCGCCGGCCATGCCGTGCTCTATCTCAAGGGAATGATCGAAGTCTGAAAAATTTCGTCCCGGTGCATACGCACGGCCTGTTCAGGCGTATGAACAGGCAACATGCGCCTCTTCCCGTCCCTGTTTTTCGCTCTCGGCTTGGCCGTTTCCCTCGCGATTGCCCGGCAACAAGCCACCAACCACACGATCACGACCCTATTGTCGGTTTCGGCGGATGGTGATCTCACGCACGCCGGCGCTCCCGCCGGAGAAATCGGCGTCAACACGTTCACCGTCACGTGGCGTTCGTCCGTAGCTATCTCGGATGTAACACGTCTTTCTTACGGCCTGGATTGGGAACGCTTCGACTTTGACCGGCCCGCAACGTTCGCGGTGCCCGACACGTTGCAGGAAGTCGCCGTCATGCTCGGGGCCAGCCATCGGTTCAACCCATCCTGGCTGCTTACCGGTACGATGCGTCCCGGACTCCACGGCGATTTCGAAGGCGACAACGGTGATGCGTTCAACGCCCCGCTACTGCTCTTCGCCACGTGGATGCGCAGCCCGGAAGTCGCGTGGGCTTTCGGCGTGCGCGCCGATTGGTTTTCCGAACGCGCCGTGATGCCGTTGGTCGGAGTGAATTGGAAATTCGCACCGGGCTGGGAGTTCTCACTAGGCATGCCGCGCGCCGGCCTCACTTATGCCGCGAGCGATATGCTCAAGCTCACGCTCAGCGCCTCCGTGCAGGGCGGCAACTTTCACGTCGCACGCGATCCTCGCCCGATCTCACTCTCCGGCGGCCCGCGCCTCGACGACACCAAGCTCGATTATCACGAGATTCGCGTCGGGCTCGCCGCCGATTGGAGGATGAGTGAAACCTTCGTGCTCACCGCCGAGGCGGGCGTGATCACCGACCAGAAATTCGATTACTTCGACCACGGCATCACACTCGACGGAGGCGGCATTGGTTTCCTCACGATCGGCCTGAGCGGCCGTTTCTAGGTATTTACCTCCGATTCGGCATCCGAGGCGGCCCCTAGACGAGTCGCATTTTTACTTTCACGCGTCCCGTTTTCGGGAAAATTGTCATGGTAACAGTTTCACT
>JBIQJF010000033.1:0-46263 GCA_044507675.1 Opitutales bacterium | reverse complement strand
CCAACGGCGGAGCTATTTTCCTATCGACAACTTCGGCCTCATAGCAGGGCGGGGTTTTCAAACCCCGCCTTTTTGACAGGTGGAGGCACCCCTCCTGTTGTGCCGGTCCGACAAGCCCTTCGAAGCGCCTATCGGATACGTCCTATAAACTCCGCGCTGCGGGCACCCCTCTTTATAGAGGGGATTTTGACCACGCAGGTTTGATTCCTCTATCAAGAGGGGTGGCGCGACCGCGCCGGGGCGTGTCGAATTTCGCGCCGCGCACACGCTCTCACCGATACGGCTGGTGGAGCTCGACCGGCTTGGCGGCCTTGGTGCGCATGCGCAGATTGAGCATTTCGACCCCGAAGGCGAAGGCCATCGAGAAGTAGATGTAACCCTTCGGGATGTGGTGACCAAGCGAATCGCCCACGAGCATCACGCCGATTAGGATCAGGAAGCTCAACGCGAGCATCTTGAGCGTCGGATGACGGTTCACGAAATCGCTGATCGCCCCCGCAAAGGCCAGCATCACACCGAGCGCGAGGATGACCGCGGTGATCATCACCCACAATTGGTTGGCCATGCCGACGGCGGTGATGACCGAGTCGAGTGAGAACACGATGTCGAGAAGCAGAATTTGGACGATGGCTGCGTTGAACGACGCCACCTGGCGTCCGCTGGAGGCATGCCCGTCCTCGCCCTCCAATTTCTCGTGGATCTCCACCACGCTCTTGCCGATCAGGAACAGGCCGCCAATGAGCAAAATCAGGCTCTTGCCGGTGATCGGCACGTCCATTACCGGCAGCGTGAAGAGCACCTTCGTCAGGCTCATCACCCAGTTGATGCTGCAGAGCAGGATGATTCGCGTGACCAGCGCGAGCATCAGTCCGGTTTGCCGCGCTTTTGCCTGCTGCTCCTTGGGCAGTTTGCCCGCAAGGATCGAGATGAAGATCACGTTGTCGATGCCGAGCACGATCTCGAGTGCCGTCAGCGTGATGAGGGACATCCAGATTTGCGGATCGGCGAGGAATTCCATGGCGACAGGTGGTGGGCTCGAAGTCAGCCCCAACCCGCCCCACCCGTCAATCTGTCAGCCGGTGGAAAACCACCCGACGTTTCCAAATCAGTGAACCGGCCGGCCGCTTCGGCACCTCCGTTCCTCGTTCGTGTCTATTCGCGTCCGTTCGGAAGCAACGCCTTCACGGTGCCAGACCCGCGAACGACAGCCCGAACTTGATCCAGAACGGAATCGTGAACACCGCCAGCGCGGTCGTGCCGAGGATGATTTGCACCGCAACCAACGGCTGGCCGCCGTAGATGCGCGCCACGATCACCGAAATCACCGCGGCCGGCATGGCAGCCTGGATCACCAGCACCTGCTTCAGGTCCGCCGCGAGCGGCAGATAACGCGCTGCGAGCAGATAGACCCACGGCAAAATCGCGAGTCGCAGCAGCCACGCGGTGAGGAGCACGCGCGGGTTCACCAGTTCCTTGGGATCATTCAGGTGCGGCGCGACGCTCGCTCCCGACATCAACAACCCGAGCGGAATGGCGCAAACCGCCAGCATGTGGATGAACTGCCACACCACCGCCGGGATGTGCTCGTTCGCCCCGGTGAGCCGGCAGACCAGCGCCAGCACGAGCGCGAGCAGCGGCGCGTTGAGGAGCTTGCGCCACGCCGCGCGCGGCGAATCACCCGTCACGATCAGCACGCCTGTGGTCCAGATCGCCGCTTCGAGCCCCGCGTTGTGCATGAAGAGCATCGCGCGGCTTTCCGGACCGAACAGCGTGTCCATTAGCGGCAACGGCAGATAGCCGTAGTTGGTGATGCCCACCGCCAGCGCGAAGGTGCGCAACCCGTGCCCGATGGTCAGGCCGAGCGACCGCGCCGCATACCAGGCGACCGCAAGCGACAGCGATGTCAGCACGAAGCCCACGAACGGCGGCAACAGCATGTCCGTCACCGAGCCCGCTGCGGGCCGACTGGCCACCGATTCGAAGATCAGGCACGGCGTGAGCAGGCGCACAACCAAGTCCATCAGGTTGGCCTCACCCGCCTCCGACACCCAGTTGGTGCGGCGCAGCAGCGTGCCGAGCCCGATGAGCGCGACCACCGGCGCCACCGCGAGTAACAACTGGCCGTAGGACATCATTCGGTGGACAGAGCACAGGGGACGACTGGCGGAAACAATCCCAATTTGGCTCGTCCCGGCCTGATCGGTAGGGCGAATCCTCCGGATGAGCCGTTTCGACGGGTTCAAGACCTCAGCCTGCCGAGTAACCGCGGCTCGTCGGGGACGACTCGCCCTACCCGCCCGCCATCGCCAACCCCGCCAAGCGGCCGGTGGTCCACGCGTTCTGGAAGTTGAAACCGCCGGTGACGCCATCCACGTCGAGAAACTCGCCGGCAAAGTGCAGGCCGGGCACGAGGCGGCTTTCCATGGTTTTGAAATCCACCTCGCCCAAGCGCACGCCGCCGCAGGTGACGAACTCCTCCTTGAACGTGCTCTTCCCATCCACGGCAAACTGCGCTTCGCACACCTGCGCAGCCAGCCCGCGCAACGCGGCGTTGCCGATGCCCGTCCAGATCGCATCGGGCGCCACACCGGCGGCGACCACGAGTTTCTCCCAGAGTCGCGACGGCAGGCCGAGCGGACTCCAGGTCGTAACCTGCTTCTTGGGATTCTCCGCGCGCGCTTGTTCGAGTGCAGTGCGTGCGGTTTCGGTGTTGAACGTCGGCGCCCAGTTCACGCGCAAGGTGAACTTGTAGCCGACGTCGTGTAGCACGCGGGCACCCCACGCAGACAGTTTCAGGATGCCCGGTCCGCTCAGACCCCAATGCGTCACGAGCACCGGCCCGCGCTCCTTGAGCGCTTTCTGGCCGACGACCTCCGTTGCCGCTTCCTCGACCGATACCCCCGCGAGCCCGTCGAGGCGCGGGTCCTTGATATTGAAGGTGAACAGCGAAGGCACCGGCGGTTCGATCGTGTGGCGGAAAGCCGCGGCGATGGCGAAACCGGCGTTGGATTTATTGCCGCCCGCCGCCAACAACACGCGATCGGCGGCGATGGTTTCGCCGGTGGTGAGATGCAGCTTGAAAGGTGGAACGCGGTCTCCGGACGCGTTCGCCTCGGCAAGCGCGTCGGGGACGCCGCGCTCCACCTGTTTCACCCCGCAATTCGTGCGAATGGCGACCCCCGCCTTTCGTGCGGCAGCGAGCAAGCAATCCACGATGGTCTGCGAGTTGTCGGTTACGGGAAACATGCGGCCGTCGGCCTCGGTTTTCAGATTCACACCCCGCGCCTGAAACCACTCGACTGTGTCGCGCGGCTGCCAGCGCGAGAAAGCGCCGAGCAGTTCGCGTCCGCCGCGCGGGTAGCGTTTCACCAGTTCGCGCGGCTCGAAGCAGGCGTGCGTGACGTTGCAGCGGCCGCCCCCTGACACCTTGACCTTGGCCAGCAGATGCGACGTGGCTTCGTAAATCGTGACGGCGCAATCGGGCGATGCTTCCGCCGCCGTGATGGCGGCGAAAAAACCCGCGGCTCCGCCGCCGACGATTGCGATTTGACGCTGCTGCATCCCGCCGAGCGTGCCGCTGCGCGCCGGGCTGGGAAGCTCAAAGAAGGAGCGAACAAAGCGGGAGCAACAAGGGGCTTAAAATCAAACATCCATCGCCTTTAGATTTTAGTCATCGCGAGTCCCGCCAAGCGGGCCGTGGCGATCCAGCTGGATTGCTTCGTCGCTTCGCTCCTCGCAATGACGGTCTAAAAGCCAAAGGACGTGGCACTGTGGGAGCGAGCTTGCCCCAAAAAATGGGAAAGCGCCGCAGCCTACCCCTAGGCTGCGGCGCATTGCACACACACCACGTGTCTAACCCGTGGCGAAATGGCTTGGTGATCAGTCGCGGAAACCGGCGCGACGCTCCTCGCGCCGTTCCATCCGATCCCGATGCTTTGCAAATTTGCCGCGCATCTTGTCGGCCTTGGCGCGTTGATCGGGCGTGAGGACGGCCTGGCGCTGGGCACGATACTTTTCGCGGATCTCATGGGCCTTCGCTCTGCGGTCCTCCTTGGCGGGGGCGGCGTCGCGAAGCGCGTCCAGTTCGGCTTTTTCCTGGCGAGCGAGTTCCTGGATCTGGTTACGCTGGGTTTCGCTCAGGCCGAGTTCGCCGGCCATGCGGTCGGCTCCTTGTTGGAGGCGCTCGCGGCGTTCGCCACCGGGATTTTCACCAGCGGTGGCAGGCAGTGAAAGGAATACGGCGCCCAGCGCGACGGCCAGGCTCTTGAGGGCGATCTTCGGTGAGAATTTCATTATGCGGAGTGAGACGCGCTTTGTTTTCGAAGGTTTCGCGCGTTGCACAAATTTCGCGACCGTCCATCCCGCCGGTTCGCCGCTCATCATCAGAAGACATTCGTCTTCTCTTTTCCGGCCGGCGGACTGCGGTTTCATCCGTCTCCTGTCTTGTTACTTGGTCCTTGTTACTTGTTACTTTCCCAATCCATGGATCCCACCCGCCTCACCGACATTGCCCGTCAGGTCGTCACCGCAGCCCAACGACGGCTGCCGCCGGAGGTGCGCGCGGTGGCCGAGCGCGTGCCGGTCTGCTACGAGCCGGCGCCCAACGATGCGATCTTGGCCGAAGGCTGGGAGCCCGACATTTTGGGTCTCTTCGTCGGGCATGAACACGGTGCCGAATTCCGTTCCGACGAGACCCCGTTGCCGCCGCAGATCCTGCTCTTCCTGGAGAACATCATGGACTATGCCGAAGGCGACGAAGCGATCTACCGCGACGAGGTCCGTTTGACCTATCTCCACGAGTTGGGCCACTACCTCGGTTGGGATGAGGACGAGGTCGCCGAACGGGGCTTGGAGTGACCGCTGCTACAGGCGGCGATCCAATCGGACCGGAATGGTGAACTCAGGCTTTCTTTCCCGCGATGAATGTGTTTAGTGCCAGACAGCAATCCGGCACTCCCCGGCCCGGCTGCTGTCCATCACCACCAATGAAGAAGTTTCTCACTGCCGCCCTTTGTCTAGCCGCCCTCGCTGTCAGCCTGCCGGCCGCGCCCGGTCTTTCTCGCGATAACGTCATCACGCAGCTCGATTCCTGCGAAGCGATCCTGCAGGAAATCCAGAGCAACACCCGCACCGCCATTCCGGTTGAGATCCTGCGCCGCGCCAAGGGCATCATCATCGTCAACCAGTTCCAGGGCGGATTCATTTTTGGCATCAAGGACGGTTACGGCGTCGCGCTCGTCCGCCGCCCCAACGGCAAGTGGTCCGTGCCCGCCTTCCTTAAGGCCGGTGAGTTCAGCTTCGGCCTCCAGGCCGGCGCCAAGGCCATCAACACGGTCTATGTGCTCATGAACGACGACACCGCGCGTCTGCTCTTCCGCAACCGCCTGAACCTCGGCGCCGACGCCAAGGCCGTCGCCGGCATCCGCGCCGCCGAACGCGAAGCCGTCAGCAAGGCCCTGCCCGCCGACGTCAACGTGTATGTCTATTCCAATGTCGAAGGCCTCTACGCCGGCGCGACCGTCAAAACCGGCTATCTCTCGCCCAACCAGAAGGCCAACGAGCTTTTCTACAATGCTACGCATCGCATGCCCGAGCTGCTTTACAGCGATTGGGTGCAGCCTCCGAAGGAAGCTCGCTTCCTCATGGACTATGTGACGCGCCTCACCAACTGAGCCTCCCTTTCTTTGGTCACCTCAACCCGCCGGCCTGATCCCGGCGGGTTTTATTTTTCCCAAGTTCCCCTGTAGGGCGGGGTCTCCGAACCTCGCCTTTGCCCCCACTACACTATCTACGCGCCCTCAACCCCGCAGTTCGCGCAGATAATTCACCAGTTCGGTCAGCACGGCTTCGGCCACGCGTTCCTGCACGGTGATCCGATCCGCACCGGGCACTTCGATGAAACCCGAGAGCACCACCGCCGCGCCGCGGTGCCGGTGGCAGAGCGCCCACCACGCGTGCGGCGTGCGCACCTTCTGCTTCGGCGCTGGTTCGGCGTAGCCGGTCGTGGCCACGGCGAGGTCGGCACCGAAAAGTTTCGTCGCCCCCGCCGCCATCTCGACGGCCACGCGTTGCGACACGCTGTTCACCGACTTCGCATGCGCCCGGTTCACCCCGAGCAATTTCACTTTCTGCTCGATCGTGTAGGTCGTCACGCCGCCGAGAAAATAGTCCGATGCTCCCGACACCGACGCGAGCCGCGCCTGGATGTGCCCGGCGGTGAGGCTCTCGGCCACCGCCAGCGTAAGCGCCGGCCGGCGCAGGATGAGTGGCTTGATTTCGGCAGCGGTGCTCATGGGGTAAGAACTATATTGGGTGGAAAACTTGTCCACCCCGACGTTTATTTCGCCGGTCCGGCGAAGACACACCCCGGCGCTTTCGCGCCACCCCTCTTCATAGAGGGGATTCAAACCTCGCTTACGAAAGTCCCCTCTATCAAGAGGGGTGCCCGTCAGGGCGGGGTGTGTATTTAATCAACGAAGATGGCGAACGTCCGCTGTCTTCGGATTAGCGAAATACCATCATCCTTACTTCGACTGCGCGAGGAACCAATCGTAGATATCCTTGCCCATGTAGGTGCGAATCCAAGCGTCGTGACCCATGTCGGCCTCGATGGTGAAACGCACCTCGGGGTGACCCCGTTTCTCCAGTTCGTTCAGCACCGGATAAAAATGCCGGACCTTCACGACGTTGTCGCGACCGCCGGCGATGACCCACAACGGCAGTTTCGCCTGCGCGATTGGCGCGGCCTGCACGGGCACACCGAAGCCAACGACCGGCGCCATGGCGGCGAACTTTTCGGGATGCTTCGCGGCGAGATACCAGGTGCCGAAACCGCCAAGACTGATGCCGGTGAGATAGACACGTTTGGGATCGCCTTTGTATTTCGCGAGCACGTGGTCGAGGTTGGCCATGACGTCGGCGGCCATCGTGTTCCAGCCGTTCCGCCTCGCCTCGGGATCGAGGGAAGCCGTCGCAGGCAACTCGGGAATCTGGCCCTCGAGCAGGTCCTTGCTGCGCGAGAAAAACGGCCGTTCATTCAAGCTGCCGTCGGCCTTGCGCTGGGGAATCTCGGCCCGGGTGCGGTTCTTGATATAACCCACCTCGCCCTGGTCCTGAATCGGCATCTGCGGCGAAATAATAACAAACGGCAGGTCGCGCCGCTGGCACCACGCCTCGAAAAGCGGGCCGTGCTTCAACACGTAGTCGAGTTCGCCTTTGCCATCGCCCCGCTCGCCGTTGCCGTGGAGGAAAAGGATCACCGGCCATTTGTCGTGTTTCTCAAAATCCGGCGGCAGATATACAAAAAAGTCGCGTTCGGCGTTGAGTGTCGCGCTCTGGTAGGAGACGCGGAGCAATTGGGGTTCGGACTTGGCGGCGGCCGACGCAGTGAACGTCGCACAACCGGCCAGCAGGAGGAAGGCGGTAAGCTTGCGCATGGGGTATGGGGTGGGAAACGGAACGAGTAGCCAGTTCGTGCCCGGTTTCAAACTTTCGCCGCAACAAGCGCGCGGCGCACGCGCCAACGCTGGGACGACTTCACGATATAACCCGGACAAGTCGCGGCCCCGCAGCGGCAGGGATGCTCGCGCCAGTCGGTGTAGTCGAAGCCGTAGTCGTAGCTCAACTCCTCTCCCGCGGCAATCGGGCGGACGGCGACGATCCAAATCCGCCCGCGCACCACCTGCACCTCGCAGTTGGGCTCGCACGAATGGTTGATGCGCCGCGCGAGATTCCACGACACATCACCGTCGATGTCGTAGCGCTGATTCAGTTCGAATATATAGACGCAGCCGTCGCGACCCGCAGCCAGCCGGGCCAACCGCTTCTGTTCGCGCCGCCAGGCTTCGGCCTTGGTTACGCGCTCGCCGACATACTCGATGACGCGCTCGCCCTTGGCCAGCGGCCCGCGCGCAAAGAGTCCGTAGCCATGCACGCCGGAGCGCGCCAGCCGCACCTTGCGGGGTTTCTCCGCAAGTCCCGATTGTTGCGTGCCGCGGCTCATTTCAGTTCCAGGCCAACCGGGCAGTGGTCGCTACCCATCACTTCCGGGGAAATCCAGGCGCGCTTGAGCGCCGGACGCAGCTTTTCCGCGGCAACAAAGTAATCGACGCGCCACCCGATGTTCCGCGCGCGACAATTCATCATCTGGCTCCACCACGTGTAGTGGCCCGGGCCTTTTTCGAATTCACGAAACGTGTCGACGAACCCCGCGGCCAGCAGCTTGGAGAAATTTTCCCGCTCTTCGTCGGTGAATCCCGCGTTGCGCCGGTTGGTCTTCGGATTCGTCAGGTCAATCTCGGTGTGCGCGACATTCAAATCGCCGCAGAAGACCACCGGTTTGCCCTTCTTCCCGAGTTTTTTCAGGAACGCGAGAAACGCCGGGTCCCACTCCTCCGTGCGGTATTTCAAACGCGTGAGCCCGCGCTGCGAGTTGGGCTGGTAGAGGTTCACCAGGTAAAAGTCATCATACTCCGCGGTGATGACGCGGCCTTCGTCGTCGTGGCCGGGCAAGCCGATGCCGCACGTGACCGCCTTGGGCGTCACGCGGGTGAATATCACCGTGCCCGAATAACCCTTTTTCACGGCCGAATACCAATGCGCCGAATAACCGGCCTCCCACGCCACGTGCTGGACGTCCCCGGGATGCGCCTTGGTCTCCTGCAGGCAGATGACGTCCGCATCCACCTTCGCCATGTAATCAAGAAAACCCTTCTTGAGCACAGCGCGCACCCCGTTGACGTTCCAGGAAATCAATTTCATGCGATCAGTTCGCGTCAATCCGGGCACACCCGCAAAACCTTTTTTGCCGAATCGGCAGTGGAATACTGTGATACGCGCAGGCAATTGCGCCCCTGCCAGCAAATCCTTCGCTTCCGTGCAGGATGACACGCCACGCGCTATTTTTGCGCATTCTGTGCTTTTTATGGCCATTCCCCTCCCATCATTGCGCATAAGACAAAACCCGCAGTTGTCTTCCCTCGCGCCGGTGTAGAAGCTGTCCGTCCTGTGAGTTCTTCCTGTTTTAAACCGCTGTCCCTCGGGCAATCCATCCCGGCCAGTCCGCACGCCGTGTCGTGCAGCCTGCCCACGATGCGCGCCGTGCGCGGTTACGAGGAAAAGGATCCCGAGATCGTCAGTCATCTCACCAACGGCTACCCGCGGTTCGTCGTTCATCCTTTCACGCGCCAGCTCGTCGCCCACTTCACGGCATCCACTCCCGCGCTGTATGGCCGCACTCTGTGGCTCACGTCGTCAGCCGCCATGGCGCGCGCCCTGGTCGCCCATCTCGGCCCAACCCGTGGAGCCGAACTCTACACGCAGCATGGCCTCTTTGGCGTGTCGCATCCCGAATCGGCCGACACCGCCGGTCGCGCGAAGGTTTTCCTCCAGAACATTGGCGGCTTCCTCTCCTCCCGCGAAGCCGAAGATCACCTCGTTGCGCTCAAACTCCTGCCCGCCCCGCATCCCGAAGATGTTTTCAAGGGCGACGCCAACGCCGAGATCCTTCGCCAGCTCCGCACCACGCTGCCGGGTGCCGCCCAAGCCGATCTTTTTCTGACGAACTGCGGCATGAGCGCCGTGAACGCCGCCTTTCGGGCCGTTAACGCCGTGCAAGCTCCGCGCGGCCGCACGGTCTGGCTTCAGCTCGGGTGGCTCTACCTCGACACCATCGCCATTCTCCAGAAGTTCACCGCAAATCCAGCCGACTACGTTTACGTGCGCGACGTGTCCGATCTCGACGGAATTCGCCGCATCTTCGCCGCGCACGGCGCCCGCATCGCCGGCGTTGTCGCCGAAGTGCCGACCAACCCGCTCATCCAGACGCCCGACCTACCAGCCATCGCCGCGCTCTGCCGCCAGCACGGCGCGCACCTGCTCGTCGATCCCTCGATGAGCTCGCTTTTCGCCCTCAACGTCCTGCCGCATGCCGACATCATCATCAGCAGCCTCACGAAATACACGGCCAGCGAAGGCGACCTCACGGCCGGTCTCGCCGCGGTGAATCCCTCCTCGCCCGACGCTGCCGCGCTGCGCTCCGGCATCGCTAGTGCGGTCGAACCGCTTTACGCTCGCGATGCCGCGCGCCTCGCCTGGCAAATCGGCCAGACCAAGGACGTGCTCGCCAAGATTCATGCCAGCACTCCGCAGGTTGTCGCGTTCCTCGAAAAGCATTCCGCCGTGAAGGACGTCTTCTGGGCCTTGCAGCCGGGCAGCCGCGAAAATTACCTGAAGCTCGCCGTCGCACCGGATGCCACTGGCGGCATGATTACGTTCACCCTCAAGAAACTCGGCGGCCTCGAAAAATTCTACGACACGCTGCGCCTGCCCAAAGGCCCGAGCTTCGGCATGAAGACCACGCTCATTTGCCCCTTCATGTATCTCGCGCACTACGACCTCGTCACCACGCCCGCCGGCCTGGCCGAGCTCGCCGCCAGTAAACTCGATCCCGATCTGCTCCGCCTCTGCATCGGCACCGAGCCCGTCGAGGATATCATTGCCACCCTGGCCGAGGCGCTGGACGCGTAACACGGCGGATTTCGGACGCGCTCCGTCATGTCCTGCACGCTTGAGCTGAAGGTCATTCCCAACGCGCCGCGCAACGAGATCGTTGGCTGGCTGGGCACCGCGCTCAAGGTGAAGGTCCACGCTCCGGCTCTCGAAGGCCGCGCCAACGATCAACTGCTCGATTTCTTCGCCGAAGCGCTCGGCGTGCCGCGCCGCGACCTCACGCTGCTCCGCGGCGATAAGTCGCGCCAGAAACTCGTGCGCATCACCGGCCTCGACGAGGCGGAATTACGCGCACGATTGGGCGTCTGATTGCAGGGTCGGACCTTGGTCCGACCTCGCACACGACGCCATCGCAAACAACGACCCTACAAAGGGTCCTTACACCGCGAGAAACGGGTAATCGATGTAGCCGCGGGGGCCTTCGGTGTAGAGTCGCTCTTCATCCACCGCATTGAGCGGGGCGTTGAGCAGGAAACGGCGTGGCAGATCGGGATTCGCGATGAAGGGCATGCCGTAAGCGATGGCGTCGCCGAGACCGGATTGCACGGCCGCTTCACCGGATTCGCGATCAAAGCCACCGTTGAGGATGAGCGTGCCGCGGTAATGACGGCGGACGATGCGCGCCAACTCCTGCTCGCCGGGACCGTCGTGCTTCGCGTGACGCAGGTGCAGGTAAGCCGCGCGACGTTTCTCCAATTCCGTGGCCACATAAGCCACGAGCGCGGGCGCGTCGCTGTCGTGCATATCGTTGAACGAAACCAGCGGCGAAATGCGCACGCCGACACGACCCGGGCCGAACACATCAATCGCCGCGTCGGTCGCTTCCAGCAGCAATCGCGCCCGGTTCGGAAGACTGCCGCCGTATTCGTCAGTGCGATCGTTGACCCCGTCGCGCAGGAACTGGTCGAGCAGATAGCCGTGCGCACCGTGTAGTTCGACAGCGTCAAAGCCCGCCTCGCGGGCATTCTCAGCGCCGCGCCGGAACAGTTCGATGATGCCGGGCAATTCATCAGTGCGTAGCGCCCGCGGCACCGGATAGGCCTGCTTGCCTTTCGGCGTGTGTATGGTGTCGTCGCGAATCAGTTTGTTCGACGACGAGATCGGCTGCACGCCGTTGTTCAGATCGTGGTGCGAGGCGCGACCCGGATGCCAGAGCTGAAGCGCGATGCGGCCGCCGGCGGCGTGGACGGCCGACGTGACTTTGCGCCAACCCTCGACATGGGCGGGACTGTAGATGCCCGGCTCCCACCCAAAAGCGCGCGCGTCCTCCGCCACCATCGTGGCCTCGGCGATGAGCAGACCGCCCGAAGCACGCTGGCGATAGTGTTCGGCAATCAGGTCGGTGGCCACATGCTGCCGGTCGGCGCGCACGCGGGTGAGCGGCGCCATCAGCACACGATTCGGCAGCGAAAGATCGCCGACGGTGACAGGAGTTAAAAGCTTCATGGGCGCGGACCATGTCCAGAACCGGCCGTTTCGCCAGTCGCCAGCCATATCTATTAAATTGGACTTCAGGCCGGCATTAGCAATCCAGCGGACAGGCTCCGTCGCCTGCCGTCACTGTCCCGGTGCAATCAGGAGCTCGAACCAGAACACCGAACCGCCTTCGCTCGGGAAATCCGCGCCGACGCGTCCGCCGTCGGATTCGATCAGTTGTTTTACGATTGATAGACCCAAGCCGGTGCTCTCCTCGCCGGCGGTCGGGCGATTGCTGAGCTGCGCATGCTCGGTGAACAGGCGCTGGCGCTCCGTCGCAGGCACGCCGGGACCGTTGTCGATCACTTCGCAACGCACGCGAAAGTCGTCAGCCGAGGTGCGCACGCAAACACGGCCACCCGGGGAGAGAAATTTCAGCGCGTTGCTGAGGTAGTTGGTGAGCGCCTGGTAGGCGTAGCCGGAGTCACCTTGGGCCGGCGGGAGTTCCTCGGCGAGGGCCAGCTCCACAGTGATCGTTTTGCGTTCCGCCGCAGGCGCGTTCTGCGCCGCTACCGCAGTCGCGATGAGATTGAGATCGGTGCGGCCAGGCTGGCCGCGCGATTCGACGCCCGGTCGCTGGCCGGCGAGGAATGTGTCGATGATACGCCGAATCTGGCGGGCTGAGCTTTCGATGTTATCGAAGTATTCGGCGAACGGGCCGGAGACGCCGCGGCGCCGCGCCATCTCGCCCGACATCAGGATTAGGCAGAGCGGGTTTCGCAAATCGTGCGCAGCGATGCGCATGAAACGTTCCTTTAGCGCGAGCTCGCGTTCGAGTTCGTGACGCAGGCGGCGGAGCGTGAGATGTGCCTGGATGCGGGCGAGCGCCTCCTCGTGCTGGATCGGCTTGGTGATGTAATCCACGGCGCCCGCCCCGAAGGCCTTCACCTTCTCCGAGGTTTCGTGCAGGGCCGTCATGAAAATAATGGGGATGTCGCGGGTCTCCGTGCGGGCCTTCAAGCGGCGGCAGGTCTCGTAGCCGTCGAGGCCGGGCATCATCACGTCGAGCAGGATCAGGTCGGGCAGCACGCGCGTGGTCTGCTCCAGCGCGTCCTCGCCATCTTCGGCGACGAGCAGCTGGTGGCCGGTGCCCGCGAGGGCATCAACCAGCACGCTGATGTTGGCGGGAGTGTCGTCGACGATGAGAATGGTTTCAGGCACGGTGAAAAAATCGGCGGTGCAACGCTCAGGCGCCAGCGGGTGGTGTGGGGCCGTTCGCGCGGTAGCGGGCGACAAACTGGCGGATGGCTTTCATCTTGAAACGCGCCGCGAGGCCGGTGACCGCCTGCGCGAAAGTCGCGAGGCGCGGGTCGCGCTCGGCGAGTTTCTGGGCATAGGCACGCACGGCCACGACGTCGCCCTTGCTGGCGAGTTCGTGGATGGCCTCGGCATCGGCCGGATCGGGCGCCTGCGCCATGTCGGGAAAGGGCGACAACGTCTCGGCCAGCGTGGGCTCGGCCTTTTCCCACGTGAGCCCCAGCAGCCGTTCGATGGCGGCCAGCAGCTGGGCTTCCCGCAGCGGCTTGGGCAAAAACTCCTCGCAACCCGCTTCGAGACACGCCTGTCGGTCGCTGTCGAAAGCACTCGCTGACATGCCGATGATGCGGAGGCCGTCCGGTTGGTTGGCGCGGATCATCCGCGCAGCCGCGTAGCCGTCGAGCCGCGGCATTTTCAGATCCAGCAGCAACAGGTCGGGCTGCCACTCGCGGGTCAGTTCAACTGCGGCGACGCCGTCCTCAGCAGCGCGGACCGCAAAGCCGAGAGGCTCGAGCAGATCGCGCAGCAAGTTGCGATTGGGCTCATGATCGTCGGCCACGAGCACTTTGCGACGCGGTCCCGTGTAACCGATGATGCGACCGATCAGGATGCCGCTCGTCGACTCTTCACGTCCGGCTTCGCCGGCGGGCAAAGGAATTTCGAAATAAAACCGACTGCCCCAGCCGGGCTTGCTCTCCACCAGGAGCTTTCCGCCCATTTGTTCGACGATGCCGCGACTGACGTTGAGACCGAGGCCCGTGCCCTCGGCATGACGCGCGTGATCGCCAATCTGGGCGAACGGCTCGAACAACCGCGCCTGATCCTCGGGCGCAATACCGGGGCCGGAGTCGCTGACCGAGATGCGCACGAGCGTGCCCGCCCGTTCGATGGTGAAAAGCACGGTGCCCTGTTGGGTGAACTTGATGGCGTTGCCGAGCAGGTTGTAACACACCTGTCGCAACCGCTGGCTGTCGCCGCGCACCGTGCGCGGCAGGCTGCCGGAGAGCACGGTTTCCAAGCGCAGGTTCTTCTCCCGCGCGCGGGGTTCAAAGAATGCGGCCACACCCTGCACAAAGTCCGCCAAGTCGAAGTCCACCGGATGCAGTTCGAGCCGGCGCGCCTCGATCTTCGCCATGTCCAACACGTCGTTGATGAGGGCCAGCAGGTGTTCGCCCGACTGGTGGATGACGTCCAGTCCCGCCCGATGCCGTTCGTTCAGGCCGGCATCCCGTCGCAGAATCTGCGTGTAACCAAGAATGCCGTTGAGCGGTGTGCGCAGCTCGTGGCTCATGCTCGCGAGGAATTGTGACTTGGCGCGGCTGGCGGCATCGGCCGCGTCACGGGCCTCGCGCAGCGCGCGGGCCGTTTCGCGTTGCACCGTCACGTCCACGGCCACGCCCTCGAGGCGATCAATCCGGCCGGCGGCGTCGCGCACCGCGCGAACGGATTCGGTGACCCAGAGCCGGCTGCCGTCGCTGGCATAAACCTCGGATTCAAAATCGGTGACCTCGCCATCCTTCTCGATCCGGCGGAAGAATTCATCGCGCCGGCCGGGTTCAACGTAGAACTGCTGCGCGATGTTTTTGATGCGGTTGATCATCTCCACCGGCGAAACATAGCCGAGCATGCGCGCGAAAGCCGGATTCACGTCGATGAAGCGGCCTTCGGGCGTGGAGGTGTAAAGACCTTCGAGTGCGTTTTCGAAAATGCCACGGTAACGTTGCTCGGCCATGCGCAGGGCCAGTTCCGCGCGACGGCGCTCAACCGCGGCGGCAGCCTGTTCGGCCACGAAGGTCAGCAGGCGTTTTTCCTCCGGCCCGTAGGCGAGAGGATTGTTGTAGTCATGAATGGCGATCACCCCGATGGCGCTGCCATCCACCACCAACGGCGCGCCGAGTCGGAGCGCCGGCAGGTGCGGCGGCGGCTCGTAGGTGCCGCGCGCGCGCAACCGCTCCGTCAGTTCGTCGGAGGTGACGAGCTGCGTCTGCGCGGTTTCGAGCACATAGTCGGTGAAGCCGCCCTGTCCGAGCCGGCGTGGCGGGGGGATGAAGCCCTCCGGCGGCGCCGTCTCGTCCACAAAATAGGGAAATGTGAGCAGCGTGCGACCGGCGCTGAGCAAACCGACGTAGAAGTTTTTCGCCGGCATGAGGTCGGCCACGATGCCATGCAACTCGGCAAACAGTTCGCGCAGGTCGCCGCCCGCGAGCACGGCGCGGGAAATGCGGTAGGTCGCATCCTGCACGCGTTCGCGGTGGTGGCGTTCGGTGATGTCGATCGCGGTGACGATGTAGCAGCGTTCGCCGCCAAACTCGACCAGATCGGCGCTCACGATCACGTAGCGATACTGACCCTGCCGGTTGAGAAAAGTCGCCTCGTGGTTGCGCACGCAGCCGTCAGCAAGGATGCGCTGGATCAGCACGGCGCGGTCCTTCGGATCGGGCCAGATGTTCAGTTCGGAAGTCGTGCGACCGATCGCTTCCTCGCGACTGTAGCCGGCGTTGTTGAAAAAAGCGGCGTTGGCTTCGAGCAGTTTGCCGTCGGCAAGGCGGGCGATGACCATCATCGCAGGGCTGGCCTGGAAGCTCTTCACGAAATATTCCTGCGAGGCGCGACGCTCGGCCTCGCTGCGCCGCAGGGCATCCTCGGTGCGCAGGCGTTCGACCGCGGCGGCGGCCTGTTCGGCGACGAAGGTCAGCAGGCGGCGCGCGTCTGCCCCGTAAACGTCCTGGTTCCGATAATCCTGCACGGCAACCACACCGATCGCGCGACCACCGACGAAGAGCGGCGCGCCAAGCCACACTGCAGACGGCACCCCCGTGGGAACATAGCCCTGCTCCTTGAGCAGGCGATCGAGTTCCTCCCGCCGGGCGAGCAATGTCTGGCCGGTGTCGATGACGTAGTCCGTCAGGCCGCGACCTCGCGGACGCGGCGCAGGCGGGCGGCTGCATTCGTCCTGAAAATACGGAAACGTCACCTCGCGCCCGTCCGGACTGACGAGGGCAAAGAAGAGGTTTCGCGCCGGCATGAGTCCGCCGATCAGCTCGTGCAAGCGGCCGAACAGACCCATCAGGTCGCTGGATGCGTTGGCAGCCTCGGAAATCCGGTAGGTGGTTTCTTGAAACAATTCGCGCCGCCGTCGCTCGGTGACGTCGATGCCCACCGTGAGCATGCAGGGCTGGCCGTCGATATGCACGAGATCGGCCGTGAGCGAAAACCAATGGCGGTCGCCCTTGCGCCCAATGAACTCGCTCTCGAACTCGCGCACCTTGCCCTGGGCCAGCATTGCCGCGACGAAGCGCTCGCGTTGTTCCCGATCCACCCAGATGCCGAGTTCGAGGGTGGTGTAGCCCAGCACCTCCTCGCGAGTGAAGCCGGTGATGCGCGTGAAGGTGTCGTTGACCTCGATCAGTTCCGCACCGGGCAGGCGCGCGAGCAACATCACCGCCGGGCTCAGCCGGAACGACTGCGCGTAGTAATCCTCCGTGCCGCGCGGCACCGCGGCCGGACGACGGGCGGCGGACGGGGCCTGCGAGGAAGCGGGACGTTTCGAGGGCATCGGGGCGACTCAGGGAAAAGAAACGCCGGAGGCAGGCAATGCCGGACTGGCGCGGGGTAGCACGGAAAATCAAACGGAGCCGGAGGAGGCGGTCTCTGCATCCGCCCCGCTCCGACCCCGGTTACGATTGCCGCCCGGGCGTGGCCGGGCAGCGGTGAACAAAAGATCAGTGTTTGACGGACGCGACCTGCGCCGGCGCATCGCCGACGGACTTGAGGTAGGCGACCATGGCGCGGGCATCGGCCTCGTTGAGGCGGTAGGGCGGCATGGGCGGACGTGGCATCGTGCCGTCGGGGCGTTTGCCCTCCATGAGAAATTGCACGGCTTGCTCCGATGTCATCGAGGGCAGACCGGCGATGGGCGGGGCGACCGTGGCCCAGGGCATCGGCATCGCGGGCGTGAAACCGATGGGCGCGCCCCGCAGCCAGTGCGCGGTGACGAACTCGCCCTTTTCATTGCGGGGCGTGTGGCAGTCCGCGCAAAGGCCGATGCCTTCGACGAGATAACGGCCGCGTTCGAGAAGCGTCTCCGAGGCGGGGGCCGTTTCGGCGGCAAACGGAATGGTGGTCAGCAGACCAAAGATAAGAACAGTGAGACGGGTTTTCATGGGAATCATCAGTTGAAAAGAGCGAGGGTGGTTAGCGCGGCAGTGGCGACGCCCTGCACCAGGGTGAGGGCGCAGACCCAGCGCGGCAGCGGAACGTTGGCGGGAAGCTCGGGCATGGCGAGAAAGGATCAGGCAACGCGGCTTTGCTGGGTGGCGCCATCGCGCGCACCGGCCTTCATCGTTTCGGCGAGGGTCCAGTAGGTTTTGGCCCAGGCGGCCTGCGTTTCCTGCGTGAAAGCCGCCCCGAGGCCGCGGGCGAGCGTCCAGAGCAGGGCTTCGCCGACCGTCTCGTAATGCTCATCGCGCACCTGGTAAGCGGCGTGACGCAGGCCGAGCTGGCGCACGGCGGGCACCAGCTGGTCGAGCCGTTCCAGGCCAGCGACGGCCATGCCGAGCATGTGCATGAGCTTGCGGCCCTGTTCGGCCATGTCGCCGCGGAAAAGATGGCGCAGCGACGGATCGAGATCGAAAAGGCGCGTGTAGAACAGGGCGGCGGCCTGGTCGGCGATCGGCAGCACCTTGCGGAAGGAGTCCTGGACGAGAGTAATTTCGGCGGAGGTCATGGGCGGGGAGTTTGCGGGGTTTATTTTTCGGAACGTTCCGTGCGGAGCGTGAAAGCGGTCACCAACACCCCGACGAGCAGGGCCATGGCGAGGGTGTTCGTCTCGGAGGGGAAGCCGGAGAGAGCGGCGGGAATGGCGATCAGATTCATAATGGCCGCAGTATGCCCGAAGACGGTCCCGCACACCATGGGCCGGCGGAGGGTGGCCGATCGGCTAAGCCGCCGCTTTACATCGTGCCCCGCACCCGCAAGCTTCCTCACCGTGGCAACCATCCTCGTCATCGATGACGACCAGAAAATTCGCCGGCAGACCTGCGCGCTGCTGCAGAGTGAAGGCTATGTCACGGTCGAAGCCCGCAACGGCCGCGAGGGCATCGAACTCGCCCGCCGCGAGCACCCTGCCCTCGTCCTGTGCGATATCACCATGCCCGAGATGAACGGGCACCGCGTGGTCGAAACCCTGCGCCAGGATCCCGCGACGGCTCACCTGCCCTTCATCTTCCTTACCGGCTGGGGCGAACGGACTGACCAGCGCACCGGCATGAATCTCGGGGCCGACGACTATCTGGTGAAACCGGTTGAACCCACCGATCTGCTCAGCGCCGTGCAGGCCCGCCTACGCCGCGGACAACAGACGACCGGCGCCACGCGCGCTGCCTCAGTGGCCGACGCAACCCCGGGCGCCATTGAACGAGCCCTCGGCCTGACGGCGCGCGAAGCCGAGATCCTTTCGTGGGTCGTGCAGGGCAAGACCAACCCCGAGATCGGCACCATCCTCGGCATTCAACTCACCACGGTCAAAAAGCATCTCGAAAGCGTCTTCACCAAACTCGGCGTGGAAAACCGCACTGCCGCCGTGACGCTCGTGCTCGAAAAAATCACCCCGTCTCGCGCAAACGTGTGAGCCGGTGAAACCGCCGCGCGAGCAACACCGCGGCACAGGCCAGTCCGCTCGCGAGTCCCGCCCAGATGCCGATCGGACCGAGCCGCGTGTGGAACGCCAGCCCGTAGGCCAGCGGCAGTGACACCACCCAGTAGGCGATGAACGTGATGACCGTCGGCACCTTCACGTCGGTCAACCCGCGCAGTGCTCCGGCCGACACCACCTGTCCGCCATCGAACAACTGGAAGATTGCCGCCACGATGAGCAGTTGTGCGGCCAGCGCGATCACCGCCGTATCGGGCGTGAAAGCCCGCGCGAGCTGCGTCCCGCCCAAGGCAAATCCCAGCGCGAAGACCAGCATGATCAGACTTGAACAACCCAGCGCGCCAAAACCGATCGCCGGCAGGACATCCATGCGGCCTTCGCCCCGCGCCTTGCTGATGCGGATGCTCACGGCCATGGACAAGCCGAGCGGAAACATGAAGGTGAACGCCGCGCAGCTCAACGCCACCTGATGCGCCGCGAGCGCCGTTGCGCCCAGCCAGCCCATCATCAACATCGCGGCGGCGAAGGCGCCCGATTCAAACAGCAGGCTGCCCGCCGCCGGCACCCCGAAGTGCAGCATTTCCACGAAACGCGCTCGCTCCAGCGGACGGGTTGCTCGTGGCTCGCGCCGCAGCCACAATGCGATGATGCCCACGGCGAGCGTGCGCACGAAAAGCGTGGCCACGCCCGCGCCGGTGAGGCCCAACGCGGGAGCACCGAGGTGGCCCCAGATGAAAATCCAATTGAAGAAGACGTTGAGCCCCACGTCCACCAGCATGATCGTCGTGCCCACCCAAGGCCGCCCCAACGCATCGAGATACTGGCGCTGCACCTGGAAATAGAACACCGGGATCAGCGACAACGCACAGAGCAGAAAATACGGCCGCATCACCGCCACTACTTCCGGCGGCTGACCGAAGCGGTGCAATTGCGTCGAGAGCAGCGCCAGCAACCCAAAGCACGCGGTGCCCGCCATCAGCGCCATCGCCTTGCCGTGCTGCAGCCACGCCGCGCAGCCGGCATCATTCTTCGCGCCGTGGTCGCGGGCCGTGAACACGCCCACCGACATCAGCAGCCCGATACCAACAATGTAGAACAACCCGAACACGCCGCCCGTGAAAGCCGAGGCCGCCAGCTCCACCGTGCCCACGCGACCAATCATCGCCGCATCCGTAATGCCGATCATCATCTGGCTCACCTGCGCCACGATCATGGGCAGGGCCAGCGCCAGCGTCGGGCGCAGTTCTCTCAGGGCGGTTTGCATGGCGGGAGGGAGAGGTCATCACGAAATGTCCGAAAGACACGCACAATCCCACCGGAGCCGCGCCCCCGACCGGCGCAGTGCAAGCGCCGACCGGGCGAAACAGATGGCGCACGATGCCTTTTCTGCTGGAGAAAGATGCGCTCCCCCAGTTTAAATTTTCCCTGCCTTTGTGGGTGATTCCACAGTTGAGGGACAGCCTCCACTATTCCCTTTCGTGTGTTTGGTGTATTTGGTGGTGACTTCTTCCCTACATGACCCTCGCCGCCCTTGTCCTGGTTCTCATCGCCGCTTTCACGCATGCGACGTGGAACTACGCGGCGAAGAAATCCGGCGGCGGCCTGCCCTTCGTGTGGGTTTCCAGCATCTTTGCGCTCGGGCTCTATGCCGTGGGCGGTGTCGGCTACTGGCTGTGGCGTCAACCGGAACTGCCTGCGAACATCTGGTGGGTCATCGTCGGCAGCGGCATACTTAAGACCCTTTACGCGCTGCTTCTCCAACGCGCCTACCGCAGCGGTGATTTCTCGCTGGTGTATCCGCTCACGCGCGGCACCGCCCCGCTGCTCGCCACGGTGGGCGCGATCGCGCTCTTCGGCGAGCGTCCCACCCTGCTGGCCCTCGCTGGCGGCGGCATGATCATTACCTGCGTGTTCATGCTCACCGGTGGCACCGGCTTGTGGCATGCCGACCGCACGCATCTGCGGCAGGGCATTTTCTACGGTCTCGCCTGCGCCACTTGCGTCGGCGTTTACACCGTGTGGGACCAGCGTGCCGTTTCGCACCTGCAACTGCCGCCCATTCTCTACGACGGCGGCACGCAGCTCGTTCTGTTTTCCATTCTTTCACCGTTCGCGTGGCGGCGGCGCGAGGAGGTCGCCGCGACATGGCGCGAACATCGCGGCAAAGCGGCCGTTGTCGGCCTGCTGAGTCCTGTCGCCTACGTGCTCATCCTTTACGCCATGAGTTTCACGCCGGTGAGCTACATCGCCCCGGCGCGCGAGATCAGCATCGTGATCGGCGCCTTCTTCGGCGCGAAACTTCTCGGTGAAGGTGACGCCACCCGCCGGCTTCTCGCCGCCGCCGGCATGGCGGCCGGCATCGTCGCGTTGGCGTTGGGTTAGGGCCCGACGATCCGAACTCCGCGCGCCGCCTTTTCGCTCTCAGTTTTTCGCCACCGGTCGGAGTTCCACGCCGTGCGCGCAGCGCGCCGTCTCGCTCGTGAACTGGCTGTGGCAGCGCGGACAATACCGGCAGCTCGCCGGTCCGTCCGCACGCGGTGCACGAAAAAGCTCTGCTTCCTGAATCCCCGCTGCGGCCAGCAACGGCGCGAGGCATTGCGCCAGCTCGTTGCGATGCCACGCAGCGATGGCCTTCGCGAGTGGCGAATCTTCAGCGTCGCCCACCGGCCAGCGCAAATCGCTGAGCGTCTGAAAAGCGAATGTCGTCAGTTCAGAACGGGGCGCGAAGGCCAGCGCCAGCGCCAGCGGATGCTGCGCGGGAAACCAGCCCTCGCCTGCCAGCGCGCGCAAACGCAGCGCCTGGGGAGGCAGCAGTGCCGCGCTGAAGAGCGCGATCGAGCGTTTGTCTTCGCCCGGCACCTTGAGCCGGCGCGTGGCCCGCCACGTGGCGACGAGCGCAATTCCATGCAACAGCGCCAGCCAGCCGGCGATCAGTGGCAGGCGATGTGCCACTGCCTCGGCCTGCGTCGGTGAAAGGTAGCTCGCCCCGTCGGCCAGAAGATAGCCGGTGATGATCCCGGCCATGATGAGAAACAGAATGTTCAATTGCACCGGAATCGTCGTGCGGCCCGCCAGCACCCGTGCGCGGCGGCGCAGATGAGCCGGGCGCAACCAGCGCTGCAACCACCAGCCGATGCGCTCCGCCCGCACCGTTTCTTCCATGCGCGCCAGACCGAGAATCTGCGACGCACGCAGATGGCCGGTGTCGCGGCAAAAACGCGCCCCGTTGATGAAAATCCAGCCATCCTTCAGCGCCGTCTCGCGCACATCAGCCCACGCCCACGCGGTCGCTCGCGACGGAATTTCGGTCGGACGGCCCGCTGCGCCCACCGGACGGTTGCTGATGCCGGCCGGCGACAACGCAAAGGGAATATCCGTCGCCACTACGCGCCAGGCGGCCGGCGACCAACCGGGCATGAGCAGCCGGCCGAAAACGAATCGCGCGCGCCGGCCTCGCCCGGTGACGCCGAAGCGCGCCACCGGCGGCAGCTTGATTCCGTCCACGAGCCAGAGTGCCCAGAAGACCAGCAGCACTGAAGCCCACTCCGTCATGCCAACGCGGCGCGCGGAATCAGGCGGAAGGCTCTTCGGGGCGGGCGCCGGTGAGCTTGTTCAGCAGCTTCTTGATGCCGACGCCGACGGCTACGAGACCGGCGACGACGAGCTTCCAAGCCTTGCCAAGAAACACACCCAGCTTGGCGAGCAAGCCGACCTTGGCCGCCGCCGCAACGCCACCGCCCAGCACGAGCGCAGCGAGACCGTATTTGGCGACTTTGTCGCCGGCCTTGAACTCGGCGTATTTCTGTCCGGATACGTAATTGAAACCGGCGGCGAGCAGCAGATCGGCCTCAGCCTCCGCCTCCTTGAAGACCGCCGCGTCGCTCACAAGCGTCACATTCATCACACCGCCGCGACCGAGCAGGCGGATGCTGCCGTTGATCCACACCTCTTTGTATTGGTCCTGCGACGAGGTGAGGTTGATGGCCCATTTGAGATTGTTCGACTTCTGGTCGTAGTGCGGTTGCGTGGCCCAGCCCTTGAGGCGCATCTCGTCCCAACCGCGCTGCTTGCGTGCCTCGTTCGCGGCCGCCTGGTTTTCAGTCATCGAGGACATGAGCTTGTCGGCGTTGAGCTTGTCCTTGTCGTCGTCCTTCACGTAACCGATGTCGTCGAAATCGAAGAACATCGTCCAGTGGGTTGGGGAAAGCACCACGCCGACTTCGTTGCCACTGCGGGAATTTCGGGTGAGTTCGAAGAAACGATCGAGCGACTCGGGGCCGATGAAGGCGTAGCCCTCGGGCAACTTGATTTCGGCAACCTTGCCGAGCGGCACGGTCGTGGGGCCGTTGACGAGCTTGATGCCCGCGCGAGCGTAGGCCTCATCGCGGGTTTGCGGCGGCGCCTCGGCTGTTTCGGCGGAGGTGGCGGGCTGGTCCTGGGCGACGGCAACAAGCGTGCACGCGACGGACAACAACAGACAGCGGAGGAGCGACATGGGGATGGGGGTTGAGGGGTGGGCCCGTCGCCCGGTTTATTCCGCAAGGTCGCAGGCCGGTCAAGCGGCGCTTCGCGGGAAATACGCTGGCCCCGCCGCCGGACCCGCCTAGCCTGCCCCCATGCGTCGCTCCAAGG
The DNA here is from genome assembly GCA_044507675.1 of Opitutales bacterium. GTDB lineage: Bacteria > Verrucomicrobiota > Verrucomicrobiia > Opitutales > Opitutaceae > Lacunisphaera. The sequence goes on along the minus strand of JBIQJF010000033.1, from coordinate 22,736 downwards.
AAATCATCGTCCTGTTGGTGCTGCTCGTCGGCGCGATGGGCTTCGTGCTCTGGTATGTGATCGACCGACGTGCGAAAAACCGCGCCGCGCCACCGCCGGCCACGCGCAATCTCGCACCCGAGCCGCCCGCCAGCGGCGCCGCCCCGGTGCTGCCCGCGAGCCAACCCGTCGAACTCGGCACGTCCGCCACCGAACGCAAGACGATCGACTTCTCCAGCGGCCAGCCGGTCGTGAAGGATTCGCCCGAGGACCAGGCCGCCCTCCAAGCCGCGCTCAAGGACATCGCCGAGGCTTCGAAAGGCGTGACCTTCGAGCCGACGCCCAAGACCAAGCCGGCCGAGCCGGCCAAACAACCATGAGCCTCACCATCGCCGCGCTTACGGGCAGCTTTGCCCTGCCGGTGGTGTTCGATCTCGGCGCCACCTTCGCCTTCGCGCTGACCGGCGCGCTCGCCGCGATCAAACGCCACTACGACATCGTCGGTGTGCTCGCGCTCGCGCTCGTCACGGGCCTCGGCGGCGGCCTCATCCGCGACGGACTGTTCCTCGACATCGGGCCGACGCCGCTGCTCACCAACCCGCACTATCTCGAAGCCGTCGTGCTCGCCGCCGTTTGCGGCGTGATCCTTGGCGCGCGCATCCATCATTTTTCCCGCGTGATCGCCATGGTGGACGCCCTCGGGCTGGGCGCTTATGCGGCCTTCGGCGTGCAGAAATCCCTGCTCGCCGGCCTCGCCCCGCCGGCCGCCATTCTCGTCGGCGTCGTCAACGCCGTGGGCGGCGGCGTGCTGCGCGACCTGCTCTGCCGCGAGGAACCACTCGTGTTCAAGCCCGGGCAGTTCTACTTCCTCATCGCGCTCGGCGGCGCCGTGGTTTTTCTCTTCGGCACCGCGATACTCGGCTGGTCGGCCAATCGCGCGGCCATCACGACCGTGGCGCTCACTTTCGTGTTTCGCACTCTGACCATCGTCTTCAACTGGCGCACCGCCTCCGTCTCGTCCGGCAATCTGTTCGGAAGCGACGACAACCCACAGTTGCCGCCGTCTGAAAAGCGCTGATCTGTCGCGGCGCGTTCGACGCTTAATTTTCCCACTTTTCCTTTTCGCTCCGCATGCCCAGCCACGTCCTCGCTCTCGACCAAGGCACGACCTCGTCCCGCGCGATCGTCTTCGACCGGCGCGGCCGGGCGCGCGGCACGGCGCAGCAGGAATTCGCGCAGCACTTTCCCTCGCCCGGCTGGGTCGAGCATGAGCCGGGTGATTTGTGGGAATCCACCCGTCGCACCGCGCTCGCGGCCCTCGCCGAGGCCAATCTCACTGCGCGCGACATCGCCGCACTCGGTCTCACCAACCAGCGCGAGACCACGCTCATCTGGGAGCGCCGCACCGGCCGCCCCCTCTATCGCGCCATCGTCTGGCAGGATCGTCGCACCGCCGGGCTCTGCGCGAAACTGAAACGCGCCGGGCTCGAACCATTCTTCCGACGCAAGACCGGTCTGCTGCTCGATCCGTATTTCTCCGGCACAAAACTTTCGTGGCTGCTCGACCATGTGCCCGGCGCGCGCCGGCGGGCCGAACGCGGCGAACTCGCCTTCGGCACCGTGGACACCTGGCTGCTCTGGCAGCTCACCGGCGGACGCGTTCACGCCACCGATGTTTCCAACGCCTCGCGCACGCTGCTCCTCAACCTCCGCACCGGCGACTGGGACGCGGAGCTGTTGAAAATCCTCCGCATCCCGCGCGAAATTCTGCCCGAGGTGCGCGACAGCAGCGGCATTTTCGGCGAAGTCACCAGCGTGCCCGCGCTGCGCGGCGTGCCCATCGGCGGCATCGCGGGTGACCAACAGGCCGCGTTGTTCGGTCAGGCCTGCTTCAAACCCGGAATGGCTAAAAACACCTACGGCACCGGCTGTTTCCTGCTGCTGCACACGGGCGACCGACCCGTTGTTTCCCACAACAACCTGCTCACAACGATCGCCTGGCGCATCGGTGGCAAAACGGAATACGCCCTCGAAGGCTCCGTGTTCATCGGCGGCGCGGTCGTGCAATGGCTGCGCGACGGCCTCGGCCTCATCGCGCGTTCCAGCGATGTGGAAAAACTGGCCGCCACCGTGCCCGACAACGGCGGCGTTTATCTCGTGCCTGCCTTTGCCGGGCTCGGCGCGCCGCATTGGGACGCCGCCGCGCGCGGCCTCGTCACCGGTCTCACTCGTGGCAGCACCGCCGGGCATCTCGCGCGCGCCGCTCTCGAAAGCATCGCCTACCAGAGCGCGGACCTGCTGGGCGCGATGCAAGCCGACTGCGAGAAAAAACTTCGCGAACTGCGCGTGGACGGCGGCGCAACCGTCAACGCCGGCCTCCTGCAATTCCAATCCGACTTGCTCCGCGTGCCCGTTGTCCGCCCGCGCACCACCGAGACGACCGCCCTTGGTGCCGCCTACCTCGCCGGTCTCGCCGTCGGTTTTTGGAAAAACCGCGCCGAGATCGCCGCCTTCTGGTCCGCCGAACACACCTTCCGCCCCGCCGCGCCCGCCGCCAAAATGCGCCGGCTGCAAACCGGCTGGCAGGAAGCCGTCGCGCGAACGAAGTCCTGAAATCGCACATGACCCGTGTCGCACAGCAAATGTTTGGCATTGGCTAAACGGCAGTTTTTACACGGCGGGCTTGCAGGCCTGCTTGCTTCCGGCAATCCTCCGACCGCACCCACTGCCCGCCGTATGAAGACTTTCCGTTTCGCCACGGCCCTGATGGCCGCCGTGCTCCTCGCCCCCGCCGCGCTTCCCCAAGACAGCGCCGAAATCGCCTCCTTGATGGCGAAAGCGCGTCGTGGCAATGGCATCGCCCAATACAATCTCGGCCTCGCCTATGCCGAAGGCCGGGACGTCGCCGCCGATCCCCTTGAAGCCTTCGTGTGGCTCTCGATTGCCCGCGACAACGGCGCCCGGGGCCGCGCGCTCGACAGTCTGCTTGCCAACTTCGACCGCGAAACCCTGGCCGCCGCCGAAGCCCGGCTCGCCGAGCGCCGCACCGAACTCGGTCTGCGCCCGCCAACAGCCACACCCGTCTCCGTCCAACCCGCGGCCACCGTGTCCGCTCCGACGACGCCGGTCTCCGCACCGGTCGGCACGCCCTCGCCTGTTCCCGTCCCTGCCACGGCCGATGCCGACACGAGCGTGCCGGCCCAAGCCCAAGCCGAGCGCGATGCACTCATCACCCGCACCACGGAACTGAGCGCGGAGATTGCCGCTCTTCGCGCCGAGCGCGAACGCCTTGTCCGCCTCGCCGCCGATCACGAGCGCACGAGCCGCGCAGCGGCAGCGGCCCAAGCCGAACTCGAGCGCACCCGCCAGGCCCTCGCCGCGCTCCAAAACGCCCCCCGACCCGCGCCCGATACCGCCGCCCTCGAACAAAAGAATCGCGAACTCCAGACCGCGCTCAACGAACTCCAGACCGCCCGTGCGTTCGGCGAACAGGTCGAAAACACGCTCAATCGCGTCACCGACGAAAAAGCCGCCCTCGAAGCCTCGCTTCGCGCCGCGCAACAAGCACGCGATGCCCACGCCCGCGAATTCGAAAGCGCCAGCGCGCGTGTCGCCGCACTCGAGCAGCAACTCGCCGCCCGTCCCAATGCGCCCGCTTATCCCGACCTGCGCGAGCGCGTCGCCACCTTGGAAGCTTCGCTGGCTGCCGCCCGGACCGCGAGCGAAGAGGCGCAAGCCGCCGCTAACCGCACCCGCGAGTTGCAGTCGCAACTGACCGCCGCCCAAGAGCAACTCGCCGCCGCCCGCAATGCCCGTCCCGCCTGGCCTGATCTGCGTGAGCGCGTCGCCGATTTGGAAAAACAACTCGCAGCCAAGCCCGCCGCCCCGGCTTATCCGGACCTGCGCAACCGCGTTGCGACGCTGGAAAAGGAGCTCGCCGCGAAACCTGCATATCCCGACCTGCGCAGCCGCGTGGGCGAACTGGAGCAACAGCTCGCCGCCGCCCGCAATGCAGCTCCCGCCTGGCCGGACTTGCGCGGACGCGTCACCGATCTCGAAGCCGCCCTCAATGCCGCGCGCGACACGCAACCCGCCTACCCCGACCTTTCCGACCGGGTGAAAGAGCTGGAAACCACCCTCACCAAAATTTCGGCCGACCTGTCCGCCGCCGGTTCCGCCAAGGGAGAACTGGAAATTCGCACCGCGGAACGCGACGAGGTTCGCCGCCAGCTGACCGAACTGACGCAGTCCGGCGAAGCCACCCAGCGCAATCTCTCCCGCGAACTTGATGCCACGAAGGCCGCGCTCGCCAAGGCCAACGATGCTCTTGCTGCGCAACCCGCGGCTCCCTCCTACCCGGACCTCTCCGGCCGCGTAAAGGAACTCGAGGAGCAACTCGCGACCGCGCAAAACACCACGCCCAAGATTCGCGATCTCGAAGCTCGCGTCGCCGCGCTCACCGCCGAGGCCGCGTTGCGCCAGCGCGAGACCACGACGCTCGCCGAAGCCCGCGCCGAGGCCGAGAAGTCACGCGATGCTCTCGCGAAACAATTCGATGACTACAAGGCGAGCACTTCCGCCGCTTTGCGCGAACGCACTAACCTCGAAGCCAGCGTGAAACTGCTTGAGTCCGACAAGGTCTCGCTGCGCCGCCAGGTTGACACCGCCGGCAACGAAGCCGCCCAGCTTCGCACCCAACTCGCCAGCGCCCGCGAACAACTCGCGGCCAAACCCGCCGCTCCTTCGTGGCCCGACCTGCGCGAACGCGTTGCCAGCCTCGAGAGCGAACTGGCTGCCGCGAAAAACGCCGCGCCAGCCTATCCCGATTTGTCCTCACGAGTGAGCGAACTGGAAAACCAGCTCGCGCGCGCCAATACCGAACTCTCCGCCGCCGGCACGGCCAAGGCCGGCCTCGAAACCGCCCTCGCCGCAGCCAAAAGCGCCAAGCCCGCGTATCCTGATTTGTCGGGTCGCGTGAAGGAGCTCGAATCCGCCCTCGCGACCGCTCGCAACGCCAAGCCGGCTTATCCCGATCTCACCGGCCGCGTCACCGAACTGGAGTCCCAACTCGCTGGCGCGAAGAACGCGAAACCCGCTTACCCTGACCTTTCCGGCAAAGTGACCGAACTGGAAACCGCCCAACGCACGCTGAGTCGCGAACTCGACGCCACGAAGGCCGCGCTCGCCAAGGCCAACGACGCCCTCGCCGCCCAACCAGCCGCGCCGGCTTATCCGGACTTGTCTGGCCGCGTGCAGGAACTCGAAGCGCAACTCGCAGCCAAGCCTGCGACTCCGGCCCAGCCCGATCTTTCGGGTCGCGTCGCCGAACTCGAAGGCGAGCTGACCGCCGCGCTGCAGAAAGCCGGTGCGGCCGAACAGACGCGCCTCGCGGTCACCCGCGAGTTTGACGAATACAAAAGCGACACGGCGGCCGCCCAACGCGAGCGCACCAACCTGCTTGCCAGCGTGAAGCTCCTCGAATCCGACAAGGCCTCGCTCCGCCGCCAGGTCGAAACCAGCGAGGGCGAACTCGCCCAGCTCCGCACGCAGATCTCGGGCCTCCGCGAGCAACTCGCGGCCAAACCCGCTCCCGCTCCGTCCTATCCCGATCTCACCGGCCGCGTCCGCGAACTCGAGACCGCGCTGGCCGCCGCTCGAAACGAAACCAAGGCGCCTGCTTATCCCGATCTTTCCGGCAAGGTGACCGAGCTCACCGACGAAGTCACCCAACTGCGCGCCGACCGCGAGCGCATGCAGAAGATGCTCGCGGACAGCGGACGCCAGCTGCGCGACGCCTCCGCCGCCGCCAGCCGCGTGAAGGAACTCGAAACCCGCAACGAATCGCTCGAAAAAACTCTCACCGCCAGCCAGGCCCAAGTCGGCGAACTGCAGTCACAGTTGTCCGCCAAGCCCACCTACCCCGATCTCTCGGGACGCGTGCGCGATCTCGAAGCCCGCCTCGCCGACGCCGAGAGCCGCCGGCGCACGCCCGCTTATCCCAATCTCGCCAGCCGCGTGGCCGAGTTGGAAGGCCTGCTGGCCGACACCCGCCGTCAGTTGAGTGACACCGAAACCCGTCTCGCGCAGGCGACCAGCCAGCCCGCTCCCGCGCCCGTTGAGTCTGCTCCGGCCGTTGACACTTCCGAACTCGAGCAGCGTCTCGCCGAAACCGAAGGCAAGCTCGCGACCGCATTGCGCGGCTATGCCCTGTTGCAGCGCAACCATGATGAACTCCAAAACCGCGTGAACAGCGCCAGCGAATCGGTTGACGCCGAGAAGGAACGCCTCAGCAGCCAGGTCACTTCCCTCGCCGCCGAAGTCGAACGTCTTCGCGGCGAAGCCGCGCAGGCGGCCACGACGGCCTCTGTCGCGCAGGAACGCGATGCCCTCGCCGCGCGCTTGAGCGAGGTCGAGCGCGTCGCCGCGCAGGCGCAGAACGAAGCCGCCCGCGCCAACGAAGCCCACGCTGCCCTCCAGCGTTCCACCGGTCAGGCCGCCAACGAAGCCGCCGCCGCGCGCGCGCTGGTGCAGCAATTGCAAGGCGCCAACACCGTGCTCGCGCAGGAGAACTACCAGCTCAAGACGATGCTCGCCCGCACCACCGGCGCTCCCGCGCCCGTCGCGGCCGCTCCCGTCTCCGCTCCGACCCCTCCCGCGGCTGCTCCGACCGCGGCTCCGGCCCAGCCGCCCGGCGAACGCGTCCACACCATCGTTGCCGGCGATACGCTTTCCCGCATCAGCCAGCGTTACTACGGCACCGCCAACCGCTGGCAGGAAATCTACAACGCCAACTCCGAGAAACTCGGTCCCAACGGCATCCTCCGCATCGGCACCGAACTGCGGATTCCGTGAGGTCGGGCGGGATTTCCAAATCCCGCCTTCAGGCTCATCAACGCTCCGTCCAGGCTTCGCTCCTTCGCCGCTTGGTGTCGGTTCTCCTCTGACTCAGAACCAACCCACGATCACGGCGAGCGACACCAATGAGGTGAGCACGCTGAGTGAGATGGTGCTGGCGGCGAGGGACTCATCGCCTTTCAGCTCGAGGGCCATCGTGTAGGAAATAATCGCGGTGGGCGTGGCCATGAGGATCAGCACGAGCTTCAACTCCAGCGCGCCCAATCCGAGCGCGCGACCCACGATCCAACCGAGCAATGGCGATACCACAGCCTTCACCAATGCCGAGGCCAGCGGAAGTCGCCAGGCTGCGCCGAGTTTCACCGTCACGAGCGAACCGCCCACGCCGAGCAGGCCGAGGGGCAACGCCATCTCGCCGAGCGCGCTAAGGGCCTTGTCCACCGCCGGCGGCAGCGTCCAGCCGGCGAGCGCCCAACCGATGCCCGCGAGCGTGGCCAACAGCGGCGGCGTCGTGGCGAGTTGCTTCACGAACGGCTTCACCATGCCCCATCCCAAGCGGTGCTGACTGAGCAGCAGCACGACCACGCCGCCAATGTTGTAGAAGACCATCATCGGCGCGACGGTCAGGATCGCGGCCGTGCGTGCGGACACGCCCCACGCCAGCGGCGCATCGGGCAGCGAGAAAATCACCGGCAGCCCTACGAACGCCAGGTTACCGCGGAATCCGCCTTGCACAAACGTGCCCATCGCCGCGCCCGGCACGCGCGCCAGCAACGCGACCCCGTAGGCGGCGAAGATCACGAGCACCGTGGCGCCCAACATGCCCGTGAGCATGAGCCCCGCGCCCGATGCATCGCGAAACGATCCCGCCAGCTGCGAAAACAGCAGCGCGGGCAGACCGAGCCAGTAGGTGACGCGATTCGCCTCTTTCAGAAATCCCGGCGACACGAACTTCGACGCCTGCAATGCCGCCCCGACCGCGATGAGCAGAAAAACCGGCGCGAGCGTGTTGAGGATGAGCACGACAGCGACGATGCGCGGAGGGCCTTGAATCGTCTAGGCGGAAAGCGGACGGTCATCTGGCGGCATCGCGCTGTGTGCAGGGCCTTGTGCCTCGTCAGAAGAACCCGGAACCTCCCCATGCACAACTAACCTAATAGGTTAGTTGTGCATGGGTCTGTCGAATGAAAGAGAACCGTGCGACCGATGGCGCCAGCTTTTGATTCGCTCCGGGCGTGACCGGGTGTTGAGTTCGGTGCATGGCAACGATCGCATTCATCGGCACCGGCGTGATGGGCCGGAGTATGGCAGGACATCTTCTCAATGCGGGACACTCGCTCCACGTCCACAACCGCACGAAGGCCAAAGCCCGGCCGCTGATCGACGCTGGTGCGCACTGGCATGACATGCCCGGCGCGGCGGCGGCGCAGGCGGATTTTGTCATCACCATCGTGGGATTCCCCGCGGATGTGGAACAAACCTATCTCGCGTCGGGCGGCGTCATCGCCTCCGCCAAACCCGGCGCGGTGCTCATCGACATGACGACATCCAGTCCGGCTCTCGCGCGGCGCATCGCCGAGGCGGCGGCGGCCCAAGGTCTCACCGCGCTCGACGCCCCGGTCACAGGCGGCGACGTAGGCGCACGCGAAGCGCGGCTCTCGATCATGGTCGGCGGCGATGAGACGGCCTTCGCCAAGGCCAAGCCGCTCTTCGAGAAAATGGGCAAGATCATCGTGCACCACGGCGGCCCCGGCACGGGACAGTTGTGCAAATTGTCCAACCAGATCGCCATTGCTTCGGTGATGATGTCGTGGTGCGAAGCGCTGGCCTTCGGCAAATCCGCCGGGCTCGATCCGGCACGCGTGCTCGAAAGCATCGGCGGTGGTGCGGCGGGCAGCACGGCGATGACTGTGCTCGCTCCGCGCGCGCTCAAGGCCGACTTCGCGCCGGGTTTCTACGTGAAGCATTTCCTCAAGGACCTCCGCCTCGCGCTCGAAGCCGCCGACGCACTGCAGTTGGATTTGCCCGGCACCAAGCAGGCGAAGCAACTCTACGACGAGGTCGCCAAGCGCGGCTGGGAAGACGCCGGCACGCAGGCGCTGTTCCGACTTTATGCAGAGCGCGGCTGATCTCAGCCCGCGGCGGTGAGACGCTGCAAATAGTCCACCACGGCCGCCGCTTCGGCGCCGCCTTTTTTGGCGTGCGCGATGAGCAGGATGCCGTGCGGTCCGGGACATGCGAGCGCGTCCGGGCGTGACGCGATGATCGCCTTCACCGCCTCAAGGTGGCCCAGCATCGCCAGCACGAAAATATCGGGCCGTGCGCCCTTCTCCAAAAGGTATTGCGCAATGTTGCGATGTCCCATGTGCGAAGCGCCGCCGAGCGCGGTCTCGAAATCGCCGCCGCCCCAATCCCATGTCGCGTTGAGCAGGCCGGGGTGCTCGGTGAGCAGCGCCTGCGTCTTCGCCAGATCCCCGTGAGCGGCGACCACGAACTCCTTCACCAACTCGGGCGCCAGCGGCGGCGGGCGCCTCGGTATAGGTGGCAGCGGAGCCTCGGCCGGGGTTTGGGCCTGCAAGGGATGGAGCAGTAGCGTCGCGCCGAGCGCGGCGGTGGCATGGAGAAACTGGCGGCGTGGATTCATTTCGGCAGGGGTTTTTCGCACATCAGCGCGAAGAGGTTGTTGTCGCTGTCGCGGAAAAACGAGGTCCACAGTTCGTGGTCGGGCATCCGGGCGGTCAGCCCCGGCGGACGCTCCTCGCGTGCGCCGCGCGCCTTCAACGCGGCGTGGACGCCTTCGATATCGGTCACGCGGCAATAGAGCAGCGACGGCGCGTGATCCAACTCGGGCGACGAAGGCACGCTGATCATGAGCCGCACACCACCCAGATTGAAAAACGAGAGATTCGGGCCGGCGTCGAACAGATGCTTCAGGCCCACGACGTCTCGATAGAATGCCGCGAGGGCGGACACGTTTTTCGACGTGATGGCAATCTGCATGAGCGGACCGGGAACGGCAGTAGGCTGTATCGGAGCGGGCATAACGTGGGGTGGCTAAATCCTAACAGATGTTCGGCCGCCGTCGCCTCCGGTTTCTTGCTAAACGGAGGACGAAGGCGGTTCCGCGTAACGCCGGCGATAGGCGGCGTGAAAGGCGCTGTAGCTTTCATAGCCCACGACGGCGGCGACCTCGGTCGCGGGCGTGTCGGTGGTTTCCAGCAACCGCCGGGCGTGGGCCAGCCGGCGTGCCGTGGTAAATTGGTGTGGGGTCTCGCCAAAGGCGGCTTTGAATGAACGCTGAAAATGAAACACCGACAGACTTGCCGCCCGCGCCGCCTCGGTCAGGCGCGGCGCGCTCAGTGCCGTCGCGCCGAGGAAATCCCGACCGCGACAGACCCGACGGTAGAGCTCTTCGCGGGTGGCGGGGCGCGCAGCGGGAATCTTGTCCGCTCGTCTGCGGTGATCGCGCTGGCTCAGGATCATTGCCGAAAGCAGTTCGCGCAATTGTTCCTCCAACCACTCCTCGGAAACGGTGCGGCCACGGCATGCGGTGTCCAACACGCGCAACCGCGGACACACCGCTTCGTCGCCGGGCATCACGGTTTCCAGAAACCAAACTGACGAACCGGCCGCGGTCGGCTCGTCGAGCAACCGCTCCTCACGCTCACGATGCACGCGGGCCACGGTGTCGGCCCAGCCCGCCGGGAAGAACACCACAGTGGAGTGCATCAGCGTCTCCGAACGGAAATCGATCGTGTAGCGCTCCTGGTCGTTGATGATGAGCCAGCTGCCCTCGTCCACGGCATAGCGTCCGCGGGCAGTGGCGTAGTGCGCCGTGCCGCCGCGAAAACTCTTCACCGACAGCGGCATCACCGCCTCGGCGTGATGCGCGTAACCACCGCCACACAGGATCGTGCGTTGTTGGAACGTGGAGGTGGACATGACGGCAAACGAGAAAACAGCGCATCAGCGCTAGTTCCGGATGTTGCGAAGATTGCCCCCATTTATGAACTGAATCCCTTGCGGTTGGGCCTGAGACGTCAGCAATTGCTGCTGCACATCGGCCGGGAGGCCTGAAGCGCGAATCCAGCGCTCGGCTGATGTCCGATCCTGATGCAGCCATTGCTGGGCGACCTGTTGCGTCAATCGGGCGCGGCGAGCGGAGTCCGCCACGAGATCGAGCAGACGGACCGCTTCCTCCGGCACTTGATAGGTCAGTTGGTTGATGGGGCCTTCGAGCATTTGATCGCGGCGTTCGCCCGCCGGTTGCGCCGTCACCCACTGCCGCGCGGAGTCCGGGTCTGTGTGGAACCACTGGCCGGTAATCTGCTGATAAACATGCGCCGGCACCTGCGACTCTGGCAGCGAGGAAACCCATTTGAATGCCGCTGCAGGATCGCGATGACTCCACTGTGAAACGACATTCTGAATGGCTTGGCTCTGTCCGCTGCCCAGCGGCAACCCGGTCGCATAATCCGCCGCCAACTCGATATCGTAGTTGGCCACGCCGTTGATGAACGCCTGCAGGTAGGCCTCACGACCTTGGCCGGCAGGAATGCGATCGGCCAGTTGCAACGCCTCGGCCGAGTCGCTCGCACCGTGCTGATGACCGAGCAACATGAGCAATTGGTTGCGCGACTGGCCCTCTGGCAACGTGACCGCATAGTTGAAAGCGCCCGCCGGATCCTGCTGCATCCACTGGTGGGAAATTTGGCCGATGGTGTTTTGTTTGACCGGCCCTTCCGGTAGCCGGCTGATCCAGGCAACGGCCGCCGGCAGATCGTGTTGCGCCCAGTTCATCGCCACCTGCATGAGGGCCTGTTGACGGAAATTGCCGGCCGGCAGACTCTCGGCCAGTGCGAGGGCCCGATCCGGATCTTGTCGTGCCAGTTGGCCTGCTACGACACCAGCCACTTGGTTGCGCAACACTCCTGTCGGCAGGCTCGCGACCCACTCGGAAGCGCCAACAGGATCGGTGGACGCGTATTGCATGGCGATGTTGTGGTAAACCTGCTGCCGCTCCTGTCCGGCAGGCATGACCGCCGCGAGGCTGATCGCCAATTGCGGATCTTCCTGGATGAGAGGGAAGATCACGCCCTGGAGTGCGCGGTTGCGCGCTGCTCCGGCCGGCAGCTTCTGCACATAGTCGAGCGCGGCGGCACTGTCGCGTTGGGCGAGTTGGGCAACGGCTTGGCTGAGCAAGTTGTCGCGATCCCGACCGGGCGGTAGCAAATCAACGCTGGCCAGCGCACGCACGGGATCGTTGTGCGCCCATTGGCTGACGATTTGGTTGAGAATATTGCTCCGGTTCTGACCAGCTGGCAGGCCTTTCGCATACTCCAAGGCCGCTTGCGGCTCATTCTGCGACCACGCCTGCACCACCGCTTGGACGAATGTCTGCCTGGTCTGGCCCGCCGGCATTTGCTCCGCCACGGCGAGCGCGGCGCGGGTGTCCTTCTGCGCCCAATGATGGGCGATGGACCACAGGTTATTCTGCATGACTTGGGGCGAGGGATGCTTCTGCAACCAAGCGAGAGCGGCCGCGGGATCCTTGGCCGCCCATGAGCCCACGAGATTGCTGATGAGCTGCTGGCCAAAGTTGCCGTTGCCGAGCTGGGACACGTAGCGCGCAGCGTCTTCGGGCGAGGATTCCACCCAGTGCCCGATGATGGCGCTCATAACCATGTGGCGCTCCTGGGTATTTTGAATGCCGTCGGCCCAGCGAACGGCCGCCGCCGGATCACGCTGCGCCCAAATCGAACCGATCATCATGTAAGCGTCGCGCCGGGAACCCGCGGGAAGCGCCGCCGCGCGCGCGGCGGCTGCGGCGGGATCAGCCATGACATCCGGTGGAGAAATTCCCTCCGGCGGCATCCCGGCGGCATCGCCCGGCCGCACTTGTTTCATGATTTCGGCAAAGGCCGCCGGATCATCTGCGGACAAACGTGGCAACGCGGCTCCGAGTGCCTGCCGCCGTTTCAATTCGTCGGGCAATTGCAGCGCCCATTCGGCCAGCGCTTTCGGATCGGTGTAGGCCCAACCCTGAAGCACCGCAGCCAGCGCACCTTCGCGCTCGTTTTTATCCTCCAGAGCCTCCGCATGCGCGAGCGCGGCAGCCGGATCGCATTCCGCCCAACGCGAATAAAACGCCTCCGTAAGCTGCTCGCGTGCCTGCGAACGAGGATGTCGCGCCAACACGGCCAGCAGCGGCGGAAAATCGGGCGAATCCAGTGCGTTGATGATGATCTCCCACCGCTTGTTCATGTCCCAACGACCGGCCTTGGCGGCGTGCTCGACGAGCGGGATGATTTCTTCGACGGGCGGCTTGCGCGTGATGTCGAGCCGCTGCAGGGGCGAGGCGATGGCGGGAGGCGGCGGCGTCTTGCCAGTCGCGGATTTCTCCGTCGCAACGGAGGACGCGCGGGCGGCTTCGGACGTTGGCGCAGCCGAGCGTGAGCCGAGGTAATAACCGGCGCCGGCGGCGGCCCCAACCAACAGGACTGCGGGCAGAATGATCTTGGGGTTCATGACGTGGTGGCCCGTCACGGGACATCAGGCCAAATTCCACGCGCGGCGCAAGTCCGCCGGACAGGGTTTAGCGCCTTTCCGCGGCTTCTACGCCGCATCGAGTTCCAGATGCATCGCACGCGCGGGACGATCGCGCTCGCCGGGACGGAAAAGCGACCGCGCAACCTTAAGTGGATCCTCGGCCAGCCTCGGCGAAATCTCGCGATCGGCACCGGGATGATTGGAATCAAACACGTAACGCCGTCCGTCACGCCAGTATTCCAAGACTACATGCCCCTGACGCTGACGCTCGGGATAGAAGGCGATCAGTCGCGCACGTTCGGGCGGATTGGTTTCCTGACGAAGTTGCTGCCACCGGGCCACTGCCGCGGGAAAACAGCCGTAAGGCGGCGGTTGCGCCGGCACCACGACGGGCAGCGCGTCGGTCACGTCTTCGAAACGGGTCAGCCCAGGCTCAATCGCCTGCAGCAACGGCGCGAGATTCGCACGGTCCTGCTCTACCCGGCCCGCGCAGCGCGAGAGCGTCTGCGTGCCGTCAAACTCCGTGTAGAGCCACAGGATGTCTTCAAAAGCCACCACGAGCGCGTGAAACTCCGCCGGGTAGCGACTGTGACGACCGGGCTGGTCGTTCTCGATGCGCAGCACGCGCGACCACATCTCCGGCCCGAGCATCGCGCGCGCCTGCAAGGCGGACTCCAGCGAATTGGCGCGCAAATACGCAACGGAGACCAACAGCAGCGCGGGCAGGAGAAACCGGAGGCGGGGCGGCATCATCGCCCTATAAAGCGCAGCTGACGCACCGAAGTTTCACGTTTGCGACTGGGCGCGCTTCGGCTGCGACCAACCGCACCTCACGCGCGACGAATTGCACGCACGTCATAAACGTTCCGCGCGAAACGCTCCCACCCGCGAAACCGATCGTTCCCACCTGCGGGACGGCGGTGCCGCGTCACGCGGTTTCATTGAGGTTCGCCAATCAGGTTGGCAGCGAACATTTCACCGTTACTCGCCAGCCGGGCACACACCCCGCCCTGCCGGGCACCCCTCTTGATCCGGAACCATGCAGTTGAACCTGATCACACGCGGTGGCGAGAATCTCTATGGTGATGCTGTGGGCAGCCCGCTTGCGGGCGCATTTTCAGGGCGCGCGCAAGCGCGCTGACCCACATCCCACTGCATAGTTCGGGCTTGATAGAGGGGATTTTCGTCAGCGTGGGTTTGAATCCTCTCTACTATGAAGAGCGGTGGTGCGACTTGTCATCCATCCATGGGTTGACTCACGCCGGTCCTTTCACTCTCACTCTGCGCTTCCCTCCTCCCATGTCTCTCCCCACCCAGTTCACCGGCGTCACCGTTCACACCAAGGCCAACGTCTATTTCGACGGTAAGGTCGTCAGCCACACCGTGCTGATGCCCGACAACGCCAAGAAAACCCTCGGGCTCATTTACCCCGGCAGTTTTCATTTCGGCACTGGTGCGCCCGAGCGCATGGAGATCGTCGCCGGCCCCTGCCGCGTCACGCTCGACGGATCGAGCGACGTGAAGGAATACGCTGCCGGCACATATTTCGACGTGCCCGGCAACAGCGGCTTCACCATCGAGGTGTCGTCCGGCATCTGCGAATACATCTGCTCGTTCCTCTGAGGTGAATCGCAGGGACAGCCTGCGCGGAGCGCAGGCTCCACCCACTCCATGCTCGCGGACGCGCATCCCGCGCGCCAGTGTGCGGCCATGCGATTCATCCGATGCTTGCTGACATTGACGGTGGCCCTCGCAGTTTTGCGCGCCGAGGACAAACTGCCTGACGGCTTGTATGCCGAGTTCACCACGCCGCACGGCGCCTTCGCCGTCGAACTCCACTACCGGCAGGCACCGATGACTGTCGCCAATTTTGTCGGCCTTGTCGAAGGCACGATCGCCGCCCGCAACGGCAAGCCGTTCTACACCGGCCTGAAGTGGTATCGGGTGGTGCCGGGATTCGTCGTCCAGAGTGGCGACGCCGTGCGCAGCGCCGCTCTACCCCGCACCGATCTCACTGAAGAAGAAGACGCCGCAGGCCATCCGCATGATTTTCCCGATGAATTTGCCCCCGGCTTGCACCACTCCGCGGCGGGCATTCTGTCCATGGCCAATGCGGGGCCCGACACCAACAGCACGGAGTTTTTCGTCACCCTCGCGGACTGCACACGCCTGAACTACCTGCACGGCGTATTCGGCCGCACCGTGCGCGGGCTCGACGTGCTGGCGAAAATCCAACCAAACGATCCATTCGACATTCGCATCCTGCGCATCGGCACCGAGGCGCAGGCTTTCCAAGCCGACGAAACTTCCTTCAAGGCGCACATCGCCGCGGCCAAAAAATACGCTGGCACCGAGGAGCCGGGCGCGACGGCGCATTTCGACGATCCCGACGCCATCCTGCCGGTCGTCCCGCCGCGTGCGAAAGGCTTCAACTTCAAGCTCGCCAACTTTGAACGCTCCTCGGGCATCAGGATCGTGGCACGGCTTTTCGCCAACCCACCCGAGCGCGCCGAAGACGAGGTTGCCGGTGCTTACATGAAATCACTCGCCACCCGGCTCGACGTGGCGAAAACGGGCGTGCTGGTCGCCTTCTTCGCCCCCGACGACTGGCGCGTGTGGATTGGCGACGACCTGGTCCCCGCCTTTCTCGGTCGGCCGGTCGCTTCCGGCGATCTCGGCGAAGGCGGCGCGTTGCACGACGCCAAGGAGGGGCTCATCACGGCGGCGTTGAAGTCCGGCGACACCGCCTTTGCCGAACAACAGCGCGCCGCGCCGGCTGACCGGCCACCGCCGGCCGGCCAGCACATCAAGCTCCAGACCGATGCCCTGCTTGACGCGCTGTTGTTGCGTTTCGAGCCGCGCCGTTGAATAGTGGTCCTCCCATGCGCACCTACGGCATCCTCGCCATTCTAGGCCTGTTCCTGATTTTCATCGCCTGGCAGGCCCGCACCGGCGTTTTCCGGCGCGCCGATCCCGGCGAGCCCGCCAATAAATACATGCGGCAGGTGCTGGAAAACCCGCAGCTCAGCGAGGCCGACGCCCGCGTGCTGCGTGAACAATATGGCACCGCCCACACCAATCCTTCGGGCCTGCGTTATATCGTGCGCACACCGGGCGAAGGATCGCCGCCGTCGCTCGGGGCACAGGTCGTCGCCCATTACGACGGCTTCCTGCTCGACGGTCGCAAATTCGACAGTTCGCACGACCGCGGCAGCCCGTTTGTTTTTCGCGTCGGCACCGACGCCGTCATCAAGGGTTGGGATGAAGCTTTTCTCACCATGAAGAAAGGCGAGAAGCGCACGCTGCTCATTCCGTGGTGGCTCGCCTATGGCGAGAAGGGCAAGGGCATGATTCCCCCGCGCAGCACCCTGCGCTTTGAAGTCGAGCTGCTGGAAATCCGATAGCGAAATTGACCCGGAGGTGAGGGCGCACCCCGCCTCCAACACCCGCCCTACAGCCCCAGCAACGAACCATTGTGCTTGAGCCAGTGCTCGGCTTCGCGCCATGCGGGAAACAACGCTTCCACCTGCGCCCAGAAACGAGCCGAGTGGTTCATTTCCCGCAGGTGGGCGAGTTCGTGACAGATGATGTAGTCGCGCACGCTCTCCGGAGCCTGCACGAGCCGCCAATTCAGCGAGATGGTGCCGCCTGCCGAACACGAACCCCAACGCGAACGCTGGTTGCGCACCGTCACGTGCTTCACGTCGGCGCCTTTTTCGGCGGCAAGTTCCCAGGTGCGTGCCGGCAGCTCGATCTTCGCCCGCCGCGCAAACTGCGCCTCAAGTGGCGCCCGCAGGTTAACATCCAGCGCAGGCACGGCGAACACATCGGCCGCCAGACACACTTTTGGACGCTCGCCGTGCGCCGCTATCCGAATTTCGGTCAGTTCACCGCGCCACAGCACAGCCGTGCCGACATTCCATATGATCGCAGGTCGCGGACGACGCGCCTGCCGGGCGCGAGCGCGTCGGAGCCAATCGTGATGCTGCGCCACGAAAGCCCGGGCTTCAGGTTCGGAACCGCGCACGGGAATCGTGACCGCCGCGACGCCGTCCTTCCGCAGCGTCAGCCGGTATGAGCGGGCTCGTCTGCTGCGCACGAATACCATTTCCGGGATGGTGTCGGCGAGAGCTGCGTTTTCCGAAGTCAACGAGCGGTTGGTTAGGGCCAAATGATGGGGAACTCCAGTCCGAAGCGTCCCGGCAGGTGCAAGCTTGCGGCATTACTGCGTATTCTTACGCATGCCCGACAAATAATAGTTCACACTGTCCACCAAGTTGTCTTTTGCCTTCCCACCTTTTTTATCTACCGAAAGAGGCCTCCTCACCACCAGTTTTTAGTCGCTGAATGCTTGCGGCGGCGCTGCCGTCGCCCCTACTCTTCCGCCTCAACCCCACTTAATGCCAGGTTTCACCAGACATGCTTCGATCAGCCGCTGCGCGCGTGCCTTCACCTTGGTGGAAGTCATGGTCGTGGTTGTGATCATCGGGATGCTCGCCGCCGCCGGTTTGCCCGGCTACCGGCAGGTCACGATGCGGTCCAAGGCTACCGCGCTGGAAAACGACCTGCGCCAGTTCTCCGCGGTTATCCAAGCTTTCACCCTGCAAAACGGTCGCTGGCCCGCCGACGGCGAACCTCAAACGATCCCGGCCGAACTCACGGGCGCCCTTCCTCCCAATTTCACCCAGAAGACGCCGATCGGCGGTGTTTATAAGTGGAACTTCGACGTTCCGGCCGACGGAGTTGCCGTCAAGGCGGCAATCATCGTCCAGACTGCTTCCGGAAATCCCGTGAGCGACGACCAAGGGTTGTTCGAGCTGATCGATCGCAAGATGGACGATGGCGTGCTCGAGACGGGCAACATCCAGGTCGGTTCCACCAATTCGCTGGTGTTCATCATCGAGAAATGAGCGGCCCCTATCGCATCACCCTCATTCACCTCACCGCCGATGCCTCGGCGGTCGCACCGGCGTCCGAACGTCTCGATCACGGTGGCAACCTCCCGTTGGAGGAAGTGATCCGTCTCGCCGGCAAGCTGCTCAATGTGGACGCCTCCGCGAGCCCCGGCATCGAGCCCGGCATCATCGTCCAGCGCGGCGAAAAGTCCTACCGCATCGCGGCTCATCAGGGACGCCTCCGTGTGCACAAGAGCGTGTCGCTGTTCGATGATTTCTGGAACGTCGACACCCCGGCCGACCTCGCCAACCTTCCGCCCTTCCATCCCACCGCGCCGTCCAGCGGATCGCGCCCGCCGATGCGTCCGCGCGCGTCGGCGAAGCAATCGTCTCCTTTGCGTTCCGCCGCCGAGATCATCGGCCTGTTCGCCGTCGCCGTCGTGCTCGTGGCGGTGGGCCTGCGTTTCGGCCTGCCCCAGAAGCGCCTGAGCGACGTGCCGGACGACGTGACCATCATCAATTCGCCCGCAGAACGCGCCTCGATCTTCGCCACCGTCGCCGGCAGCTACGCGACCGGCAAAACGCCGGGCAACAGCCTCGTGATCATCCAATCCGACGGCCAGGTGCTGCTCGGTGCCATCGGCAAGGATGGCAAGCCCACGCCGCCGCGCATCGCGGAACAAGCCAAGGCCGGTCGCCGCGGCAGCATCGCCTGCGTCATCACTTCCTTCGGCATCATCGCCGGCACCGAGCCGCCCGAGGCGATCAACGTCGGTCGTTTCCAGTATCGCCGCGCGGCGTTGCAATAATCGCAACGCTCAGGTGAGCCGTTTGTAGAAGATGGCGTTGGCGACGAGTCGCCCGTCGGGATCCGCTGCGTAATCAGGGATACCGCCCGCATAGGTATAGCCAGTTCGCTCGTAGAAACGTCGCGCACCGCCGGGTCCCTCGCTCGTGTCGAGAAACAGCACCCGGCGTCCGCCCTGTCGCGCGGCATCCTCCAACACGCGCATCAACTCCGCTCCGATGCCGCGGCCACGCTCTGACGCCAGCACCATGAGTTTCTGCACTTCTGCGCGATGCCGGCCGTTGGCGCGGGATTCCAAGGCAAGTTGCACGCTGCCCGCAATCCGACCGGCATCGTCGCACGCCGCCCAGAGCAGCTTGTGCCCGGCAGACACATCGGCTGCGACCTTGCGCCAGTAATCCGCCACTTCGTCGTCCGTCAGCGGAAGCGTGAAGCCCACGGAGGCGCCGTGCGCGACGGCATCGCGCAGCAAAGCGGCGAAACCGGCCGCCTGTTCGGTCAGGCGCGCCGCGGAAACAGATGCGATTTTCATGGCGTCAGAGCGACACGCGTTTCCAAGCAGGCGCCGTGCCCGGCTCCAGCGTCAGCCACGCAAAACCCTGCGTCGAACCTTCGCGCGGACGCGTGATACAGCCCGGATTCAGCCAGCGCACCCCGCGATCATCGGTTTCATCACGAGGCACATGCGTATGGCCATGTAACACGAACCGCACCCCGGTGGGTGCGCGACGCGGCGGAATATGCACCAGGAAAAAGACGTGGCCGGCCCGCTGCAGTGTCAGTTCAAGCGGCCAGAGGCTGTGCCACTCATTGTTGCCGAGCACGACGTGCAGCGGCTTTCCCAGCGACTCAAACTCCGCGAGCACCTCCGGTTCGCACACGTCGCCCAAGTGCCAGATCTCGTCGGCATCCGCCAATCGCTCCAGCAAACCGGGCGGCACCCGGTCGTGCGTGTCGGAGATGACGGCGATGCGCGTCACTTGACCACCGTCGCCGTGGCCAGCGGCACATAGACCTCTTCGCGCAGATCGGCGGCGCGCCGGCCGGAAAGCAACTGCCACCACACGCGCGCGTTGGCCGCCACCACGAGCAGCACCAGCACGAGAAAGGCGCCGGTCACCGCGGTGTTGATGTAGTTGTTGGTCACGAGGTGTTCCCACGTGGCGAGCTGTTGCGGGGTGCCACCGGCGGCGATGTTTCGCTTCAACCCGGCCGCCGCACTCAGGAAGCCGACCCGCGGATCCGCCGCGAAAATCTTCAACCAGCCGGCACTCATCGTGACCGCCATCAGCCAGGCCAGCGGCGCCAGTGTCACCCACAGATAGCGCGTGCGGCCCATCTTGATGAGCACCGTCGTGCCGAGGGAAAGCGCAATGACGGCGAGCAGCTGGTTGGCCACGCCGAAGATCGGCCACAGCGAGTTGATGCCGCCGAGCGGGTCCACCACACCCTGATAAAGGAACCAGCCCCACGTGCCCACGAAGAGCAACGTGGCCAGTGTGTTGCCGGCGAAGGAACGCGTGTCGCCCAATCGTCTCGAAACCAACCCGAGCAGGTCCTGCACAAGAAAACGCCCCACGCGCGTGCCAGCATCGATCGTGGTGAGGATGAACAGCGCTTCGAACATGATCGCAAAGTGATACCAGAGCGCGAGGGCCGCCTTGCTGCCGAGCACCCCCGCAAACATGTGCGCCATGCCCACGGCAAAGGTCGGCGCACCGCCCGTGCGACCGACCATGGTTTTCTCGCCGACATCGGCCGCGAGCTGGTCCATTTGCGCGACCGTCACGGGGAAACCCAGCTCGGTCACACGCGCGGTCACCGCGGCGGCCTCGCCCTTCATATTAATCGCGAAGTATTCGCCCGGCTCCATTGCGCAGGCGGCGATGAGCGCCATCAGGCCCACCATCATTTCGGTCACCATCGCACCGTAACCCACCGTGCGAATGTGTCCTTCGCGCATGAGCAGCTTCGGTGTCGTGCCGGAAGAAATGAGCGAATGAAAGCCCGACACCGCGGCGCAGGCGATCGTGATGAAGACGAAGGGGAACAGCGGCCCCGCCACCACCGGGCCGGTGCCGTCAATGAAACGCGTGAGCGCGGGCATCTTCAACGTCGGCGCGAGCACGATGATCGCGATGCCCATGGCCGCGACCGTGCCGATTTTCATGAAAGTGCTGAGATAATCGCGCGGGGCCAGCAGCAGCCACACCGGCAGGATCGAAGCCACGATACCGTAGCCCATGATCCACCACGCCAGCGTCGTGCCCTTGAGCGTGAGCCAGCTCTCGAGCGCCGTGCCATGCAGGTATTGTCCGCCCCACACCGCCGCGAGCAACGCGAGCACCCCGAAAATGCTGACCGCCCACAGCGTCCGCGCGCCATGGCCGCCGTAGCGCAAACCGCAGCCCATGATCACCGCAATCGGCATGGTCGCCGCAATCGTGAACAGGCCCCACGGACTCTCCGCGAGCGCGTTGACCACCACGAGCCCAAGCACGGCGAGCAGGATGATCATGATCGCGACGATGCTCACCAGCGCGGCGAGCCCGGCGAACGGACCGACTTCTTCGCGCACCATTTGGCCGAGGGATTTGCCGCCGCGTCGCACCGAACAAAACAAAATCACGCAGTCATGCACGGCGCCGCCGAGCGTGGCGCCGATCAACATCCATAACATTCCCGGCATGAAACCAAACTGCGCCGCCAGCACTGGCCCGACCAGAGGTCCCGGTCCGGCGATCGCCGCGAAATGGTGGCCGAACACGATCCATTTGTTCGTCTGCACGAAATCCTTGCCATCCTCCCGTGTGACGGCGGGCGGGGCGCGCAGTTCGTCGATCGTCAGCACCTTGGCCAGCAACCAGGCCGAGTGAAAACGATAGGCCACGGCGAACACGCACAGCGACGCCACCACAATCCACAGCGCACTCACCGGCTCGCCCCGCGACCTCGCGAGCACTCCGATGGCAGTCACGCCCAGCGCGACGACGAGAGACCAGACGACGACCTTGAGCCAGGCGGGGAATTTCATGGGGGCAACCGGGCGCAGTGTTTACGCCCTCCGCCCTTCGCCTCCAAGTGCGAAATCTGTCATCCCGGCCACTTGGGAACCGCTTGCCACCGGCCGACGGTCCATGAGCATACAGCCAACTCCTCCGTCCCATGCCGCAGAACTTTGCCCTCGCCCATTTCGACGAAATCGCCCCCGTCCCCTGCCCCTGCGGTTCGTCGCGCCGCGCCTTCGCCACGCCCGACAATCCCGTCGCCACCATTCACCTCGTGGACTCGCGGGTGGATACGCAAACCCACTACCACAAGAAGCTGACCGAGATTTATCTCATTCTCGAAGGCGTAGGTCACATGGAGCTGGACGGCGAACTGCACCCGGTGCGGCCCATGACCACCATCCTGATCAAGCCCGGCTGCCGGCATCGCATCATCGGCCGCATCAAATTCGTGAACATTCCCGTCCCCGCCTTCGACCCGCACGACGAGTGGTTCGACTGAAGCCCAGCTGGATTCATCCTTGCTCGGCTATAGGGCGGGGTCTCCGAACCCCGCCTTGGTTCGAAGCCGTCATCACGTTCGAGGCGGGTTCGGAGACCCCGCCCTGCTATGAGGCCGAAGTTGTCGATAGGAAAATAGCT
>JBIQJF010000032.1:0-46499 GCA_044507675.1 Opitutales bacterium | reverse complement strand
CTTCCTCGCCCTCCCCACCACCCCTCGCTCCCTCCATATACAATGGCCAGAGGGACGCGTTACGGAGCATCAAGTTGAATTGCGTGGCGGGACCAGCTTCGTAATTGCCGCGCCACGCTGATTCTGGGAGAAGGGTGGCGGTCACCCCTCACCCCATGAAGCACCACGGATGTTCCCTGGTTGCGTTGCTGGCTTTGGTCCTATCGCTGCCACTCAGTGCACAGGACCCGCCTCAGCTCGCGCCACAATCGGACGAGACGACAATGATCGTGGATCTCCGCACCGGGCTCGCAGGAATTTTTCAGTATGCTTCATGGAAGGGCAGGGTCATTGTCACCAAGAGCGGTCTCGCGGTGCTCGGTGGCAAAGGCGCGCAAGGCAACGGCGGGCTGGGCCGGGAGATCACACCGACGTTCAATTTCAGGACTGTGGAATATGTCGAGGTGGCCTTGGGAACGATCGCAGGCAACGAGGTTCCGCAGGTGACCATCGCTTTGAACGATGTCGACGGCACGCAATTCACGGCCCGTGTGCAGGTCGAGCAATTGGTGCCGGGTCAGCCGGTGTGGCTGCGGGTGCGTCGCGAGGATTTTCGGTTGAACGACGTCGAACGCGGGACGGATGGACAGATGGATTGGGGACGGGTGGCGCGCTGGCACCTGCAAGGAGACTGGACCACGATGAAGCCGATGAACGTCATCTTCGTGGCGCTGCGCGTGCGGCACTGAACCCCAGATCACGGCGCGCGGCCGAATTTTTCGCGAAAGGCCGTGACGAGTTGCTGCATTTGCTCGCGCGGCACGCGCGGCTGTTCGCGCACGGCGGCGAGACGGCTGCGAGCTTCGGCCTCGTTGCCGTTCATGATGGCGTTGAAGGCGAGCACGCTGAGCGCCATCGGGTGGCCGGGTTCGGCTTCCAGGGCGAGTTCCATCTGGGCCGCGCCGTCGGCGTTGCGGCCCTGTCGGATGTAGAGGGTGCCAAGTTCGATGTAGGCGTCGGGCTCGTTGGGCCGCAGGCGGATCGAGGCTTGGAATTCGCTGGCGGCTTCGGCGAGGCGTCCGGCTTTCTGCAGGTCGCGGGCATATTGGAGATGCAGGCCGGGGGATTGCGGACAGTTGCGCAAACCTTCGGCGAGCGTGCGGGCGGCGGCGGCATGTTCGCCGATCAGGGCCTGCAAGGCGCTGAGATTGGCCCAGCCGTCGGCGAAATCCGGAGCGAGTTCCGTGCAACGGCGCAGGTGCTGGATCGCACCGGCGCGATCACCCTGCTGGATGAGCAGCGTGCCGAGCTGGAAGATGGCCGAAACATCATCGGGTGTGATGGCAACGGCACGTTCGAGCAGGCGAACCGCCGCGGCGGAATCTCCGTTACGCGCGAGATTCCCGGCGGCGATGGCGAGCCGGTAGGGCTCGTGGCAATCGTCCATCAGGTTGTCGAACCACGGATCGGCGGGGTCGCGATAGGCGCCGGAGGCCTTGGCGGCGGCGCGAATGGATTTCGCACGGTCCGCCTGGCCGAGCCGTTCGTAGAGCGTGACGATCAGGTCGTAGCCGAGCGTGAATTTCGTGAGATTCACGACTCGCTCGAGTTTCTCGCGCGCGGGTTCCCAGCGTTCGGCTTCAAAGTCGAGACGGGCGAGTCCGAAGAGAGCGTAGGCGTCCTCAGGTGCGCGGCGCAGCACCTCCTTGAAGGCGGCCTCGGCATCGGTGGGACGGTTGGCCTTCAGGTAAGTCTCGCCGAGCCGCAACCAGGCGGGCGTGTAAGCGGGATCAAGTTGTGTGGTTCGACGCCAGAGTTCGAGTGCGGGTTCGAGATCGCCGTAGCCGGCGATGAGCAGCGCGGCGAGATGGCACCAGCGCGCTTCGTTGGGTTCGAGCGATTGCAACGTGCGATAGCATTGGACCGCTTCGTCGGGATAACCGTTGGCGTGATAGAGCCGGCTGAGCCGTCGCAGTCCGTCGAGCGCGCCGAAGCGGCTGTGCGCCTGCGTATCGGCAGTGTTGATGTGCTCGCGCATGGCGGACGGGACAGCGGAGAGATCAGGCAGGGCGGGGAGCCCCGCGGCGACCGTCTGCTGTGTGCCTCCCGCGTGCCACCACCAGCCTGCACCGATGGCGGCCGCGATACCACCCAGCAGGGCGACAGCGATCAGAAGACGCTTTTTCATGGCAGGGTCGTGCGTCGCCAGAGAGTGATGCGACTCATCGCGTCGTAGGGCGGATAGATGTAGAAACCGCCGGTGGCGAGCGAGACGCGGCCGGTGCCGTCAAAGTCGCCGACGGTCAGCGTGATCTGGTCCTTGGGCGTGCGGGCGAGGATGCGGGGTTCGAAGCGAGTGTGGCCGTCGTTGCGATACCAGATGAGTGAAATGACGTTCTTGTTGCGGTTGTTCCAGTCGGAGTAGGCGGTCGAGGCGATGATATCGAGGTGGCCGTCACCATCGAGATCGGCCACAACGGGCGAGTAAGCGCCGGGCAAATGTGCGATCCGGTGATGGCGGAAGCTGCCGTCGCCGTTGTTCTCCAGCCATTGCACGCTGTGCCACGGACGCGGACCGGGCGTGGCGGCGGGGCCGAAGCCGTCGCCATTGGTGTAAACAAGATCGGGTCGGCCGTCGCGATTGAGGTCGGCCACGGCGAGACCGCTGCTGCCGTAGTCCTCGTTGGTCGATCCCCAGATGCGGCGCGTGGCGAAGCGGCCTCCACCTTGGTTTTCAAAGATGTAGATTTCCTCCCATTGCTGCGAGATGAGCGCGGCGATATCGGGCTGCGAATCGCCGTTGAAGTCGTCCACCAGCACGTTGATGGCGCCGGAGAGTTCGAGCAGCACGTGGCGGCGGAATTCCCACGGGCCGATCCGTTCGAGCCAGGCGACCTCGCCCTGGTCGTAACCGAAATGACCAACGACGATATCGAGATCGCCATCGCCATCGAGGTCGGCGGCGCGCGCGTCCACGGGCCGCGTGGTATTTTCCAGAATGGGCCGGACAGTGAAGTTCTGGTGACCGTCGTTTTCGAGGACGTAGAGCGTGCCGATGCGATCGTTGTTGGGGAACACCGCGCCCATGCTTGAAACGATCAGGTCGGTGTCGCCGTCGCCGTCCATATCCGCGGGTTCGACATGCACGGGCGCCTTCAAGCCGCCGGCCAGCAGGATTTCTTCGAATACGCCGGGTGCTTTCTGGCGCAGCCAGCGCACTTCGTTGTCTTGGGCTTCGCAGAAAACGATGTCCATGCGGCCGTCGCGGTCGAGATCGATGGAGTTGACGTGCGCGATCCACGGCGGCCGGCCGATCATTGCGCCGATCGGCTGTCCCACGAGCATCCCGGTGTCATCCACGGTGCCGGGCGTGGTCGGACGCGACGCGGTGGTCGCAGGCGCAGGGGCCTGACGCGAACAGGCGGCAAGCAGCAGAAGCGACGCGGTTCCGGCCAAAATCCAGCCGCGGAAAACACGACGGCCGTGCCGGCGGATTGATTGGGGTGACGGGCAGGACATCGCGTTGAGGACGGAATTGATGCATGGCCGGGCTGGCAAAAGCAAACCACCCGTGCGACGGACGATGGATTCAATCTGCAGGGAACGCGCGCATAAGCGCAGCTTGCGCGTGCATGTCCGCCCGTGCCGCGTCCCCGCAGGCGGAACTGTTTTTGCAGAGGCACGGCTCGTCCACGCCTGTGGCTTCCCGCCAGCCTGCTCATTTTACCGGATCAGAACCGGAGCACCACCCCGCAGACCACCCCTTCGCCCGGAGGGGAGCCGGCCGCACAAAGTTCGTATTACGAACTTTGACGCCGGTTTCGAGAGGGTGGACTGGGGCCAAAGTTCGTAATACGAACTTTCAGCGCGGGCCTTTGGGCTCGGATTTGAGCATCCTGCCGCCGGCCTAAAGTTAGCGCGCTATGCAGTGCGGGCCTGCTTGCGGTGTCTCGCATCCGGGCTACAGGGTGGGACTGCCCGGTTTCTTCCGCCCCTTTCGTCATGAAACTTCGCCACCCCGCCCGGATTCTGTCCCTTGCCTTCGTCCTGTCCTTCGCCACCGCGCTTGCCGGTTTGGTTGAACGGCCGCTGCTCGTCGAATCGTCCGCTCCAGGCGCACTGCCACTCGTGACGAAGAAGGCTGCAGCCACGCTACACGCCTCCGACAACGATTGGCCCGGCGTCCTGCGCGCCGCCCGCGATTTGCAGGCCGACATCGAGCGGGTCACCGGTCGCAAACCCGATTTCAAGACCGCTGCGCCCGCGACGTCATCCATGGCCGTCCTCATCGGCACTGTGGGCAAAAGCGCCCTGATCGACGGCCTTGTTGCCGCCGGCAAACTCGATGTGTCCGCCATCCGCGGAAAGTGGGAAGCCTTCGTCATTGAAACGGTGGAAAAGCCTTTACCCGGCGTGGAACGCGCCCTGGTCATCGCGGGCAGTGACAAGCGTGGCACCATTTACGGCATCTACGAGATTTCCGAGCAGATCGGCGTGTCGCCGTGGTATTGGTGGGCCGATGTGCCGGTGAAGAAGAGCGCGACGTTGCATCTCGCGTCCGGCCGCCACGTGGTCGGCAGTCCGGCGGTGCAATACCGCGGCATTTTCCTCAACGACGAGGCGCCGGCCCTCACGGGATGGGTTTACGAAAAATACGGCCGCTTCGGTCGCGAGTTCCACGCCGATCTCTTTGAACTCATGCTCCGTCTGCGCGCCAACTATCTCTGGCCCGCGATGTGGCTGCCGCGCGCCTTCAACGACGACGATCCCGAGAATCCGCGTCTCGCGGATGAATACGGCATCGTCATGGGCACCTCGCACCACGAACCGCTCATGCGTGCGCACGCCGAGTGGGGCAAATACGGCAAGGGGCCTTGGGATTACTCGAAGAACGATGCCGTGCTCCGTGATTTCTGGCGCACCAGCGTCGAGCGCACAAAGAATTTCGAGAACATCATGTCTCTCGGCATGCGCGGTGACGGCGACGAAGCCATGACGGCCGACACCAACACGAAACTGCTCGAGCGCATCGTCGCCGATCAGCGGCAGATAATCACCGAGGTCACCGGCAAGCCCGTCGAACAGCAGCCCCAGCTCTGGGCGCTCTACAAGGAAGTGCAGGACTATTACGAAGCCGGCATGCGCGTGCCCGACGACGTGATTCTCCTCTGGTGCGACGACAATTGGGGCAACATCCGTCGCCTGCCCACGCCCGAGGAGCGCAAGCGCCCCGGCGGCGCGGGCGTTTATTACCACTTCGACTACGTCGGCGGCCCGCGAAACTACAAGTGGATCAATGTCACCCCGATCACCAAGATCTGGGAGCAGATGCACCTCGCCTGGCAGCTCGAGGCCAACCGCATTTGGATCGTCAACGTCGGCGACCTCAAGCCGATGGAGTTCCCCATCGAGTTCTTCATCCGCTATGCGTGGAATCCCGCCCGCTGGCCCTACGAAAAACTCGGAGAGTATTCGCAGCAGTGGGCCGCGCGCGAGTTCGGGGCGGGGCACGCCGCCGAAGTCGCCGCACTCATCAACGGCTACGCAAAGCTCAACCGCCGTCGCACGCCCGAACTGCTCGAACCCGACACCTACAGTCTCACAAACTACGGCGAGGCGGAAAACATGCTGGCCGAGTGGCACGATCTCGTGACCCGTGCGGAGGCACTAAACGCCGCACTCGCACCCGAATATCGCGACGCGTTCTACCAACTCGTGCTTTATCCCGTGAAGGCCAGCGCCGGGGTGCACGAGCTCTACGTCTCCGTCGGTCTCAACCGCCTTTACGCGCGCCAGGGTCGCACCGATGCAAACGTCCATTCCGCCCGCGCCCGCGAACTTTTCGCCGCCGACCGGAAACTCGCCGAGCAGTATCACCAACTCGGCGGTGGGAAGTGGAATCACATGATGAGCCAGATCAAATTCGGCTACACCTACTGGCAATCGCCGGAGATGGACGCGATGCCGTCGGTGCATGAAGTGCTGCCGCGCGCCGGCGCTTCGATGGGAACTTCCATCGAAGGATCTGAGGTCGGCTGGCCGGTTTACGGCGCGCCGCGACCGGTGCTGCCGGAGTTGAATGTGCTGCACGGCGTCGCTACGCGCCGGATTGAGGTCTTCAATCGGGGTGCCGAGGCCTTCGATTTCAAAGTCACGACCGACCAGCCTTGGGTGAAACTGTCCGCTGGTTCGGGGCGCGTGACTGATCGCACCGTTCAGGTTGAAGCCGGCGTGGATTGGAATGCCGTGCCGGCAGGCCGCCACACCGCAACCATCACCGTGGATGGCGGCGGTGCCGGCCGATTCACTGTCCAGTTGCCCGTGCACAAACCCGCCGAGACGGTGCGCGGCTTCGTCGAGGCCGACCGGCACGTCGCGATCAACGCGCTCAATTTCGATCGCTCGATCCAGTCTGGCGATGTCACTTGGCAGAAACTGCCGGACTTCGGGCGCACCCACGGCGGTATCACGGCTTTCCCCGTCACGATGCCCGCGGCCACGCCCGGCGGATCTTCGCCGCGTCTCGAATACGACCTGCACACGTTCTCATCCGGCGATGTGAAGGTGGAGGTGCATCTCGCGCCGTCGCTCGACTTCCAGTCCGGTGAGGGTCTGCGCTACGCCATCTCGATCGACGACGAACCGCCGCAGATCGTGAAGGTCGGCACCTGGATGCCGCAGGCGAATTGGTATGCAGCCGTGGCCGACAGCGTTCGCCGCGTCGCCACCACGCACCAGCTTGCTGCGCCCGGCCAGCACACGCTCAAGTTCTGGCTCGTGGATCCCGGCGTCGTGCTCGAGCGCATCGTGATCGACACCGCACCGCCGCCCGCCACGCCACCCGCGCGCGGTCCGCGTCCGGCGCCGGGCGTCCGCCCGAGCTACCTCGGCCCGCCGGAGAGTCCGCGGGGTTGAGTGGACGCCTGATCAGAGCAAACCTCCAACCCCGTGTCATCCTGAGCAAGGCGAAGGAACCAGAAGCATTCGTTGACCGGATACCGTCTGCGAATTTCCTGCTGGATGCTTCGCTCCGCTCAGCATGACAGGAGTGTGTGGGCTTTGGGTGGTCGGGATTTTTTGCGCCTCTGTGTCTTTTGCGGCCAAACTCTCTTGGCCTTCTTCCCGCTCGCCCTCACGACCTCGCCTGCTAGACGGTTGACTGCATGAACGTCCGTTACATCGCGAAGCTGGCAGGAGTCTCCCCTTCGGCTGTGTCGCTTGCGCTGCGCGACAGCCCTCGGATTTCCGCCAAAACCAAGGCGCTCGTGATGAAACTCGCGCGCGAGACCGGTTATGCGCCCGATGCGCGCATCGTCGATCTTATGCGCCACCTGCGCAAACCCCGTGGCGTGCGCCAGCAAGCCTGTTTCGGTGTCATCTCGTTCTACGACACGCTGCGGCCGTGGGAAAAATCCCGGCATCTCGCACGCATCTACGAGGGCATGCAGGCCCGAGCGGCGGAACTCGGTTACCGACTCGATCCACTCTGGCTCCGCGCGCCCGGTATGAGTTACCGGCGCTTCGACGACATCCTCGTTGCGCGCGGCATCGACGGACTGCTCTGTTTTGGCAGTCCCGATTTCAACCAGGAGTTTCCCTCCGAACTCGGCAAACACGCCATCGTCACGATCGGACTCAGTATCCGCACGCCGCTGCATCGCGTGACCAGTCACTTCTACAACGACACGCTGCACGCGTTGGAGCGCGTGCATGCGCTCGGCTACAAGCGTCCCGGTCTCGTGCTCGGCGCCTACGAAGACACGCGCAGCGCCTACGCGCACAGCGCGGCATATCTCGGTTGGTGCGAGCATGTGCTTGGTCCGGGCGCGGCGCTGCCGATCCTGCAGCTGCAGGGTTTGGAGGAACCGCCATTTACCGAGTGGGTGGTGCGGCAGAAACCCGACGTGCTGATTTTCGTGCACCTGCCGGAGGTAATCGCGCGTCTGCGTGCCGTGCTGCGACGCTTGCAAATCCAAGTCCCGAAAAAACTCGGCGTGGTTGTGCTCAGCCATGAGGTGCAGGGCTCGGGCTTCAGCGGTTTGCAGCAAAACCAGCGTCTCATGGGCGCTTGGGCCGTGGAGCTCCTCGCCGCCCGCCTCGCCAACAACGACCTCGGCATCCCGACCAGTCCGCGCACTGAAATGGTTGAGAGCGAGTGGATTGATGGCGGTTCGCTCAACCGTTGACACGGTCTGGGGTGGTCAGCTCAGCGGGGTGGGGTAGCTTGGCGGTTTACCCCATGAAGCTCGGGCTCGGACTTTATCGCCACATGCTCACGCCGGAGAACTTCGCCTTCGCGAAGCAGGCCGGCGCCACGCACATCGTGGCCCATCTCGTGGACTATTTTCGTGGCGGAGCGGGGCATTCGGCCACCGATGACCAACCGCTCGGGACCGACTGGGGTTGGGGACTCGCGGGCGATCCGGACAAGCTCTGGACACTGGAGGAACTCACGACCATCCGTCGCAACGTCGAGGCGGCGGGCCTGAAGCTGGAGGCGATCGAGAATTTCGATCCGGCGCATTGGGGCGACATCCTGCTGGATGGTCCGAAGCGCGCGCAGCACATAGAGAACGTGAAGACGATCATCCGCCGGGTGGGCGAGGCGGGCATCCCGATCATGGGCTACAATTTCTCCATCGCGGGCGTGGCTGGTCGCACCAAGGGCAACTACGCGCGCGGCGACGCGCCGTCGGTCGGCATGGAAGGCCCCTACGATCTCCCGATGCCCAACGGCCTTGTCTGGAACATGGTCGTGGACCCGACCGCGCCCTCGCGCGAGACCGGCACGATCCCGGCCGCGACGCACGAACAGCTTTGGGATCGCTACAAGCGTTTCCTCGACGAGGTGGTGCCGGTGGCGGAAAAAGCCGGCGTGCGGCTCGCGGTGCATCCCGATGATCCGCCGATGCCGTTCATTCGCGGCCAGCCGCGCTTGGTTTACCAGCCGTCGCTCTACCAGAAAGTCGTGGATCTCAATCCGAGCCCGGTGAACCAATTCGAATTTTGCGTGGGCTCGCTCGCGGAGATGACGGAAGACGACATCTACGCCGTGGTGGACAATTATTCGCGACAAAATCGTCTCGGCTACGTCCACCTGCGCAACGTTCGCGACAAGGTGCCGCACTACAAGGAGACCTTCATTGACGACGGCGAAGTGGACGTGCTGCGCGTGCTCGCGATTTTGAAGAAGAACGGTTTCGACGGCGTGATTATTCCCGACCACGCGCCGCAGATGAGCTGTGCCGCCCCGTGGCACGCCGGCATGGCCTACGCGCTGGGTTTCCTGAAGGCCGGCATCATGAGCTTGGAGGGGAAACGGTGAAGAGAGATTGCGCAGGGTTTGTTGTAGGGCGGGGTCTCCGAACCCCGCCTGTTTGCGATCATGTTATTGCTTTCGAGGCGGGGTTCGGAGACCCCGCCCTACAGCTGAAAGCATGAGCGTCGAACTGCATTTCAATTCGCAGGTCATGCCGGCGGAACCCGGCACCTCGCTGTTCACTTATGGCGAGCGTTTGGGCATCGCCGTGCCGACCTCGTGCAACAAGCAGGGCAAGTGCAAGGAGTGTGTCGTCGAAGTGACCGAGGGCATGGAGTGCTTGTCCAAGCCCGGTCCGGAGGAAAAGCATTTGAAGGGGGCGTTCCGTCTCTCTTGCTGCGCGCGCATCACGGTGGAGCAGGGGACCGTCCGCTGCCATACGATGCGCCGCGGCACGATGAAGATCGAGAAGCACGCATTTGAGCTGCCCACCGGCCCGCGCACCTGGCAGCTCGATCCCGCGGTCACGCGCGATGGCGATCGCATCCTGCTCGATGGTGAGGAAATTGATCGCGGCACCGGGCCGCTCCACGGGCTCGCCATCGATCTCGGCACCACGACGGTCGTCATCCGTTTACTCAATCTCGAGACCGGCGAAGTCATTGCCGATTCCTCCTTCGAGAACCCGCAACGCTTCGGCGGCTCCGACGTGATGGCGCGCATCCAATACGACACCGAGGACCGCACCAAGACGCTCCAGCGCACGCTCACCGGTTACATGAGTCGCGCGATCACGGAGTTTCCCGTCGATCCGCGCTCTATCTACGAGGTCATCATCGCCGGCAACTCGACGATGCGCGACATGTTCTTCCGCCTGTCGGTTTATTCGATCGGCCAGAGTCCCTACCAATCGGTCACCGAACTGGAACTTGCCGAGGATAAGCGCACGACTACGAGCCTCAGCGACACCGCGCGTCGTCTTGGTCTGCCAATTCATCCCAAGGCTCGCGTTTACGGCCTGCCGATCATCAGCGGCCACGTCGGTGCCGATGCCGCCGCCTGCATGCTCGCCGTGGATCTTGCGAACGAAGAGCGCCTCGTGGCCGTGATGGATATCGGCACCAACACCGAGCTCATCGTCGGGAACAAGCACAAGGTCCTCGCCGCGTCCTGTCCGGCCGGTCCGGCCTTCGAGGGCGGACAAATCACCTTCGGTATGCCCGGTCTCCCCGGCGCGATTGAGAAGGTTGCCATTCACGATGACGGCCGCGTCGAAACGCGCGTTATCGGCGACGTGCCGCCCGAGGGTATTTGTGGCTCCGGCTTGGTGGATTTGCTGGCCGAACTGCTCCGCACCGGTCGCATGAACGCACTCGGACGTTTCGAGGACGGTTCGCAGGAATTCGTGGTCGCGGCGGGTGGCGATCGTCCCGTGACCTTCAGCGAGGCCGACATCAACGCGCTCGCGCAGGCCAAAGGTGCGAACGTTGCGGGCCTGCAGATCGCGTTTGCCGAATACGGTCTCGAATACTCGCAGCTCGACGTCTTCTACCTTGCCGGCGGGTTCGGCCGGCATCTCAACCTCGAGTCGTCAAAACGCATCGGCCTGATTCCGAATTTGCCGGCGGAAAAAATCGTGCAGGTCGGCAACGCGTCCGTTGAAGGCGCCTGCATCGCGCTGCTCTCGCGCAAGAAGCGCGCCGAGTTGGAAGACCTCGTGAAGCGCGTGCAGCACTGTCGCCTCGAGACGCATCCTGGGTTTTTCGATTACTTTGTCGAGGGCTGCCAGTTCACCCCGGTTGGCGGTGCGGAGGTTTCCGAAACCTGAGCCATGGAAACTTTTGATGCACAGCCCGAGGTCCACGTGCAGGAGGCCGAATACCTCCGCCTGCTGGGCTATCCGCGCGGCCACGAGCCCGGCGCGCGCGTGCGTGAGCTCATGGCTTGGGCGCGCGACTGGTATGCACAGCACGGCAGGCCTTGGGCTTGTCATCGTCGCGTGGAGCTCCAGGCCGGCGCGGATGCGCTGCGATTGGACGGCGTGGAATTTTCCTCTCCGCGGCTGCGCGAACATTTGCAGCAACACCAAGCGGACGCCGTCGTGCTGGTCGCGGTTAGCGCGGGTCGCGAATGCGAGGAGCACGCGCGCGAACTTTGGCACGAGGGCAAGCCCGACGAATATTTCTTCCTCGAAATCTACGGTTCGGCCGTCGTCGAGGATTTGGTGGCGCGCACAAGCGGACGCCTTTGCGATCTCGCCGGACATGAGGGTTTGATGGCCGTTCCGCATTACAGCCCCGGTTACGCAGGCTGGGATGTGGCGGAACAGAACCGGTTGTTCGAACTCATCGCGGAAGGCCTGAGCCGGCCTTTCCCGGGTCCGCTGGAAGTGCTTTCCAGTGGTATGCTGAAGCCGAAGAAGTCACTGCTGGCGGTCTTCGGTCTCGCCCCGATCTCGGCTCAAGCCATCGCCGCTCGCGCCGTCACACCGTGCGAAGGATGCTCGTTCACGCCGTGCCGCTATCGCCGCGCGGCGTATCGCCATCACGGTGGCTCGGTCTCCGACCGGACGCCTGGCCAGTCGGAGACCGGCGCTATCCCGGAGCCTCGCTACACCGTCAACACGCGCGCCCTTCGCAAGTGGGCTGCCGAGCGCGTGCGCCTCAGTTTTCTGGACGATGGCTGCATCGAGGCTGTCTTCCGTTTCGACGGCACAACGTGTTCGCACCAGCCGCTGGCGTTCGATTATCGCGTGCGGCTCAGCGGTCCGGCGAATGGGAATGTTATTCTCGAAAGTTCCTGCCGGCCTGCACCGGACGACGAAGGATACAAGCTCACCTGTTCCTATCTCGCTGAAGGTGAGGATCACCTGCGCGAAATTGCGGCCGACCGTCCGCTGCTGGGCCGCTCGCTCGATGAAGTGTTTGCGTGGTCACGCGAATCGGCGCCCGCCGGCTGCCACTGCGCGCCTGCGAGTCGCGCCCACAAGTGGGGCCTCGCACTCGAGGCGATCCATTACGCGCTCGCGCATGCGCAAACGCCCCAACCCGTTTCCTGAACCCCACCACGAACCATGATCAAACTCTGCGACCTCAACGCCGCTGCGATCGAGAAACTCCCGCCCGGCTTCGCCGACAAGTCAGGCATCGGTGTCCATTACATGGACGCGTTTCTGAAACCGATGAACACCGCACTGCCCGATGGCACGCGCGTCGCCGCCAAGCGCCGCGGCCTCAAGGTGAACCTCACCGTCGGCACCAAGAAGGGCTTCGGCCTCATGCGTCGCGTTGATGTCGGCCCCGACCCAGTCGTGATGCTCAAGGCCTGCCTTGAGGAGGCCGCCAAGGCCGCCGGCGTGCAGATCCAGATCACCGAAAAGGAAATCCTGATCGCGCCGTAACTCTCAAAAAGTCCAAACGCCAAACAATCTCCGAATCCGAAACGCAGGAACCTGCTCTCTGCCCCGGTCTCCCCAAAACCTAAACTTAAACTCCCAACTTAAACTATCCACATGACACCCGCCCAATGGGACATCTTCAAACGCGCCGCGCGCATGGAAAAACTCAACAAGGTGCCGATGGCCATGATCATCGACAGCCCTTGGATCCCCGGCTACGTCGGCGTGAAGCACATGGACTTCTTCCTGGATCCGCAGCTCTGGTTCCAGTCGCACCTGAAGATCCACCAGGAATTTCCCGACATCATCTTCGTGCCCGGTTGGTGGCTCGAATACGGCATGGCTGCCGAGCCGTCCGTGCTCGGTTCCAAGATCAAGTTCTGGCAGGACAACACGCCGAGCGAATACCACATGCTCTTCAACATCGAGGATGTGGACAAGCTCCCCGAGTATGAGGTCGAGGCCGACGCCTTCATGGCGATGACGCTCCATCGCCTGCGCATGCAGCGCCAGCAGGTGCTCGACACCGGCGAGATCTGGACGATGGCCACCGCACGCGGCCCGATGTGCACCGCCGGCTTTGCCCGCAACACCAGTGACTTCATGATCGATCTCGTCGAGAAACCCGAGTGGGCGCACAAGCTCCTCGATCTCTCGACCCGTGTCATCATCGACTGGCTCAAGGCCCAGTGCAAAGCCATGGGCCCGACGGTCGAGGGCATCTTCATCCTCGACGACATCGTCGGCTTCGTGAACGAGGAGCACTATCAGGAATTCTGCCATCCCTACCTGAAGCGCATCTGCGATGCGTTCCCCAAGGACTGGGTGAAGCTCTACCACAACGACGCTTCCATCGAGGCCTGCCTCGAACATCTGCCCGATGTCGGCTTCAACATGCTCAACTGGGGCAAGCAGACCGACATCGCCGACGTGAAGGCGCGCATCGGCAACCGGATGTGTCTCATGGGCAACGTCAATCCCCTCGAAGTCGGCGTGCGCGGCACACCCGCCGAGGTTCGCGAAGCTACGCTCGACGTGCTCGAGAAGGGGGCGAAGGACGGCACCGGCATGGTGCTCTCCGTCGGCGGCGGCACCAGCCCGGGCATGCCCCGCGAGAACATCGTGGCGATGAAAGCCGCGCTCGACGAATTCAACAAAGCCCACTTCGGCAGCGCATAACCCATCCCTTGGAGGGCTCAGCTCCCGCTGAGCCGCGGCCCAGCAGGAGCTGGGCCCTCCAGTCAAAACCCAGACCCTAGATTCCATTCTGCCATGCCAGACTATGCTTTAATGAACCAGTGCATCTACGAGGGCAAAGCCAAGGACGTCGAACAGATGACCAAGGACGCTCTCGCGGAAGGCCGCCACTTCAAGGAGGTCCTCGAACAGGGTCTCATCGCCGGCATGAGTGTCGTTGGTGAGGATTTTAAGCACAACATCCTCTACGTGCCCGAGGTGCTTATCGCGGCTCGCGCGATGAAGGCCGGCATGGCCGTGCTCAAGCCGCTGCTTTCCGCCCACGGTCCCGACACCAGCTCCACCGGCCGCCTCCTCATGGGCACCGTGCGCGGCGATCTCCACGACATCGGCAAGAACCTCGTCTGCATGATGGCCGAGGGCGCCGGCTTTGTCGTGAAGGACATCGGCGTGGACCAAAGCGTCGAGAAGTTCAAGGCCGCCGCCGACGAGTTCAAACCCGACATCGTCGGCATGAGCGCGCTGCTCACCACGACGATGACCTACATGAAGACCGTCATCGACGGCTTCGACCAGCCGGGCTACGACCACATCAAGATGGCGATCGGCGGCGCGCCCATCAGCCAGATGTTCGCCGACGAGATCGGCGCCGACGGCTACGGCGCCGACGCCTCGAACGCCGTGGATCTCTTCCTCTACCTCGTTGGCAAGGGGGCCGCGCCCAAAGCTGCCTTGCGTGCCGGTGTGAAGCCCGCTGCCAGCGCGGACGCTGCCGCTCGCCCCGCCAACAACGTCGTCAAATACCAGATCCTCTACTGGCGTGACCTCCCGTCGTCCGTGAAAGTGTGGGATGATTTCGGCGAGGTGAAGATGGACTTGCCCGGCAAGTTTGCCGAGCGCATCGACATCGAGGCGCAGAAGCTCGGTCTCACTTCCGGCGACGCCTACACCGCCCAGCTGAAATGGGGCGAAGAAAAGGAACGCCCGGGCAATCCGGAAGACGTCGCTCGCGCACTCGTGCTGGAGCTCGCCGCCGCCCCGCAACAGTAGGGCCGCCAAGCCGTGGCCCAGCTGGAGCTGAGCCCTCCATCAAACTCAATCCCTGTAACCCGTCATTCTGAACGAAGTGAAGAATCCAGAGACATGCACGCCAGCGTTCGACCTCTTGGACCCTTCGCTCCGCGCAGGATGACAGCTCAAGGAATCTGATGCCTTCCCGTCCTCTCAACATCATCGGTGAGCTGATCAATAATTCCTACGCGCGCGCCCGCACGGCCTTCACCGAGCGCAACCCGGCCGCCTACGCGAACCTCGCGAAGCTCCAGGCCGATCTCGGGGTGCAATATCTCACGCTCAATCTCGACGGCACCGCCCGCATCTCGGTGCGCATGGAGGAAATGCTGGAGCTGCTGCCGACGGTCATTCCGGCCATCCAAGCCGCGACCAGCGTGCCGCTGAGCTTCGACAACCCCTCCATCGAATACCACAAGGTCGCGCTCCGGCACTACGATCGCGCGAAGAGCGGTCAGCCCATTCTCAATTCGATCGCCGCTTCCCGCACGCAGCTCGATGAAATGATCCGGCTTGTGAAAGACTACGACACCAAGGTCGTTGTCATGGCCTCGGAGCATTTTGTGCCCGGCGGCAGCGCGCAGTGCTTGAATCCGCAGGATGCTTACGCCGTGGCGAAACATTTTGTAGACCGGCTCGTTACCGAGGCGGGCCGCACGAACGACCAGATTATCATCGATCCCGGCCTCGCGCCGGTCGGCGCCGACACTTACGGCCTCGTCAACATCGGCCTCGACGCCATGCGCCTCATCAGTGCCGATCCGCACTTGAAGGGCGTGCACATGATCGTGGGCCTTTCGAATTTCGCGTGGGGCACGCCGAAGGGTGTGCGCGAGCAGCTTGAGTGCGCTTACCTCACGCTCGGCATGGAAGTCGGACTCGATTTCGCCCTCGCCAATCCTGAGAAGACGCCCGCTCCGCTCCCCGCCGATCATCCGATGGTCGCGAAGTTGCGGGAAGCCCTCGCGACCGGTCGTCCGCAGGAAGGCGAATCACAGGAAACCGCCGGCTACCGCCAGGCCGAGGCCATTATGGCCATTTGTTCTGAAGCCGCCCCCGCGGAGTAACTCCGCGGAAAACGACAAACGCCAAGGGTCAAATCCCAAACAAATCCAAATGCGCAGTTTCGAAATTTTCTGCCGAAATTTTTTGGCGTTTGGAATCTGGCGTTGGGAATTTTTCAGTGATGATTTTCGTTCCTCCAGCCTCTTCTGACCGCCCGGTCTGGTTGCACGTCGGCACGTTGCTCGACGGTTCGAACACCGCCCCGGCGAAGGATGCGCACGTCGTCTATGATGCGACCGGTATCCGTTTTGTCGGTCGCAGTGGGCAGACTCCGCCGGCATCGCTCATCCGTGCCGGTCAGACCGCGCCCGATGTCGTCGCGCTCGATGCCACGTTGCTGCCGGGACTGGTTGATGCGCACACGCACCTCTTTCTCGAAGGTGGTGAACTCGATCTCGACAAACGCGCTGCCACCCTGAAGCAGTCCTCGGCCGATCTACTCGGCGCCGCGATGCCGCGGCTCGAGAAGCTTGTGCGGCTGGGCATCGCGGGCGTGCGCGATGCAGGCGACAAGGACGGCGTCGGCCTCGCGCTCAGCCGTGTGTGCAAAGGCCAGGTAGGTCCGGTCTCTGACCGGACACCCGGCCAGTCGGAGACTGACTCTACTTTAATGCCTTACCTCGACAGTCCCGGTGCTGCGATTCACCACCGCGGTCGTTACGGTAGCTTCATGAGCGGCGCGATTGAGGATTATGCCTCGCCTGCAGACTGTGTTGCCGCACGCCTCGCCGCCGGGGCCGACCGCATCAAACTAATCCCGACAGGCATCATCAATTTCCAGAAAGGCGCCGTCACCGCGGAGCCGCAGATGACGGTGGAGGAGCTGCGCGAATTGGTCGCCGCGGCCAACGGCGCGGGCCGACAGACGCTCGCGCATGCGTCGGGCGACACCGGTATCGAGCGCGTGGTCGAGAGCGGTGTGGACTCGGTGGAACACGGCTTTTTCGTGCGCGACGACCAACTGGAACGTATGCGCGAGCGACGCACCGCTTGGGTGCCGACATTCGCACCCGTGCAGGTGCAGGTGGACGAGGCCGCCCGCTATAACTGGGACGCCACTGTCACCGGCAATCTCCAGCGCATCCTTGATGCACACGCGTCCAGCCTGCTGAAAGCTCGCGATCGCGGCGTGATCATTTTGGCCGGCAGCGACGCCGGCTCCTGTGGTGTGGCGCACGGACTCGGTTTGCTCTATGAACTCGAATTGATGGAGCGCGCCGGCCTCTCCGCGGCCGCCGTCATTCATGCGGCCACCGGCGCCGCCGCGGACCGGTTGGCATTCGATCAGAAGTTCGGTCGCATCGAACCCGGCTGGCGCAGCCGTTTCATTCTCACCCGACACTCGCCACTCGCGACCGTGAAGAATCTCCGCTGTGCCCGCACCGTGGTCTTCGACGGGCGGGTGTTCGAGACGAATGAAACCTTCGATCCGGCCGGACTTTGAACCACGAATGAACACGAACAGACACGAATCACGTTCATTCCACCCTGCCTGTCATCCTGAGCGCAGCGAAGGACCCAACGGGCGGGCGGTTATGGCATGCGGCTGTTACTGGATCCTTCGCTCTGCTCAGGATGACCGGTCGCGAGGACTTGGTCCTCATTCGTGTTCCTTCGTGTCCATTCGTGGTTAACTCCGCTTCCCCTTCCTTTCTCCCATGGGCATGACTCTTGAAATCACCACCCGCAACGAGGTCCCGGCAGATGTTGCCTACGACGAGATATTCGTCACCTGGCTGCCGACCGAGGGCAAGGAGGCCGTGCTGGCCAAGTGCGTCGAGCTGCGCGTCAAGGGCTTGAAGCCTGTGCCCCACATCGCGGCCTTCAAGGTGAAGGACGCTGCCGATGCCCACGCCATCGCTGAGGCCGTGCGCCCGCTCACGAACAAAGTTTTTTTGATCCGCGGTAACACTCATCAGGAAGGCGCATTCTCCACCGTGGATGAGCTCGTTGCCACCGGCGCCTTCAAAGGTTTTGAGATTGGCGTCGGCGGTTTTCCCGAAGGCAACAGCCCGCTGACCTTCGAGCAGGGGATCGAGATTCTCCGTGAGAAAACTGCCTACGCGAGTTTCGTCGTGACGCAGTGGTCGCTCAACGAAGAGGCCATCGCCCGTTTTCTCGACGCTTCGCCATTGCCGGTTCACCTCGGCGTGCCCAATCGCTGCTCGCTCAAACAGCTCGCGCGGTTTGCCGCGGTTTGTGGCATCGAGAATTCCGTGCGAGGCATGCTTTCCAATCCGAAGAACATCGCGCGCTTCGTGTTCGGCTTCGACCCGGGTTACATCGTCAAGGCCTTCCAAAAGCACCCGCGTCTCGCGAAGATTCACGTTTACGCCTTCGGCAACTTCGCGCCGCTGCAAATTAATTAATGTTCATCCGTATTCGTCTGTGGTTAAAAATCATTGCCTCCCATGAACCAACCCCCGCTTCTTGAAGCCCTCGCGACCCGCCGCCTTGTGTGTGACGGTGCCATGGGCACGCAGCTCTTTCTCGCCGGCCTCGAATCGGGCGCCTGCGGCG
Source organism: Opitutales bacterium (assembly GCA_044507675.1). GTDB lineage: Bacteria > Verrucomicrobiota > Verrucomicrobiia > Opitutales > Opitutaceae > Lacunisphaera. The sequence goes on along the minus strand of JBIQJF010000032.1, from coordinate 28,011 downwards.
AAGCTTGGAATCTCACGCATCCCGACCGCGTGCTCGCCATCCAGCGTCGCTACGCCGATGCGGGAGCCGATTGCATCATCTCAAATACCTTCGGCGGCAGTCGCATCATGCTGCGTCGTCACGGTCATGAGGCGGAACTCGCCGACATCAACGCCGCCGGTGTGCGTATTACGCGCGAAGCCTTCGGCGGACGTCCCGGTTACGTGCTCGGTGACATTGGTCCGTTGGGCGCGTTGCTCGAACCGTATGGCGAACTCACGGAAGCCGAGGCGCGTTCCGCGCTCGAGGAACAGGCCACCGCGCTCGTGAAGGCCGGTGCTGATGCGATCATCATTGAAACCCAGACCGGGCTTGAAGAACTCGGCCTGGCGATTGACGCCGCCAAAGCTGCTGGCAGCGCGTGCATCATCGCTTCGCTCGCTTACGATCTCTCGGCGGACGGCACGTTCTACAAAACCATGATGGGCATTGGTCCCGAGCAGGCCGCCGAGTTTGTGCAGGAACGCGGTGCGCACGTTGTCGCGCTCAATTGCGGCACCGGCATGGACATGAAAGGCGCGGCCATGGTCGGTCGTCTCTACAAGGAGAAATGCTCGTTGCCCGTGATGGTGCAGCCCAACGCCGGTCTGCCGGTGCTCGAAAATCTCAAGGCCGTTTACAAGCAGCTCCCCGTCGACATGGCCAAAGACGTGCCCGAGGTGCTCGATGTGGGTATCAACATCATCGGTTCCTGCTGCGGCAGCACGCCCGACCATACCCGCGCCATCCGTGGGGTGGTGGAGCAATTCAACCAGCGCCGCTAACGCGGCAAAACTCCAAATGCCAGCCGCCAAATCCCAAATAAATCTCAAGGGCGAAGAACGAAATTCGGATTTCGCCTTCTTTGGCGTTTGGACCTCAGGCGTTTGAGATTTTCCCTATGAAAGATTCCGATTTTCCGGCCATCTTCTCCCTCAAGGGCGAACTCGCGGTCGTGACCGGCGGCGGCACTGGCATCGGCCAGGCCATCGCGCAAGCCATGCACGCAGCGGGCGCTCGCGTGGTGCTTGTCGGACGTCGCGAAGCGGAGCTGGCTGCGGCCGTGAAGACGATGGGTGAGGGCGCGGCCTACGCCGTGCACGATATCACCGTCACGGCCGAGACCGGCGCGCTGGCGGATCGTATCGTGAAGGAACACGGCCCGATCACCTGTCTCGTCAACAACGCCGGTCGGCATCTTAAGAAACCCGCCGTCGAAACGACACCTCAGGAATTCCTCGACGTGCTTAACACCCACATCCTCGGTGCGCACGAGCTCACGCGTCTGGTCATTCCCGGCATGATCGAGCGCCAACACGGCTGCGTGCTCTTCACCGCTTCGATGGCGTCACTGTTTGGCATCCCGCTGGTGGTGGCCTACGCATCAGCCAAGTCCGCCATGCTCGGCATGGTGCGCACGCTCTCGACCGAACTTTCCCCGCACGGCATCCGGGTGAACGCCATTGCTCCGGGCTGGATCGACACCGACATGTCCCGCAAAGCTTTTGCCGGAGACCCTGCTCGCAAGAACAAGATCATCAGCCGCACCCCGATGGCAAAGCTCGGTGACGTGGCTGATGTCGGTTGGGCGGCCGTCTATCTGGCCTCGCCCGCCGCCAAGTTCGTCACCGGCGCGGTCCTCCCGGTGGACGGCGGCGTGAGCATGGGATTCTGACGCAGGGCCGGTCTCTGACCGGCCACTCCGGCATTGATCCGGCCAGTCGGAGACTGGCCCTACTGCAAAGCCCCGGTCCATCAGTTGCCCCGAAATTCGTGCCATAAGATTGGCGAAACCGGAGGGTGTGACTTAGTTCTCCCACCGTTGTTCACACCCCTCAACCCCCGTTATGAAACTACCCCGTCTTGCCGGCCTGCTGGCCGGTTCTCTCGCGCTCATCCTGTCATTGTCCGCTGCCCCCGTCGGGCAGTTCGCCGACGTCGCTGATGTTGGCGCTCCCGAAATCACCGGCTCGACCACCTACGATTCCTCGCTGCAGCACTACCGCATGAGCGCCGGCGGCATCAACATGTGGGGCACGACAGACCAGTTCCAGTTCGCCTGGAACAAGCTCAAGGGCGACTTCATCGTCCGCGCTCGCGTCGAATGGATTGGGCAGGGCGTGGACCCGCATCGCAAGGCCGGCTGGATCGCGCGCAAGTCGCTCGACCACGACTCCGCTTACGTGGACGCCTGCGTGCATGCCGGCGACGGTCTCACCTCGCTCCAATATCGCCGTGAAAAGGGAGCGATCACCGAACAGCTCGTGCTGCCTCTGACCGGCGGCGACGTCGTGCAGCTTGAGCGTCGCGGCAACACCTGGATCTTTTCGTCCGCTCGTTACGGCGAAACCTTCGTCACGCAGACGCTCGCCGACTTCGACCTCGGCGAGGAGCCGCTCGTCGGCTTGTTCCTCTGCTCGCACAACGCGAAGGTGAAGGAGGAAGTCATCTTCAAGGACGTGCGCATCATCCAGCCGCCCAAGGCCGGTTACGTGCCCTATCGCGACTACATCGGTGCGCATCTTGAGGTTCTCAATGTCCACACCGGCAAGCTGGAGATTGTGCACAGTTCTCCCGTGCAGTTCGAGGCGCCCAACTGGAAACCCGACGGTCGCACGCTCATCGTCAACGTCAGCGGCCAGGGTCCGGATCGCGGCCAGCTCAAGACCTTCGATCTCGTTACCAAGCAGGTGGGCGATCTCTACACCGGCACCATCGGTCGCAACAACAACGACCACGTGCTCACCTTCGACGGAAAAATGCTGGGTGTGAGCATCCACACGCCGGGCGAGGACAACGGCCGCTCCGTCATCTACAAGCTGCCCTCGACAGGTGGCGAACCGGTGCGCGTCACGCCGAAGTCGCCTTCGTATTTCCACGGCTGGTCGCCCGACGGCAAATGGCTCGTCTATACCGGCGGCCGCAAGCACAGCCCCGACCAGCAGTCCGACAAATACGACATCTACAAGATTTCCGCTGACGGCGGGGAGGAAATCCGTCTGACCAGCGAGGGCTCGCTCAGCGACGGCCCGGAGTTCACGCCGGATGGCCGTTGGATCTACTACAACTCCACTCGCAGCGGTCTCATGCAGCTCTGGCGCATGCGTCCCGACGGCTCGCAGCAGGAGCAGGTGACCAACGACGAGTTCAACAACTGGTTCCCTCACATTTCGCCCGACGGCAAATGGATCGCCTTCATCTCCTACGGGCAGGACGTCCGCCCTGAGGACCATCCCTATTACAAGCACTGCTACCTGCGCCTGATGCCCATCGAGGGCGGCATGCCGCGTGTCATCGCCTATGTCTTCGGTGGCCAAGGGACGATCAACGTCCCCTCGTGGTCGCCCGACAGCACGCGCGTGGCTTTCGTGAGCAACACCGACAATATCAGGTGAACTGTCCACCAGCATCGGGGTGGACTCCGTTGGGTCAGGAGCGCGATGTTTGGATTCCCCAAAACAACTAGCCTGTCATTGCGAGGAGTTGCGCCTTGGCGGAACGACGAAGCAATCCAGTCAGATGGATCGCCGCGCCCGCCTTGCTGGTCTCGCGATGACAAAGGAAATTCCCCATGAACACCCGAGTCTCCCGCCGCCAGTTTGTCCGCACCGCTGCCGGTGCCGCCGCCCTGTTTACCGCGCCGATGATCGTGCCGTCGCGCCTCTTTGGCGCCAGCGCGCCGAGCAACCGCATCCGTGTCGGCCAGATCGGCTGCGGTCGCATCGCCCTCGGGCACGACCTGCCGGGCGTGTTGCGCTCCGGGCTCGCTGATGTCGTGGCCGTGTGTGACGTGGACACGAAGCGCATCGCCGCGGGCAAGGCCTGGGTTGAAAGGTTTTATCATGATCATGCGCTTCCTGCGCCCGAAGTCGCGTCCTTCGCTGACTACAAGGAGCTCCTCGCGCGCAAGGATATCGATGCCGTCGTGCTCAGCCTGCCCGATCACCAGCACGCTGAAGTTGCCTTGCGCGCCGTGCTCGCGGGCAAGGACGTTTATCTTCAGAAACCCTTCACGATGACTCACGCCGAGAGCGTGATTCTGCGCGACGCCGTGGCGAAGAGCGGGCGCATCATGCAGATCGGCAGCCAGCAGCGCTCCTGGGGCCCCCATGAGCAATTCCGCAAGGCGTGCGAATTCGTCCGCAACGGACGCGTCGGCCAGCTCAAGGCCGTCGAGATCGGCCTCCCGATCGATCCAACCAAGCCTGACGATCCGAAGCAGCGCGTTCCGGCCAACCTAAACTACGATGCGTGGCTCGGGCCGACGCCGGAGGTCTATTACACGGAGCAGCGCGTGCATTCGCAAACCGACATCGGTTCCCGTCCCGGCTGGCTGCGTAACGAATCCTACTGCCTCGGCATGATCACGGGCTGGGGTGCGCACCATTTCGATGTCGCCCACTGGGGCATGGACCAGGAACACGGCGGTCCAACGAAGATCGAGGGTCGCGGTGAGTTTCCGACCAACTCCATCTGGAACGTTCATGGCAAATACAATGTCCACCTGACCTATCCCGGCGGCGTGCAGATGCGGGTGTCCGACGAATTGCAGAACGGCATCAAGTTCATCGGCGACGAGGGCTGGGTTTTTGTCGCTCGCGACGAGGGCACCACGGCCAGCGATCCGAAGAGCAACACGCCCGGCCAGTTGCACTGGCTCGCTGCGAGCGACCAGAAGCTGCTCGATCCGAACGGCCTCACCGTTTACTTCCCGTCCAGCACCTCGCATCACAAGAACTGGCTCGAATGCGTGAAGAGCCGCGCCACGCCGCTTTCACCCGCCAGCATGGCGCATTATTCGAACACCGCCTGCATCCTCAGTTGGATCGCGATGAAGACCGCCCGCCCGCTCACATGGGACACCAAGGCAGGGCGCTTTATCAACGACGACGCGGCCAACGCCATGCTCACCCGCCCCGAGCGCGCCGGTTACGGTGCGCTGCGGCTGGCCGGGAAGGCCTGAGTCAGAGGCAGGGCCCACGGAATACACGGAAGGAGTTCCAACCTCCGCTCTACGAACGCGTGCTCTCGGGCGGCGGCCAGATCGAGCACAAGCACTACGTCATGGGCCCCACCGGCCGCATCGCCGTCCACACCGAGCGCAGCGACCTCACCAGGGATACCCGCTGGTTCCACACCGACGGCCTCGGCTCGATCACGGTGATTTCCGACGAGGCCGGCCGCGTCCTCAAGCGCCACACCTACGACGCCTGGGGCAAGCAGGCCACCAGCTACACCAACACCGGCTCCGGCATCACCAACACATCGCCATCCACGCGTGGCTTCACAGACCACGAGATGCTGTCGGACTTCGGGCTGATCCACATGAACGGCCGCGTCTATGATCCGGTGCTCGGCAGGTTCCTTTCGGCGGACCCGCACGTCGATGGAGGAGAGGACGCCCAAGGCTATAACAAGTATAGCTACGTCGGGAATAACCCGATGAACGCGACCGACCCGAGCGGCTACTTTAGCCTCAAGGATTTTATCAAGATCGTGGCGATTGTGGCTGTTGCCGTGGTAGGTGCAATGCTCGGGCAAGTCTATTTGACTGGCTATATCGGCCAAGCCTTCGGGGCTATGGGTATCGGCATTTCCAAGGGCGTTGCTTTGGGCATCGCGGGGGGGCTCGGGGGAGGATTTGCCTCGGGATTTGCTGGGTCGCTCTTAAATGGAGGAAGCATAGGCGATGCCTTTAAAGCCGGGCTCGTTGGCGGCTTGGCGGGCGGCATAACGGGTGGATTACTGGGCGCGATTGGTGATGCTGGGCGTTCTGGCCTGATTGGCAACTGGTTCGAACGTGGTCTAGCGCACGGCGTCGTTCAAGGCGCGGCGGCTGAAGCCACTGGCGGAGAATTTCGCCATGGATTCTATTCCGGCTTCGCTGTGGGTGCCACCGAAGTTAAAATCGGAAAATGGGCCAAAGGATCAGATTCAAAAGGTATCACTGCTGCGGCGGTTGTCGGCGGAACGGCATCTGCGCTTGGTGGAGGAAAATTCGCCAATGGTGCTGTCAGCGGTGCGTTCTCCTACATGTTCAATGCGCTGTCCGAAAAATTTCTATCGTATCGATACGCAAGAGACAGCAATGCGTTGAAATTCGATGAAAAATCAGGGACGGTGCTCATGGTTCGCAGTAACACCGAAAGCGGAAACTTGGGTGGCTATTGGTCGGACAGCGACATGAGCTCCCGGACTAACGGGCGGGTGCGCGTGTTGGATGTGGATCTGTATTCGGGCACGCCTGAAGAGATCATGAAGGCAGCCGGTTTCGCCGACACGGTCTTTGATCACATCGTCTTGGAACGGCATAATGGCCGCGCCGGCGAAGGTAACGAAATGATGATCAGATTGTTTCAGCCCGATTCACCGTTGCTGCAAACCCTAGCGAGTCATTTGAGAGCCGGTGGCGACGTTTGGTTCAACGGTTGCTTTGGCCTCCAGTTTTTCAATTCAAACCCGGGTTATGTTTCAGGTTTGAAAGCAACATTTGGTGGAGCGACCATATATGCAGCACCTGGTTTTCAAGCAACATTCAGTTATGGGCTTGCATCGCAAACTAGAATGAAAGGCGCTGAGAACCGTCCCATACGATACTTTGACTACAAAGCTTATTAGAATCCTTATCGTCTCGGTAACCGCCCTCGCGGGCCCACTGTTCGCGCAGGCGATTAGTGAAAATCCGCGTTCGCCGACCGTTGCGTCGACCAAGCTGTCGCATAATGACGCTGAGCCTCTGGACAAGCTTACGGAAGAGGATCGGCAGGCATACTCCGAGGCGCTTGATTACATCCGATCTGTCGTGAGTAGCCTGAAAGCGTTAAGCGCTGAGGAAAAAGAGAAGACTGTAGTGCTCCTATGTGCAAGAAAGTCGGCGCGGGAGATTATCGTGATGGGGAATCTGCTTCGCGTCTTGGTTCTAGACAAAGCAGCGGATACCCAGTTCGCACATCGAATGGCAAAGGAGGACCCACGATATCGCGCATCGCTGGCGGCTGAGGCATCGGAACGAACAGCTTGGGCACTCGACGCAATTAGGCGATATCTGGGGCCTGCCGTAAAAGGTCAGTCTGCGGAAAGTGATGTCCCGCCCGCGAAGCCGTCGCGATGAACCAGCGGCACACGTCGCGCCTCCAAATCAGTCGGAAACGCGGGCTACGTCTCAGCCCCCTTTTTTTCAACAGACGCAAGGCCCTAACGACTTCGTTGGGTTCGGGCGCGGCCCAAAAACGGCGCAATTCAAGCGCCGTGATTCGCGCACTTGTTCGCCCATTTTGAAACGCCCGAGGCGTTTCGTTTTGTGTGAGACACCTTACCCCTTGCGACTTTTCGCAACGCCCGGCCGCCGGTGTTCGCCTCCGATTTCCGAGTATTGATTGAACCACTTACATAACGACGAAGTCGTTAGGGTATTGCGTCTTTTAACCACACAGGGGCGTAAGTCGTGCGAACACCCTGCCAACTAATCGCAGCTGAGGACGCCCGAACCACGAAGCGACCGGCCCACGAGCTACCGCTTTCAGGGGAGGAGTGATACCGCGATCTCGGGGGGTGCGCTGCGTTGTTGAATCGCACTGGCCGCCGCAGGGTTGAGCCATGCCAAAGGCCTGGACCAACCTCGATCTGCTGACCGCTTCAACGGCGGTCTTTCAGCGCCTTGGCAACCAAGGCGTCCACCACGTCGAGTATCTGGTCCTGCTGGCGACGTGGCAACTTCTGCACCTGCTCGAAGGCCTCGCGCACGCGTCCCTTGGGGGCGTCGCCATGTTCCGGCTTTTCCTGGCCCAATATTTCCTCGGGGGTAACGCCCAGCACTTTGGCCAGCGGGACGATCACGTCGGCGCGCGGCAATTTCCCCGTCCTTTCCCACAAGCTCAGATTGCTCGCTTCCACTTCGATCTGCCGCGCAACCTCGCGCAGGGACAGCCCGGCTGCCTGGCGCAGCGCGCGGAGAGAGGAGCGGTTGGGTTTGGACATGTTCCTGAGATTCGACGGGCCGTGCATCCGATTGGACATGCCAGTGCAACCTCCGCGCCGGAGAATGGAAACATCAAAGTTTCCTCTTGCAGGAGGACCAATACTGGACACTGCCGTGTAATAACAGGAACGAACCTATGGGTGCGAAGAAGTCCAGTGCACGAAACATGAACGCCGACATTGCCAGTCTGCCGGCTGATGGCGTTTCGGACGCGATGGTCCGTGGCTGGGTGGCGGATTTCTACCAGCAGACTCTTGCGATGGATGACGAGGTGCTGCGTTTCCTTGCCTCTTGCGGTGGCGAATTCAGCGAGGCCGCTCGTGTCCATCGCCTCGGCTTCGCGAACCGGACGCTGGGCACTGCTCTGGCGACCAACGCGGAGAGCGGGGCATTACGGACGCGCCTGCAATCGCTGGGTGTCTTCCGGGCCGACAGCGGTCACGAGCACCTGAACGGGTGCCTCATTTTCCCTCTGACGGACTCCGCCGGACAGGTTGTGCAACTCTGGGGCTACCGGCTCGCCCAGACTGCCACGCCTCGCGCTCTCCTGCTGTCAGGAGTCGAGCGGGGCGTTTTCAATGCCGGCGGGCTTGTTCCGGGCGGCAACTGGCTCATTTGCTCCGATCCTCTCGATGCGCTCACCCTGTGGTGCCACGGACACCGGACGGCTACAGCCATCATTGGCCCCGCGGAGAACCCCGATTTCCGGCAGTTGCTTGCCGATAGAAAGCCGGCCGGCGTCACCCTGATTCATGCAACCGATGCGGCGGAAACCGTCCGGGCTGACGCCCTGCAAAAGGATCTGAGTGGGCGCGGTATCGCCGTCAGCCGGACGCTCCTGCCGGCGGGCCAGACCCTCCACGATGTTGCGAGGACTGCCGCCGACCCTCTCGCCGCGGTGCAAACGTTGTTGGCCCAAACGCAGACGCAGGCCGTTCCGGCTCCGTCGCCCGCGTCGGCTCCCGGCGCTGGTATCCCGCCTATCGAGCTGACGGTCGCGAAGCACAGTTTGGAGGAGACCGTCCTCTCTATCGCCAACCGCACCTACCGGGTGCGCGGTCTCGCTAGGAACACCGGTTACGAGGCGCTTAAAGTCTCCCTGCGGGTCGCCTGCGGCAGCGCCTGGCACCTTGATACCGTCGATCTGGCGCAGGCGAAGCAGCGGACTGCTTTTGTGACCGCCGCCGCCGAGGAAACCGGCGTGCGGTCGGAGGTGCTGAAGCGGGATGTGGGCCGGGTGCTCCTGAAACTCGAGGAATTGCACGAGGCGCAATTGCTCGCCCAAGTCGCAAAGAAGGATGAAGTGCCGCCCATGACGGAGGCCGAGCGCACGGCCGCGCTCGCCTTTCTCAAGTCGCCCGACCTCTGGGAAACCATCTCCGACCACGCCGCGACCTGCGGCATTGTTGGGGAAACGACCAATGTCCTCGCCGGCTACCTTGGCGCCGTTTCGCGTCTCCTCGACCGTCCGCTCGCCATCGTTGTCCAGTCGTCCAGTGCCGCCGGCAAGACGACCCTAATGGACGCCATCCTCGCGTTTGTGCCACCCGAGGCCCGCCAGAAGTATTCCGCCATGACCGGCCAATCCCTGTTCTATCTGGGCCGGGCCAATCTGCGGAACAAGATTCTTGCCGTTGCGGAACAGGAGGGAGCCGACAAGGCCAGCTATGCCTTGAAGCTGCTGCAATCCGAGGGCGAGTTGCGCCTGGCCGCGACCGGTCGGGACGAGCACACGGGCCGCGTTGAAACGCAGTCTTACGTCGTCACTGGCCCGGTCATGATCTTCCTGACGACGACTGCCCCGACCTTGGATGACGAACTCCAAAACCGCTGCGTGGTCCTCACGGTGGACGAATCCCGCGAGCAAACGGAGCGCATCCACGCCCTCCAGCGCGAGACTCGCACCGAGGCGGGGCTCGCCCGCAAAGTCCGCCGGGACGAATTGCTCGCCTTGCACCGCAACGCCCAGCGCCTCCTGCAACCGCTGCCCGTATTCAATCCCTACGCCGAAAAACTCCGGTTCCTGTCCGACCAACTCCGCACCCGGCGCGATCATGAAAAATACCTGCTGTTGATTGACGCTCTTGCCGTGCTTTTCCAGCACCAGCGCGAGCGTCGGACGATTGCGTGGCGGGAGTGCATCGTGGCCAGCGTGGACGACATCGCCCGCGCCAACGCTCTGGCCCATGAAATCCTCGGCCGTGGGCTGGAGGACACGCCACCGCAGGCCCGCCGGCTTCTCGGCCTCATCCAGCAGATGGAAAAGGAACGGGTGCAGGGACCGAGTCCCTGCTGGCGGCGGCGCGATCTGCGCGCCTTCACTGGCTGGAGCGACACGGCACTCAAGGTCCATTTGGGCCGTCTGGTCGATTTGGAATACGTCTTGCCCCGGCGCGACCCCAAGCATGGCTACAGCTACGAACTCCTCTACGACGGCGATGCTGCGGCCGGAAAGCCGCATCTCTCGGGCCTTCTCGATGTCGAGGAGTTGCGCAAGGCCCCAGCGACCGAAGACCGGTCAGCCCAAAACGACCACCGGTCAGGGCAAAACGAGGGCCGGTCAGGGTCCGGTCAGCCCGTGGTCAGCCCCCGGTCAGGGGCTGGAAATCAGCAATTTCTCCTCTGAAACGAACCAGAAATCGGCCCAAACCCGAGAAAACGAAGCCCACCCCTCTCAATTCTGAAAACGTAACGTAACCCGCCATGACCGCCGAATTGCTCACCTTGGAAACCGCCATTGCCCGGCACCTCGTGCACTTGAAGGCGGGCGGGTACACGCCGGCCACGGTGGATACCCGCGCTTGGACGCTCGGGCTATTCCGCAAGTGGGCGGGCGAGCGGGGCGTCGTGTTGCTCGCGGAGGTTACGCCCGCCGTCGTGGCCCGCTACCAGCGCCATTTGAGCCAGCACCGCAAGGAGGACGGTCAGCCGCTCGGCTCTCGCACCCAACGCACGCGTTTGGTCCCGCTCCGCACCTTCGGCAAATGGTTACTCCGTGAAAAGCTGGTGGAATCCAACCCGGTGGCCGATCTGGTCATGCCCCGCGTCGGGCAGTCATTGCCGCAAGCATGGCTGACGGCGGGCGAGGCCGAGGCTGTTCTGGCTTTGCCGAAGGTTGAACTGGCAACCGGCCTGCGGGACCGCGCCTTGCTCGAAACGCTCTATTCCACCGGCCTGCGCCGCACGGAAATCCTGCGCCTGACGGCGGCAGTGATCAATTTTGCCGGCGGCACGGTCTGCGTCCGACTCGGCAAGGGCCGCAAAGACCGGATTGTGCCGATCGGTGACCGGGCGCTGCTCTGGCTCGGCAAATACATCACCGAAGGCCGGCCGAAACTGGCGAAGTCAGGCGACGACCACGGCCCGCTTTTCGTGACCGAACGCGGCGGACCCTTCACGGCCAAGCACCTGTCGGCGCTCGTCACTCGCTACGTCGCCGCCTCCGGGATAGGGAAGGCCGGCAGTTGCCATATCTTCCGCCACACCTGCGCCACGCTCATGCTGGAGCACGGAGCCGACATCCGCCACGTCCAGGAGCAGCTGGGGCACGCCTGTTTGCAGACGACGCAGATTTACACCCACGTCAGCATCCGCAAATTGAAGGAAGTCCACAGCCAGACGCATCCCGGGGCTTCACTGTCGCCTCGACCTCACCCGGCTGCCGCGTCATGAATTCCGGAATGCACGCCCTTTCGCTCTACCTCGACACCTCCGTGATCGGCGGCTATTTCGACGCTGAGTTCATGGCCGACACCCGCGCCCTCTGGCGGCTCAAGGAGGCCGGGCAGTTCCGGTTCGTTTCCTCGGTATTGGTTGATCAGGAGGTAGCCCGCGCTCCCGAGCAGGTGCGGGCTTTGCTTCGGTCCACCTTTACTCCGGAGGACATGCTGCCCATGACGGCAGAGGCCATCGAATTGGCCGGGCATTACCTCACCGCGAAGGTTGTGCCGGTCTCCTTTACCGATGACGCCCGGCATGTCGCCGTCTGCTCCGTGGCACGGCTCGACTACCTTGTGAGCTGGAACTTCAAACACCTGGCCAATGTCAGGCGAGAAACCGGGTTCAACGCGGTAAACGTCTTGCAGGGTTACCCGTCCGTGCGCATAGTAGCCCCCACATTCCTCATCCATGGCCACCAAGAAAAAGACCTTTGATGCCGTCGCCTCCTCCCGCCGCTGGCGGCAGGCGACCAGCAAGCTCTTGAACAAGATGACCCCGGAGGAACAGATTGCGTTCTTGAATCGCCGGCTAACCAACTGGCCAAGCAAGGCCAAGCCGAAGAGCACCCGCGCACTGGCGCACCGCTAACCCGAACGCCTAACTTTCAGAAAGCCGCTCACCTTCCCGGGAGCGGCTTTTTTCTCGGCTGATTTCCGGAAATCACGAGCCCGGAAACTACGTTCGCAGACTACGACCGCACCAGAGCTGTCAGTTCACATGAACGGCCGCGTCTACGATCCCGTGCTCGGGCGCTTCCTCTCGGCCGATCCCAATGTGGACGGGGTAAGCGATGCCCAGGGTTACAACAGGTATAGCTACGTCGGGAACAACCCGCTCGGAGCGACTGATCCCACGGGCTACTTCAGCCTCAAAGATGCGCTGAAGATAGTGGCCATCGTTGCTGCTGCTGTGGTCGGTGCCATGACGGGGCAGCTCTACCTTGCGGGTTACATCGGACAAGCGGCTGGAGCAGTATCTTCAACCTTTGGTATCTTTATCTCCAAGGCAGTCGTGATGGGCATCGCAGGAGGGCTAGGGGGAGGATTCGCATCTGGATTTACGGCATCGCTCTTAAATGGAGGCAGTGTTGGCGACGCATTCAAAAGCGGTTTGATTGGTGGCATTATAGGAGGTGTCACAGGTGGCTTGCTGGGAGCAATTGGTGATGCTGGACGCTCAGGCCTGATTAGTAATTGGTTCGAGCGCGGTTTAGCGCATGGAGCTGTCCAAGGTGCTGCTGCTGAGGCAACAGGTGGAGAGTTCCGGCATGGGTTCTATTCAGGCTTTGCTGTCGGAGCCACCGAAGCGAGGATAGGTAAATGGGCCAAAGGTTCGGAAGCTAAAGGTATTGCTGCGGCCGCGGTAGTGGGTGGAACTGCATCTGCTCTTGGTGGTGGCAAATTTGCCAATGGAGCAGTTAGCGGAACTTTCTCTTTTCTTTTTAACTATCTTTCTGTGAAGGGGCCAAAGTGGTTTGAGGCTCGTGTCAAAACTGAGTTGGATAGGATTAAGTCTGCAGATCCTGAGTTGAAGAAGATGGTGGAGACCTTGGATGCTTCACCAAACGAACATGTAATTCGTGCTCCAAGTATACTCGATGCTCCCGATCAGAGAAACAACAGAGCTAGGTATGTGAAGCTCGACGCCAACGATAGCGAATTGCTTTGGTTTGCAAATGACTGGAATGGACCTGGTGGAAGGCGTGATCCAGTCATCTCGCTCGTGCACGAACTGAGACATGTCTACGATATTGACCGGGGGGCACACAGATGGGATTGGTTCTGGCGAAGCAATGGCCCAACGGGCGCCGATAGGGCAGAGGAATGGGCAATTAGAACTGAAAACATAATGCGGGCTAAACTCCCAAATCACACGATACGAAATGACTATTCGGGCATCCCTGTATTTAATCCCACTTTTCATCCTCAGTTTTAGCTCATCACTCTCCCTGTTGGGATGTAAGCGTGCGGCTGAGATCGGAGAAATTCCGATTGTGCCGTTTGGCGACAAACAAGTGATAAGTGTTGGGTTTTCGTGGAGCTTACCGGAAGTCAGCCTTCGCAAATATGACCTCGAGCTATTGCATAATTGCGTATCTGATTTTGAAACCACTTTTCGTAAGCCGGCAATTTGCACGACAATTTTGCAGGCAGATGCAGCCGAGATCGTCATCATTTCCGAAGCCAAAAAAGGCCCATCCTTGCTCAGAGTAGGATATCTGTTTTCAAATAAGCAAAACCGGGTTGTATTGAAGTTTGTTATTCCTGACTCGTAAATAGCGGCAACCAAACGTCCCACCCCTCGATCAGCTGTCACTGGGCAACCCTGCTCGCGCTGTCCACACCCAAGGGACAGTGTTCGCAACGAACCCGCTCAGCCGCGCGACTCAATCTGACTATGTCGTTCGTGGCGCGAACGGCCTTCCCGTTCTGTGACAACTCCTGATACGACATGAACCATGACAGGTTCCTTCAGGACGCCGGGTCCGGGGCCTTGGCGGGAGACAGCACTTCCTGATGGAACGGTGCGAGGGCGGCGAGCGGGTCGGCGATGAGGCGGTCGGGGCGGCAGAGAGGGAGCTTGCCGGCGGCCAGGCGCGGGCGGGTTTGCAGGCAGCGAGTGAACACGCCGGGCATCACGAGCCGCACTTGTGGCGCGCCGAGCAGATTGCGGCTGCGGCGGGCGGCGTAGCCCGCGTGACGTTGCGCGAGTTCGGTGTCGAGTTCGGGTCCGAGGATGGTGGCCATCGGGGTGCGAACCGAGTGAGTGTGCAACTCCAGCCACCACTCGTGAACGCTGGTGGATCGGCCAGCGCCGTTGCGTTGTTCATAGGGTGCGACGTGGCAGGCGCTGGGCTGCCAGCCGTTGCGCGTGCAAACGGTCTGCAGGGTTTCCAACACGTCGTGTTCGGTCACGTGTTCGCCGAGGGTGTCAAGGCGATGCTGGATGCGTCCGACGACGCGCAGGCGCGGCGGTTGCGCCGACACGAACCGCACTACATCGCCAGTGATGCAGCGGCAGAGTCCAGCGGGCGTGGTGAGGACGGGCAGGTAGTCGGTGTCAGGTTGCACCTGCGCAAGCGGCACACAAAGCGGGTCGGCTTTCTCGAGGGTGGATTCGTGGTAGGAGGCGAGCGGGAGAAATTCGTAGAACACACCGACATCGGTGAGCAGTCGCAGGGCGGCCGGGCTCGCATCGTCTTGGGCGGCGAAGAAACCTTCGGCGCCGGCGTAGGCTTCGTGCAGGCGAACACCAGGACCGAGCGCCGTGCGCAACGGCCCGGCGAAGAGCCCGAGCGCTGCGCCGGTGTGGAGGCAGCAGTCGAGATTGGGCCATGCGGACGTAAGTTGTGCAGGTAGGTTGCCGTTGTGGGTCGCGGCGGCGCGCGCGGCATCGGCGAGCGCCACCAAGGTGCCGGGAGCACCACCGAGCAAAGTGACGTCACGATCCAGCATGACCCGCGCGGCGGCGACGATTTTGTCCGGCCCTTCCGGCAGCGCGGCCACGTCGCCGGGCGGCGAGCGGAGATTGGCCTCGGCCCAATCGGACAGACAGAGCGTGAGCAACCCGTCGAAGGTGGTGCGGTAGCAATCCTGTTCCCCGGCAACGGCGATGCTGGCACCGAGATGGAGGTGTCGCCCGAGAAAAGCACGCGGGTGGCCTGCGCGACGCGCATTGAGAAAAAGGGTGTCACGCAACGCACGGGCAAAGTGATCGAGCACGGCCTCGGGGGCTGGGAGCAGGCGAGGCGTGCCGCCGGTGGTGCCCGCGGTTTCCACAAAGAGCGGGCAGCGGCCGGGCAGCAGCACGTTGCGTTCGCCGGCCACCATCCGGGCGATCAGTGGCTCGAACCATTCCACCGGGCGCGGAGGCACCCGTTCGCGGAATTGTGCGTAGGTGGTTGACGCGGTGAGACCATGCGAGCGGCCGAATTCGGTGCGGGCGGACAACGCGACAAGCCGCGTGAAAGCGTCCTGTTGCGAGTGCGTATCGTGCGTGTTTTTCGCGAGGCGGCGGGCCAGTCGGGCCGCGCGCAAGCCAGCCCAGAATTGCACCAGAAACCGTGGGGCCAGCGTCATGGTCCAATCATAGATAAGCGCAATTGCTGCAAAGGCCACGGGATTCTCGTAGGGAGGAATGGCCCGGGTTTGGGGCTGTTTGGTGGAACCTGCGTTCCGCGCAGGTTTTTCTGAATAGCGTTGAGCAGCCCGCGCGGAGCGCGGGCTCCACCTTGCTGTCAATCGACGGAGAACGAGCGATGCGCCGGCCGGCGGTCGGGACCGCACAACAGCCGACGGGTCGTCGCGCTATGGGATTGCCGCGGGACGGGCGGAAAACACTGTGAGCGGACATGCCCGCATTGCCGCCAGTCATCTACGAGGACGAGAGCCTCATCGCGTTCGACAAGCCGAGCGGGCTGCTCATCGCGCCCGACCGATGGGACAAGTCGCGCGTGAACCTGATGGATCTTGTGCACGAAAAAATGGGACACGGAGTGGCCAATGTGCATCGGATCGACGCCGACACGAGTGGGTTGGTGCTGTGCGCGAAGACGAAGCCCGCGCTGGATTTCCTCAGTGGCCAGTTCCAGTCGAAGACAGTGGGGAAGGTCTATGAAGCGATCACGGTGGGCTTGCCCCCGCAGGATGAGTTCACCGTGGATCTCGTGCTCAAGGAGGACGATGCGAAACCCGGCCGCATGTGCGTGGTGAAAAAGCATGGCAAGGCCAGTGTGACCGATTTCACCGTGCGCGGACGTTTTCCGCTGCCGGCACGGCCGGGTTTTGCGCATCTCGAATGCCGCCCGCAGACCGGTCGCACACACCAGATTCGCGTGCATTTGGCGGCAACAGGCCTGCCCATCCTCAATGATCCGTTCTACGGCAATGAGACACGAGTGATGCTCTCGGATCTCAAACGCGGCTACAAGGGCCGCGAAGAGGAGCGTCCGCTTATCGTCCGGTTGGCGCTGCATGCCGGAGCGCTTACTTTCACCCATCCCGTCACGCGCGAGCCGATGACGCTTACCGCGCCGTTGCCGCAGGATTTCACCGTGGCGCTGAAATACCTGCGCAAGTTCGCACGCCAGTGAGCCGTCGGGTGGGGCCGGGTGGCTCTGTCAAGGCCAGCCATGCCTGCGGCGCAAAATAAAATCAGTTGTCCGGCCGGCGAGGTGCGTCTTAACTTTACCGGCGTCACCTCCTTCTCAGCCCTGCCATGAGCCATGCCCCGTCGTTGAACCCCTGGTTTCCGCCACTCGCGGCCGGGACACCGTTGAAACCGTTGCGCGCCGTGGGCATTGTGGGGGTGGACAAGACCGGCACCGGCATCGCGCACTGGTGCGCCACCAAGGGCATGGGCGTGATTATGCACGATAGCGAGGCCGGCGCGCTCACGCATGCGGTGGAGAATGTGCGTGGATTGTTCCGGGCAGCGGAGGAGCGGAACGAGATTTCGCATGCGCTCGCCCACCGGGCGATGGGGGGCATCAGCATCAGCACCGGCTTGGAGGATCTGGAATTTTGCGACGTCATCATCGAGACCATCACCGAGGACATCGCGACGAAACGGGCGCGTTTTGCGAATTTTGCCCGCGTGATGCCCAAGGAAACCGTGCTGGCCTCCTGTGCCTCGGCCGCCGGCCTGGCCGAAATCAGCGAAGGTCTGCCCAATCCCGAGCGCTTGGTGGGCCTGAAGTTCTTCGAACCAGTTTACGAGGTTCGGCAGGTGCAGGTTACGCTGGGTCCCGCGACCTCCCGCGAGGTGGCGGAGCGGGTGCTGGCCTTCGTGACCGCCCTCGACCGGCAGGCGGTGCTCCAAGGCCCGATCCGGGGCTGAACGGGCGCTGCCCAAAAATGCGTTGCAGTCGGGATGCGATTGCCGGCTAATCCCAGACCCACCCATTCATGGCCAAGGTTGCGAATCTCAACAAAGAACAAAAACGCCACCTGCTGGTGACGATGCTGGAGAGCCGCCATGGCGATCTCCGCGAAGAAAGCCTGAACCGGCAGGGCAAGGGGCATTTCCATGTGTCAGGCCGCGGCCACGAAGCCATGGCCGCCTTGGGCGTGCAGTTGCGGGGAGGGGATTATTTGGTGCCGTATTATCGCGATCGCGGCATGTGCATGGGTCGCGGCATGACCACGCGGCATCTCGCGTTGGAATATTTCGCAAAACGCGACTCGGCTTCGCGCGGCCGGATGATGCCCGCGCACTATTGCTCGCGGGAACTGAACATCGTGAGCGTGCCCACGCCGACCGGTGCCCAACTCGTGCCGGCCTGCGGCATCGCCTGGGGCCTGCAACTCGACCAGAAGGAAGGCGTGGTCGTGACCAGCATCGGCGACGCCGCCACGCGTCAGGGTGATTTCTACGAAGCCATCAGCTTTGCGCAGGAAAAAAAGCTGCCGCTGCTGCTGGTCGTTGAGGACAACGCCTACGGCATTTCCACCCCCACTCGGAGCACCAATCCGCTGGCGTTGCAGGTGGTGAACCCCGCGCAGTGGCAGGTGGTGGAGGGCTCCGACCCGTTGGCGGTTCACGCAGCTTCGCAGCAGGCGCTGGCGTCCATTCGCGCGGGTCATGGCCCGGCTTTCCTCTGGGTGAAAATGGAGCGGCTTTCCAGTCACACCAGCTCCGACGACCACACGCTCTATCGCTCCAAGGAGGACATCGCCGCCCTCGAGCAGCACGATCCGATTCGCTCGCTCAAACGGCAGATGATCAAGGACGGCGAGCTGACCGAGAAGGAATACGACAAGCTCGAAACCGATTTGAAGGAGAAGGTGCGTCGCGATTACGCTTCCGCCGAGAAGGCCGAGAACCCCCGCGCAAGCGAACTCATGGTGGAGGCCGTTGGCTCTTCGCCCGAAGTGACCGGCGAATTGTTCAAGCCCGGCAAATATCGCATGGGCGACCTCATCAACCGCACGTTGCGCGCCGGGCTCGATGCCGATCCCGCGCGCATGATCTTCGGTGAGGACGTCGAGGATCCCAAGGGCGGCGTGTTCCGGCTCACGCAGAAACTTTCGACAGATTTCCCGGCGCAGGTGTTCAACTCGCCGCTGGCCGAGTCCACCATCATCGGCATCGCGGGCGGCCTAGCGCTCTACGGTCGGCGCCCGGTGTTCGAGATCCAGTTCATTGATTTCATCTATCCCGGCTTTAACCAGCTGGTGTCCAATCTCGCCAATCTCCGCTGGCGCTCCAACGGGGAATGGAAGGTGCCTGTGGTGTTCTACGCGCCCTACGGTGCCTATCTGCCTGGCGGCGCGCTCTGGCATTCGCAGGCCAACGAGGCGGTTTTCGCGCATTTCCCCGGTATCAATATCGTCATACCGTCCACGCCCGAGGATGCCGCCGGCCTGCTCTGGACCGCAATGCACGCGGAAGACATCACGCTTTTCCTCGTGCCCAAGCACATGCTTTGGGCGGAGCGTGAAACCGCCGCGTCGATCGCCGCAGTTCCCTTTGGCTCCGCACGCCGCCTCACAGAGGGCAACGATCTTACGCTCGTGGCATGGGGCAACACGGTCGAGAAGTCACAGGAGGCGCTCGCTGCGCTCGGTGAAACGGCCTCGATCGAACTCATCGACCTGCGCTCGATTGTGCCGTGGGACAAGGCGGCGATTGAGGAATCCGTTCGCAAGACCGGCCGCCTCGTCATCGTGCAGGAAGACACGGAGAATTGCTCCGTCGGCCAGATGATCATCAGTCATCTCATGGGCCGTTCCGAAATCTGGGCTGCGTTGCGCGCCCCGCCTTTGCTCGTGTCGAAGGGCAACGTGATGATCGGTTACAATCCCATCTACGAATACGCCGCGTTGCCCGATGTGCCGCGCATTCTCGATGCCATCCGTCGCACGCTGGCGCTCGATGTCGCGCGTGGGCAGGATCTCGCCGAGCCGGAGCCGGCGGTGCACGCAGAACCGGCCGCTGCTCACGCGGAACCACCCGTCGATGCTCATGCGCCACAGAATACCGTCATCGCTGGCACGCAGGACATCATCGTGCGCGTGCCGATCATGGGCGAAGGCCTGCGCTCGGCCCGCGTGGTCGCGCTCAACAAGAAGCCCGGTGATCCGGTGAAGCACGACGAGGTGCTCTGCGAGTTGGAGACCGACAAAGCCGTTTATCCCGTCGAGGCATCGTTTGCCGGCACTTTCAAGGCGTGGCGCATTAAGATGGAAGACACGGTGCTCATCGGCCAGGACATTGCATTGGTGACCGGCGATGCTGCGAGTGTCGCCGGCCTGCCCGTCGAGGGCGCGGTTAAAAAACCGAGCGCGGCACCGTCGTCCGCTCCCGCTATCGCCAAGTCTGCCACCGCGCCAGCTGCGGTGA
This sequence comes from Opitutales bacterium, assembly GCA_044507675.1. Lineage (GTDB taxonomy): Bacteria > Verrucomicrobiota > Verrucomicrobiia > Opitutales > Opitutaceae > Lacunisphaera. The sequence goes on along the minus strand of JBIQJF010000032.1, from coordinate 7,952 downwards.
TTTCCCCGTCAACCCCTCCGCTTATGCAAGGCAACGTCCGCCCGCCCGCCCTTTCTCCTGCGATTACCAAGCGGCTCGATACGGTCGTGCCCGCCAACCTGCTCATGGATTGCCGTTGGGAACCGATCCGCCTCGCGCGCGAGCAGGCCAAGGTGCAGCACGGCAAGGCAGCGGCGTCTCCGTCTGCTATGATGGCGTGGTGTGTCACGCGCACGATGGAACAACACGCCGGCTTCCGGCGCGTCGTAAACAAAGACGGCGTGATCCACGAATTGGGCGACTTCGAACTTGGCGTCGCGGTGGCACTCGAGGGCGATCGACTCGGCACGGCGGCGATCCCCGCGGCTAACAAACTTGCATGGCCGGAATTCGTGACTGCCTACAATCGCGCCATCGAGGAAACCCGAGCCGGTCGGATGGCGGAGGTGCAAGCTCCTTTGAACATCAGCAGCCTGGGCGCCTTCGGCGTTGAGAATGCCACCCCGATCGTTGTGCCGCCGGCGATGAGCACACTGTTCATCGGTTCTGCGCATGAGAAAATGGTGAAGGATGGCGGCGTGGTTTATCCCTTGGAGGTTGTCACACTTTCCTTAACCTTTGATCATCGGGTGGTAAACGGAGCGGGTGCCGCAGCGTTCATGATGGAACTGAAGCGGCAGTTCGAGAACTTCCGCCTGCCGGGTTGAGACAGTGCTGGACGGGAGAAGGGATCGGGGTAACTTGTGCGACGCTCTCGGTGGGGCCACCCGGGAGTTAAGTCACATATGACGGACCTTTCCACAACCACGGGCGTGGCACAATCCAACCGCAAACCATTGCAGGTTGTCCTGATCGAAGATGATGCGCGTTGGCGCACATGGGTGGAGGCGCATGTCGAGTCGGTAGGTCACCGCGCGGTGTCCGCCGCCGACGGACAGGCCGGCCTGCAAGCCATCGCCAAGGCGAAACCGGACGTGGTGTTGTGTGACATCGAAATGCCCGGGCTCAACGGCTACGGCGTGCTCGAAGCCGTGCGCAAGAATCCCGCCACGGCCGATGTGCCGTTTATTTTCCTGACATCGCGCAATGCCCGATCCGACCAGCGCCGAGGCATGGTCATGGGAGCGGATGATTATCTGGCCAAACCTTTCTCAGGCGATGAACTGCTCGCCGCGATCTCGGCCGTCATGCGCAAGCGCGCGGTTCTCACCGAGCGTCTGCGGCAATATACCGAAGAATATCGGCGCGAACTCGCGGCGCCATGGGCGCACGAGTTGCTCACGCCGTTGAATGGCATCCTTGGCATCGCCTCGATGCTCGAGGCCGAGCCCGAAGCGGTTTCGCCCCAGGAATTGCGCGAGCTCGCGCGTTCCATCCACGAGAGTGCCCGTCGGCAGCAAGCGCTCGCGCGAAAACTCGTGCAGTATTTCCAACTGGAGCAGCTCCGTGAATACAATTGGGCCGATCCCGCTTCGGCGGTCGAGGCTGGCGGGGGTATTGAAGACGAAGTGCTCGGCGTTATGGAACGGGCCGGACGCGCGGCTGATTTGCAGATAGAATGTGCGCGAGCCGCCGTGAAAATCAGTCCGCAGTGGTTGCGCGCGATTGCGGCCGAGCTCTCGGAAAACGCATGCCGCTTTTCCACCAAAGGCACGCCGGTCACCGTGACCGCGCGCATTGTCGAAGGGCTCTATCGTATCGAGGTGATTGACCAGGGACCGGGCATGACCGCAGCCGAGCGGTCGGCCATCGCGGCATTTCGCCAGTTCGATCGCGCGAAGCGCGAGCAGCAGGGACTCGGCCTCGGTCTGGCCATCGTGCGCAATGTCGCACGGCTGCACCGCGGCTCATTCAGTCTCGAGCCGGGTCCGAACGGAACCGGCTTGCGCGCCGTGGTCGAGTTGCCGCTCGCCGATTGAGTCATGCGGCGAACAGCCGCTTGCGGAAAGGGCAGGTTGTGAACAATAGTGCGCGACCCCCATGAAAAACACGCACCTGCTTCCTTACGTTTCCCGTCGTCGTTTCCTCGGTCAGCTCACTGCGGCTGGCGCTTTGGCCCTCGCGCCTCGCTCGTTGCTTGCGCAGGCGGCGGGCGGCAAGAAGCTCGGCATCGCATTGGTCGGTCTCGGCGGATACAGCGCCGGCCAACTCGGACCCGCCCTGAAGATCACGGAACACTGCCGGCTGGCGGGCGTGGTAACCGGCTCCGCTGCGAAAGGGAAGAAATGGGCTGCCGACTACGGTTTTCCCGAGTCGAACATCTATCACTACAACACCATGGCGAAGATGGCGGACAACCCCGACATCGACATCGTGTATGTGGTCACGCCCAACGGGCTGCACGCCGAGCACGCGATTGCCGCAGCGCAGGCCGGCAAGCATGTGATGTGTGAGAAGCCGATGGCCAACACCGTGGCGGACTGCGATGCCATCATCGCCGCGTGCAAGAAGGCCGGCGTTCGGCTCGGCATGGGTTACCGGCTCCACTACGATCCGTTCCATGAGGAGTTGCGCCGGCTGGTGCGCACCCAGGAGTTCGGGCCGTTTATGAAAATGGACGGCGGTTTTGCTTTCACGATGGCGCAACCTCAGTGGCGTGCGCAGAAGGCGCTCGCCGGCGGCGGTCCGTTGATGGATCTCGGGGTCTATGTGATCCAGGAGATGTTCATGGCCGCGGGCAGCGCGCCGGCAGTGGCGCTCACAGCGCGCGAGTTGCCGAAAGTGCGGCCGGAGTTCTTCGTGGATGTGGAAGAAAGCCTCGAGTGGACGATGGAATTCGCCAACGGAGCGAAAGGCGAGGGTTACACGAGCTACAACAGTAACCGGAACAATTTCCGCGCCGAAGCGAAGGAGGGTTGGTTTGAGGCCGGTCCGGCATACAGCTATCGCGGTCTGCGCGCTGCAACGAGCAAGGGCCCTGTCACCCCGACAGCTCCTGCCAGCCAACAGGCGCTACAAATGGATGCGTTTGCCCTGCACGTGCGCGATGGCGCGCCCAACCTCGTGCCCGGCGAAATGGGCCGTCGCGACATGGTTGTGGTCGAAGCCATCTACGCCTCGGCCGCCGCCGGCGGCAAACGGGTGGAGTTGAAGTTCTAAGCCGCCCAACGCTTCCGCGCACGGCGGCGTGCGTTTAAAAATCCGCCGTGCCTGGGGTGCGGGCGAAGGGAATGACGTCGCGGATGTTGCCGACGCCGGTCACGAACATGAGCATGCGCTCGAAACCGAGACCGAAGCCGGCGTGCGGCACTGTTCCGTAACGGCGGAGATCGAGATACCACCAGTAGGCTTTTTCGTCGAGGTGGTGCATCGCCATGCCCTCGCGCAGGACGTCGAGGCGCTCTTCGCGCTGGCTGCCGCCGATGATTTCGCCGATGCCGGGCACAAGCAGGTCCATCGCGGCCACGGTTTGTCGGTCGGGCGCGCAACCGTCGGTCTTACGCATGTAGAACGCTTTGATCGCACGCGGGTAGTTATAGACAGTGACCGGGCACTTGAAGTGCTCTTCGGTGAGGTAGCGTTCGTGTTCGGCTTGAAGATTGGCGCCCCACGACACGGGATGCTCCCAGGTTTTGCCGGACTTTTCGAGTATCTCGATCGCCTCGGTGTAGCTGCAGCGCACGAATGGCTTTTCCAGAACGAAGTCGAGGCGGGGGATCAGGTCCTTGTCCACGAACTTGCCGAAAAACTCCAGGTCGGCGGCGCAGTGGATGCGCACGTCGCGGATGAGATATTTCACGAACCCCTCGGCGAGATCCATGTTGCCTTGCAGGTCGCAGAACGCCATCTCGGGTTCGATCATCCAGAATTCGGCGGCATGGCGCGAAGTGTTGGAGTTTTCGGCGCGGAAGGTCGGGCCAAAAGTGTAAACATTGCTCAGCGCGCAGGCGAAGATCTCGGCTTCCAACTGACCGCTGACGGTGAGGAAGGTTTTCTTGCCGAAGAAATCCTTGGTGCTATCCACGGAGCCGTCTTCGGCTTTGGGTGGGTTGCCGACGTCGAGCGTGGTCACGCGGAACATTTCGCCTGCGCCCTCGGCGTCGCTGGCGGTGATGATGGGCGCGTGGATGTAGTGGAAGCTGCGCTCTTGGAAGAATTGGTGAACGGCGTAGGCGAGGCGGCTGCGCACACGGAAGACGGCGCCGAAGAGATTGGAGCGCGGGCGCAGATGCGCGATTTCGCGGAGGAATTCGAGGGTATGGCCTTTCTTTTGAAGCGGGTAGGTGCCATCGGCTTCGCCCAAAATCTTGAAGGTGGTTGCGACGATTTCCCACTTCTGGCCTTGGCCTTTGGATTCGACGAGTCGGCCTTGCACCTCGATGGAGGCGCCGGTGTGGGCGAGGGCGACCTGCGGATAATCGGGTAGGGTGGCATTCACGACGATCTGCAAGCCCTTGAGGCAGGAGCCGTCGTTGAGTTCGACAAATGAGAAGGCCTTGGAGTCGCGACGGGTGCGAACCCAGCCTTGCAGGAGAATGGCGTCGCTCGGGGCGGTGGCGTTGAGGGCGTCCTTGACGAGAGTTCGTTGCATGAGGCGATTTGGTTGCTCAACGGATTACAGGGACGACGCTGGCGGCAGAAGCTTTTTCCCGCTGCATGGATTGCCGTTTGCTTACTGAAGCGTTCTGACAAAAATTCCCCCTTACCCCATGACCCCCCGCCTTAGCTGGCTGCTGCCAGCCTTTGCCCTGACCGCCATGCTATCCGCTGCCGAACCCCCGAAGCTCGGCTCCACCATCTTCACTTGGGAAGGCTTCATCGCCAAGCCGACGGGCGTGGGCGAGCGTCGCGAAGTCGCCCGCAACCCCACGGCAACGCTGCGCGAATTCGAGTCGCACATCAGCACGCTGAACCCGAACCTCGCTTCGCATCCGCCCCACACGCACCCGCAGGAAGAGCTCATCATCCTGCGCGAGGGCGAGCTCGACGTGCACATAAACGGCACCAACACACGCGTCGGACCAGGTTCGGTGTTTTTCTTCGCGTCCAACGATCCCCATGCGGTGCAGAATCGCGGCGACAAGCCGGCGACATATTTCGTGTTCAACTTCACCACCGCGGGCACCGTGGCCATGCGCGGTCAGCCGCCGATGCCAGCCGACCCGGCGCGTCTAGGCTCGGCGATTTTCCATTGGGACAAACTCGTGGCAGAGCAGAAGGAAACTGGCGAGCGCCGCGCTGTTATCAGCCTGCCGACGGCCACGATGGGCAACTTTTCTTGTCACGTCACCACGCTTAAAGCGGGAGTCGCTCCTCATCCGCCGCATCGCCACAGCGACGAGGAAATCGTCTTGCTCAAGGAAGGTCGGCTCGAACTGACGATCAACGGTGTTACCTCGCGGGTCGGCCCGGGGGCGGTGATTTTCATTTCCTCCGGCGATGAGCACGGCTGGAAAAACGCCGGCGAGACGGACGCGACTTATTACGTGATCCGCATCAAGACCGAAGCCACCCCGACGACGGTGGCGCTGAATTGAGCCCGCACCCGTCGTGCACGGTCTATTATCGGACTAAGACGGTCTTTGACCCGACGGACACCCGCCCTTTGGTCGTTTCACTCATGCGAACCCCACGCGTCGCGCCATTGTTGGCCGCTCTTGTTCTTCTGCCATTGGTGCGGGCGGCAGATCAGGAGCCCGCCTTGCCCGCACCGCCAAGCCGTGACTGGGTTCGGAATCTTTTCGATTCGTGGAAGGCGCCGGTGCCACCGCGCCATTTGGGCGGCAATCTCTACTACGTTGGCGCCAGCGGAGTGAGCGCCTGGCTCATCACGACGCCGGAAGGACACATCCTTCTCGATACCGGCTTCGAGGAAACGGTGCCAATCATTCTGCGTAGTGTGGAGCAGCTGGGTTTCAAGCCAACCGACATCAATCTCATCCTCAGCAGCCATGCTCACATTGATCACACCGGCGGGCACGCACTCATGAAGCGAATCATCGGCGCCGACGTCGTAGCCAGCGCCGCCGACGCACGTGTGCTCGAATCGGGCGGAGCGGAGGATTTCCTCACGTGGCCGAAGGACACGCTGCTCTACGCGCCGGTGAAAGTGGATCGGATCATCGCGGATCGCGAGGTTGTCTCGCTTGGTGGTGTGAATCTCACTGCGCATCTCACGCCCGGTCACACCCGCGGCGCGACCACCTGGACGATGGAACTGGCCGAAGACGGTCGCACTTACCATGTCGTGTTTTTCAGCAGCGCGACGATCAACGATGGCACGCGTTTGCTGAACAACCCGCGCTATCCCGAAATCGCGACGGACTTGGAGGCGAGCTTCGCGCGTTTCAAGTCGCTGCCGTGCGACATCTTTCTCGCCCCGCATGGCGGGCAGTTTGCCATGGCGGACAAGTTCGCCGGGCTAGAACGCGGCGAAGGCCTCAAGGCCTTGGTTGATCCCGAGGGATGGAAACGGTTGATCGTCGATGCGGAAAAAGCTTTCAGAGACCAACTCGCCAAGGAACTAACCGCCAAAACCCCATGAGCCAGCCGATCCCGACCCCCGCCGCCCCTGAAAAAGAAAAGGGCCTGAAAGTTTCCGAATACATCGGCTACGCGCTCGGTGATATGGCTTCGAACCTGTTCTTTGTCACCTTCAACATCTTCCTGATCTATTACTACGTGGACGTATGGGCGATCCCGGCGGCGTCGATCTCGTTCATGATGCTGATCACCCGGCTTTGGGACGCGGTTAACGATCCGATGATGGGTCTCATTGCCGATCGCACGAACACCCGATGGGGCAAGTTCCGGCCTTATCTGCTGTGGGGCGCGATTCCGTATGGCATCTGCGGCTACCTGATGTTTGCCGGGCCGGACTTGAGTGCGAACGGCAAGCTCATCTACGCTTACGCCACCTACACGCTGATGCTGATGGCCTACACGGTCATCAATGTGCCGTATTCCTCGATGCTTGGCGTGATCAGCCCGCATTCGCGCACTCGCGGCGTGGCATCGAGCTTCCGTTTCGTCGGTGCATTCGGCGGCGGGTTCCTTGTTTCGCTGCTGTGCCGGCCGCTCGTGAAGAGCCTCGGTGGTGGCAATGAGGTGCTCGGGTTCCAATACACCATCGCGATCTTCGCGGTGGTTTCCATTGCGATGTTCTGGATATGCTTTGCCACCACTCGCGAGCGAGTGACGCCGCCGCCGCAGCAAAAGACCAACGTGACCGAAGAACTTGGTGAACTCCTGCGCAACCGACCGTGGCTTATGCTGCTCGTGGCCACGATCTTTTCGACGACGTTCATGGCTCTGCGGCAGGGGAGCACGCTTTTCTACTTCAAATACATCGTAGGCGATGACGGTTCGCCCATCCTGTTTGGCACGTTCGATCGCAGCACGGTGTTTCTCTCCAGCGGCATGTTGGCGCAGGTCGTGGGCACGGCGGTGCTGGGCTTTATCGTGCGTCGCGTGGACAAGAAAAAGCTGGCGGCTGCACTGAGTGCGATCACAGGTGTCAGCTTCGCGGTGTTCTTTATTCTGCCGACCGATAACTACTGGCTGCTCGTGGTAGTGAACGCATTTGGCACCTTCTGCATGGGACCGACCTCGGCGCTCACTTGGGCGATGTATGGCGACGTGGCCGACTACGGCGAGTGGAAGTTCGGTCGCCGCTCGACCGCGCTGGTTTACTCGGCGTCGCTCTTCTCGATCAAGACCGGCATCATGATCGGCGGTTCGCTGGTCCCTATCTTTTTGGGAAGCTTTGGCTTCGTGCGCAACGAAGTGCAGAGCGCCACGGCCATTCTCGGCATCACACTGGCGTTCTCGGTGATGCCCGGCCTCTTCGCGATTCTGAAGGGATTGGCGCTGTGGATCTACCCGCTGGACCAGAAGCGCGTGGATGAGGTCGAACAGGCCCTCGCCACCCGCCGCGCGCAGGCCGTATCGCCAGCCTGAGAAAAGTGCCCGGGGTGGGGCTCGAACCCACACTTCCTTTCGGAAAGGGGATTTTAAGTCCCCAGCGTCTGCCA
>JBIQJF010000081.1:0-7569 GCA_044507675.1 Opitutales bacterium | reverse complement strand
TCGGGCTGCCGCTCATCGTGGCCATCATCGGCGGCTCGCCGCGGCAGTTTCGTCCGCTGGTGGACCTCTACCGGCAAACCTGGCAGCAGGCGGGCCACCCGGCGGAGAATGCCTTTGTCGGCGTGCACAACATCGGTTTCATCGCCGACACGACGGCGGATGCGGCAGAGATATTCTGGCCGGCCTACCGCGATGCCTTTGGCCGGATCGGACGCGAGCGCGGCTGGCCGGCGCCCACGCGCGATCAATTCGACGCGCAATGCAGTCAGCTGGGGGCGTTGTTGGTCGGTGATCCGGAGGCCGTGGCGGAAAAAATCGTGCAGGAGAGCCAGTGGCTCGGCGGCCTCGACCGGCTGACGGTGCTGATCGACAACCGCCTGCTCACGCACGCGCAGATCATGCGCGCGATCGAACTGCTCGGGACGAAGGTCGCGCCGCTCGTGCGGAAAGAGATCAAGGCAGGTTAACCACAGAGGCGCAAAGGCACGAAGGATAACGCAGGAGAGGCCGGATGAATTCCAATCCGATTTAGCCACAAAAAACACAAAATCCGCCCGCGTGCGCAGACTTCAAGGCGCCTATAGGCGCTCGTGAGATCAACGTAGCGAGACAACTCCTTTTGCGCCTTTTCGTGGCCAAAAGAATATGGGCCTTCCAGGCTGCTCGGTGCCCTCTGTGCCTTTATGGTTAAACGGCATTGGGAGCGGCCGCGCGGAAACTTGGCCTCCCGCAGGGCCTCACTTCGCGGCGGTGATCTTGGCGGCTTCGGCTTCGAGCTGGGCGACGAGCTCGTCCATCTGGTCAATGACGGCTTGCACGGTCTCGCGTTTGGTGAGGTCCACGCCGGCCTTCTGCAGCTGGTTCATCGGGTGGTCGTTGCCGCCGCTGCGGAGGAGGGTGAGGTAGCGCTCGGTGGCGGCGGCGCGCTCGGCGGGCGTGCCGGTGTTCATCGCCTTGAAGAGCTGGGCGGACGACGCGAAGCAGGTCGCATACTGATAGACGTAGTAGGGCGAGTTGTAGAAGTGCGGGATGCGCGCCCAGGTGTATTTGTAGAGGTCGTCGAGGGTGGCGGCGTCGCCGTAGTAATCCTGGAGGAGTTGCCAGTAGATGCCGTTCAACACCTCGGCGGTGATGGGCTGGCCCTGTTCGACGCGGCGGTGGGCCTGCAGTTCGAAGTCGGCGAAGAGCACCTGCGTGTAGAAGGTGCGGAAGATCGAGTCCACAGCGTGCTGGAGGAGGAGGAAGCGCTCCTTCGGGTCGGTGGTCTGGCCGAGCAGGTGGTTGAGGAGGAAACGCTCGTTGATGGTCGAGGCGACCTCGGCGACGAAGATGGTGTAGCCGGCGGTGACGAAGGGTTGGCTTTCGTAGGAGAGCACGGTGTGCATCGCGTGGCCGGCCTCGTGGGCGAGCGTGAACATGGCGTCTTGCGTGTCGTTGTAGTTCAGCAGCAGGTAGGGACCGACACCATAGACGCCGGCACAGTAGGCGCCGCTGCGCTTGCCCTCGTTTTCATAGACGTCGATGCGGCCGCCGGAGACGAACTCGCGATATTTGGCGGTGTAGTCGGCGCCGAGCGGGGCGACGGAGGCGATGACGGTGTCCTTGGCCGAGTCGTAGGGATAAACGGCGTCGGACTGGAAGAGCGGGACCGAGCCGTCGTAGAGGTGGTAGGATTCGAGTCCGAGGAGCTTCTTGCGCAGGCGGAGGTAGCGCTGGAGCGGCGCAGTGCCGGCGCGGGTGGTGTCCACGAGCGTCTGCACGACGGAGGTCGGGATGGCGTTGCCATCGAGCGCGGCGTCGAGGGTGGTGGGGTAATTGCGGGCCTGCGCCGAGGCCCAGCCGCGCTGCAGGATGGCATTGTAGATCGCCGCATAGGTGTTGGCCGTGGCGGCGTAGGTCTGCAGGTGGGCGGTGAAGGCGGCGGCGCGGTCGGGCTGGTGGTAGTTGGTCTCGAGGAGCTGGCCGTAGTTGGCGGGCGAGACGGTCACTTCCGCGCCGTCGGCGAGTGTGATGGAGGGGAACTTGATGTCGGAGGTGCTGAGTTCCTGGAAAATGGCGCCGGGGGTTTGGTTGAAGCGGGAGGCGTAGGAGAGGAGTTTCTCGCCCTGCTCGTCGAGGACGTGCTTCTGCTGGCGGTAGGTGTCGAGGATGGTGAACGCGTAGGGCGCGAGGTCGGGGGTGGCCTTGATCCACGCTTCCATCTTTTCCTGCGGGATGGTGAGGAGCTCGGGGTTGAACCAGGCGGTGGCTATGCCGAACTTGGCGAAGACCGCACCCACGCGCTGGAACTTGCCGGCAATCTCCTGGTTGCGGGTGTCCACGTCGCGCTGGAGCTGCGGGTAGCGATAGACGCGGTATTGGAGCATGCCGATCTCGTCGTAGAGCTGGTAGGCCTTGAGCACGGCGTCGGGACCGCTGGCGAGGCTGCCCTTGAGTGCGGCGAAGGTGTCCATCTTGCCTTCCATCTCCTTCATGCCGGCTTCCCACGCGGCCCAGTTGGCGTAGATCGGCGAGAAGTCCCAGCGGTAGTGCGCGGGGATTTCGTCGCGAACGCGGGTGGCGGGTTTCAGGCTGGCCGCCGGAGCGGCGGCGAAGGTGGTGAGGGCGGTGAAGGGGAGAAGCATCAGCAGGGCGGATTTTTGCATGGCGGCCACAGTGCCGCGGCGCGGAGAATTGTCTAGGAAGCAGTGACGGGGAAGGGGGCGCGATTTTAACCACGAAATACACCGAATACACGAAAACGCTGAGGCCGCCTTATTGAGGCTAGCGAGATAGCCTGGCACACCCCGTCGCTTCGTGCTGGCTTTGCGGCAATCGGGCGAGGGGAGAGGCAAAAAAGAGAACGAGAAGGATTCGGAGAGTGAGAATTACTGGGAGAACGGGGAGGGGCGTGCGCGGTCAGGGTGCCAGCATCAACGCTGCTGACATGAGGGTTTCAGGATGCGGCGGGTCGCGTCTTGTCATTGGGGGACGTGGCTGTCTGCTTGTGGGTTTCATCGTGGACCAACGGCGCGCTTCCTTTCTCCTGCTGCTGATCATCTATCTGGGCTATATCAGCCTCGGGTTGCCCGATGGCACGTTGGGCACGGCGTGGCCGGCGATGTATCCGGAGCTCAACCTGCCGCTGGGCCTGGCGGGAACCTTTTATACGGTTGGCACGTTGCTGACGGGCATCGCGGGATTTTCCAGTGGCTGGATCGTCGCGCGCTTTCGCACCGGCCCCGTTGTGTTCGTGAGCGGACTGCTGACGGCGGGCGGCATGTTCATCCTGTCGCAAGCGCAGGGTGCGCTGTGGCTCTATGCGGCGGCGATCCCGCTTGGATTGGGTGCGGGCGCGGTGGATGCCGGGTTGAATGGCTACGTGGCGCGACACTACAGCGGGCGACACATGAACTGGCTGCACGCGTGCTGGGGCATCGGGGCAACGAGCGGGCCGTTCATCATCGGCTGGGCGCTCGGCGCGGGTCACAGCTGGCGCACGGGCTACCTGCTCATCAGTGTGGCGCAAGCGGGGCTGGCATTCCTGTTTTTGATCACGCTGGGACTTTGGAACAAGGTGCCGGAGCGGCGCGCGGAAGATCATCACGGGGCCGAGGGGCGTGCGCCTACGACGCCGGCCAATTCGTTCGCGGGCTGGCTGTCGCCGGTGATCTTTGCGCTTTACGTTGCGGCGGAAGGCACGACCGGCCTCTGGGCCGGCACGGTGCTGGTGGTTCGGCGCGGCTTCGAGCCGGAGAACGCGGCGCTCTGCGTGGCGGGCTTCTTTGGTGCGCTGACGGTGGGGCGCATTGCCGTGGGTTTCGTGGCGGAAAAGTGGGGTAACCGCCAACTCGTGGCTGCTGGCGCGTGGCTGGCGGTGGTCGGAATGATCGTGTTTGCCGCAGTGCCGGGTCCGGTCGCGGCCATCGCCGGCTTGATCGTGGCCGGCGCGGGACTTGCTCCGATTTACCCGGCGCTGATGCACGAGGTGCCGCGGCGCTTTGCTCCGACGGCGGTGCAAACCGTGATCGGACGCCAGTCAGGCGGCGCGGCTTTTGGTGCGGCGATCGTGCCAGCCGTGGCCGGTTGGGTCGCGCAATATTCGCTGCCGGCGGTGCCGTGGATCGCGCTCGCCGTGCTCGGGCTGATGATGGCCGGCGTGCGCTGGCTGAATCGGATTACGTGAGGGCCGCAGGGCCGCGGAGCGGCCAAGTAACAAGTATCAAGAGGGCGAGGACTGCAGCCCGGATCGTGTCGGGGCGTGAAGTCCCTCCCACATTCGATCCCATGTCATCGCGAGGCTCGCGAAGCGCGCCGTGGCGATCCAGCTGGATTGCTTCGTCTCCCGCGATCGCGGGATCCTCGCAATGACAGTCCAAGAGTTAAAGGACGCTGATGTCAGTCCTTCGCCGCGCAGGCCAGCAGGTGAGGGCCGGGGCCGCGGCGGGCGAGGGTGTCACCGGGGTTGCGCAGGGGGCAGCTTTGCAACGAGAGGCAGCCGCAGCCAATGCACTCGCTGAGCTGGTCGCGCAGGCGGGCGAGTTCGGTGATGCGGCGAGCGAGGTCTGCCTGCCAGCGGGCGGAGAGCTTGCGCCAGTCGGCTTCGGTGGGGGTGCGGCCGCGGGGCAGGGCATCGAGCGCGGCTTTGATGGCGGCGAGTGGGATGCCGAGGCGTTGGGCGACCTTGATGAGCGATACGCGTCGCAGGGCCTCGCGTGGGTAGCGCCGTTGGTTGGCGCCGTTGCGCCAGCTGTAGAGGAGGCCCTTGGCCTCGTAGAAATGAATGGCGGAGGCGGCGACGCCGCTGCGCCGGGCGATCTCGCCGACGCTGAGTTCACGCACGCAGTCGGAGCAGGAGAGGGATTTTTTAGCCGGCATGGTTGACCTCAAGTTTGGTTGAGGTGCTACCGTGCGGCCTATCCAAAAACCTGCAACCATGATCCTCATCGTCTCCGCCAGCCTGAATCCCGACAGCAACAGCCGCATTCTTGCGCACGAAGCCGCCCGCGTTCTCGCGGCCGACGGCGTGTCCGCCGAAGTGCTCGACCTGCGCGACCACCCACTCCCGCTCTGCGATGGCGGCGAGGCTTACGCCCATCCTGAAGTGGCGCGGGTGCAGGCGCGGCTCACCGCGGCAGATGCGATCATCATCGCCTCGCCGATCTACAACTTCGACGGGAACGCGGCGTTGAAGAACCTCATCGAGCTGACCGGCAAGGCATGGGAGAACAAGACGGTGGGATTTCTGTGCGCGGCGGCCGGCAAGGCGAGTTTCATGGCAATCATGGCGTTCGCCAACAGTCTGATGCTCGACTTCCGCTGCCTCATCGTGCCGCGTTTCGTCTATGCGACGGGCGGCGATTTCGCCGACGGGAAGCTCGTCAGTGACGAACAGATTCACCGCGTGGCCCAACTCGCCCGGGAAACCGTGCGCCTGACGAAACTGCCGGCGGCGGCGTGAGAGGAAATCCTTTCTCGTTCTCTTAATCTTTCTCGCGGTATGTGCTCGGCGCTCGGTGCTAAGACAACAGGGAGATAGGGAAAGATTAAGAGAAAGAGAACGAGTGCCGGTGCAGTTTGGACGAGTCGGGACGTGCAGTCCCTCCCGCCTTCGATCCGACTCTCACGCCTTCTTCACGAAGCAGGCTTTCAGGGCGTAGGCGATGCCGTCGATTTTGCAGTCGATCTCATGGTTGCCGTCCACGAGGCGGATACTCTTGGCCTTGGAACCGGCCTTGAGCACCTGCGAGCCCCCGAGCTTCAGATCCTTGATGACGGTGATCGCGTCGCCGTCGGCGAGGACGTTGCCGTTGGCGTCCTTCACGACGCGGGCGGCCTCGGGCGCTTCCTCCTTGGGCCATTCGTGGCCGCAGGTGGAGCATTCCCAGTGGTCGGGATGTTCGAGGACGTCTTCGAGCGTGCAGGCAGGGCAGGCGGGCTTGGTCATAAGGAGGAGAGCGAAAAGCTGCCGGGTGCGGGATTAAAGCGAAAAGTGAGCGGCTCGGGGGTCGGCGATTAAAACTGTAGCGGCGGTCTGCGACCGTCGCAGGGAGTCCGGCCTCCTAGAGTGCCGCTACAACAAGGGTTTGGTCTATTGTGATAGGATTTTTTGTAGGGGATTTTTGGTCGGAAGGGTTTCATTCAGCAAACCCATGAAAACGCTACTCGTTTCTTTCCTCGCCGCCGTCACCGCGGTCGCTGCCATGGCCGCGTCCGCCTATCCGCCGCATGTCATCGGCAACTCCGAGTTGCGCGTGTTACCCCAGACCGCCGCAGGCCGCCATTACCAGCTGTCAGTCGGCCTGCCGGGAGGCTACGCGGAGAATCCCAACCGCCGCTATCCGGTGGTCTACGTGACCGACGGTTACTGGGATTTCCAGAAGCTCGACGCCATCCGCAATTCGCTGATTTTCGACAAGGTCGTGCCGGACTTCATCATCGTCGGGCTCGGCTATGCCGGTGAGAACCTGAACTACGGCCAGCTTCGTTCGTGGGAGCTGTCGCCGGTCGTGCGCGGTGGTGATGCGAACACCGGGCACGCGGCGGAGTTTTTGGAGACAATCGAGAAGACCATCATTCCGTTCATCGAACGCGAGTATCGCGCCGACCCGGCGCACCGGGTCCTCGCAGGCGCCTCGCTGGGCGGCTTGTTCACGCTGTATTCGATGTATTCCAAGCCCGAGCTCTTCCACGGCTGGATCGCGGCGACCCCTGCGGTGATGGTGGGCGATGACTGGCTGCTGGACTACGAGAAGAAGTTCGCCGCGGCCGGTCGCACCTTGAAAGGCCGCCTGCATGTGACAATGGGCGAGAACGAGGGTGTGGGGTTCATCAGCAGCATCCTGCGCTACAACGCCCGGGTGAACTCGCGCCAATATCCCGATCTTGCCTACCAGTTCCGCATCATCGACGGCGAGCGCCATGCCGGCATGCAACTGGAGGCTTACACGCGTGGCTTGCGGTTCATCTTCGCGCACAAGGCGCCGGAGCAGGGACCGGGACTGTTTCCGTGAGATAAGCGACGGCGACTGGCCGTTTCGCGGCTGGTCGCTGCTTGCCTACACACCCCGGCGCTGGATTCGTCTGGCCGGGTAGAGGAACGATGTTTCTTCGGTTAACACCAGTCTCATTCAATTCGCAGATCGAGCACACACCCCGCCCTGACGGGCACCCCTCTTGATAGACGGGAATTTTCGGCGGCGTGGGTTTGAATCCCCTCTATGAAGCCCGACTCATGCAGTTAAACCTGATCACACGCGGTGGCGAGAATCTCTATGGTGATGCTGTGGGCAGCCCGCTTGCGGGCGCATTTCCAGGGCGCGCGCAAGCGCGCTGACCCACATCCCGCTGCATAGTTCGGGATGAAGAGGGGTGGCGCGAAGCGACGGGGTGTGTCAGATATGCGACGCGAATCTCAGTAAAGGGTATGATGACGAGCGGACTCTTGTCCCGCTTCGCTCGTGTCGGGACGCAGGGCTCCTTCCGCGCTCGAACAAGTTCCCGCGCCCGGGTGATGGGACACAGATTATTTCCCAGCGAGCGGGCCGCCGCCGGCGAGGAGGAAGTGCACGCCGCCGACGCTTTCGATGT